>NZ_JAAHHW010000110.1 GCF_010692325.1 Moorena sp. SIO3I8 | reverse complement strand
CTTAATTCTTAATTCTTAATTCTTAATTCTTAATTCTTAATTCTTAATTCTTAATTCTTAATTCTTAATTCTTAATTCTTAATTCTTAATTCTTAATTCTTAATTCTTAATTCTTAATTCTTAATTTAAAAATTGCGTTCCACAAAACTATTCAAATCATTCCATTATTACTAAACACCCAAAATTCCCCTGTTTCAAAACAGGGGAATTTTGGAACAAACAATTGCTCAGAGCGATTAGCCCGAAGGGCTACGCTACGCGATCGCGCTTATCGACGGGTGATTGAATTTAATCTAAATAACCCATCAGCTGTGGATCAGCATCAATATCATTTGGGGCGATGGGACGCTTGCCCATGATGTACTCTATTTCATCAAGATGAAGATTACTAGCAGCAATTGGTCGCTCCCCAGACACCTTCATGATACCGAGTACCTCAATGTTGCTAGAGGTGATGGGGCGGTCTCCCATTACAGATATAGTTTCTAATACCTGGAGATTACTGGCATCAATTGGTCGATGTCCCATTATGCTTTGTGTTTCACTAATATTAAGGTCACTAGGAGCAATGGGACGGTTTCCAGGTAAAGGGGCAATTGCATCCAAGGCAGAGGTTTCCTGTTCTGGAGCTTCTGCTAGCTGAACTGCGGTAACGTTTTCATTGATTGCAGTGCTATCGCTCATAATCGTATACCTAGAAGTTTTTAACGGAGTTTTTTAGCTATTCGGGCAAGATTAGCCCTAGGTCCTACCCGCTTTCGGAGGTGTGGGATTAACTATTGGTGTTATGGCCTCGTCTATGGGCGAGCGGGGTGCTGACAAAGTAGGAGAACAAAAAAAGCTCTGGTTGCTGTATTGACCTGGAGTCTTTGCTGTAACTGAGTTTAGTAAGGGGTAATCGGTAAATGAGAATTGGTGATACTCATGCGAAAAATCCCATTAATTACGTTACAGACCGCAACGTTAGCTTAATTTTTGCTCTTGACTAACCTTTACAAGTATTATAAAGCCTTAACTATACTAAGTTACATTTTACGAAAGTAAACAATTAGGTCAAGGATTATAAAGCAGTTCTTAATTGGGTCAGCTACTTACGCCGGTGGGTTAATGGGAACAGGGAGCAGGGAGTAGGGAGTAGGGAGCAGTTGACAGGGGTAGGTTTGTTGTATTTAGCGACTGCATCAAGACGGGATAAGAAAATTGAATGGATCTGATAACTATGACAAATGCTATAAAGGTTGAGACTGGGTTCTGACCCCTTTAGCCCTACAACCAAAGCCCCACAACCGAGACCTCTGGAGCTAACAGGTTTGAGATACTACAGCTGATTAATGATTAACTGATAAGCAAGCAAATAACCTACCCTAAAGTGGATGCCAAAGGTGAATAACCCCCTAACCTATCTGAGACTGGATGTCAATGGGGAATAACCAAATAACCTTCATCCCTAGGATCGATTGCTGAGTTCTTCACATTTTGTTACAAATATAGAAGTAACTCTCGCAGGATGCAAGATGGTTATGTTAGGTGGCTTCACCGGTACAAATAATTCTGGCACCGACTGGGGTGAACAGCTGCTGAATACTGTCGCCAGCAAGACCATTCGCCACCTGTTTACCACAAGCGAATCGGTAGATGTTTCTGTGCGCTGCTTTCCCTCTAGCAAATTGCTACAAGGTAGCATCGATAGTTTCAAAATGAGTGGCCGTGGTTTAGTGATTCGTCGGGAATTCCGGACAGAGGAGATGTCCTTTGAAACCGATGCTGTCTCTCTGGATTTCAGCTCAGTGCTTCAGGGTAAGATTTCTCTGAAACAACCTACTCAAGCGATCGCTCAAGTTATTCTTACTGAAGCTGACATCAACCAATCCTTTAAAGCACAACTAGTTAGAAAGCGGCTGGAAAACCTTTCTACACCAGGGTTAACCGCACTATCTGGTGGTGCTCCGGTTTCCTTTACTGAGGTGCAAGTGCAGCTGCAACCGAACAATGGTCTACGGTTATTTGCTAAGGCTGACCTACCTAATTACGGCATAGTACCGATTAGTATGACATCTACCATCGGAGTAGAGCGACGACGGCGGATTTTGTTTAAAGACTCCCAGTTTCAACCTAATGAAATACCAGAGTCGTTACAAGAGATATCTAGAACTTTGACAGTAGCCCTGGATGATATCTTGAACAATATGGTGGATCTAGACCGCTTCAACCTGGATGGTGTTACTATGCGCATCAATCGTCTAGAGACCCAAGGGAAAAAGCTAGTTTTCAGTGGCTACGCCCAAATCGATCACATCCCCAATAATCCTTGAGCGGTCAGCGGTCAGCGGTCAGCGGTCAGCCTTTAGCTGTTCGGTGTAGCGTGCGCGTAGCGCTAATCGCTGTTCGCTGTTCGCGTAGCGTGCGCGTAGCGCATAAGCTGATAGCTTTCAGAAAAACTCAGACAGGGGTTAAATTTCATCGGGATTAATACCCATCTGTCGTAACCGTTCTGCTAGTTGTTCAGCTCGTTGTTGAGCCAGTTCCTTCTGTTGGCGTTCATGTTCAGCTCGTTGCCGTTCAAGTTCGGCTCGTTGCCGTTGAAGTTCGGTTCGTTCAGCCTCAGTGGGAATCCAATTCCCATCTTGATCATACCAACGTAGCCACAACCGATTCAAGCCTCGATATTGACCAAGCCATAGCCCTATACCCAATTGCAACTCAGGGATCCAAAATTGGGCATTGTCTATGGTTTGGAGCTGATAGCTCCTGCCATCTAACTTAAAAATTCGCAATTCATTGCTGACTCGGTCGAAGGTGACATAGTAGGGAATAGCTAAAATCTGCTCGTACACTTCCCATTTGGTGGGTGGTTTTCCCGTTCGTTCACTGTAACCAAGGTCTTGATCTCTGGTGCTGGCAGAGAGCAACTCTATCGCCACAATTGGTCTGACCTCTTCTTGCCAGATCACATAACTCATTCTAAGCTCTCGTCCTTGGTAGAGTCGGGAAATCCCTACTACCGCAAACCAATCCGGTCGTTTGTACCAAGCGGTATGGTTGGGGTCATAATATAAGTTTAAGTCACTGGCCACAAACACCCTTTCGCTCTGATAATTGGGAGGACGAAAGGTCTCACTACACAGTTGTGGCTGCCAAATATGAAATTCGTCAGGCAAACCCGGCTCCTCCGGATCTTCACTGGGTAAATCATACATGGTGGGCAGGGTTTCTTTGGCCGGATGAGGGAGAATAACTTTTTTAAATGAGGGTTTGGCAAGTGACATGAAATTACCTCAATTTTTCCGACTGATGACTTTGATTTTAGCAAGGGAGTAGGGAGTAGGGAACAGGGAGTAGGGAGTAGGGAACTTCGGATCAGGGAACTTCGGATCAGGGAACTTCGGATCAGGGAACAGGAAAAAAATCCTGTGTACCTCATACTTATGAAAAACGCTGTTCCGACTCCCGATTCCCGACTCCCGATTCCCGACTCCCGACTCCCGACTCCCGACTCCCGATTCCCGACTCCCGATTCCCGACTCCCGATTCCCTGCTCCCATTGACCCAAATTAAAACGGATCTATAATGATAGATAAAGCAAAAAACAATTACCAATATGATGCTGGATTGGTTAGCAATTTGGGGACTTTCTAGTGCCGGTGGCTATCTCGCCAAGGAAGTAATTGGTCCGTTGGCAAAAGAGGCTCTAGAAGACTACACTAAAGAGTTTTTCAAAGAGTCTATCAAAGAGTATACCGGACTATCGGATCAGAATACCCAGAAAAAACTTTTTGGTAAAGCCTTAAAAGAATTTATGGCTTTAGTGGAAGAAGAATTAGAAGATGCTGATTTATCTAAGCAAGACGTAAAACAGTATACTAAACCCCTCAAGCAGTATATTAAACATAAATCCATTAAAGCTATCCTGGGCAGTGCCTTCAAGTATGGCTGTAAACGAATAGATACCGAAAAATTAGATAAGACTTGGATTGAGCTTGACTTATTACCATTACCGGAAGGATTTGATTGGCACTATATTGGGAAACGGTATGTCAAGGAAGTAAAAACGATTATTCAGGAATCCGATGATTTACGGCCTATCCGGGATTCCCAACACTTGGAAGCGATCGCAGAAAACACGAAAGCAGGAATTACCCCAGATTTTGACTTAAGGGAATATCAAGAAGCACTCCTAGAGAGCTATGGTAATCTCAAATTAGATAGTTTAGATACTAGTGGCTGTGCCTATAACGAGCTAAAACTTTGGAAGATATTTATCCACCAAAATGTGCGAGAGGTTCATGACCTGATGCCGGAGGCGATTCATGAACTGCCTAAGGATGATTATCAAAAACTGCGAGAGAGTGGTCAACTAGACAAGGAAAATGACAAAGAAGAGTTGAAACGAGCTAAAGAGCGTTATTATCAACAGCCAATTAAATCGGTATTGGATGTGATTAAGGACTCTCAAGACTATCGGTATTTGGTGGTTTTAGGAGACCCAGGCTCTGGTAAATCTACGTTGCTCAAGTATTTAGCATTGGAGTGGGCAAGAACCGATCTAACTACTGAGAGTTTTCTACTAATTCCCTTACTGATTGAATTACGCACCTATATCCGGAATCGCGATAGTGGACAATGTAATAACTTCTTGGAATTCTGCAATCAAAGCAGTGGATCGATATGTCATCTGAATCAACATCACCTTGATCAGCAGTTAAAAGATGGTAAGGGATTAGTGATGTTTGATGGCTTGGATGAAGTCTTTGAGCCAGGCAAACGAGAAGATGTTATTACTGATATTCATCGCTTTACGAATAAGTATCCTAAGGTACGAGTAATTGTGACATCTCGGGTAATTGGTTATAAACCCCAACGGCTACGGGATGCTGAATTTCGTCATGTTATGCTCCAAGACTTGGAGTCGGAACAAATCCAAACCTTTATTGAGAAGTGGCATGAATTAACCTTTACTGATCAAGCCGATAAAGTTAGGAAACGGGAGCGCTTACAAAAAGCAATTGAGACATCCTCCCCGATTCGACAACTGGCGGTAAATCCCCTATTACTAACCATGATGGCAATCCTGAATCGCAATCAAGAATTGCCTCGTGACCGCTCTGAACTCTATAACCAATCCTCTCGATTACTGCTCCATCAATGGGATGTGGAACGAGCATTACTAGAAGATAATCGTGTTGACCCGAAGACGATTGATTATAAAGATAAGCAACAGATACTAGCCAAACTAGCAGATTTCATGCAGGGCAATCAAGCAGGATTAGCGGGAAATCTGATTAGTGGGGAAGATTTAGAACGGATTATCAAAGAGGAGTTGAAATTACGGGATGTTAATGACCCGAGAGCGGTGGCTAAGGTCATGATTAATCAGTTGCGCACCCGCAATTTTATCTTGTGTTTCATGGGAGCTGATTATTACGCTTTTGTGCATCGGACATTTTTGGAATATTTCTGTGCTTGGGAATTTGTCAGGAAATTTGAGAAAAAACAGGAGATTTCCCTAGAACAGTTGAAAACTGAGGTATTTGGTAAGCACTACAAGGATGAATCTTGGCGTGAAGTGCTGCAGTTGATTGTGGGAATGATTGATTATAAGAAAGCTGGAGAGATTATTGACTATTTGATGGCACAAGATGGAGAAGGATATAAGTTTAATAATTTATTTCTGGCAGGGGATTGTTTGTCTGAGGTTAGGAATCGATATGAGATTAAATCAACGGATACTGAATTACTGAATTGCTTCAAAGACTTTATTGATGATGGCCAAAATAGCACAAGATTCAATGATAGTGATATTCTTACTAAAACTGTGATAGCAGTAGCCACCCATTGGCCAGACCATGGAAATACCTTAGCTCTACTTCAAAAATGGGCTCGCTCTGATACTGATTGGAGGGTGCGAGTTACAGCAATTTTACTGTTAGCTCAAGGTTACAAAGACCAACTAGATACCTTAGCTCTACTTCAAAAATCCGCTCGCTCTGATAGTGATTCGATGGTGCGAGTTACAGCAATTCAACAGTTAGCTCAAGGTTACAAAGACCACCAAGATACCTTACCCTTACTTAAAGAATGGGCTCGCTGTGATAGTGATTCGATGGTGCGACTTAGAGCAATTCAACAGTTAGCTCAAGGTTACAAAGATCACCCAGATACTTTACCCCTACTTCAAAAATGGGCTCGCTCTGATAGTGATTCGATGGTGCGACGTAAAGCAATTGAACAGTTAGCTCAAGGTTACAAAGACGACCGAGATACCTTAGCTCTACTTCAAGAATCGGCTCGTTGTGATCAAGATTGGCAGGTGCGAAGTACAGCAATTGTAAACTTAGCTCAAGGTTGGCCAGACCACCCAGATGCTTTACGCCTACTTCAAAAATGGGCTCGCTCTGATACTGATTCGATGGTGCGAAGTGAAGCAATTGAACAATTAGCTCAAGGTTGGCACGACCAGCCTTGGTTATGGGAATTTTTATGCGATCGCACTCTCCATGACCCCTTTGAGCGTAAGGAAAGCTGGTATGAAAATCCTCGACAAGTAGCCCTTAAGGCCATCCTCGAATACTATCCTAACCATTCCCAAACCCGATCATTATTGCAGAATAGAGCAGAGCATGACCCTGATCCTAAACTGCGGAAGTTTGCTAAGGACCAATTAGAAAAATTAAGAAAAGAATAGATACAGTGGTTCGTTACGGGGGGTGCATTCTTACGACAACTGATTAATCTCATCCACACTCAACCCCGTATATTGAGCAATATCCTTCAGGGGTAATCCTGCTGCCTTCATCTGTTTAGCAACCTGTTCTATACCTTGTTGTCTACCTTGTTCGAGACTTTCCTGAATCAAGGTTTGATTAACACTATACATATCCCGGTAGACTTTGAGGCTATCCTGATACAGGGCTTGCTCCTCAGAGGAGAAGTTGGCAATTTCGGCTACTTCAAACAGCTGGGTAAACACATCCTCTTGCAAGGGTTCAGGGGGAGCATTACATTGGGCAAGATGCCTGAATAAAAACAACCACTTGTCAAAATGGGTTTCTAGTTGATCAACAGATTTAGTAAATTTCGGTAGCTCCACATAGATGAATTTCAACTTATCGTAGAACACTTCACACCGCTGGTTTTTTAACTCTACCACATGCAACAGTTCTGAATCGTGCTTATGGTCATTAAAAATAAAATCCAGAATACCAACGGTGTAGACTGCGGTTAGCTGATAATTCCAATCTCTCTGTTGCACCTTTTCTTGCATAGGGAAAGTGGCATAGTAAACACTGCGGTCTTTGAAGAAATTTTGTTTTGCCTTTTGCATTTCCACAATAAAGCGTTCACCGGTTGTGCTCTGACAATAAATATCGAAAATCGCTCTTCTATCCACTAAAGTGTTACCCAAAAACTCGGGATTCTTAATAGTGACATCCTGAATCTGATGGTGGGGAGGCAACAGCGTATTCAAGAAATCGATCAACAGTGCTTTGTTGGGCTCAGTGCCAAAGACGCGCTTAAATCCGAAATCCGTGAGCAGGTCAATGTATTTATCGGGCAAGGGGAAAAGCATATTTTAGAAGTTAGAAGTTAGAAGTTAGAAGTTAGAAGTTAGAATTGGGAATGTATAATTTATAGCGTTTATTGCATGTATGAGGTACAGTGAGCAACCTCAAAGTCCCCCTTTTTAAGGGGGATTTAGGGGGAGCCATTGGTACCTCATGGGAAACAGAATTGCTATAGAATGTAGAATTTAGAATTTGAAATTTATAATTGGGAATTGGGAATTGAAAATTTAGAATTGGGAACGTAGAATGTATAATTATGTTTTCTTCATTCTTAATTCTTCATTCTTCATTCACCATTCTGCATTCTTCATTTTTCATTCTAAATTCTACGTTCTACATTCTTCATTCTCCCTTCGAGCACAATCGCTCCAATAAGGGTTTAGGAATTGTTTCAAAATCTTCAAGCAAGAAATCCATGATGGCCAGATGGCGCAAGTGACCAGCAGTGGGAGGGTAACAGCGACGACTGGTGCTAAACCAGCCGTTAACGGTTTGAAAGGAACAGGAGCAGATTAAGGCCATATCTTCCCTCGTCAAGTCCCACTTCTGGTAGAACCGTTGCGGTGTCATACCCAATTCCCAGTAACTGTACAGTCGGATTAGGATTTGCTCGCGCTCGGTGATGGGATAGGGATAGGAATTTTCCTCCTGAGACTCCCTCTGTTCAAGCTGTGCAAGCTGCTCAAGACGCTCTATCGCTTCGTGGTAATCGATGGGATGGTAAACAAATCGTTTTTTTGGCATTATTATAGAATTACCTCAATTGTAATTGGGTAGAAAGCCGCGCTTGGCGCTTGGTCGGCAGAAAGCGCGGCTTTTTTTTCATGATTATAGTATAACCATTGGGTACTTTTATTGTCAACCTAAAACAAAAAAAAGTCAAGGCAATTTGTAGATTTTGTAATAATTAGTTACAATTCACTGGTTAGCATGGTTACTGGTTTAATTGATAGCTGAAATTGGAACATAGAATTATAAAATGTCAGTTTTTAGCGGTTAGTGGTCAGCGGTCAGCGGTCAGCAATCAGCCTTTAGTTGTTCGCGTAGCGTGCGCGTAGCGCATAAGCTGATAGCTGATAGTTTGACCCAGTGGTGCGTTACGGGGCGGGCTGTTCCAACCAGACCCGAAGAGACATAAAATTAGTTCAAGCCCGCCCCTAACGCACCCTACGCGATTCCCGACTCCCGACTCCCGACTCCCGACTCCCGACTCCCGATTCCCTAATTAATGAAGCGCTTCCCTAACCAAAATCACAGTACTATCAACACCCCGTGCGATCGCTTCTGGAATATTGCCATGGATCGCCTGCTGCAATAATCCCTCTCGACTAGCTCCTATCACCACTACATCATGCTTTTGAGCCTTGGCTAAACGAATTAAAGCATCAGAAACAGAATAGGAACGGATCGGAATTGATACCACATTACTAATACCTTTGAGTTGCTGTTTGAGGAAATAGGTAGCTTTTTCCAAGCTAGTCATTACAGGTTCCCCAGCTTGAGGGTTAAAAACCTGAGTTACTACGATTTGCTCTGCTTTAGCAAGGGTTGCTAGTATCGGAATTAATTGTAGGGCACGCCTGGAATTGGGTCCACCAGCAATGGGGATTAACCAACGCTTCCAGGTCTTAGCTAGTGAACCGTACTTAGCAGATTTAACATCTTCTGCTACTTCCTTGCCTTGGGGTAATTTTAGCAAGACTAAATCACAGGGAGCTTGTCGAATCAAGGTATCGATAATATTACCAAAAATCTGATTAGGACTATTAGATGGTGCTCCTTTCCATCCCATCAAAATTAGATTAATATGTCGTTGTTTAATGGTTTCTAGAATTGCTTGAGCGGTATCGTGGGATATCCGGATTTGGGTGTGAACTGGCATTTCCAAGCGTCGCCCTAGCCTTTCCGCTTGCCTTAGCAATCTGCGACTTTTGGTAGTATCAACTGCTGTCTGAGCAGGACTATTGCTGCGAGAGATGGGTATTACCTGCAAACACTCGATTTCATAGTCGCGATCGCGGCCAATAGCAGCAGCTATTTCCAACAATACTGGTGCTGATTGGGGATTAGCTAAGGGAACCAACATCCGTCCACTGCCGGTAGCTGGAGCGCGAGTATAATAGACGCCATAGGAGGGATCAGGACTTGGTCCTAGTTGCTCTTTTTCCCCACTAAGTTGGTTAGCTTCGGCACGAATAATATCACTAAAGGTAATGATTCCAACTAACTTTCTGCTTTCTATAACAGGTAACCGATTGAGTTTATAACGATTAAGAATGTAGAGAACGTGGCTTAAGGTATCATTGTGTCTAACTGTTATCGGTTGTGGAGTCATCACCTCTTTTATAGGGGTGTTTCCAGGCAGTTGGTCTCGATTTTTGGCAATATCTTCTTGAGTAATTATCCCGACCAATTTACCCTGAGCAACTACTGGAAAGCCGCGATGACTAGAGTTACTAAAGGTCTGAATGGCTTGCTCTAAGGTCATCTGACTCCCTAGGGTTTCTACCCGGCGCTGCATAATGTCAGATGCTTTCAAACCAGCTAAGGTTCTTTTATCCACCTTTACTTGAGGCAAGCTGTAGCCTTTCCTCTCCAACAAACGTTGATAGAGAGACCCTTTGGCTAATTGATCGGCAACTAGGTAGGAAACCACACAGGTGATCATTAACGGTAGGACTAAATTAAAGTCCGTTGTCATCTCAAACACGATCACAATCGCTGTGATCGGTACCTTGGAAACCGCACTAAAAAATGCTCCCATCCCTGCCAAGGCGTAGGTAATCGGATAACCTAATTCGAGCACATGATACTCACCGATACCGACTAAATAGCCTAATGCGGAACCCAAAACTAGGGACGGATGAAACAACCCCCCTGGTGCTCCAGAACCATAGGCAATTATGGTTAGTAAGAAGTAGACTACAAAAGCGAGACTGGTAAATTTCCAGCCGACATTACCACTGAGCAACAACTCCCGCAAACCACTGTTGTTATGGAACTGCTCCGGTAGCAGTGCTACAATACACCCACCAAGCATCCCAGCTATACCAATCCGCAATGGTAATCTGAGCTTAAGGCGGTCGTAAAAATTCAGACTGGCCAGAATTCCCTGATTAAACAAAGCTGCTAGCAATCCAGCCAACACCCCCAACAATAAATAGAAGGGAATCTCACGAGCGTCAAAGGTGCTGGAAAAGTTGCTTAGTTTCAGATTCAGCTCTAGGGTACCTCCACCCAAGAGCCGGGAAACCACCGCACCAATAAAGGATGCTATAATAGCACTACCCAGAGTTATACTAGATAAATCTGGTAACAGTTCCTCAAAGATAAAGGCTACACTAGCCAGGGGAGCATTAAACCCAGCGGCTAATCCAGCCCCAGCCCCAGCAGCAATCATTTGACGTCGGTGATCAGGAGAGGTGGGTACCCAACGAGTCAATTGAGCTGCCAAAGCTGCTCCAATATGAACCGTTGGGCCTTGCCGTCCCATGGTCATTCCCCCCGCCAGAGATAGGATCGTACTGACCAACTTGACCGCAGCCACCCGTAAATTCATCGCGATAGGAAACCGAGCAAGGGCACCTTTAATCTGAGGTACGCCACTACCTGTTGCCTCTGATGCTAGAAACTCAATCAGGAATCCGCACAGTAATCCTAAGCAGAGTCCAAAAGCAGGTAGGGCAAAGCTAGGGGGTAGGATCAGAGATGCTTGAAGCCGCCAACTCCCTAACCAGCCAATACTGTGTTTGAGTAATACTGCTGAGAGTCCTGAGACCAATCCAATCAGACAGGCTTCGGCAAGGGCAAGACTTCTTTTGGGGATCAGCCATTGGGTAATGGGATTGATCATTGATTGATCATTGGTTAATTTTCATTAGTGATTATTCCTAGGTACTTTCTAAATACCAGGATAATTTCTCTAGTTACAACTAACCCACTAATGACTAGAGGTTACCGATAGTCCTTCCACAATTAGAGAGGGTGTATAGATGCTATCCTGCCAGTCAGCATCATCACCTAGTACTACTAACTGTTTAAGGGTATTGTAGACATTCCCAGCTACCATGGTGTCTTTGACTCTACCAATAATATTGCCTTGTTGGACTCGATACCCTAACTCAACATTGACGGAAAAGTCACCGGAGATGCCAGCACTACCGCCGAGAATCTGGTCTATGACTAATCCTTGGTCTAATTGTCGAATTAAGTCATTGAGTGACCCTTGGCCTGGTTTAATCAGTAAGTTGACTAGATCAGGGGTTGGGTAGCTGCCTAGGCTAGGGCGAAATCCATTGCCTGTTGTGCCAGTTCCCAGTAAGCGACCGGTAGTGCGATCGCAAAAAAACTGTTGCAATTGCCCTTCACTGATAAATACTAGGGATTGGGTAGGGGTGCCTTCATCATCAAAGGGGCAACTGTAGGGAAATTCAGGATTGGGTTGTTGAAACAGGGTCAGGTTTTTTGAGGTAACCACCTGACCTAGACTATCACTCCAGGGGGTCGCTTTTTCAAGTACCCGTTTTCCATTTAAGGCTGCTTCCACAGTGCCCCATAGCAAATCCGCTGCTTTAGACGTCAACAAAATTGGCACACGACCACTCGGAGTAGAGACATTTTCCGTTGCCCAGTTGAGGCGTTGTAAAATTTGCTCTAGGACTTTGTTAGTGTTTAGGGTTTCCTTGGGCTCAGATGGGCTTAATCGAATTTCTGTACCATCACCGACACTTAAAAAGTCTTCACCCCTAACCCATTCAAGCCCCAGGAAATAACTGAGGATTGTGTCAGTGTAAGAGCAATGTAATCCTTCGGAGTTAATTAGGCTAGTGGTTTCTGACTCCCATTCCCACTCAGCGGTACACAATACTTCTGGGTAGGCATCGCGAATTAATGCGATCGCATCCGAGCCGATTGCTACTAGTTCTTCTATCGGTATAGTTTCTGGTGAGTCGGAATAGTTAGCGCTAGGACCATCAGCCAGTTCTATGGATTCCGGTTCATTGAGTGCAGTCATGGCCATTGCCCGGTCTACTAAATCTTGGGCTGCCACTGCTCCATAGCCCACTGCTAGTCCCGGACGTCCGTCTCGCCATAACCGTAGCGCTGTGCCTTCCGATTGACTACTTTCGATTTGTTTGAGCCGATTCGCTTCAAAAAACACAGGACGAGAAAGCGTCCGCGACTGATAAACCTCTGCACTAGTCGCTCCTGATTTAGCTGCTAAGTCTAACAGTTGTTCAGCTTGCAGCTCTTGGGGTATAGTTTCAGCACTCATATAGCAAAGGGAATAGGGAGTAGGGAGTAGGGAGTAGGGAGTAGGGAGTAGGGAGTAGGGAGTAGGGAGTAGGGAGTAGGGAGTAGGGAGTAGGGAGTAGGGAGTAGGTAAGAAAAATTACTCACAATTTATTTTTAGCTTCTGCCTTCTGCCTTCTGCCTGTTGCCTGTTGCCTGTTGCCTTTTGCCTGTTGCCTTTTGCCTTTTGCCTTGTCTTATAACTCCCGGCATAGCCAAAATCCAGCAAACCGTTCTGAAGTTGGACTCGATTGTACGGCCAGAAAATGAACTAGATTAGCTTTCTGCTTTGCTTCTTCAAAGCTTTTTGCCTCTGCCAGAATTTGGGGTTTGGTCAGGTTAGCGATAATCCAGCTATCATTGGCACCAGTTTCCAGTAAGAACTTTGGCGTATCATCGCTAGTGTCAAGTCTGACAAAGGATAGCTCCAAACCTGACATCCATGCCGCTAGGGGTTTAGCTCGTTGGGAAAATATAATCAGACCGGGAATGGGCGTTTCTGGGGCAATGTCCATGATCGAGACCGGGAAAGCTTCACCAAAGTCAATCTCCCACTCATTCATTTCCTCAAAGGCAGCGGCTTGTAGACTTACAACTGCCCACTTCTGTCCCTGCAAGGCATCGGGTAATGGTTTCGGGATGGGGGATTGATAACGGACAAATGAGGAAGCAGCGGCTGCGGGGTCATAGCCCGGTTGATTGGGATAAAAGTCCTCTATCCTTTGTTTTAACCATCGCTCCAAAGCATAGGTGCGACGGCTGGGTTGAGCTGGAATATTCAGCTCATTACAGGCTTTGGTAATCATATTGTTCATCTGACGCCGAAAGAAGCGAATCTTGGTTGGTGGCTGTTGAGCTTTTGCGATCGCATCTGCCAAAGCCTGCCCCAACCAAATTGAATTCACCTGCTGGTTGGGACACCAACTGGCGTATTGAAACAGTGTCTCAGGTGAGAGGTTTATGTCCAAAGGACTCTCGCATATTAAGACTTCCCAAAGTTTCTTCTGATTTTCGTCCAAAATTGGGCGGGAGTAAAAATCGAGTTCCCAAATTGTTTCCATGCCACCATTAACATAATCTCACCCATATTTATGATACGGCTCCAAGAGCGCAATCCGTAAGCAATCAGCTATCAGCTTTCAGCTTTCAGCTATCAGCTATCAGCTATCAGCTATCAGCTATCAGCGGTCAGCTATTAGCTATGAGTTTATGCCCATAGCGCACGGTACTTGAACAGCTTATGCGCTATGGGTTAGGTCACAGCGTCGAAGCCTGTGCCACGATACTTGAGGTGCCAACGGCTGACGGCTGACGGCTGACGGCTGACGGCTGACGGCTGACGGCTGACGGCTGACGGCTGACGGCTGACCACTGACTGCTTAGATGTGATTAATTCGATTTAACTATATATAATTAAAGCTATTCACAATTGTGAAACTCAACAAAAAACTATGAGTAGCGATCGCACAGACGTATTAGCCGCCAACACAGCGTTTTATAGAGCTTTTGAGAAAAAGGACATTGAAGCCATGAGTAAGGTCTGGTCTCAAGGCACTGGTAGTCTTTGTATTCACCCCGGACGTGATGTAATCAAAGGTTGGCGGGAGATTAGCTCATCTTGGGAAATGATATTCAAGAATACCCAATACCTGGAAATTGAACCAGAGATTATTGCTACTGAAGTCAGGGAAACTATTGCCTACGTTGTTGTGCTAGAAAAAGTGTTGCAAGTGAGCAAGGGTAGAAGGATTGAGGCAGAATCCATAGCAACCAATATGTTTGAGCTTATGGCTGGCTCTTGGTATTTGGTGCATCATCACGGAAGTCCACTGATGAGCTAACTTCCGACAAAGTGTCGTTCGATCAGGGTGGGAATTTGCTGGGGAGCCACTTGGCTGTAGCGAGCTTTGTCTGGCATCATCACTAGGTTAGGGCCATGTTTGCACTGTTTGAGGCAGCCAGTTTCTTTAATCTTGACTTGGTCTTCTAAACCATGGTCCTTTAAACTCGATGCGATCGCATTACAGACCGCTTGACCCCCCCGTTTCCGACAACTGGATTTCTGACAAACTAAAATGCTCGCTTTGCGGGTGGGAGTTTTGGGAACCAAAACAGTTGTTGGCTGCTGGTGGGGGGGAGCAGCAAGGTTCACCTCATAGGCTTTCAGTTTAAGTTTTCCAGTTTTGAGCTTTAGTTTACTGGTGCCACTCACCTCAATCCACGCCCCAGGGATAATGGCTGGATCTAAGTTCTCTCTGAGAGGTTTAGATAACTTAATCCAATATTCGATATCTGAAACAGTAATTCTTAAGTACTTGATTTTATAGCCATCCTTAATGACAAAGTCTAATAACTGTCCTACTACACTAAACTCTGAGACTGGCTCTTTCAACTTAGACATAGTTATTTACCTCTAGGAAAACTGTTTTTCTTTAATCAACCTTAAAAATGGCCATTTTTGTGGACTGAATCTTGGCAATGTGCTGGGTTTAATCCGATTTAACCAAGACAAATCCCGTTCACGGAGTCGTGACTAATAGAAAATATCTCTCAACTAATCTATCACAAATTATCGTCAACAGAGGTTCTGAAGAAGTTAAAAATTGTGTTATTAGGGACCTTTGAGAGTCTAGGTTAAATAAAATGATATGTGTTAGCCTACATAAAAGCCTGGCAATAAGCTACACTTAATGAAAACGATAGGAGAACACTATTATGTCTACAACTCAGGGTCTACTACGCTCCTTTGGTGAAATTGCTGACAATCCAATTTTGCTGGAAAAAAACGTTACCACCCCAGTTTGTGAAGGATTAAACATTGCTTTAGCCAGCTTCCAAGGGTTGTACCTGCAATATCAAAAACACCACTTTGTTGTGGAAGGAGCAGAGTTTTACTCCTTGCATAAGTTCTTTGAAGAAAGCTACGACGATGCTCAAGATCATGTCCATGACTTAGGAGAGCGTTTGAATGGACTAGGAGGAATTCCAGCTACTAGTTTTGCCAAATTAGCTGAATTGTGCTGCTTCACTCCTGAATCTGATGGAGTTTACAACTCTCGCCAGATGGTAGAGCATGACTTGGCAGCTGAGCAGTCAATCATTCAGTTAGTACGCAGTCAAGCCGCTCAAGCAGAAAGCCTGGGCGATCGAGCCACCCGCTATCTCTATGAGAAAATCTTGCTCAAGACTGAAGAGCGAGCTTATCATTTGAGTCATTTCCTGGCTCCGGACAGCCTAGTAATGGGATTTATGGGCAATGGAGCAAACTAAACCTACGTGAACTGAGATCTTGCACCATTGTCATGAATCGTAGGGTGGGCAGTGCCTACCAACGTGCTTTGCAAGCTTCATTATCTGTCTGATGCACTGCCCACCCTACATGAACTTAAACCTACTTTCTGACTCGCCCTTTGCATCAAGAAAAAAAATTTGAGGGTTGACCGTCAACCCTCAAGTCTCAACTGTTAACAAATATAAAATATAAAACGGAGAGGGGGAGATTCGAACTCCCGGAGCCTTTCGGCTCGCTCGATTTCAAGTCGAGTGCAATCGACCACTCTGCCACCTCTCCAGGCAAATCTATATTAACAATCCGTGGGCTCGGATGGCGACTATTTCTAGCCAGTTAAAAACTTTGTTTTATACCAGCAACGCTTCAGAAGCCTGGTAAAGCAATTCTTCAGATACCACTGAGTAATCCTTACCCACCCAGACCAGGGAGACTTGATCCACTATACCGCCTTTGAGAGACACTATCGAAAAATTCCGCAATCGGTCTGTATCGGTTTCGATAATTCGAGGGACACTGGCTGCATTTAAATATACAGTCCCTTCCGGACTAGTAACAATCATGGTTCGTAGTCGGTCTTTGGTGTGCTTTAGGATGTGGTGCATATGACCAAAGGTGACTAAGGGAATGTTTTTACCCAAGGAATAGGTTTTTGCGATCGCATCTTCCAAATCCGGGTCCCCATGATCACCACCAGCAGGATACCAATCTTTCCCACAGGGAGCTTCTGCTTGCTCACCTAGTCCCGTCGGACCATTATGACCGATCAAGATTACCGTTTCGTAAGCCGCACTACGCACTGCTGCTAAAATGCGTTCAACGGATTCAGAAAAGCTATTAATGCCATACTGTTCCCTGTAAAACTTCTTATTGCGCCAACTCTGCCCGCCCCAACTGTAAGGGCGAGCGCCAACTACAGAGAGATTTAAATCTGGGAAGTCAAGGTAACCATAACCCACATGGGTTGACCCCAGTAAGTCCAACTGTTGCTGTACCCTATCTTCTACTTCATGGTCATAAGGAGACTTTTTCCTTCCCCATTCCGAGGCAGTATACCAAGCATCATGGTTTCCCATAATCACCGCCTTGGGTAGGTCAATAGCAGCAATCATCTGGACTATATCCACCGCCTCATTGCCGAAATCCCCGACAAATAAGACCAGATCCACACCCAACTGCTCAAGAGCTATAGCATCTTCCGCTTCCCACAGTTGATGAATGTCTCCAACAACAGCAATTTGGATTGATTGTTTTTGATGAATGGTCATGCTTATGTTACTATCGCCCCTTCTCCAGCATAAAGGCAAAAGGGCAAACAGCAATATAACATCGAAAAAAGAATACTACATATCACCCCATTATCCCATTAATCCATTATCCCATCAGCCCTTTGCACAGAGGTTGTTTCTGAGCATCCGGATCGAGCAGCTGATAGCTGAAGAATACATTAAGTGTGACTTTTCTTGAGGAGTCTCTAACGGATCTGAGGCATTCGTGATGGCTGATCTGAAACTATTGGCAAATTCTACCGTCTCTACTCTGTGTCCCCCCCTAGGGCTGTTTAATCTGCTCAATAGTATCTAGTCTGACGGGCAGATACGGGAGATAGCTCAGATCACGGAGATCAGAAATACTTTATTCTTCCATTCTTCCATTCTTCGGCACCTTCGGCCTATTGCTCTCCTTGCTCTGAAGCAGCATCAACACTTTCACAGGAAACATCAACGTAAGCGGTTAGTAAAAAGCGTATGTCTAGATTAGCGTTTAGCCCAGGAGCAGGACCAGAACAGTTAATCAATGGACGTTATCAAGTTATTGAAATCCTTAACCGTGTCAGCTGGGGTCAAACTTGTATTGCGCTAGACACTTACCGACCCAGAAATCCCGAATGTATTGTTAGACAATTCCGTCCTGTTACTGATGACCCTGACTCCTGGCAAGCTGCAAAAGATATATTTCATCGTGAAACTAAAATTTTGGAGATTATCTGTCAGCATGACCAAGTTGCCAAAATTTTAGATTGCCTAGAAATTGACCATAGCTTCTACATAGTTCAAGATTTCATCCCTGGACGACCCCTGAGTGAGGAACTCAATCAACCCTGGAGTGAAAGCAGGGTAATCAATCTGCTACAAGAGGTTTTAGAGATTTTGGCATTTGTCCATGGTCAAGGGGTGATTCATGGTGATATCAAGCCAGACAATCTGATCAGACGATCAGAGGATAGCAAATTAGTTTTAACTGACTTTAGCGGTATTAAGCAGGTACGGACACCATTAGTTGGTGTTCAATTTAGTGCCATAGCGGCTTTGGGGGCATTCGGGTATATACCAACAGAGCAAATTCTCGGTAAACCTCGTCCCTGTAGTGACCTATATGCTGTAGGGATGATTGCCATTGAGGCACTCACAGGACTCAAACCCATACACCTAGAAGAAGACCCATTAACCGGAGAAGCCCTTTGGCAGGACTACGCCACAGTCACTAAAGATTTCGCTGGCATTATTCAGCAGATGGTGCGCTATTACTTCAAAGACCGTTACCAGTCTGCTGATCAGGTTTTGGAGGCACTCCATTCCTTAACTAGTTCTAAATCATCTATAAACTTATCAATGTCTTCAGCACCACCAACATCCCCAAACCCCTACAAACAAAAAACTGAGGATACTCTGGGTGAGCCAATTGAACCAGAGACTCTTCCAACAGAGGAAACAGAGGAAACAACTGAGGATACTCTGGGTGAGCCAATTGAACCAGAGACTCTTCCAACAGAGGAAACAGAGGAAACAGAGGAAATTTATTATCCCTCTATGCCTACTATTCCTACCAGAAAGTCTAGTGGACTTAATCTCACCGCCATGGGAGTTTCCACATCTGTAGCCTTATTAGTAGTAGCTGGAGGCTACTTGTTCTCATGGGGTGGCAACCAGGCAGAAGCTAAGCTAGCACAAGCTGAGCAAAAGTACCAGGAAGGGGATTTAGACGCAGCACTGAAGCTGGTAAAATCTATTCCCGCAGATAGTGAAAACTATCAAGATGCTCAAAATGCGATCGCTCAGTGGAAAAAAGATTGGCAAGATGCCAAAGCCCTATTTCCCCAGATAAAAACTGCCTTTGAGCAACAGAAATGGGTAGAGGTAATTGAGCAAGCTAGTCAGA
The DNA here is from genome assembly GCF_010692325.1 of Moorena sp. SIO3I8. GTDB lineage: Bacteria > Cyanobacteriota > Cyanobacteriia > Cyanobacteriales > Coleofasciculaceae > Moorena. The sequence continues at coordinate 2,597 of NZ_JAAHHW010000110.1, read as the reverse complement.
TTCCTAATATTGTCTTCTGGCAACAGCAAATAGAACCTATGGTCAGCCAATCTCAAGCTAATCTTGAGAAGGAAGCTTACCAGTTACTACAGCAGGCTTACAACCAGGCTATCGAGAGAGACTTTACTGGTGCACTCAACACATTTAAACAAATCCCAAAGGGAACAAAAGCCTACGCTACAATTCAACAAAAAATTCCGGAGTACACTCAAAAGCGAAACATAAAAGCAAACTTCCTTCTTCAGCAGGCTTACAATCGAGCCGCTCAGCAAGACTTTACCGGTGCATTGGTATATTTGAAAAAAATTCCTAAACATACCGATGCCTATCCTAAGGCTCAGGAAAAAATTGTTGACTATACCGCTAAGCAGGAAATTAGGGCTAACTATCTATTAAAGATGGCTGATAATCAAGCTGTTTTGAACAACTACACTAAGGCTTTGGATTATTTGAAACAAATTCCTGAAGGTACCTCCGCCTATCCCAGAGCTCAAGCCAAAATTCAGCAGTATACTCGATAAGCTGTTGTGCCTTTCAGCTGTTGTGCCTTTCAACTGTCTATTATTGAAATCATATAAAAAATATAGAGCCCAGTCCCCTTTTGCCATAAGCTATCAGCTATTAGCTGATAGCTTACCTGTTTTACCCTACAGTAGTTAATTGATATTTTCTACTAGCCACTAACCTGTTGCGGCGATTAATCCCTACTTCTATAAGAGCAGGACTTTCTCCCTGCACTACTTCGGTAAATTTGTCCGAATTAGCCATAACTTGTCTACCTGGTGCGTAAGCTTCAATCACATTACCGCTCACAGAACAGATTACCATTAAATAGTCACAACCTGGGCATTCAGTTTTGGTGACCTGGTCTCCAGCACAAGCATAATGTGATGCTTGAGAACCGATTAAGTAGTGACGTTGAGCCATATTACCACAGTTGGGACATCGGACTGATTGAGTTGTCTCCATTGCCGATTCTCCTCATTTAGATGTCATTGCTTGAAGGAAATAAGTCAGAATTAAACTCATAATTCAGAAAGTTTTTTTAATTTTTCTGTTTTTAATTAAACCTAAAGTTGCTGTTCAAGTGCGGCAGTAAATTTATCATAGGGAGCAATTCCTACAATAGTTTCTACCACCTCACCGCCCTTAAAAATCAGCACAGCAGGAATACTACGAATACTGTAATTTTTGGCAGTAGCTTTGTCGGCATCAATATCGATTTTTACGACCTTAACCCGATCTTTGTAGTCTTCAGCCAGTTTATCCATTAAAGGAGCAATTTTACGACATGGCCCACACCAAGGGGCTGTAAAATCAACGACGACTGGAACTTCAGAGGTTAAAACTGACTTAAATTCACTGTCTTTGATGTAAGCAACTGTACTCATGATATATTCCTTAAATTTTGAAAAACTACCACAAACTAATAGTCAACGGTAAAGGGTAAAAAGTCAATAACACTCAACATGGTTACCCCTTTTATCTTCCTTTAATAAAGAAGGGCGGTTAATCGGTTGTAATAGCTGTAATAACCAGGATGGCTAAGGCTATAGTTTGGTTTACCATGGTTGTTATGAAGTTGCTTGATGCATTAAGTTATGGCTGCTGAGAAATTGGAATGGGATAGCCTGATCGAAAGGCTAAACCAAGGTAGACAAGCGAAGGCAACTATGGGTGGCTATGCAGGTTATGGTTCACCGGCCTTCGGTCAACGGGCCCTAAATGGTGAGTTGGTGGATGATCCCCAAGAACAGCATGTAATTGAGTTAATTCGCCGTCACCATAAATCGGGCAAGTCATTACAACAAATCGCTAACTGGCTCAATCAGCATGGCTATACAACCAAGCGTGGTCAGCAGTGGAAACGGATCTCGGTTAAGCGGGTTTTAGACCGGCTATACGGTAGAACCCCTAGGGTGTCTACTTTGCCTCAAAAACCCAGTCAAGGGAACTTAAATCAGTAAGTAAATCAGTAAGCTCCAAGCTGGTAAAGTAGTTAGAATACCTTAAACAGAACGTTAGATAAGCCAGGGTACCTGATCGGACAATCCCATCGGACAATCCCATCGGACAATTGCCAAGCTAGGTCAGCAATGCCTAATTATTTGCCCCTAAGCCCAAATGGTTAAAGTCCCAGTATCCCTGGCAACCTCTGAAAGCCAAAAGCTATGTCATATAAGGATTAAAGATTATTTTGCTGTAACATCTATTTATTATATACCTTTATACAAGTTATGTGCATATTATTTCTGGATTTGTGGGATTTGTCCGTAACATCCCTCTACAAAACCCAAGGTTACCAGTATCTTTATGGGTTTTGTCTTGATGGTTAAGCAGTTCATGGATATGCGTTCGCTCAAGCGCGGAAGCTGAGGCCGTAGGCCACGCGGGGCGCGTTCGCTTCATCGCGCAACCGCTGGCAAGACAAAATAAAAATCCTTGACTGAGCAGTCTCAGTAAAGACACCAGCGCCATGACACCAGCGCCATAGTTTGTAGCGGTTGGCGGCGGTCGTAGGTCAAGGAAGTTCACCCATCAAATTAACTATGCAACTCAACGACCGACTTATCTGCGCCCCAACCCTAGAAGAGGCA
>NZ_JAAHHW010000011.1 GCF_010692325.1 Moorena sp. SIO3I8 | reverse complement strand
TTGCTGAAATCGATTGATCAGGAGGGAGTAGGAAAGCGAGAAAAATTTAAGGATGATAATACGGCTGAAACAGGAACTTGGAGAATCTTTGTGTCTTCAGTTGATAACAGCCAAGGAAACTATCGAGTTGTTCTCAAGCTAACGGATAGCAAGGGTAGAGTTATTTTACCGAATTCTCCATCCTCTGAGGGCGAAGTTGTCAGTGTAAATCCTCCAACTGTAAGGTTTGCCTGTAACTATAACAAAAACGATAACAGTTATGAAGCCATTGCTATTTCTATCGCTAGTGGACAAAAAACAGCCCCTATTTTTGTTTGGCGAGATTACAGATTTTATCAGAATTCATGGACACCAGAGCAACGCTGTTTTCATGTTACCAATAGGCTCAACAACTTTTATGCTCAAAATGGCTACCAATTAATAAAATTATATCTTACTAATGGTCGTCGTAATGGCTTGGATGTCCTCTGTGTTGTGAATAGTGAGAAACAGCGCTGTATGAGTGATGGCAGCAATCTACTGTTAACTTTTGGGGAAGAATATCAAGATATTTTGCCAATTCCAATTCCTCAGAATCCTGGTGATCCATATGTATTTAGATTAGGAGACTTTGTAGAAGAGTCTCTAACTTTAAATACCAGTCCTATCCAGTCTCCTAATCCTGTTGATCCTTTCAAATAAAAGTTTTGTGTTTTTTATTTGAATCAGTAATTTACCATGAAACTAAAATTTTTTGCTAAATATTTGCTTGCTAGTTTTGCCTTTTCTAGCTTTATTTCTCTAACAGGTACTTCTGTATTAGCTAAGACTCGAACAGCAAGATTTGTATGTGAGTACAACTCAAATACGGGTCTGTATGAAACAATTGCTGTTGCTGTTGGAACTGGAGAAAAAACACCACCACTGATTACTTGGCAAATAGATATAGCGCCAGACTGGCAACCTAAAGAACGTTGTGCAGTAGTTTCTCATAGGCTTGATGATGCCTATGTTCAATTTAACTATGAAATGAGGAAAATAATGCTAAAACCTGGTGTGCATAATAATCTTCCTATAATTTGCGTTACTCAAAATCCTCAATGGGACTGTCAAGGTGATGACATCCTGGTTACTATTTTACCTAACAATTCAAGAGAAGACCGTTCGGTAACAGAAAAATTGAACGAGGCAGGAAAAGCTCTTGAGGTTCTCTATAATCGTCTTCAGAATGTTGCCGACGTGACTCTACCACCGCTTCGCCAAAGTAATGGGCAAAAAGTTCTAAATCTTGGAGTGGCGATAGAAAGAATGTTCTATTCTACTACTAATCCTAGTAATGATATTTGGAAGTAGAAAGGCTACAAAAATTTCAGATAGGAAAAGTCTTGACTAGGGGTTGAACTAAACTAAAGTCACTCTTTCGGTTGAGTTTGGTTCAATCTCTGCTAATATTCCAGTTTTCATGCTTATGTCTTTTACTCAACTGCTAGTTACCAGTCTTAAACTGCTAGTTACCAGTCTTACCCTAGCCAGTTTGATGACTTCAACTAAGCAATCTGTATCTAGCATAATCAATTTTGAGTGTATTAATTCAGACAAAGGTTATGCCACTATTGCTGTTAGCCCAAGTGGTAAACAAACTAATAATCTAATTCATTGGAACTTTAGCGTCTTTGCTGACTCTTTTTCTAGTCAACAACAGTGCCAAGAAGTTACTAAACGATTAAACCTGATCGTAGCTAATCATGGAAAGAAAATGTCAGACTTGTTACTGACGACTGACTTTATCAACGGTAAAGAAGTTATTTGTTGGGTTTACGATTTTAAATACACTTGCAAAGGCGACGGTAGTAATTTATTGTTTGTTATTCCATCTGCTCAAGATCCAAAGATAGTTCTGAGACAGCTATTTGATATTCCTGATGATTTGTTATCAGTAGATGTTCCCTTGCGATATGCTCCTATTTATTTAAAGTTAGGAGCAACAATTGAAAGTCAATTAGCAGAATTAGACAATGTTAACTCCACTTCATTAATAGAAGTTACTTCTGAGGTTAAAAATCCTACCGATAAATTGGCTATTTATGATTCAACAATTGACGAATCCATACAAAAAAATGCTCTTCAAATAACTGTTCGTATTTTCACCAAGCTTGGAGCAGGTTCTGGAATTATTATAAAGCGTCAAGGACAAACTTATACTGTCTTAACTAATGCTCATGTAGCTGATGGCAGTTCTGATCAACAATATACAATTTTAACAGGAGATGGTCAGAGTCATCCAGCACGTCGGAAGACTCTTTCTAATTTTAAGGGCATTGATCTAGCTTTAGTAGAATTTATCAGTGATATCGACTACGAGGTTGCTGTTTTAAGGAATTCTGAAATCACGATTGGGGAACAGGTTTATGCCGTAGGATTTCCTAACTATATCTACAACTCAAAAGGCTCTATAGAAACTTTTGATTGGGGTTTAAAAGCATTTCATATAACAACAGGAACACTGGAAATGTTAATGTCAGAACCATCTTTACCTGAAGGTTATAAAATGGGTTACACTAATGAGGTCGAAGTAGGAATGAGTGGCGGCCCTGTTTTAGACTCTAAAGGTCAAGTTATTGGTCTGAATGGTCGAGGAAAATATCCGATTCAAGGAATAGAGATATTTGCTTTGACTGATGGCACATATCCTTCTCCTGAACTGTTTCATAAAATGAATGCTTTGAGTTGGGCAATTCCCATTAGTCTTTTTCAAGAAGGAACTAAAATATCTGGAAGTCTTACAGATATAAAAACTCAATCAGTTCAACCAAGCTCTATCCCAACTATCGACTCTTTTACAGCAGTTTTCAATTGGGTTAGGTACAAACTCCTAGGTTTTAGGGACTTCGGAACAGGGAAGAGGTAACAGGTAAAAAATCTTGTGTACCTCATAGTTATGAAAAACGCTGTATACAAGGAATCAACTTACCAACAGTAACAGTCGAAGCTGATGATTAACTTAGATTTACTTTCTAGGTTTTAGACCAATAAATGTGTGAGGACAACCATGAAGAAATTCTATAGACTTTTGCTCATATTACTAGGATTTTTTACAGCTTTATTTTTAATACTAATACCTAATTTTAAAGGTTTATCACAGACTCAAACTAAAGTACTGAGTCAAAATGAAATTGAAGCAATAGCAAAAATGACGGTGGTTTTTCATGCTCCAGTATTAGGTCGGACTAAGGAAGATTCTTTAAAAGACTTAGCAACCAAAAAATATCTAGAAGACAGAATAGGTTCAGGCGTTATTATCGCCAAACAAGATAATGTTTATTACGCTTTAACTAATGTTCACGTACTAGAGCCAAAATGTGGTGACCACTTAATAGCTAGAGACTCAAAAAAAATAAAAAGAAAAGAACAAGAAGGGATTCACATAATTCCTGAAAAACCTTATAATGGCTCTCAAGCCAAATGTGATCAAAATTTTAAATACTTTGGAAAATATGACTATGAAAAATCTGATTATATAGATGGTTTTGACTTAGCAATAATTAAGTTTACAAGTAAGCGAAATTACTTTACCATCTCAATAGATAATTTAGACAGTATTCAACAAGATGATAAAGTTTTTGTCTTTGGCTTTCCAATTCCTAAATTTCAAGAAAATCGTGATAGTGGTGATATTATAATAAAATCTACTTCTGGTACTGTAAAGTCGTTGTATGATCCTAAACCAAATGGAGGCTACGATTTTGCTTATACAAATCCAACAGTCCAAGGTATGAGCGGTGGACTTGTACTTAATGAGCAAGGTTATTTAGTAGGTATTCATGCGGCAGGAATTACAAAGAATCCAAAAGATGGGGGCCAAGGAATCAGAATTAAGCACTTTCTTGATATCATTGGTCAAGGCAATTCACTTATCAGCCTATCAGACTTAAACTTTGACCCACCTAGTCAGGAGTTGATTGATGAGGGGAAAGAAAATGATGGTGTTATTGAGAATATTGATGAGATTTTATTCTTATGTCCTGAAATTGAAAATAAAACACCATCATTTATGGAGACAGAAAGATAAAGTTTGGAATCAACCGATATTTTACCTTTTTTCAGTGTGCAGGAGTGACCATGAAAACTCAAAAACTCTTACTCCTTTTCCTATCAGGAGTAACCGGATTGCTATTAACTGCCCCCAAAACCTGGGCACTAACCGACAATTTACAACCTGGAAGCTGGTCTTACGAAGCCTTGAGAGAACTAGTTGAATTTTCTGGCTGTACCACGGACAAGAGCGCCTTTGTAAACAATGAAGCCTTAACCCGTTCTGAATTTGCTGCTATCTTAAGTGCTTGTCAACAGCATATCGCCCAAACTTATAGCGCCGTATCAGAAGACGCAGTTATTCAACATCACCGAGCCAGACTAGAACGACTGCTTAAGGATTTTGATGCAGAACTGGGTATAGTCTTATTAGACAAGATCGAGAGTGTTAATACAACAACAACAACCAACCCAGTCAGTCCCAGGGTTGATCAACTCAGCGAAGCCACATCAACAGTTCCAGAACTACCAGAACAATCAACATCCCTGGAACCATCACCTGAAATTGATGGCACAGCCATGACTCAGGTAACCAATATTGTCCAACTCCAAGATGTGCAACCGGGGGACTGGGCATTTGAAGCACTACGAAATTTAATAGAACGCTATGGTTGTATTGCCGGATACCAAGATAGGACTTTTCAAGGCAACCGAGCCTTAACTCGCTATGAATTTGCCGCAGGTTTGAACGCCTGTATGGAACAGATTGAGAGACTGGTTGCGGTTGAAAGTGCTAATCGTATTTCTGAAGAAGATTTAGCCACATTACAACAATTAGCTAATCAATTTGACCCAGAATTAGCCCAACTAAAAACACGGGTAGATAACCTAGACAGTCGAGTTGCTTTCCTAGAGGAGCATCAGTTTTCCACCACTGTCAAATTTGGAGGAGAAGTTATTTTTGGCCTAGCTGCTGCTGAAGGAGGCAATCCACCAGGCACAGGAGATGCTAACACTGTTCTTAATTATCTTGCCCGCATTGGAACTGTTGCTTCATTCACAGGCAGAGATCGTCTGCGTATTGTTTTAGCTTCCGGTAATTTCGATGATGGTGGTTTTGCCAACCCCAATGTACTCAATACTTTTGCCGCCTTACTGTCTTACCAAGACGATCTCGATAATGATGTGGTTTTAGATAGCTTAGAATACCGCTTTGCCATTAGTGACCGAGTTGTCTTTACTATAAAACCAGTCGGTTTTAGTTTAGGTAGTGTCCTTACTGCTAACAGTCCCTTCTTGGATGTGGGTATAGGTTCTATCTCTCGTTTCGGCGAAGCCAGTCCACTTTTCAAAATTGGCGCTCTCGATGCGGGGGTTGGTTTAGACTGGTTTGTAGCAGATCCACTCCGTTTACAAGTTGCTTACGGAGCCCGGAATAGCAGTAGCCCTAGTGAGGGTTTTATTAGTCCAGATCATAGTGCTTTAGGAGTGCAATTATTGTTTACCCCAGGCAATAACATAGCGGCTGGACTACACTATATTAATGCCTACGCCAATGATGGTCAGTTAAATACTTTCGCAGGTAGCTTTAACGCTGATACTTCTAGTCTACTGCTTCAAGAAACTCAGACCCATGCTGTGGGCGGTAGTTTACAGTGGCGTTTTACTGATAACCTTACCTTTGCGGGTTGGGGAGGATATACCTTCACTAATGCTTTGGCATCAGATGATTTTGCTAATGCCAGCACTTACTTGCTGTCCTTAGCCTTTTCAGATCCTTTTGGTCAAGAAGGAAGTTTACTAGGCTTAATCATTGGTCAACCTCTAAAATTAGAGAACGGCAATGGTTTACTTTTAGGAGAAGATAACGCCACTTCAATTCACTATGAAATTTTCTATCGCCACAAATTTAGCAACAATATCTATATTACTCCAGGATTTTTTATGGTTACTGATCCTGGACATATAGAAGAAAACAACGATATTTATATTGGTGTACTCCGTGCCACTTTTCGTTTCTAAAACAGGATAGCTTATGTTAAAACTGCACAAATATTCTTGGCAATTTATTCGACAAGCTTTTTTAGTCGGAATATGCTTTTACGGTTTCAATAGTACTTTGGGCAATATTGTCAAAGCAGACGAGGTACACAGCAATAACCGAACTTGTACCAACAATAGAGTTGCTCAAGCTGACTCAACCAACCCTTCTGAAACAGAACAATCACAACCACCAGAAGGAATAATAGACATAGACTGTCGTCGGGATATCCGAAAAATCAAAGCTTTCTTACAAAATGCTCTCAATGGAGTCAGTGACCCTCTGCTTGATCGAGGAAGCACAGATACCCAAATTGGCACTGCCTTAAGACCAGGTATCAATGCTGATGCCATTCTTAATGTTAATACCTCTGCTGGTGGTGTAACTATTCTGGGCTCTTCACCAGGTTTTGTCTCTGCTGGTCGTGCACCTATGATGATCAGTTTTCCGGGTCAGCTTGATGCTCTAGGAAACTTTACTTTTAATGTTATGGACCCTGTCGTTTCGTCGTCCATGGGTGGGGCTCATATTGGTGGGTTGCCCGATTCTGTGTTTACTTTCAACGTTGGAACTACAGAATTTACTGCTAACCAATCCTTGGATGTCAGAAACAACTTTGTCAGAGCAATTTCAGAATCACCAGACGAAAACCAAACAGTATTCCGGATGCTTGGTATTGTCATCAATCCTGATGATTCCTCTAGCGTTACTTCTGCTGGAGTTACTCCTGAGAGTGTTCCTACCGGTCAAGTGCCAATAATTTCTCTTCCTGGAGGTGTGATGAGAGGTTCTATGCCAGATCGATAATCAGGGTAAGCGCCAGAAAAATCGCCAATTCTTAATTGTTAATTGCCATTCTTATTATGACAGCCCCCCGATCAAGCTCGGGGGGCTAATAATAATATTTCAGGCAAGCATCAATGCCTTAGCCTTTAGTAGTAACGGCTGCGGCTAACACCGTCATTGGGCTTGTGAATGATGAAGCTGAGAACTTGGCACTGCTTAACGTTATCAAAACCTACAACTCGGATATAGCACTCGCGGTATTCAGAGCGACACTCATCCACTTCAGCTAGCACATCTTTAGGTGAGGTAGCCTTGAACAAAGGCAGTTTCCATAATGTCCAGTAGTAAGTCTCTGGTTCAGAGGTTTCGTTGAACTCAATCGCAGGGATGTAACCTTCCGCTAAGATGTACTCCACTTGCCGCATAATCTGAGCGTCACTCAGGGGGGGTAAGTAGGAAAGGGTTTCGTAACGACGCTCTTTTGGTAATGTTTTCATAGATTTTGATTCTTTGTTTGATTCTCTGTTGAAGTATAGGTATGAAATTTGGGGGATAGCAGGTAACGTCTTCGGTTGAACCAATTAGGTGTCCGAATCAGTTTTCTGCTCAGAATTAGTTGGGTTATCTGGAAGAGTGAATTGCGTGATGCGTTCAAGATGCTGACGCCGATGTTCTATATTCGACTGCTGGATACTGGTGCAAACCATTTCAGGTAAGAACTCGGCCACTTCGTCTGCGATATGTTGCCGCACAGTCATAATCCGCAACGCTAATTCAGGTTTAGCCCGCAGTAATTCCTCAAGATAAGCGTCTCCATCTTGGATACTTTGTTGTGAGGAAAAAGACTGTAGCCAAAGCGCTCGGGGAGGGTCGGTTTCTCTTAACTGGTTTACCACTGTCCGCAGTGCTTGATAGGTCATATAGCTAGCCAGCACCTTGGCTGTATCTTTCGCAACTCGTTTTAAATCCATGGTTGAACCCAGTCTTTTAGAAAAAGTTATGAAGTCTAAAGTATGACGTTTCATACTTCAAACTTCACACCTCAAACTGCATCAGACGGTATCCATTGCCTCGAACTCGAACTTGATTTCCTTCCACAGTTCGCAAGCAACTGCCAACTCAGGACTCCACTTAGCAGCTTCCCGGATAATGTCACCACCTTCACGCATCAGGTTACGACCTTCGTTACGAGCTTGGATACAAGCTTCTAGAGCTACCCGGTTTGCAGTAGCACCAGGAGCATTACCCCATGGGTGACCTAGAGTACCACCACCGAATTGTAGGCAGGAATCATCACCAAAGATTTCTACTAGCGCAGGCATGTGCCAAACGTGAATACCACCAGAAGCCACTGGCATTACACCAGGCATGGAAGCCCAGTCTTGAGTGAAGTAAATACCCCGTTCGCGGTCTTGCTCAATGTGGTCTTCCCGCATCAGGTCAACGAAGCCCATGGTGATACCTTTTTCACCTTCAAGCTTACCGACTACAGTACCGGAGTGGAGGTGGTCACCACCGGACATGCGTAAGCACTTAGCCAAGACGCGGAAGTGCATACCGTGGTGTTTCTGACGGTCAATCACAGCGTGCATAGCGCGGTGGATGTGCAGCAGAACCCCATTATCACGGCACCAACGAGCCAGAGTGGTGTTGGCGGTAAAGCCACCAGTGAGGTAGTCGTGCATGATGATGGGCATGTCCAGGGACTTAGCAAACTCAGCCCGCTTCATCATCTCCTCACAGGTGGGAGCAGTGACGTTGAGGTAGTGACCTTTGATTTCCCCAGTTTCAGCTTGGGATTTGTGGATTGCTTCTGCTACGAACAGGAAGCGATCGCGCCAGCGCATGAAGGGCTGGGAGTTAATGTTTTCGTCGTCTTTGGTGAAGTCCAGACCACCGCGCAAGCACTCATATACTGCACGACCGTAGTTCTTAGCGGATAGACCTAGCTTGGGCTTAATGGTACAACCAAGCAAAGGACGACCATACTTATTCAGCTTGTCCCGCTCTACAACAATTCCGTGGGGAGGTCCTTGGAAGGTCTTGAGGTAAGCAATGGGAATCCGCAAGTCTTCTAAGCGCAGTGCTCGCAGAGCTTTGAAACCAAACACGTTACCCACGATGGAGGTCAGCATGTTGGTGACTGAGCCTTCTTCAAACAGATCCAGTGGGTAGGCAATAAAGCAGATGAACTGGTTGTCTTCCCCACGTACTGGTTCGATGTCGTAGCAACGACCTTTGTAACGGTCTAGGTCAGTCAGCAAGTCAGTCCAAACTGTTGTCCAGGTACCCGTAGAAGACTCAGCTGCAACCGCTGCACCGGCTTCTTCCGGAGGTACACCAGGCTGCGGTGTTACGCGAAACGCTGCCAAAATATCCGTATCTTTTGGAGTATAATCTGGCGTATAATAGGTTAATTTATAGTCTTTTACACCGGCATCGTAGCCAGCTTTTGTCTGAGTACTGGTTGATGAGTAAGACATGCGTTGCTTCCTTAGGAACTACTGAATGTTGCTATCGCTAGAATAGATTTTCTTTTCTTAGTGTTGTGTGTTGCTCCTAGCTAAGAGAACAAACAACCCATCTAGGCTTGTTTTCTAAGCCTGAAGAAGGGCACAACACCGATTCCACAATCACCTGTTTGTGGCTAATGTTGGGGATTACCTGTAGCTTTACTTACTAACCCGACCGCTCCGCTGATTGGTCCAGGGTTGCTAGTGGGTCAAGTCGCTAAGGCAATTCAGAATTTCTTAATCATTTTGAAATATACCAGGTAATTGGATCACTTGAACCTCAAATATTCTTTAGGAATGTATCAGCTCCTCTTATAACGTCACTAAATGTAAATATTTATCACATTTTTGTAACAAAAACGATAAAATTGACTATAATAGGTTCCTTGACAAGGTTGGGCAGCGGGGCTTGTGACAGTAATTCCTGATCAACAAAAGACTTAATCAAGATGCTGAAAATAATGGCATGCTTAACTAACCGTATCGGCCTGGTAGTCAGTGCTACACTGCTGGGGCAAATCTTACCTGTGTCAATCCCAGACAGTGAGCCAAACAACTATTTATCATATTTTTCAACAGCGATCGCTCAGACACAGTTATCCACTAACTCGGTAAATAAAGAGGTATCCCCCCCCACCTCCGGGGGAAACCCTCCGCCGCCCACTAGACCTTTGCCTGATCAACGCCTCAGGCAAGAAACCCAGCCCCTGCCAGCGGATTTTCGGGTGTCTGCGTTGCAACCGGATTTTACTGGTGAGCTTTGGGTGGGCTCTTGGCTAGGATTAACTAGAATTGACCCCAATACTGGAAAAATCCGCACTCGCCTCAGTCTCCCCAATTACACTGTTGGTGCTATAACTCAAGACCGGGTAGGGCGGATTTGGGTAGGAACCTATGAAGGACTATTGCGTATAGACCCTCGTAATAATGAAATTAATGCCCAAAACTTTACCTTACCGTCTAATAATGTGTTGTCCCTGTTGATTGACACTCGTGGCTATCTTTGGGTGGGAAGCGATCGCGGTCTGGCTCTGATTAGCCCTGACCAGGGATTGTTGATGACAACGTTACAAAAATTACCCGGTGTCAGTGCCAATGCTTTGACTCTAGATGAAGAGGGTCAGCTGTGGGTGGGGACTCTAGAAGGGCTAGTGCGAGTCGATACTGCTAGTGCTTTTGTAATTGCTCGCATCAAGGATTTACCAGGAAACACCGTGCAAACCTTGACCCGAGGACCGGAGGGAATGCTATGGGCTGGCACTCCTAATAGTTTACTGGTGATTAACCCAGACACTTACGAAGTGTTCAGGTCTGTAACTCCCCTAAGAGGACGTAATGTCACTGCTGTGCAGTTTGATCTAGATGGTAATGTTTGGGTTGGTACGGATAATGGCTTATTTAAAATTAAACGAGACAGTGGAGAAGTGTTGGCTAAACTAGGCAAGCTACCCTCTAGTCGTATTCTGGCATTAGCTCCTAATACTGGTAACAAGTTGTGGATCGGAACTTCGGAAGGACTAGCTTGGGTGAGCATGAGTACAGGTCGCATCGAACCCCATTTGGGCTTTGTTAGAGAGATTCCAGGTAGTTTTTAGCTTGGGAAGCATCGGCTCTAATTGAGTAAACCCTAAGTGAGTGCGATCGCGTTCGCGCAGCGTCGGCTTTGCCGAAAGCGTGACCTACGGTCAATCGCTTTTAGCGGAAGCTTCGGCTTTGCCGAAAGCGTGACCATTCGCGCAGCGTGGCCTTTTGGCCAAGGTCAATCGCAAAAATTGACGGTCCGATCAGCAGCTTTGATTAAGGTCTATTCAGCTGAGAGTGCATCACAGTTAATGTTTCTGCTAGTTGGCTGAGGCGATCTTCGAGGTATTTTTTCCGAATTAACAGTTGTCGCAGTTTTTGATAACGAGCGATTGCCATGCTCACACTGGGAACCTGATCTGCTGGACAAGACCTTGACCAAGATTGACCCTGCTCATCCAAGCCACAAAGACGGTAACCAGTACGAGGAGATTGATACGTAACATTAGTATTCGATACCTCAACCCCTTCATCCACATAGTCCATCATCCGGTCACCATGGGCTAGTCTTACGGTTCCTATGGCATCTTGGGGTTGACTCGCTTGAGACTCTAACCAGCCATCAACAATTGGTCCTTCTAAGTATAGGTCTTGAATTTGCCGGAGGATTTTGTGCAGTTCCTGCTGCCAACCCAGAACAATTCCCTCAATGTCTTGCAACAGATTCATGGCCAAAGCTGGGTTAGCACCATGGCGATGGTTTCCCAGTTTAGGGTATTTCAATCTAGGCAGAGTCGGTATCTTCTGTTCATCCTGGCGAGTAGGGAACGGTTGTACTGCCATAGAGAAAGAAGGTTCCTTTTTATTTCTACGACTTACTACACCTGCTTGTTGGTGATTAGTTTGATCAGCCACAGCTGGGGATGGTTTTGATGAATCAGTGGCACTAGCTTTTGCTAACTGATTTAGTGTTGTCTCGATCCGTCGCAATTTTGATTTCATGAAGACTGATTTGAGTAAATATAGTTGATTTCAAGGGGGAAGATGCCCATTATTGAACTATAAGCTTTATTAATTTTCGCGCAATGGCAATATAAGTCCCAATAGCCTTGAATAGTACCAAATTTACCAGTACCAAATTTACCAGTAATTTAATTTTAGTCACCGGGCCATCCAGGTCTGGCAAAAGCGAGTGGGCAGAAACCCTGGCGATGCAGACTGGGAAATCGGTAATATACGTCGCTACTGCCACAACCAACCCGGATGATCTAGAGTGGCTGGCCCGGATTGAAAAACATCAGCAGCGACGCCCCAGTTCCTGGACAACTCTTTTGGTACCACTGGACTTGGCAGCAACAATTACCAACTATTCTGACATCAATCACTGCCTGCTAGTCGATTCTCTAGGAACCTGGGTTGCCAATTGCCTAGAACAGAATGATACCGTTTGGCACCAAACGTTACAAAGCTTATGGAATAGTTTGACCAAGGTTAAAGGTTCTGTAATTTTTGTTGCAGAAGAGGCTGGCTGGGGAGTGGTTCCAGCTTATCCTATGGGTAGGGCGTTTCGCGATCGCTTGGGAAATGTGGTGCGTCATTTGGGGCACTTGGCTAACCCAGTCTACTTAGTCACCGGTGGTCATGTGCTTAATCTCAGTACTTTGGGTCAACCATTACCCTATAATGGTACTGTTGGCCAATCACCTCAAACCTAATCCAATCCATGGCAAGAGGGGGAAGAGACCAGCAGTGGGGATTAAAAATAACTCCTAACAAATAACTACTAACAAAGCCATGGCATCTGAACAACAAGTCAAACGCTATCTCACCTACTGGTTCCAGTTAGGCAAAAAAGTTGTGATGCACAATGGTTTTTTAGCTATGCAGCCACAATCATTAACAAATGGCAAGCACTACAGCCAAGAATTTGAAACGATTTGGCAGCTAGCTATTTCACCAGAGACTGGTGATTGTTACCTGGAAGGAACTGATGAAACAATTGCGGATTTATTAACACCCAAGTGGGATATACTGCCTTGTTCCCGTTGTGATATGCCTGTACCCATTAAAACCGCTGGCATACCACCAACCTGTTGTCCCTGTTTTGATTTACCCACATGGCCCAACACAGAATTGCCAGCACCACGAGATCCAGTGTGTAGTCAAACCAAACTAAGAGGGATTTGCGATCGCTTAAACAAAATTACTGAGAACTGAATTATTTAAGAGAGTAGAAAAGAAATAAAATACCAGTTTTTAGCTTGTAGGGTTGGCAACAAAAAGTGGCTATCCTATGTGTGGTGATGATAAATTAGTATAAAATAATCGCGCTCAGGGCTTAATAAGTAAGGCTTTGAGTAATTTAAAAATGCAATTTTAATAAAAGCGATGCAGCGCGGTCTTGGGGGTTTCCCCCGGAGACAAAACCTTAGATAGTGGAGCCTTTATAGTTAGCAGGTTATGCAGAAAAGGGTTAAATATTTTTTAATAAGGCGACCCTATCTTACGGTAAATTCAAACCATGAGCGACTGCATCAAGACAATGTATTTTTAGTTTATTGAATCCCTTGCTATTTAAGGGGTTAAGCTTCATTTAAACTACTATTAAACTACTAATTTAATATCATCAGTCTAGGAGAGCCGAAAATCTGAGCTGTACCCAAGTTATTTATAATAATATGGAATCCGTTTAATTAGACAATGCAAGTTGTCAATGACGGCCACCAATGGAATTGAGTCAACCTCCTAAGTATTTGAGGTTGCTTGATGAGTTGACGACAAAGCTGGAAAATTGCTTCTTCCAATGCTTCTATCGTCTCAAATACCCGATTGATGAGCGCCTGATCTAGAAGAGGCCATAACCGCTCTGCTGGCTGTAACTCAGGAGAGTAAGGGGGTAAAAACTCTAAAAATAAACCTTTGGGAATTTCGAGCTTCTTGGTGGTGTGCCACCGGGCTTAGGTTTTGGACTAGCAAGGCAGGGTGCTGTTTATCAATCCCTTGAGCAGCAGCTTTCTTCGGCTAGGATTCGGTTCATAATCTCGGTATTAACTCGCATTATTAATCCACCATTCGCTTTCCCCACTACACCGGTTCGACTTCTCCGTAGACGTATTGACAAAATTCATTCGCTTTTAAATTGTCAGTCATGGGTTGCCGTTCTGATTAAGTTTTTAAACACAGAAAAACAACACCACCCCATAAACAGGATGAATGTATTAAATTAAAAGTTAGGGGTGAGATACCACAGAACTCCAACCAAGGATATAGCAATTCTCAGAGAAACTCGCTTCTTTAGCCCACCCCGTTTCTGAAACCGACAAACCGATACCTGTCTAACCCATTCAATCACCAATAAGGAAGATTCTAGAGATGACCATGACGACAGCAGACCTTCAGAAATTATCTCCGGCCGAGTTGGATCAGCTGTATCAGCGCAGTCCCATGGGTGACATCCCCAATGGAGAAGGGAAAGGCACTGTCTTATTTTTGACAAGCCTGCCTACAGGCAATATCTGCTCTGGCTTAGTCAAGTTATTAGCCTGGCAGGGGAAGGTATTTTATCGAGATCAGGGCTTCTTACTCAATCGTGTCAGCCTATTTAGTATCCAGATGATCAAAGCCAAAGTTGATCCCGGCGAGAGCTGGTTCACCCAGGGAGAAGCCACGATTTTGGACTATTCCAAAACATCGTTTGTGGCCCAAAAAATTCGCGATGAAATTCGGGAGGTTTCTCCTGGTCTTTATCTGGGTCAAACCTACTGGGACACAACCCGGGTGTTGTGTTTCTCCCTGGAATTTTAATCGCCCAAATGGTCTCTAGGCTGGCCAATAACCTGACTAGAGAAGAGATCCCCCTATCGGTACAGGTGTATGACCTACCAAGAAACCCTCACCGTAATCGCTCCAATTAAGGCTGACCAGATGGACTGCCTGAGGGAAGTGCTCCAGTCCATCCAGCAAAACGTCGGGCATAACGACCTGATTCCCTTTGCTCAGTTTCCGCAGGTTCATTTCGCCAGGTTTGTCATCCTGGAGGCGGTTAAAGATCCCCTACTAGGCATCACAATTCCGCCCAGTCTGGCCTTCTCAAATTGCCTTGAAGCTCCTCTGAAGGAGTATGTGCGCTCACTAGCGGAGCAGGGTGGTTATGGGTTGGATCGAATTTTTAGCCACTGCGAAGGCTATCCCTCCCCCCAGCGGCTCACTGTCAGCAGCCGGATCGCCTACCTGCAGAAACACCGGGTCAATACTCAGACCTTCTATGTGAACACCATAGGTCGCACAGTACAACAGGTTCGCCAGGAAGCCGACTTGCACGACAAGATCGAGCTCTTTCTAGATCGCTACCAGCACCAGCAAGGAGCTGACGGTTCCGATGTGGATACGGTTCGTCGGGCCATTCAGAACTTTGTGAAGCAAGATCCCTCCCTCTCCTGGGCTCTGACTCCGGCAGTACCCCCCGATCTAGGGTGGCAGATTCGAGACAAGCTGCATCTGATCGTTGGCTTGTTCTTAATCCTGCTGCTAGGATTGGCCTTCTTGCCAATCTCCCCCCTATTCGTTGCAATTTTGCGCTGGAAAGAGGAAACAGCTCCTCATCCTAGGCAGGATCCAAAATTTAGACTAAGTCAGTTTCATCGCCTTCACCTTGCCCAAGATGAAGACTTTTTTAGTCAAAATCAATTCAGTGTGGTGGGTTTTGTCAAACCGGGTTGGTTCCGCTACATCACCCTGAGGGTCATTCTTTGGCTGGCTAATTTTGCCACTCGTCACGTCTTTAACAACGGTGATTTGGGAACGGTTCCTCTGCTCAATCTATATGGGGTAGACACCATTCACTTCGCCCGCTGGGTGGTGATTGATCAAGGCCGACGGGTGCTGTTTATGAGCAACTACGATTTCAACTTAGAAGACTATATGAATGACTTCATCAACAAATTAGCCTGGGGATTAAACATAATCTTTGGTCACGGGGTGGATTATCCCAAAACCAGTTGGCTGGTAAAGGGTGGTGCTAGAGATGAACAAATTTATAAAGCTGTCCTTCGCAAGTATCAGATTCGCAGCCAGGTTTGGTATGCGGCCTATCCCAATCTTTCAGCGGTCAACATCAGCAACAATGCCCAGATTCGAGCTGGACTGTTCCAACCTTTAGACACTGCTCAACAGCAAGCATGGCTGTCTCGGTTCTGAGTTAAATTGCCCCTCTTTTATAGCTGCTATGTCCTATTAACGAGTACTCCAGGAAGCCCTATGTCTCACCTTGAACTTCAGGATATTCAAAGCATTATCGCCAGTGGCTGCGGTAATCTCAAAGCTGCTGCCTATGTCCTACTACACATCCAGGACGCCCCTCTAGCTAGACAGTGGCTGAGCAATTTGGTAGATCGAGTGCAAACCAGCCAGGATCCCCCCTCCGATCTCTGCCTAAATATTGCCTTTACTTACGAAGGATTAACCACTTTAGGTTTGCATCAAAGCACCCTCAGCACTTTCCCCACAGAGTTTAAGGAAGGCATGACTGAAGCTAATCGCAGTCGTATTCTTGGCGATCATGAGGACAGTGAAAATGATCCGAAATTATGGGTTTGGGGGGGAACGAATCCGCAGCAGACGAGAGTGCACATCCTCCTGCTCCTATATGCCACTGATGATGAGCAATTGGATGAATTTTGTACCACACTGGTCGATCAGTTGCCCAAAGGTGGGGTTGAGTTTATTCTGAAATTGGATACTTTAACCCTCAAAGACGAAGCAGGGAGATTTCGAGAACACTTTGGTTTTCAAGATGGGATTAGTCAACCTATTATTGAAGGTCTTAACCGGGTCGGGTCACCCGATAATACTATCAAAGCGGGAGAATTTATCCTAGGCTATACCAATGAATACAATTTGCTAACAGAAAGTCCCAGGGTAAAACCTGATCTCGATCCTCACAATATTCTGCCGTCTGGTGAATTTGGCTTCCATGATCTGGGTCGCAATGGTAGTTACCTGGTCTTCCGACATCTGAGCCAAAAAGTTGAGGAATTTTGGCGTTTTCTAGAGGAAGTCACCCAAAATCCTGACGGCTCCAGTAACCCTGAGGAGCGTCTCAAACTCGCCGCTAAAATGGTTGGTCGCTGGCCTAGCGGTACCTCCCTGGTGCAGTCCCCAGATCGAGATGACCCGAACGTTATCGATAAGAATGATTTTGCTTACCACCATGTAGATGCTCAGGGTTTTCGGTGTCCCTTTGGTGCCCATATCCGCCGCTCCAACCCCCGAGACTCCTTAGACCCGGCTCCAGGCACTGAGAGATCTATAGCCATCAACAAAACCCATCGGCTGCTCCGCCGGGGTCGAACCTATGGAGAACCGATCAGTCCATCGTTTGATCCAGAAGCCATCCTCAATAACCCCAACCCAGGGGAGCGAGGCATCCATTTCATCTGTATTAATGCCAATATCAATCGGCAGTTTGAGTTTATACAGCATACTTGGGTCAACAATCCAAAATTTAACGGTCTCTATGAGGAGACAGACCCTTTGGTGGGCGATCGCCACCCTGGAAAAATGGGAAAGACCGATATTTTCACAATTCCAGGAAAACCGATTAGAAAACGGATTAAAAATTTACCGCAATTTGTAGTCGTTCGGGGAGGCGCTTACTTTTTATTACCTGGCATCAAAGCTATCCGGTATCTGGCATCGATTTCAGAGTAAATGCTCAAAATGACCAAGCAATAGAACTTAATTCATAAAATCAGATTTTGTGAAGGATGAGAGCCATGAGCATCCCAAAAATAGTTAACGCCCTTTCCGTGAAATTAATTAACTTCACACGTCGATTGAATCCTGCTATTCGAGATAGCTTCGACCGCTTGTTTCAAAAAAAAATTCAAGCAGTTACCCAATTTATCATCAATCTAAGTAGGAAAAACGATCATCTGGCTATTGCTCAAGAAAAACTCCTGCCGGATGAAGAAAAAATTACCCGAGAGATTGCTCAGCAAATGACTGAGTTTTTGAAAAAAAACTACACCGGAAAAGTGGCTGAGCGAGCTGGCAATACCAAAACTTATGGAGTTGTTAAAGCAACCTTTGAAGTTCTTCCCGATTTAGCTGATGAGTTAAGAGTAGGCATCTTTCGAGAAACCAGAACCTATGCTGCTTGGGTGCGGTTTTCAGGTCCTGGGCCTTTAGAAACCCATGATTTATACAACAATGGCATTCTTAGCATTGGCATCAAACTGATGGATGTAGAAGCTGAAAAACTTATTGATGATGAAAAGATGACCCAAGACTTCACAGGGATCAGTTCTCCTACCTTTACCACCCCCAATATTATTGAAAATATCAAGTTACAACGACAGGTTTTTAACGACACCCCCGCCTGGTATTTTCTGAATCCTTTTGACTCTCATCTGTTAGATGCAATCATGCAGGGGCTCTATGCCAAAGCCCATACCAGTCCTTTAGAAGTGAGGTATTTCAGTTGTGTCCCTTACCTCTATGGGGAAAGAAAAGCAGTCCAATATTCCATTAAACCCAGCACTGACGAGAAAACCCCTATCCCTAAAAATCCGTCCTATGACTATCTCCGAGAAGCGATGGTCAAGGTATTGGACGAACGAGAGGTCTGTTTTGATTTCATGGTGCAATTTCAAACAGATCCTCACCGGATGCCCATTGAAAATGCTTCAGTGGTCTGGTCTGAAACTCTGTCTCCTTACATCAAAGTGGCAACACTGCGTATCCCTGCTCAAAAATTCGATTCACCAGTTCAACTCGCATTTGCTCGCAATCTCTCCTATAATCCGTGGCATTGCATTGCCGAGCACCGACCTTTAGGTAACCAAAGTAGAGCCAGAAAATATATTTACCTAGAAACATCTAAGTTTCGGCAGCAGATGAATGGAGATAAACGAATAGAGCCGCAGAGTGATTGGATTATTGATCAATAAATATGAGTTTGGGTTAAGACTCTCAACACAGAAAAGTTACACCAACGGAACTAGGGAATACCCATTGATCCCAAATCCGGTTATCATAGTGTAGTTACACAAATCATCAAATCCTCTCTAGGCAAGGACTTTGATTTTTTTGAATAGAGTCTCAGTCAAGCGGATTTGGTACATGAAGGGCATCTGCTCCAGCTTCCTCCACCCACTTGCAGATTTGGATAGAGTCTTCCAGGGTATTCCCAGGCTTGTCCCAAGGAATCACAGCATCGTTGTATTCCACTGCACTGATTTTTGCCTGGAGGTGAAAATCGTTTCCTACCTCTTTGCGTATTGCCTGGATAATCTCCAGTAAGAAACGAGCTCGATTTTCCAGAGAACCGCCATACTCATCCTTGCGGTCGTTGATGCCTGAACTCAGAAATTGGGTAATCAGATAGCCATTGGCACTGTGCAGTTCTACCCCATCAAGTCCTGCCTCACGAGCTCGTCTGGCACCATCAGCGAACGCCTGAATCATTTCCTTGATTTCCTTGCGTGTCATTGCCTGACACTCCAGCCCATGAAATGACTCAGTTTCACTGGTTGAACTAAGACCCTTATTATACAAATTCTCCACACCACCAACATCCCGCTGACGACCAGAGTGGCTCAGTTGCATCAAAAACTTACAGTCATATTCATGAACTTTCTCCCCGACCTTGCGCCAGAAAGGAATTCGATCATCCCGGTCAATCGTGGCATAGTTAGGTAAAATTCGTCCTCGGATTTGGACGGGTGTAAAGGAAGAGACGATTGCACCGACGCCGCCTCGGGCAAATTTCTCTTCCCAATTGATTCGTGCCTGGTTACCGGAACCATCATAGTTGTCAAATCGACCAGAGATATTAGAACGAAAGATCCGATTCTTTAGGGTCAAGTTTCGGAACTCCAACGGTTCAAAAATTATATCCTTTTCCATTTGATTTAGTTGAATCTTGGCTTTTGTCGGAATAAAGCAAGCTACAAGCTCAATGCCTAGCATTCCAGATGCTGGCCGAATATTTTTTTAGGAAAACTTTCTAAGGCTGCTATTGAGAGTAAATAACAATAAGGATGTCATTTGTCTTTTTTCCTTTCTATTTTGTGACGCTTATTTGGTTCTGATCCCCGATTCTCTGCTACGCGCTGTCCCTAGGCTAGGAATAAATTACTGTCAGTGACTATCCCCTTTGACCCAATCCCCTTGCTTTGGGGTGGGGGAGGAGTCATTGAACTATCACAAATTTGTATAAGGGCGTTTGTTGGCCAATTTTGGGTAAGTCCTGACAAAATCTTGCTCCCCAGTTGGATCTTTTTAAGTCTCTCCTCGAAAAACTCTAATTTCCAACACTTTCCATTATGACTTGAAGATCATTGATATTTGGTAATTATTAAGTTTTTTAACAACAATCCGGTTTTGGAAAAGCTCCCTGTGAGGATAACTATCAAGGCAATAGAGAGATTTTTGGCAACTGAACCACCTACTTCAGCTAGGGTCTCCATTCTCCCTAAATTTCTCAAAAGTATGCTATACCTCAACTATAGTCCCTCTGCGTGCTTCATTGGTTTGATTTTTCATTGCCCTAGGATCTGGTGATCTGCTGAAAATGTAATTTAAGTTACAACTACTAGTGGATAACTATAACCTACATAGCATTTCCATTTGAGTTGTGAACATAATCCCTTAGGGAAAGGCAAGAGGCAAGAGGCATGCATGCTAGAGCTAATCAAGTATCTAGGGATTTTTTGTAATGAAAAAACTCTAATCCTTGTTTCCAATTCCTTTGGAAAGGCTATCGAAATAATTCTTCAAGATTTCCTGGGTTAATTTTTGTAAAAATACACCTCAAATGAATCTAAAAAATCAGGTAAAGGATCGTCCCAAAACCGCTCTGATTACTGGTGCATCCAGTGGCATTGGTTATGAATTTACTAAGTTATTTGCTCGCGATGGCTACAAGTTAGTACTAGTTGCCAGAAGTGAGTCGAAACTATCTCAACTGGCCGAGGATTTTAGGGAAAAATTTGGGACATTTGTCAGGGTTATTCCGGTGTTGTCCCTGGTCTCAAAAACCAGTTGCTTGCCCTGAGTATAAGATTTATGCCCCGAAATCTAGTAACCCAAGTGGTAAGAAACATGCAAGAAAGGAGCCACTAGTTCTGATTAGGCAGTGGATTTATAAATTCTGGCTTAAGCTGATAGCCTTCATGAAAATAGAAGCAATGGATAAGTTTCAAAGAAAGCCTCAAGAAAGATTTGTCAACAAAACAATGAGCAATGAATAATGAACACCTACCCTTCTACCAATGTACTCGACTTGTTACGGCTTCTGGGTAATCTAGCCAGTGGCTTTATCCGTAACCCCCGTGGTTTCGACCTTGAAAAAGTATTAGGGGGTTGGATTCAGGATGTAATCAAACGCTATGGTAGTAAAAATGTCATTCTAAACTTTCTTCTCAAGAAAGTCTTGCTAGTATCTGGGCGTGACTTATCAGACCGGATTTTACAAGACCCACCAGACAGCCAAGGCTATATCGAAGGGAATCTCAAGAAGGATGGTATGTCTTTCCTTGCCCCCAACGCCCTCACTATCAGCCATGATCAACAGTGGCAGCGCCTGAGACCTTATAACGAGGGAGTGCTTGGCACAGGTTGCCAGCACCAGTACCAACAGGCTTTCCTCGAACAGGTAAATCATGCTTTTTCAAACCCAGTGTCCAACATTGAGGATATCCGGGAATGTATGGGTCAGGCAATGCTTGGCATCGTGTTTGGAGAAAATGTTGCTCCTGAGCGGTTGATCAAGGATATACAGGTGTTATTCTCAATGGTGGGAAATCCGATCAAGCGGATTCTATTGGGAAGGTTTGAAACTAAGCGTTTAGAAAAATTTTATGAAACTCTTGAGCAGCTTTGGGAAGGCAGCGAAGCGTCTGAAAAGCCATGCCTGTTGTCTATGGCTCATGGCATAAAGCCCTACACTACTGAAGAGGAACTCCTGCAACAAATCCCCCACTGGATGTTTACTTTTACTGGTTCAGGAACTGACTTGCTGGCGAGAACCCTTACTCTGATTACCTCTAGACCAGAAGTGCTCGAACGGGTGCGACAGGAAATCAAGGAAGCGGGTTCGTTAGAGAAAGCCTCAACCATTGCTAAACTCAGCTATTTAGAAGCTTGTTTGTTGGAAACTGGTCGTTTGTTCCCTCCAGTGACCAGAACCTTTCACATTACAACAGCTGGCGACGCTTATAATAACACCCGTATTCCGCCAGACATGGAAATTCTACACTTTTTCCCAATCATGCAACGGGAACGGTCTTTAGACCCATCCACCGATTCGTTTGTACCTCAACGGTGGCTAGATCCGAGCGATCAGGACAATTCGACTTACTCCAATTTGTTTCTCAGAGGATCTCGTACTTGCCCCGGAAGGGATTTGATCCTGTTTGTTTGTAAGAGTGCGATCGCAATTCTCCTAGACCAGCAGCAGCTGACATCCAAAACCAATGTACTCTCCCGAGACCCTCTACCAGCCTACTTCCCAGAAAAGGATATCCAATTTGTTAACCCTTGACGGCTTGTGAAATTAATTGACAGTTGAGTGATCAGCAAAGAGTACCCGAGATGGGTACTGTCAATCCCTGTAAATTATACAACACTAGATTTATTAGTCAATCCTCTTTAATTTATAAATTAATGAGTTATGATCAACATAAAAAACTAAGAAATAGAAAGAGCTAGACAACGGTGAATTAAGGATTAATTAAGATCATGCTCAGTCCTATTCACCTAAGCTTAGGAGTGAGCAGTAAGCTCTGACCGGAATTCCTGACACTCCCAACCTAAAACACTAAATACCTCGGTAATAAAAACTAAAGGAATTAGCACAATGACAAAGAAACCTTGGCATAAGTTTCCTACTCCTCTAGCCCTGTTCAAATTAAATAAATTCCGCGAGAATATGCGGGAAGAAAACCTGCACGATACCTCCCAATTACCCACAAAAGGGGAGCCCCCTGAACCGACTCCTAGTCCTGATGGTCGCCATCTTAAAATTCGTACAGCGGATGGTTCATTTAATGACCCCAATGATCCCAAAATGGGGATGGCTGGCACCCGCTTTGGACGCAATGTAGCCCTGAAATACGCATACCCCGACGAAAAGAATTTACTCAATCCCAACCCCCGTACGATCAGTCGGAAGTTATTGACCCGGGATGAATTTGTCCCAGCTTCGACCTTAAACCTAACAGCTGCAGCTTGGATTCAATTCCAGACTCACGATTGGTTTTCTCATACCTTTAATGATTCCGAAGAGAAAATCGAGATTCCTCTGGAACAGGATGACCCCTGGCCCGAAGAGCATAGACCTCTGGAAATCGAAAAAACTCCAAAAGACCCTACTCGTTCTGAAGACGATACCAAAAATCCCCCAACCTTTATCAACCAAGAAACTCACTGGTGGGATGCTTCCCAAATCTATGGCAGTAATCAGGAAACTATTGATAAGGTGCGTAGCCATGTCGATGGTAAGATGATCATTGGTGATGACGGTTTGTTACCTGTCAACCCAGAGAACGGAATCGATATTGTGGGCTTTGACGATAACTGGTGGATAGGACTAAGCATGTTGCATATCCTGTTCGTCAAAGAGCACAACACTATCTGTGATCATCTGAAAAAACAATACCCTGACTGGACAGATGATGACCTGTTCGACCACGCTCGACTGATTAATGCTGCCTTGCTAGCTAAAATTCATACTGTGGAATGGACTCCGGGCATCCTGGCACATCCCGCTTTGCAAGTTGCCATGAGAACGAATTGGTGGGGTATATTGGGTGAGGAATTCAAAAATCGCTTTGGGCGTATTGGGGACAGTGAAGTAGTCAGCGGCATTATCGGATCATCTATTGACCACCACAGTGCTCCCTACTACCTCACCGAAGAATTCGTTTCTGTGTATCGGATGCATCCCCTCATCCCCGATGAATTCCCGTTTTACTCAGTTAAAGACGGTAAAGAGCTGCTGACGAAAGACTTTTTTGAAGTGTCTGGCAAGCGCTCACGTGCCATTCTAGAACAGGTAGATATAGCTGATTTATTCTACACCTTCGGAATCAGCCACCCAGGTGCTGTCACCCTTTACAATTATCCAAAGAAATTGCAGCAGCTAGTGAGGGACAACGGTGAAGTATTTGACTTAGCTGCTGTAGATATCCTGCGAGACCGGGAGCGAGGGGTTCCCCGCTACAACCAGTTCCGGGAACTAATTGGTCGCGATCGAGTTAAATCCTTCGAGGAAATCACTGAGAAGCCAGAATGGGCGAAAGAATTGCGGGAGGTTTACAACAATGATATCGATAGTGTAGACCTAATGATAGGTATGTTTGCCGAAAATCCTCCCAAGGGATTTGGTTTCAGCGATACCGCCTTTCGGATATTCATTCTGATGGCATCCCGACGACTGAAAAGCGATCGCTTCTTTACCAAGGATTACACTGCCGAAATCTATACTCAATTCGGTTTGGACTGGATTGAAAAGAACACTTTCATAAGTGTTGTGCTCCGACATTACCCCAGCTTAGCTGCTAGTCTGAAGGGTGTTGAAAATGGCTTTGCTCCCTGGAAGCGCATAGTCAAATAATGGCTCAGTTGAACCTTTGGGTTAATTGACAATCTCCGCTCGCTCAGAGACGGGGATTGTTGCTTTTGGTTTGCACCAATGACAGTAGAGATCAAATCTCCCTA
Source organism: Moorena sp. SIO3I8 (assembly GCF_010692325.1). Lineage (GTDB taxonomy): Bacteria > Cyanobacteriota > Cyanobacteriia > Cyanobacteriales > Coleofasciculaceae > Moorena. The sequence goes on along the minus strand of NZ_JAAHHW010000011.1, from coordinate 71,727 downwards.
GGTGCGCTTGACCCATTAAGAATTATAGCAGTCGCCAGGGCAGGCGCGGACATGACAAAAGTCTCAAACCTAAGTAAGCGCAAGAGTTTGACTTCTGACTTCTGACTTCTGACTTCTGACTTCTGCTATAAATTCGCCACGGGTCGCACCTGAGGAAATTCCGCCCTGACGCTCACACTTGAAACCCGACTCACCCCAAGCCTTCATGTCTACATCCGTGAGCTGGATTAGATCAGAGCATCGGGGTTGAATGACTTGAGACAGCAGCGCCCAAACCAAGCTGCGAGCAATGTCTATCCCAGTTTTGAGAGGGGATTCTGAATTACCAGGAATACCTTTCTCTGGCACCAAATCTGTGTCTACCCAAATCCCATGAGCTCCCAGTAGAATTTGCGCCATCCACTGAGCCCGTGGTAGATGGGTGCAAGAGGTAATTAACTTAACCCTACGAACACCCCAACGCCGGAAAATTGGGATAGTGACATACTCCCACACGCTTATCAAAGATTACAGTGTGGGCTTCTTACCAACTCCACCTAACGGGAACGGATATTCGGTAAGCTTTATTAACGACACTGGATGCCCCTCCGCGCCGGAACAATAAATAAGTTCTATTTTTAGTAAGTAGGTGGCGGTTAGCTCTTAATTTGTCTTCCCTACTTCTTTTATTATAGACGATCTTCAATCGTAATTGTTCCCTATTACATAAATATCTTGTGCAAAATTCATCCCACACTCATGCTGCGAATGTTCGTTGTGGGGCTTCTTTTGCTAGAAGCTAAAGAAAAAGTTACCAAAGGTAGAATTAGCACACTTTTCTAACCAAACCTGTTCCGAAGATGCCATCTCCCGCTGAAAAATTAGCCAAATGCAGGGGTCTGGGGATCCATGAGAAATCAGAATTCGCTTGTCTGGGTGCTGTTTGACTAATTCAGCAACATGGATTTCTCGACGAATACTCCCCCCTAGGACAAAGAACGTATCCACAGGTGCTGATGCTGCTGCCTGCAATCTCAGAGTATTAATTAGCAGCCAGCCACACAAAAAAAGTGCTAGGGTTAATAACCCCCAAAGTCTTAGGCGTCTTCGCCATTTTACTGCTCGTGACAAGTTTATCATTCATTAATCGGCCTGAAATATTACCTTTGACTTGGATTTTTGGCTTGAGTGATGCCTAGAATTTTCTGAGCTACTGTCTGAGAAACTGGCATCACCGAGAGTCGATTTCCACGTCTAGTAACCCATAGCTCTTGGTCGCTAAACTCCTGTTTAAGGGTTGAAAGCTCTAGCAAATCGGTAAAAACCTCGACAAATTGCACTACCACAGTATGCCAGCGCGGAGATTCAACACTTGATTTGGGGTCGTAGTAACGGCTAGTTTGGTCAAATTGAGTCGGGTCAACTACTTCACTTTTAATAATTTCCATTAAGCCCACAATTCCAGGGGGTTTAGTATTGGAATGGTAGAAAAAAGCCAAGTCTACCTCCTTCATTTCACGCAGAAAGTTTCGAGCTTGGTAATTACGAACCCCATCCCAAATTGTTTTACCTTCTTTTTCCAGATCAGTGATGCTATAGACTTGTGGTTCCGACTTCATCAACCAGTAATTCATTAGTTATAGGCTTTTAAAAGGAGATGTGAAACTAGTATTGATCAAAAAAGCGACTGCATCAAGACAACCCGATGATTTTTTGGTGTTATCCGAAATCAGGATTTGGTTTCCTTATCTATTTGGAAATGCTGATCAAGTCCGGTTAGTTAGTTGGTTTATGCTCAAGTCGCTTTTTGTTATTCGTAATTTTTCCTTCTTCTTATAACTATAATGATCTTGAACTTGCTAAACAAGGCGTAGTCTTCCACTGTTAGTTAATTTTGCTCCCTGATGAAGCTATCCAAATTTCTCTTGCCTGTAGGCTTACTGGCAATTGTCTTACTGGGATGGAGAGTGTTCAGTGCTGCCTCTGCTCCCCTACCAGAAGGGTTTCCACCTCCTACCCCAGCTGGCAAAATCGAAATCAAACACTACCCTGCCTATCGCGCTGCCACAGTACCCTACTCTGGGGAGCTGTCTGAGGCAGCTAATCGTGCTTTTGGCTCCCTGTACCGTCATATTAGCTCTAACGATATTTCCATGACTGCTCCGGTCGAAACTCGTTATCCGATCAGTACCCTGGAAAGTAGTCAGGGAGATTCCCTTGCTCAGCTTGGTGTTGCCTATGTATCATTTCTATACCACCGCCGTAATATCACTCCTGAGCAGATTGAAAAGAATATTCAGGTAGAAGACATACCACCGATGACAGTAGTCAGCCTTGGGATGAAAGGTAGCTATAGTTATATCAGCTACCAACAAAGTATTGAGCAGTTGAAGGAATGGTTAGCCCAACACTCGGAGTATACCGTCGTTGGTAAACCCCGTCGCTTTTTCTATGATTCTCCCTTTGTTCCGGAACCCCTAAAGCGCAGTGAAGTTCAAGTTCCCATTAGAGCGGTAAATGACTAATACCAATTTAATTTATTCCTGCTACCAATAATGATAATTAGAATGATCAGGATTTTTTAAAAATGGAAAGACAAGAATTCTTTGAATCCAAGGGTGCAAAGATTTATGGAACACTTACCCTACCAGAAGGTGTGGAAAAGCCCTCCGCTTGCCTATTCATTGGAGGGTCTTTTCCTCAGACAAGAGAAGGAAATATAGATAATTCAAAAACCGATTGGTTTCCTAAACCATTACCAGAGCGAAACCTGTTCCGGGATGAAGCTAGAATTCTGGAGGAAATCGGGATAGCCACATTTAGATACGATAAGCGAGGATGTGGTCAAAGCGAAGGAAATTTTAATACTACTCGACTATTTGACTTGGTAGATGATGCTCGGATGGCATTGGAATGGATGCGGAGTATTCCTGAGATTGACAGCAGTAGAATCGGAGTTCTTGGTCAAAGTGAAGGGGCTGTAATTGCTTTAATTTTAGCAGCGTCTGACCCAGACATTAATTTTTTTGTTTGGCAAGGTGGCATTTATAACAACCTAGAAGGGATAATCAAATGGCAAGCCGAAGCCTTTGAAAAATTAGATAGTACAACTATCAAAAATTTCAAGAAAAACATGCCATTAATTTATTGGACATACAAACAGTTTGATGAAATTATTGCTAGCGCAAAAAGGGGTGAAGAGTTCTTTCGCATCGGAGATGAAGATTGGTCTTTTAATTCTTACCTACCGGCGGCTCAAGAGCATTTTGACAATCCTCCCTATTTATTTGTGGACAAGGTCAAATGCCCAGTACTAATTTTACACGGTGCCTTGGATCACAATACACCTCCAGAAGAAGCTCAAGAAATGCAGCAAGCACTTATCGATGCTGGAAATAGGAATGTGACAACTCATATTTTTCCTGGATTGGATCACAGCTTCAGAAGATTAGGTGACCCAGATGAAGATTTTGTTACTGCTATGAAACGACCCCTAGATCCAGAAATGCCCCAAGCACTAACTAATTGGCTAAAAGTCTGGCAACAAAAGTGATCAGGTGATCAGATCAGGTCATGGGGAGATCGGGATATCAGCTACAGAACAGGAAAGAATAACAGACTATGATATCCCCTTAATCTAGCTAACAAATCCAGTTTATTTTAGGCTAATTATTGGGAATCGATATATACACCATTCGTCAAGTCTGAAATGTCGGCTCTTAGGCGAAAGCCTTTGGCTAGACAAACCAAGTCCACCTACCTAAGTGGACTCAAGTTTCTTTCTAGCCTAGGGCTACTAAAAATGGTGCAAGATATCAGTTAAAGCGACTTCATAAATTTTGGTAGTTTCCAGTTAGGACACCTCATTGGCTGAAATTTATAGGGTTATTTGATCATAAAAAGTACGGAATAGCAAAAAAAATTACAATTACCAGGTTTTGTCTAAAAATCACTAACTAGTTAAGTGTTACAAGCTCTAGCTATTGAAGTAACCGAAGATTGTAGAATATAAGGAAAACGTACTATTTCAGATTCAGAGGTGAGGTAAAGTTATGCCCCGTGGTGGTTATCGAGAAAATAGTGGTCGCAAGCCGAAGTGGAATCTGGGTCAAACGAAAGCAGTAAGGATTCCGGTAGTGATCGCAGATACAATTCTAGAAGTGGCTAAACGACTGGATGAGGGGGAGAGTATAGAGTCGGTGATTATTCCTAAATCAGAAACGACTAAACTCTCTCAATTGACTGAAGAAATAGGGGCATCACCAAGAGACTCCAAAGACTCATTAATGGGGTCTTAATTCAGAATTCAGAGTTCAGAGTTCAGGAATATTCCAGCTCAATTCGTAATTCTGAATTCTGAACTCTACAGATATTAGACTACAGGAGCATTTTCGCTTAGTTTCACTTGATTGTAAATAGGGTTTTCTTAAATTTATAAGCTCTTGATTTCTCTGATTTTTTCCTAAATCATGAAGGTGCTAAATCGAATTATAAAACATAGATTTACTGTACATAAAATCTTCTGGTTTACCAAGAATAAAAACTCTCTAAATTTGATAAATTCTATACTTTGAAAAAAATATTGCTGTCTAGGTTCTTGATAAACATCAAATTAGATTCTATTTGGCCAAGTTGCTATAACCTTAATCTTCTGATTTTTGCACCAATTTATAAATTTGATGATGCTACTCATTCCCTGACTTGAAGTTATAGATTCAGATATCTTCTTGTTTGAAGTAATTTTGGCAATAGTTTTGATTTCTTTTTGGGTCATATCAGCTTTTCGATTAGCTGTTTCATCTCCATACTCATTAATAGTTGGAGACTGATAAGCTGAATTCCTGGACTGAAGGGTTTTAAATTTAGCTACTATTCCCTGTTGCACACGCTTCAAGGATATTGCACTGATAAAACGAACTTGATCAATTAAATTCAGTGATAGTAAATATTCCGGATCCCGACTCAACACATAATCAGTAAAGAGATTACTAGGTTTTCCATCATGTATATAATGCTCATATTCCAGAGGAAGAAGAACTAAATCTCCAGGTTTGAGCCAGGAACGAGAACGAGTCAAGATGTAATCAATACCAAGTGGAAAAGTTGTAGCTCCATTAAGACAACTTATGGACGTCTCTTTATGTATCTGACTACAGCTAATGCCAAATCTATAGCAGCATGGTAATTATTAAATTGAGATTGCGTCGCAATTCGCCTTTACGATTACCACCGAGAGGAATATAGAGATAATCCCGCAGAAAGTTAGAAAGGGTAATATGCCACCTACGCCAAAAGTCGCTGATGTTTACTGCTTTGTAAGGAGAGTTAAAGTTCAGTGGTAGCTTAATACCAAACATCCGTGCTGCACCGATAGCCATCTCAGAGTAGCCGGAAAAATCGAAGTAAAGTTGGAACGTGTAAAATAAGGCACCACTCCAAGCATCATAAAAGGTGAGCAATTCTCCTGAAGCAGCAGCATTAAAGACTGGAGTAGCATAAACAGCAGCTGTGTCAGCAATCAAGACTTTTTTGATTAACCCTATGGAGAAAATAGTTACCCCCACCGCCAGATCTTCAGGGTTAAACTGACCAATCTTTAGGTCTACATTTATACAGTTCCCTGATCTCCTGTCCAATGAACAGTAATTGCTGACTTTTCCTAAGCATTTAGCCGTCAGCTTGGTCATTGATCATTGGGGATTGAGTTAGTGCTGCTATTGTTGTTATTTCAGCTCAAGCCTTTGCGATCGCTTGCTGATCAGCATCGCCATTACCCATTACCCATTACCTAGAATTTCTCTCGTAGCTGAGTTGGAAGGCACGCGATCGCTTACTCTACCGAACCGGAGCAATCCCTCAGTTTTTAGTCTGGCAACTTGTACTGTTCTACAATCCGCTTGGCATACTCTGGCACATGTGCCTCTAACTTTTCTGGATGATTGCGCTTTAGATATAAATAGTTGCGGGTGAAGTGGGAGTCAATAGAAAAACGAGCATACTCCAATCCTTTCGGACCTATTTTTTCAATCACCACTCCCATCATTTTTGCTGCCCACATCGGTAACGTAACTCCCTTGTCATAGGCAGGAATACTCTGTTGCACTGCCTGTTTGCGATCGCCTTTTGACATGACTGGTTGAGTTTCCAACTGGTCTTGCACCAAATCCAACAATTCTTGCCCAATGTCATTACGAACCAGAATCCACTGCCAACCAAAGGGAGCTCCCATGTAACCTACCACTAAATCCGCTAGGGAGTTTACATAGTCAAAACAACTCATGCAAGAGGAGGCAAACACATCTTTGAGTTGATTAGTCTTTAAGCCAAAGAACGGTACTTTCTCAATCGAGCCATCCTCATGTTTAAAGTGAATCCGGAAATCCTGCATAAACTCGTAATGTACCACTGTTTCTGGTGAACGGCTGGTGGTTTCTAGAAATTTTTGCAACCCCTCACGGTTGACATTATCGACACAGGGCGTACCTAAAACATAGAGTTTTTCTAAACCGAGTTCGTTTTGCACTGATCGCAATGCTTGGATTTGGCAGCCAACACCAATTACTAATAATCGCTTCATCCCTGATTGTTCCACTTGCTCTAACACAGAGAGGTTAGGAGACAAGGTAGGCTTATTCACCCGTGCTGCTAACACCTCCTCTGGGGTACGAGCAATGATCGGCATTGGCTGAAAGCGGTCTTCTTTAGTGTTTTGGACACAGACTACACCTTCAACTTTACCCTGCTTGAGCATTTCCATGGCAATGGTACTGACAATTCCTGTCCACTGCGCCCCTTCTATGGGGTTAATCTTCTTAGCCGTGATCATCTTCTGGTTAACACCAAAGTACCAATCGTCTGGATGATCTAGATTGCGGCTACGTCCATGGGCTTTTGTTTCCAAGTCAGCTATTTGCTGGTTTAAGAATGCACAAGCTTCCTTGACATAATGGATATAGTATGTATCACAAAGTCCACACTCGCTACACAGTTCCTTGGCAGGGCGTCGGCTACTTGGTTTTAAGGCTCTCGCTTTTTTATGTTTGGCAGGTTGAGGTGTCACTGAAGTCATTTGCTTAACTAATGGTCTATTGTCTCACGATGGTGAGCATTCAGCCGTCAGCTAATGCGCTACCTCAAGCGCGTCGTTCGCACAGCGTGGCCAAACGCGCCCCGCGTGGCCCAAAGGCCAAGGCCAAAGCCTGTGCCACGCACGCTACTTGAGGTGATATCAGCTATCAGCCGTCAGCGTTAATTTGGATCTTGGTTATCGATTCCAACACAATAGACAGGAGTGTAAATGCGTTCCCGTCGCGGCTCAATGCTTAGCATCGCATATCTCGATTGCCAACACTGATCGGATTTTCTCTTAATTTTCTCTTAATTTTCTCTTATTTGGTACATTTGTACTCAATTAAGTCATGCGATCGCGTAGCGTGGCCTACGGCCAATCGCACAAAGAGGAGATAATTGGACCCTCAGGTCAATCAAAGTACCACCTTAGGGGCGCAGGGCGTGCGCCCACCCACCAAGGGAAAAGAAAACCAGAAAAACCCTCCTTTTAGTTACCAAATTCTGCCACCTGAGATTCAGACAGACCTGTTAAATTCGCCACCTGCTCCACCGTCATCCCTTGCTCTAACAAGTTCTGCGCCACCTGCTGCAACTGAGACTCCGCTTGATCAGCTCTTTGTTGTTCTTGATCAGCTCTTTGTCGTTCTTGCTCGGCTTTTTGTTGTTCTTGATCGGCTCTTTGTTGTTCTTGATCGGCTCTTTGCCGTTCTTGTTCAGCTCTTTGTTGTTCTTGATCGGCTCTTTGTTGTTCTTGATCGGCTCTTTGTTGTTCTTGCTCAGCTTTTTCCTCAGAAGTGGGCAGTAACTCCCCATCCAAATTTGCCCAGCGTAACCAAGTTGCTTCGATGCCGTTATACTCACCATGCCAACGCACCAAGCTCAAACCTAATGCCTGAGATACCAGTTGGTTTTGCTCATTAGGTTCTATCGGTTGGTAAACTCTATTTTGGAGATGAAATCCAGCCCAATCATCTGGATTAAACGGATCAAACCAGAAATACTCTGGCACACGCATCTGATTTTGATAAATCTGTTTTTTCTCGTTTTTGTCACGCTCAGCAGTGCTTGCCGACAAAAGTTCGATAATCACGTCAGGAGCCTTTTCCTCCTCCCAAATCACCCAGCTTCGACGCTCTCCCTTGGGTACATCTAGAGCAACAAAGAAATCTGGTCCTTTATAGTCCTTATTTTTGAGTTGGGCAACGCTGTAGTAAACAAACATATTACCACCGACATAGCCATCCGACCTATTATCTAGCCAAGGCGATAGGGTATAAATGAGCAGATCCATTTGGGCTTTGTGCCGTGCGGTTTCCATTGGTATATCATCATCACAAGGGAGCTCAGCCTGAGTAGGTGGTGCTGCCACTGGCATTGACACTATAGTTTTAGAGAGTGTAAGCTCTGACATGGCTGTCCAAAGGTTTCAGTTTACCAAGTTTTGACACTTCTATGTTAATGGGTGCTGCTTCCAAGCAAATGGGATCATATTTTGGAGGCTCTGGTTTTGGCGGACGGAAACTCTCCTAGATACCTATAGAAATCACCCCCATGCCCTGGTCAGTCAGTGCTTCTTTACAAAGAAGCCGAAGTTTAGCTTTGATTGGGTCAGTATCCGGCAACGAGAAAGCATTCATCCCCTTCTTTGCTGCTGTCTTCAATGCTGCAAATACCTGCTCAAAAGGCAGATATTTGCCTAACACCTTTTGATAACTTTGCATCCAGGGGAAAGTACTGATGTATTCACAATTAAAGGTGAGGTAGCCAGAGTCCTCACCAATTTAGATAAACGAGAGATAGTCATTATTGTAACCAAAGCGGAAATCCCCTACTGGATCTTCCCAAGTGGCCATAACGTCCGAGGGTAACTGTTGATGGCTGATAGCTGAGTGGTCAAAGTATACATGGCTGCGTTCGCTAGCCAACGCCCTTCGGGCTAATCGCAACTTCCTCAAACCTAGACGCATCAGGCTGTTTGACTTTTTAAATGCCACCTTCGGTCTCTTATAAGTAAGCAGAAAGTCTATCACTGTTTGCTGGACTTGACCAATAGTCCAGCTAGACAGTACTTAATTATACAAAGTTGGACTATGTGTTGTGGTAGTTACCAATGACTACTTAGTGATTAGTGATTAGTGATTAGTGCTTTGTGGCCAGTAACAAGTTTTCTGGTATTCACCAATCACCAGCTTAGTGATTAGTAATTAGTGATTAGTAATTAGTGATTAGTGCTTTGTGGCCAGTAACAAGTTTTCTGGTATTCACCAATCACCAGCTTAGTAATTAGTAATTAGTGATCAGTGCTTTGTGGTCAGTAACAAGTTTTCTGGTATTCACCAATGACTGATTACTAATCAATAAAAAACCGCCGCTAGCAATAGGGCGGGATGGTTAAGCAATCGGAGGGTAACTCTAGGTTACTTGGTTAATCTAGGATAGTGTTGTAGCAAATTTTACCAAATACCTATGACTGTCTAGCTTTTACCATAAGCATTAATGGGCTCTTTGATAAGCCGAATATATAAATGCTTAAAGGTAGACCTAATTACTCGAGGCATACCAAAATCAATCGGTGTCATAGTATCAGGTAGTTTCCAATCCCTCACTTGGATTTCTACAGGTCGATGGTAAGGAAAGTCAATCTCTGCTAAGTCTGGCAACAACCCTAGCCGTTTTTGAGCTGCTAGGGTAGGAACCAGAGCTGGCTCAACATTGAGAATTTCCACTATTGATCGGTCGAGAGCAAAGACATCCTCTGATGCTCCCAAGATCCCCAAATGTCTCGGTTCACCACCAATCGGACCATTCCCTTCCTGACCAATAATGCCATCAATGATAGTCAACTGCGGATTAATCGCCCGTGCTGTTTCCACCAGCATTTCCCCAAAGCGCGTCTCATCCTTACCCGCTTCCATATGCCACCAGGCTTTCATTTTTCCGGGAACACAGCCGAATAAATTTTTAACCCCCATGGTCAGGGTCAACTGCATGTGGGATTTTACCTTCGGTAGGTTAATCACCACATCCGCATTCATGGCCTCTTTAGACAAACGCAGATGATTAAAGGTTTCGCTAGCAGTTTCATAACCCTTGCCGTGGAATTCAACAATAGGGATATCAAGTTCTGCCATCATTGGCAGATAGCCGTTCGCCTTAGCCACACCCCTAGCACTCCCAAAGGCTGGGCTATCTCCGAAAAAGGGTTTACCCCCAGCTTCTTTGACTAGTTGAGCCACGCAGTAAACAATTTCAGGGCGAGTGATACATTCTTTACCAGGACGACCAGCAGTAAGTAAATTAGGTTTCAGCAGAACCGAATTACCTTTCTTAACAAAAGCACTCATCCCTCCCAAAGGTTCTAGCAGCCTTTCCAAGGAAGCTCGTAAGAGTTGTCTATTATAGGAATCAGCACGAATTAAACTAACAGTTTGCATAATTTAATAGTTTTGATGTCAGGGGAAAATGATCAATTGTGTATTGTTATACCAATTTCCTGTCAAAGATGTAAACTTATAGTACACTTGGAGATTGGAAATTTTTCAGATTGTTTCCCGCCTCCAACAGATAAGTGACAATTTTCAAGAAAATCTGGTATTATTCCTGGAGGAAGTTGCCTATCGTAGCAATTGTCTGTTGTATTATGAAAATCTTTTACCCTAGGGTGGCAGATTCTTCGCTACACATGTAGAATAAGAATACATAATACATCTACTGATTCTCCAATGTATCTACAGCTTGTCAGTTGCGTCTGCGGTCTTGTATCTAGGTTAAGCCTTAAATAATCACTCTAGGTCATGTTTAGGTTGAAAGCGTTATTCAATCGTTTCAGGGTGTATCAGTGAACGCATTTGTCCTACTCCAGGGTTTTAAGGACAGTACCTGGATACAGTAGTGCACTTACCAAACTTTTAAAGGATGTGGATTTTAACAAATTTATAATTCTCTAACTTCTCTAATCCTGAAGTGTTTACTCTCCTGAGGAAGAATGGTTCCTTGTGTCATTCCTTGGATGCTGGGAAGTGTATCTAATCTGTAACCAATAAACGTTTCCGTTGCCGAATTTAAGGCTAATTTTCAGGAAGATCGGAATTCTCTGTTGACGCTAAAAATACCTAGAACACTGGATAATACCGATGCTCTCTTGACTGAAAACCGATCTATGGCACGGGTTAATCGCCACTTAAGGCAAAAAAATTTCACATTCAGCCTACGTTGCCAGATTTTCCCTGGTTAAAACGTTTTGTACCAAGCAGGCTGAACAGAATAACATAATCAGTCAAACGAGGTGAACACACAAATGATTAAAGTACAGGCTCCTGATTCCATCCTATTTCCACAACCAGGCCTTGGCAAGGTAGAAAGTACCATTACCCCTACCAAGCCTGGGCGAGTCAAATTTAAAGCCACATACTGGCCCGCCCGGTTATGTGATCATGATTCCCAAGTTACCCTTGTGCCTGATGACCAAGTGACTGTGCTGGGCCGACACGGGATTACGTTGCTGGTGGTTCCTGCCGGCTATATTTCCCCTGGCAATTCACCAGAGGATGAACCGGGGGTTGAAGAAGCTAGTGAATCCCAGAGCTTGGGATTCACTCAAAAACTGAGCTCAGTCTTTTCCAAACTGTGGCGCTAGAGTTTAACTAACCGTAAGCTTATGCGCTACGCGCACGCTACTTGAGGTGCTATCAGCAGTCAGCTTACGCACTACTTGAAAAGCTTCGCTTTCGGTGAAACAGTTAATGTTCTCGTAGCCAGGATAAATAAACAAAGTTCAGACGTTATATGTAAGATATATAACGTCTGAATGTGGGATTTTTTTTCGTGGCCAAGCTTGCATCTAAAGCTTGCATCTTATGTTATTTCCGGATAATCACCATTAATCAAAATCTCCTCATCTCCCCATCTCCCCATCTCCCCATCTCCCCATCTCACCATCTGCATGCTTAGTCCTACTTTTAAGAATTGGTATAAGTGGGTCGGTTCTCTTGCACTGATCTAACCAAGGACAAATAACAATTCAAGCTTAGTCAATCCATCGCATCTGGACAAAATGGGCTGGACGTCCCCAGATATCAGATGTTTCCCTAATGTCTACAATCGCCAGGTTAAAAGGAATGGCAGTAGTTAAGTACCGTTGTGCTAAGTTGCCCAAATCAGGTGTTAGTTGAGTAGCAGCCACCGCTGCAAAGCCAAGACCCAACAGTTGTTCAATCGGTCCTCGCGGCAGTAACAGATGAACAGCCAACCCTAGTCCAGCACCTAAAAACACTGCTACTGAGAGATTCGTGCCGCACCGGGGGTGGATAGCCATATCCCATTCTCCCCGAGTCAGTCGCTCTAGGGCAGTGGGTACTGCTCGTCTCAAGTCAGCCAAATTTACCTGACCATAGAGATAAAATCCTTGGTCAGTTGATAGTCCTCCTATAGCATTATTATCTGATGGAGGAGTGGTTGGGGTTGCACCAGCACCACTAGCACCATAGCGTTCACTTAGAACCCAGACAGTAGCGTGTTCTAGAGCATGAACCTGACGCAGCATGAGAATGTCTTTTAACCCTGGAACGAAATTCAGCTGCCTAAGCAAATCCGTATCCTGTGTCGGTTGAGGGGCTGTAAAATCAAAGTCCCAAAAGTTACTGGTGTTTACGGAAGCAGAATTACTCATGGCAGCAAAAAAGCAAAAGCAGGTTAATTAATATCAGACACTTTCACTGTAGCATTGTGTCCGATTGAATACTTAAAATTCCTAAGTATTCAGCTGACTGCTTAATAATGATAGCTGAATGCTTAGAAAACTTAATCATTCTTAGTTGTTCGTAAATTAACCATTAAAAATTAACAATTAACCATTAACAATAAATATAGCTCCTCGCTGTTCTAGCTCAGGTTGAATTTTATCGGGCAAAACCGTATTGTACCAAAATTGAGCACCTTGGACATTGACTTTCTGAAGATTGCTATCAAATAGGTTAGTACCCATCAAATTTGTCTAACTCAAGTCAGCATTAGTCAGATCGACGTGACGCAGTTGAGCATAACTGAGTTCACTACCACTGAGGTCTCCATAACTCAACTGAGCATGACTTAATTGAGCATAGCTAAGGTTAGTCTTCCTCACTTAGTTTGGCATTTTGCAGACTAGCACCACTGAGATTAGCATCGCTCAAATCAGCATTTTGTAAGTCAGCATGAAGCAGATTACTCTCGTTCAAACTGGCATTGCTGAGATTGCTTGCTGTAAATTAGTACGACGTAAATCAGCACCGCTTAGGTTGGTAAGTAGTCGGACAAAAGTAAAATTAACTGTTGAAATAGGGAGCAGGGACTGAGGCCGTGGGCCACGCGGGGCGCGTTCGGAGCTGGGAGCTGGGAGCAGAGGGGCTTTTGGCAACTTTACATAAGTTAATACAGCGAGGCAGCAAGGGAACAGGGGGTTTCCCCCACTCGCTATTGCATCAAGAAGTGAGGTTTATTTTTGTCCAGGTACTTAGTTATGCAAACCGCCGTAAATGTATTGGCAAAGACTTGATAATCGTTGTGTAAAATAATTTCCAATAACGCTTTATTTACCTCTAGGTTGGCCGTCATTTTACAAAATAAAATTTGCTTAAATTCCAACAAAACGGTTTATGGATAATTTACCTTTACCCCCTTTTAAAAAAACTGATATATGACTTCTTTATAACGCTGAATTCTTTACGGTTTCGGGAGTTCATCTTCAGTAAAACATCATGATTAATATCCTCATGTTCGGTGGTATTATTGGGGTGATTATTGTTGTTATTTGAGATGCTCTCTACCATAGATACAAATTACTTTATTAATATTATATAGAGATTTGAATTTGAACAGCAAGTTGAGACCAACAAGCGACTCCTAAAAAACGTAAAATTGAGAGCAATGACTTTAGCCAATGAGGAATGTAATTTGCCCGGGTGGTCATTACTAGCTATAACCATAAGGAGAGTACTGTGGAAGTTAATGTAAATTGTGCCCAAGACTGCATCAACGGTTGTATCTTAGGTGACAAATGCCCCAATCAACAATACGTTGCTGAGGCATCCCAGTTCATTAACGGTACTTCATTGGACAAAATGTTGGAGTTGGCAGAGGAAGCACGGCTCAAGAAACTATCTCAACCCCCTAAATGGGTGATTCCCGACTTTCCTGAGTAGGAAACTCTCACCCCTAAGCCAAAAGCGCCTGATTCTATGGGAACCTAAGAGAATAAATACAAAAACCTACTATTTTCGCTACGCCAAGCAACTAACAGGTTATGCAAACTCTAAGTACACCTCAAAGGGCTAGTACACTACCAGCTTTCGATACTACTATCCACCGCCGTCAAACCCGCCCTGTCAGAGTGGCTAATGTCACTATTGGCGGGGGATACCCGGTGGTGGTGCAATCGATGATTAATGAAGATACCTTAGATATCAATGGTTCCGTTGCTGCTATTCGCCGCTTGCACGAGATTGGTTGCGAGATTGTCCGTGTCACTGTACCGAGTATGGCACATGCTAAGGCTCTAGCCCAAATCAAAGAGAAACTAGCAGCGACCTATCAAGCGGTGCCTCTAGTAGCTGATGTCCATCACAATGGCATGAAAATTGCTCTGGAAGTTGCCAAGCATGTGGATAAGGTACGGATTAATCCAGGATTGTATGTCTTTGAAAAGCCCAAAGCCAATCGCAGTGAATACACTGAAGCTGAATTTGAGGAAATTGGGGAAAAAATTCGGGAAACCCTAGAACCCCTGGTCATTTCCCTCCGTGACCAAGGTAAAGCTATGCGCATCGGAGTCAATCACGGTTCCCTAGCGGAACGGATGCTGTTTACCTACGGTGATACCCCAGAAGGGATGGTGGAATCTGCTCTGGAATTTATTCGTATCTGTGAATCCTTAGATTTCCGCAATTTGGTGATCTCCCTCAAGGCTTCACGGGTACCTGTGATGCTAGCCGCCTATCGCTTAATGGTAAGGCGGATGAATCAGTTGGGGATGGATTACCCGTTGCATTTAGGTGTTACTGAAGCCGGGGATGGGGAATATGGACGGATTAAGTCTACGGCTGGTATTGCTACTCTGCTAGCTGAGGGGATTGGTGATACGATTCGTGTCTCTCTTACGGAAGCCCCAGAAAAAGAGATTCCTGTTGGCTACAGTATTCTGCAAGCTCTGGGATTGCGGAAAACTATGGTGGAGTATGTGGCTTGTCCGTCCTGTGGTCGTACTTTATTTAATTTAGAGGAGGTACTGCATAAGGTGCGGGAAGCTACTAAACATCTCGCTGGCTTAGATATTGCTGTGATGGGGTGTATTGTTAATGGCCCTGGGGAAATGGCTGATGCTGACTATGGTTATGTGGGTAAGCAAGCAGGCTATATTTCTCTGTATCGCGGTAAGGAGGAAATTAAAAAGGTACCTGAAGATCAAGGAGTAGAGGAATTGATTAATTTAATTAAAGCTGATGGTCGCTGGGTAGATCCTTAATAATTTTTGAATAAAAACTATAAAAAACTATCACTTTGTGGGCGCAAGCCTTGCGCCCTTACAATTTATTTCTGTTACACTCATGGCCACAAGTCCTATAAATTGACAATTAGCAATTAACCTCCTCATTACTCGATCAGCTGATCATGGATTTACATAGTTTTAGAATTACTTGATAAATGCCCGTTAGAACAATGGCGAGAATCATGCATCTGAATCATCACCTAACTCTTTGAGTCTAGCTAGCAATTCCTCTACACGCTTTTCTGCCAATTCTCTTTGTTGCCGTTCAGCTTGAGCTTGTTGTTGAGCAGCTTGAGCTTGTTGTTGAGCAGCTTGAGCTCTCTCGTCTGGTGTTGGTACCAATTGCTGATCTTCACTGAAAAACCGTAGCTGGGAATTATGTACACCTAAAAATAATTCCAACTGCTGACTCCACAGCCACCCCTGAGTATTAGGGTCGAGGGGTTGATACTGGCCTCCCATCAGGCGAAATCCCTGGAAATCCAGGGTATCGGGGTGAAACCAGAAATATTCTGGTGTTCTGAAAGTATCTTGGTAGAGGATTTTCTTTAATCCCTTGTCAACTTTAGCTGTACTGTTAGAGAGCAGTTCAATTATCACATTGGGATATTTTCCTTGTTCTGCCCATACTACCCAACTTTTGCGGGGTCGATTTTCCGTACCGAGTACCACAAAAAAGTCGGGTCCTCTAAAGTCTCTGGTGGTAATATGCTCAGGACTGAAATAGATAGTGAGATTCCCTGTAGCATAGAAGTCGCTTCGTTCTCGCCACCACCACTTGAGGCAAGCGAGTAACAGCTCAATTTGATCTCGATGGCGATCGCTTTCCAAGGGGGGTTCATCACTCCATAAATCACATGGTGGAATGATAATACTTTCTGACTCAGCCATTACATTGACTTCCACAGTGGCTTCTGAATTCGTGACTACTCCCACATCAAATCAAAGATTATGATGTGGGCTTCTCAACCTCACGAATGAGACTTGCTGCTCCTCGGCGGATGCCTCCGCTACGCGAACGATATCCTGTACCGATTTACCACAGCCATTAAGCGGCAGTCCAACCGCCAATAGTCCACGATTTAAAATGTTGATACCACTGTTCCAGTCGCGGTCAATTTTAACTTTACAACTAGAACAATAATGAATGCGCTCACTTAAAGTTTTTTCGACCCTAGAACCACAACTAAAACACTCGATACTTGTGCCACGTGGGTTAACTTCCTGAACTAACAAACCGCGTTTAACCGCCACTGCTTGCAATATTTCCAAGAATGCTCCCCAGGCCGCATCATGTATTGATTTTGCTAAATTAGTTCTAGCGAGTCCTTTGATATTTAAATTTTCGTGAGCAATTAAGTCATACTTACTGCACAGCCAATGAGCAACCTGATAATGAAATTCTTTTCGGCAACGGCTTAAATGAAGGTGCATCAAAGCTACTTTATGTTTAGCTTTTTTCCAGTTTTTAGAACCCTTGATACGGCGCGACATTACTTTTTGAGCTTGAGCAAGTTTGTCCTGAGCTTTTCTGTAAAACTGCGGGATAGGCACTGCTTCGCCGTCAGATGTCGTCAAGAATTTCTCCAGGCCAACATCAATACCAACGGCAGAATTGACTGAATCTACAGGTAGCAGTTCAGGTACGGTATCATCTTTCATCGAAATACAACAATACCAACCATCAGCTTTTTTGACGATAGTGCATTGCTTGAGTACAAAACCCACGCCCTTCGGGCAAGCTTCGCTAACAGGTAATGGCCGATGCATTACCACAGGTATTGACCCAATTCGACTTAGTTTTAAAACACCGTCAACTAGGTGCGCTCCCGCTTTGGTATTGTTAACCCTGGGGAATACAAATGACCGGAGATCTCCGGGCTTTTTGAAGCGAGGTCTTCCACCACGCTTACCACTGGCGTCTGGTTTTCGCCATTTCTCCCAGGCTTTGTTAAGCCGCTGTAGGTTAACCTGTTGCGTCTCTGCGTAAATTTGTTTGTACTCAGGGAACAACCGCTTAGTTTCCTTGAGAGCAGATTGCTGGGTGTAGTAGTTGACCGGGTGAGGAATTTCACCAATCGGCTCATAAAGTAAGCTACATCTATCAACTGGTGAACGAGTCCTGTTGAGCCAATCAAGCCTTTGCCCTAGAGCATAGTTCCAGTGACGGCGCAACAGTTCTAGCCATCTATCCATCGTGGCTATCTGTTCGTCACTAGGCTTGATTCTGTAGCAGTAGGTTAATATCACTGTGCTATTGTACCACTTACGATCGCGTTCGCGCAGCGTCGGCTCTGCCGAAAGCGTGGCCAGAGGCCAATCGCTTTTAGCGGAAGCTGAGGCCTTTGGCCACGCTTCGCGAACGCTTCATCGCGTTCGCGCAGCGTCGGCTCTGCCGAAAGCGTGGCCAGAGGCCAATCTGTTGAGAACTTCAAGACGCTGTCGGGCAATTCACCGGAGACGAAACCTGATTACGTTGAGCGATAGGCGCGACAGTCTGTGAGTCATAAGTTTAAGTTATATGAAATAAGGCGAGCCTGTCTTACGGTAACTTCTAACCCGTTAAATCGGAGATTATAACGGGAGACCCCTTGCCCGTTTAAGTTGGCAAGGGTCATAGCACTCACAGGCAAAATCGCTACCTCTAGTTTGACAGCTTTACTGGAAATGGTTAACTTAACCGTTGACTGTCAACGGTCAACGCTCAACGGTAAACAAATCAGGTTTGTTGGGTAAAAGCTGGGTGCTTTGTAAAAGCTGGATAAATAACTAGGGAATAATTTGGCAAGCAAGCATATAATAGTCAGGATCTAATAACGTTTATGTCACCACAGAGCAACCACTATGCCCCGCCGCGATGATATTCACAAAATCTTGCTCCTTGGTTCTGGTCCGATTGTGATTGGACAAGCCTGTGAATTTGACTATTCCGGGACTCAGGCTTGTAAAGCACTCCGGGAAGAAGGCTATGAAGTGGTACTGGTAAACTCTAATCCAGCTAGTATCATGACTGACCCGGAAACGGCTGACCGTACCTACATCGAGCCCCTAACTCCAGAAATCGTCGAGAAGGTGATCGAAAAAGAGCAACCATGTGCTTTACTGCCAACCATGGGGGGTCAGACGGCTCTGAATATTGCGGTTGACCTAGCTAAGAATGGGGTGTTGGAAAAGCATGGAGTGGAGCTAATTGGGGCAAAGCTAGAGGCGATAGAAAAGGCTGAAGACCGCCAGTTGTTCAAGGAAGCAATGGAAAGGATTGGGGTAGGAGTCTGTCCTTCGGGAATTGCGAATAATCTCAAAGAGGCTAAAGCGATCGCACAAGAAATCGGCTCTTACCCGCTGATTATTCGCCCGGCTTTTACCCTGGGGGGTAGTGGTGGTGGCATTGCCTATAACAAAGAAGAATACGAAACCATGGCTCAGGGGGGTTTGGATGCTTCGCCAGTGTCTCAAATCTTGGTGGAAAAGTCTTTGTTGGGCTGGAAGGAGTATGAGTTAGAGGTGATGCGAGATTTGGCAGATAATGTAGTGATTATCTGTTCCATTGAAAATGTTGACCCGATGGGGATTCATACTGGGGACTCGATTACTGTTGCTCCTGCTCAAACCCTGACGGATAAGGAATACCAACGGTTGCGGGATTACTCGATTAAAATTATTCGGGAGATTGGGGTTGAAACCGGAGGGTCAAATATTCAGTTTGCTGTGAATCCCCTCAATGGCCAAGTCATTATAATTGAGATGAATCCTCGGGTTTCTCGCAGTTCTGCCCTAGCCTCGAAAGCAACAGGGTTCCCGATTGCTAAGTTTGCTGCTAAATTAGCCGTGGGGTATACCCTCGATGAAATTCCCAACGATATTACTAAACAAACTCCTGCTTCCTTTGAACCAACTATTGACTATGTGGTAACTAAGGTACCCCGGTTTGCCTTTGAGAAGTTTCCCGGTAGTAAACCAATCCTGACTACTCAGATGAAGTCAGTGGGAGAAGCGATGGCGATTGGACGGACCTTTCTCGAATCGTTTCAGAAAGCGTTGCGCTCCCTGGAAACTGGACGCTTTGGGTGGGGATGCGATCGCAAAGAGAAGCTGCCATCTCTCGAACAAGTGCGCTATGGTTTACGAACCCCGAATCCAGAACGTATCTTCACGGTGGGTCATGGTTTGATGCTAGGGATGACCCTAGAAGAAGTACAGGAACTCACAGGAATTGACCCCTGGTTTTTGGATAAATTGGCGGAGTTGCTGGAAACGTCAAAATTCCTCAAACGTAACCCATTGCAGACCTTGAACAAAGAGCAGTTATGGGCAGTCAAACGTCAGGGATTTAGCGATCACCAAATTGCTTTTGCTACCAAGACCTCGGAAGATGAGGTGCGTGAATACCGTAAGCATCTAGGAGTAGTACCAGCATATAAGCTAGTAGATACCTGTGCAGCAGAGTTTGAGGCATTCACACCTTATTATTACTCCACTTATGAGGAAGAGTCGGAAGTGATACCTTCGGATCGGCGGAAGGTGATGATTTTAGGTGGGGGACCAAACCGGATTGGTCAGGGAATTGAGTTTGACTATTGCTGTTGTCATGCATCTTATGCTCTGAGTAAGCAGGGGTTTGAGACAATCATGGTCAACTCCAACCCAGAGACAGTTTCTACAGATTATGATACAAGCGATCGCTTATATTTTGAGCCCCTGACCAAAGAGGATGTACTCAATATTATTGAGGCGGAAAATCCGGAAGGGATTATTGTTCAATTTGGGGGACAGACACCGCTTAAGTTAGCAGTGCCGTTGCAAGAAGCCTTGAAGGTTAGCAGGTTGAAGGTTGGCAACCAACAACTGGTAACCCAAATTTGGGGAACTTCTCCCGACTCAATCGACGTAGCTGAGGATCGGGAGCGGTTTGAGAAGATTTTGCGGAAGTTAGATATTAAGCAGCCACCCAATGGAATTGCTCGCAGTTATGGGGAAGCACTAGAGGTGGCGAAACGGATTAGTTATCCAGTGGTGGTGCGTCCGTCTTATGTGTTGGGGGGACGGGCTATGGAAATTGTCTATTCCGATGAGGATTTGAAACGCTACATGAAGTTTGCGGTGCAGGTGGAACCAGAGCATCCGATTCTGATTGATAAGTTTTTAGAGAATGCTGTAGAGGTAGATGTGGATGCGATCGCAGATGACACTGGTCGGGTAGTGATTGGTGGCATCATGGAACACATCGAACAGGCGGGGATTCACTCCGGAGACTCTGCTTGTTCTTTACCCCACACCTCTCTAACACCCGTTGCTTTGGAAACTATTCGCACTTGGACTTATCAGCTGGCAAAAGCCCTGAAGGTGGTGGGGTTGATGAATATTCAATTTGCGGTGCAGGGGGAAACCGTTTACATACTCGAAGCCAATCCCAGAGCATCCCGAACAGTTCCCTATGTCTCCAAGGCAACAGGGGTACCCCTGGCGGGGTTAGCATCTCGGGTTATGTCCGGTGAAACCTTGGAATCCCTTGGGTTAACTGAAGAAGCTAGCCCTAAGCACATTGCAGTCAAAGAAGCGGTATTGCCCTTTGAGAAATTTCCTGGTACAGACACCCTCCTCGGACCGGAAATGCGTTCTACTGGGGAAGTAATGGGGATTGACACAGATTTTGGGAAGGCATTTGCCAAAGCAGAATTAGCAGCTGGTCAGCGTTTACCCCTGTCTGGCACAGTGTTCGTTTCCACCAATCACCGAGACAAGCAAAATGTAGTACCAGTGGCGAAAGACTTAATTGAGTTGGGATTCGAGCTAGTAGCAACCGATGGCACTCGCAAGGTGCTGCAAGAGCATGGACTGGATGTGGAGTTGGTATTAAAACTCCATGAAGGACGTCCCCATGTCTTGGATTGGATTAAGAATCAAAAGATTCAGCTAATTATTAATACCCCTTCTGGAGAAGATGCCTATGCCGATGGGCGGTTAATTCGCCGAACAGCATTAGGGTATAAGATTCCGATTGTAACTACAATTGCTAGTGCTAAAGCAACAGCAGCAGCAATTCGTTCACTACAGTCCCAACCACTGGGAGTAAAAGCTCTACAGGACTATATCACGAATTAGCTTTTGCTCTCACAGCCGTAGTGGCGTGGCAAGCTTAATTTGATGCATTAGAATTGTCGGATTCAACATCTTCAAAAACAGCGATATTGATGCTTCAATTTAATTCGTGCATCTTGGGTTGTGAAATGCCAAATTACCTTACTAGCTGATTAGTGATTCTGGACGGTTAAATCGGGACTCGGGAATCTAGAATCGGGGAGCGGAAATCGTAATTCGGGAGTAGGGAGTAGGGAATCTGGAATCGGGAATCGGGAATCGGGAATCGTGAATCGGGAATCGGGAATCGGGAATCGGGAATCGGGAATCGGGAATCGGGAATCGGGAATAGTAGACAATAATTATCACAATTTATTTAGAAATTATATCTAGTCATTACTAGTGAAATAATTAATCATGACTTATAGCAATTTGTAGATATTTTAATTATAAAAATGAATGGAAGAAAAAAGATTAATTAAATTTTGAAATTGGCAATAATAAATAACTTAGGTTGAATGCTAAATACTCTATTCCCTGTTCCTTGTTCCCTGTTACCTGTTCCCTAAAAACCTAGAAATACGTACTTAATAAAGTCGCCAACCGCTATATGAACAATGAACCTATTTTTAAAGTGCGTGACGTGACTAAAACCTATCAGATGGGGGAGGTGAATGTTCAGGCACTAAAATCTGTTACTATTGACCTCTATGCAGGAGAATTTGTAGTATTGCTTGGTCCGTCTGGAAGTGGCAAGTCCACTCTGCTGAATATTCTCGGAGGACTTGATGTTCCTTCCTTCGGACAAGTCAAATTCTATAATCGTGATCTATCAACTGCTGATGATCGTGCTCTTACCCGCTTTCGTCGGGAGTGCGTCGGTTTTGTGTTCCAATTCTATAATTTGATTCCCAGCTTGACGGCTCAGGAAAATGTTGCTCTGGTGACGGAAATTGCTCCTCGTCCGATGCGTCCTCGGGAAGCTTTGGGACTAGTAGGACTAGCCCATCGCCTTAACCATTTTCCGGCTCAATTATCTGGGGGTGAACAACAACGGGTTGCGATCGCTCGTGCTATTGCCAAACGTCCTCAAGTGCTCCTATGTGATGAACCAACCGGAGCGTTAGACTTTCAGACCGGTAAGCTAGTATTAAATGTATTGGAGCGAGTGAATCAGGAATTGGGAACAACTACTGCTGTAATTACTCACAATGCTGGAATTGCGGCTATGGCAGATCGGGTGATTACGATGCGTAGTGGTGAGATTATTAGTGTACATGGTAATCAGACTAAGATTGCTCCTGAGGATTTAGACTGGTAAGTGAACGATTGAGTACGTTAAGAATTAAATCAAATTACTTCGCTCGATAGAAAACGGGAGGTATAAAAGAACTAGGGGGAGTCACAAAGTAAGAGGTGTTAGCTATGATAGCAATATTATTAACAACTTTCTTAGTTTGTTTTCTGTTTGGTTTGACGTTAGTGTGTGAAGCTTTGTTTTACAAAGAAGAGAAGCAGTTATAAAAAATCCGCCAATCTTTTGAAACCCATTACAAGGCACTAGTTTTAAGCTGATTGGCTCTTGAAGTTGGTCTTACACTTCCATGAATTCCCTAGACCGTAAACTCTTACGTGACCTATGGCAATTGCGAGGTCAGGTAATAGCGATCGCATTAGTAGTAGCCTGTGGCATTGCTAGCTTCGTTCTAGCCAGGAGTGCCTATAGCTCTTTGCGACTAACCCAAGACACATATTACAACCGCTACCATTTTGCCCAAGTTTTCGCTTCCCTCAAACGCGCTCCAGAACGCCTCAAAGCCCAAATTGCTGCTATTCCCGGTATTGCCCAAACCCAAACTCGGATTGTGGTTGATGTCACCCTTGATATCCCTGGTTTAACAGAACCAGCAACAGGAAGACTAATCTCAATTCCTGAGCGTCGTATTTCCATACTCAATGACTTATTTATTCGTCAGGGTCGCTATATTGAACCAGGACGAGGAGATGAAGTAATCGTCAGTGAAGCCTTCGCCCAAGCCAATCAACTCAACTTGGGTGATACTATGGGTGCCATTATTAATGGACGTTGGGAAAAATTGCGAATAGTAGGAAAGGCGCTATCACCAGAATACGTTTATGAAGTGCGAGGTGCTGGAGAAATCTTCCCAGATAATCGGCGATTTGGAGTGGTTTGGATAGGTCGGGAAGCCTTGGGTAAAGCCTTCGACCTTGATGGTGCCTTTAATGATGTCACCCTTTCGTTAAGTCCAGGAGCTCAAGAAAGGGAAATTATTAGCCGTTTGGATCGATTACTGGAACGCTATGGTGGGTTAGGTGCTTATGGAAGGGAAGATCAGTTATCCCATCAAATCCTAGCAGATGAACTCAGCAGTTTGGAAGTTTCTGCTACCTTTATGCCTTCGATTTTTTTAGCGATCGCATCTTTCCTACTGCATGTTGTCCTCTCTCGCGTGATCGGAACCCAACGGGAGCAAATTGCTGTGCTCAAAGCCTTTGGTTACAGTAACCTAACCATCGGTATCCATTATCTTAAATTTGTCCTTGCCATTGTCAGTGTAGGAGGTATCCTTGGCACCCTAGTTGGTCTTTGGCTTGGTAATGGACTAACCCAACTTTATGCTGAATTTTATCGCTTTCCCCTACTACGCTATGACGTCAGCTCAGACTTAGTCGCCACCGCAATCATAGTCAGCTTTACCGCAGCAGCAATTGGTGGACTAATGGCGGTACGTCGGGCAATTTCCCTTCCTCCAGCCCAAGCCATGCGTCCCGAACCCCCAGCTGAATTCAAACCTACCATTATTGAACGGCTAGGTCTACAGCAGTTTTTCTCCCCTGCCGGTCGCATTATCCTACGTAATTTGGAACGCAAGCCCATCCAAGCTTTCCTATCCATTATGGGAATAGCTGTTGCTGTAGCAATTCTCCTGACTGGGTTTTACATGGGAGATGCACTGACATACCTGATGGATTTTCAATTCCGCCAAGTGCAACGGGAAGATCTCACCATTATCTTTAATCAACCCCGTCCCGCACGTACCCGTTACGAAATCACTCACTTACCAGGAGTTATTCGTTCCGAACCCTTCCGCATCGTACCAGTACGTTTACGCTTTGACCATCATACCTATCGCAGTGCTTTAACTGGAATCGACCCAGCCGGAGAATTCCGCCGTCTGCTAGACAAGAATTGGTACACCGTGCATCTACCCCCAGACGGAGTTGTCATGACTACCAAACTAGCCGAAATCCTAGGTGTTACTCCTGGAGATACCCTAACCGTGGAAGTCCTGGAAGGAAGCCGTCCCGTGCGTCAAGTTCCTGTAGTCGGCTTGGTGGATGAACTCCTCGGTGTCTCAGCATATATGGATATCCATGCCCTCAACCGACTGATGCGAGAAGGACAAACTATTTCTGGTGCTTACCTCTCCGTTGATCCTCACCTTGCTAGTCAGCTTTACTATCGCCTCAAACGTCTACCCGCCATTACCGGTATTGCCACCCGTGAAGCCAGCCTAGAAAGCTTTGAGGAAATTAGTGCTAAAAATCTGCAAGTCTTTACAGCAGTACTAGTAATTTTTGCCTGCATTATTACCTTCAGCGTAGTCTATAACTCAGCACGGATTGCCCTATCAGAAAGAGGACGAGAATTAGCCAGTCTCAGGATTATGGGATTCACTCGTGCTGAAATTGCCTTTATTCTCCTAGGTGAACAAGTTATTCTTACCCTACTCGCCCTTCCTATTGGTTTTGGACTTGGATACGGTTTAGCTGCTTTAATGTCTCTTGCCTATAATTCTGAACTTTACCGTTTTCCCTTAATTATTACTAAAGATACCTATGCTTTTACATTTGTTATCGTAATAGTAGCAGCATTCTGTTCTGGGTTAATTATCCGTAGACAGCTGAATCGTCTGGACTTAATCGCTGTTTTGAAAACCAGGGAATAAGCATCAACATCGTGATAGTTAGTAAGCTATCAGTTATCAGTTATCAGCTATAAGCTAATGCTTACAGTAGTAATTAAATAGTAGTAATGAAATAGTAATAATTAAATAGTAGTAATTAAATACTGTTGCGATCGCACAATCGATTCCGCGAGTTGAGACACTTCATGAAGCACCTTCCTCAACGGCTAACTTACCTTATGGTTGGAGTTGGCATCATCACAGTAGTTGTCCTAGGATTTCGTCCTGCACCGATTAGGGTTGATCTAGCCGAAGTTAAACGGAGTAGTTTGCAAGTAACAGTGGATGGAGAGGGAAAGACCCGTATCCGCTCCCGCTTCGTAGTTTCAGCTCCTGTTGCCGGTCGGCTGGCGAGGATAAAACTAGATGAAGGAGATAAAATTAAACAAGGGGCAATAATTGCCCAAATTGACCGCCTTCCTCTAGATTCAGACGTCCGAGAAGCTCAAGCACGGCTAAGGCAATGGCAAGCAGAGCGTGATGGGGTAGCAACCAAGCGACCAAAACCAGAAGCTTTATTCCAGGCTCAAGCCCGCATCCGGTCAGCAATAGCCCAACAGCAAGAAGCTCAAGCTCGGGTCCAGCAAGCATTAGCAGCACTAGAGCAAGCAAAACGCGATCGCAAACGCTCCCAACAGTTACACATTGATGGCGCAATCTCTCGTAAAGAGCTCGAAACAGCTCAATTGCTAGAAACTACCCGCCAGAGGGAATTAGAAGCAGCGCAACGGGAAGTGGATAGTGTGGCCGCTGAAGTAGTAGCCGCCAAAGAAGCCCGTGCCATTCTCCAAGCTGAACAGCGAGACCCTGACTATTTACTTGATGTCTACAATGCTCGCATTGCCAGTGTTCAAGCTGAACTTGCCAAGCTAGCTGATGACGCAGCCCGTGCTGAAATTCACTCCCCAATTGATGGTTATGTGCTACGAGTCAATCAGGAAAGTGCTCGATATGTAGAAGCCGGAACCCCCCTGTTGGAACTAGGGAATCCTACTGACCTAGAGATTGTCGTTGATTTGCTTTCTACTGATGCAGTCAAAGTCAAGCCAGGAGCAAAAATGTTCATTGAACATTGGGGGGGAGAGCGCACCCTAAACGCTGAGGTGAAGTACGTCGAACCCTCAGCCTTTACCAAAATTTCAGCTCTTGGGGTAGAAGAACAGCGAGTGAATGCGATCGCTAATTTTGTAGATTCCCCAATTCCTTTAGGTGATGGCTACCGGGTAGAAACACGGATTGTAGTTTGGGAAAGCTCAGATGTGCTAGTCGTTCCCTTAAGTGCCATTTTCCGCTGCGACTCACAACAAAATAGCTCCTTGGACCCGATTGCACAAAATAGGGATGATTTGTCTGTATCTGCAACAGGGGAAACACAGGGAAGTAACCAATTTTCAGATCATCAAGGGAGTATCCAGCGCTCCAACTTCCAGACTTGGTGTACGTTTGTTGTGGAAAACAACCAAGCGAAGAAACGTCAGATTATAATTAGTCAGCGCAGTAATCTTGAAGCAGTGATTGAACAAGGACTTCGAGAAGGAGAAATAGTCATCTTGCATCCCACTGAACAAATTCAGGAAGGAAAACAAGTTGCACCCCGTTGACTACCTATCCGTTGACTAGCCATAGTAGATAGTTGAAATTTTTATAGTTTACATTTATACCAAAAGCGATGGGCGTTGCTGAATTCAGGTATAATCTTAAACTAGCAAAATTAGCGATCGCTAAATCACAAATCAATCAGCAACGCCGGAAATATTATAAGTTAATCAACATTTAACTGGCATATTTTTTCTTCAGCGCTCTTCGTTAACCTACCCTACGGGAACGCCAAAGGCGAACAACCTTTTTGAATTAAGAATTAAGAATTAAGAATTTGGAATTCTACATTCTTAATTCTTAATTCTTAATTCTGCATTCTGACAGACAACCTTTAACCTTCAACCTTCAACCTTCAACCTTTAACCTTGGCCTTTGGCCACGCTACGCGAACAACCTTTGGTTACAATTGCTCCAGGTAACTCAACAGGTCTGCCATATCTCCAGTTTGAGGTTGAAACTTAGGCATTGGTGGTGTTCTACCACTGATCACTTGCTGAATCAGGCTGACGTCAGACTTTCTCTTAGAGATATTCAGTAGACTTGGTCCTACATTACCATCCCCGTTGGCTCCATGACACCCAGCACAGTTGATTTGAAAAATAGCATTACCTCGGACTGGATCACCGTTCAGGGACAAAACCTTTTGTACATAAGGATCCGAATCCTGCATCATGGGAATTCCGATCAGGCTAAGACTTATAGCAAGCAAAGCCACTAGTACTATCAAGGTGACTCGCCGCACTAGAACTCTAGGTTGGACAAGCTGGTTTTCCAAAGGATCTCCTGTCAAGTTGACTATCGATAAAGCGCTTGTAATCTCGATAAAACTGAACCATTGATTAAGTTGTGTTAAGCAATGATAAGTAAATACTTAGACTAAGTATTATTTTTGTTTATAAACATAGCTTAAAATTTATGGAGTCATTAATCAAGATCTTGTGTTGTATTTGTATTATATGCTACACTATGTCTCCCTCTATATACCTGATACTAAGGGAATAGATCTAAGGTATACATTTTAGTATATAAGCTGGGATATAGGAAAAAGTACTCAAGTCAAGTCAGGGCTTAGGTCATTAGGTCAGAGCCTCCTAAGTGTGACTGAGCAATCTCAACCCATGGAACTCAGGATGCTTGATAAATTAGTGTTTGACGACCAGCAGCACCCTAAGGTTGATCAGACCTAGTAATATGAGAAACAGGTAAAAAAACTTAATTAGGAGACTTAGTGTGGTAGAACCGTTGCTTGTTGGGATTGTCCTTGGCTTAATACCTGTTACTCTATTGGGGTTATTTTTTGCTGCCTATATGCAATACCAACGGGGTAACCAACTTGGGGGTTAGTTTTTCCTTCCCATGAGCTGACCATTACCCCTGACTTAAACTAATGGGCAATAGAAGGTCAAGGCAGTATTGCCATAGACCTTCTGGCGACAAATTTCTAAATTGGGGATTGGTTGTGGTTGCCAGTAGTTAGAGCTATGCTCAACAGCTAACTCACCATGGCTGTCGAGGATCTGGTATTGAGCGATCGCATCTAACACTGGCTGGTACAAATCACTAGCGTAGGGTGGGTCAAAATAAATGTGGTCAAACTGCTGAGGAGCCAAGGTTTTCAATCGCCTGACCACATCCCCCTGCAACACCCGAAATTCTTGCTGCGCCTGAGCCATCTGTTGCCAGTTTTGACGAATAATTGAGCAAGCTTTTGCCCATTTGTCAATCCCTACCACTAAAGCAGCTCCCCGACATAGAGCCTCAGCACCCATTGAACCACTACCAGCACATATATCCAGCCATCGGCAATTCTCTACACTGCCTTGCCAAATATTAAATACTGCCTCCCGCACCCGTGCTGGTGTCGGGCGGGTAATTTGTCCTGGCAAAGTTTTCAGTTGGCGATTGCCGTAAATTCTCATCCAAACACAGGACAGTGGGGAGCGTGCTGATTAAATCAGTAGTAGTAGCAGAATTTTAAGAAGAATAATTTTCAGGCTTTGGTGACAAGTGTACGATCATGGCAGTAACTCTTGACCTGAGCCACGAAATTAGACAAAATTTGCAGTCCTGTAGTAGAAGACTTTTCCGGGTGAAACTGTACTGCTACGACATTATTGTAAGCGATCGCAGCCGTCACGGTTTGACTCCCATGAGTAGTAGTTGCGGCTCGAATCCTAGGGTCAACTGGGTCAACATAATAAGAATGGACAAAATAGACTCGGGGATTGCCCGATAAATGCTGCCAAAGGGGACAATCTGGTTGAGTAAACTCTAGCTGGTTCCAACCCATATGGGGAATCGTAATACTTGGTTCTCGACGAAAGCGGCGCACTGTGCCAGGCACAATCCCTAATCCAGGTTCTGTGCCTTCTTCACTAGCCTCAAACAGAATGTGTAAACCTAGACAAATACCTAAAAAGGGTTTACCGCTGGCAATAGCTTGTTTAATCGGTTGCTCCAGGTTACGCGATCGCAAATGTTGTATCGCTGGGTCAAACGCCCCCACTCCCGGTAGTACCACCGCATCCGCCTGTTCTATATCTGCTGCTAAATCTGTCACTAAGGTAGTTGCACCAGCTTTCTGTAACCCTTTACAGGCAGAGTGCAGGTTCCCCATGTCGTAGTCTACAACCGCAATTACTGGCATTAACCTGCTTTCCCTTACATTGAACTATTGAAGCTATTTTTATTTTAATTGGTTCTGTTGAATGAACAAAAAAATCCTCTTGACATCCTTTCAAACCTGGCTACCGGATCAGGTATCTAACTCCTCTGATGATTTATTAGGGAAAATTGCTCAAATCAATGATTTATCTGCTTCCCTGACTTTTCTTAGACAGTTGCCCGTCGATATTGCCGAAGCTAGTGCTCAGGTAATTGCCAAAATTGATCAAATACAACCCGATCGGATTATTTGTTGTGGAATGGCTACTAAACGGCACAAATTAACCGTCGAATCCTGTGCTAGTCGTGAAGATGACTGCCTTCAAACCCCAGTGAACTTAGAGAAACTAGTAGCTGCCTTGAGTGGATGTGAGATTAGCCATGATGCTGGTAAATTTGTCTGCGAAGGACTCTATTACGAAGTGTTGAAGTATCTTGGAGAACATCACCTCAATACTTCTTGTATCTTTGTTCATGTACCTGTGCTGAATCTAGACAATTTGCCTGGTATTTTGGCTGATTTTAGGATAATTTTGGAACAAATGGCACAATAGACCTAGCTGCTGTTGTTTGCAACTTCGGATCGGGGAACTTCCGATCACCAGACAAAATTTATGAAAAACAGTATCAGAAAAGCGATGCAGCAAGGTAGCGCTGTCAAAGGGAGCCACTGTGATCTTGAGGAGGCAGCGCCGACCTGCGGGGGTCTCCCCCATGAGCGACTGCCGTGGTTCCCCTAATTCGGCACGGCATCAAGACAATACTTTTGCAATAGGTCTAATCAAGACAACCGTCAACCGTCAACAAATACAAACTTTAGTTAATAAATCTTGATGCTTATAGCAGTATATATTAATACAGGTAAACAGAGCTTACGCAATTCAGCCATCGACACACTACCTGTAGGGGTTAAAGGGTAACTGTTAACACTACCTGTAGAGTTCTTGCGTAAGCCCTGCATCAGCTGTTTCGGTGCTCAATACTGATTATAGGACTGATTGAAAAACTTTTCCCTCGGCAATATTACTGAAGTTGGTTACGCTAATTAGCTCAAGTCATCTGTCTCAAGTTAGGTTTAGCTCCTCAATTCGCTTCCTCGCTTAAGTTCTGGTATTTCTTTTTCAATAGATATTGACAATATTGGTTCAATAAGACTTAAATTCTTTCCTTTTATAGACAAACATATCCATAGGGAACTTAGGCCCCCTAGAAAGACTATCTAGAAAGACTCCCTAGTAATACTCCCTAGTAGGACGCTCACTAGCTAGTACTCACTAGTAGAATCGGGCTTGCAATTTTACTTGTGTAGATGCTGTAAATGCTAAGGATTTACATTGGTGGTACTTAGGGTAGTACTTCTGGTGGTACTTCCAATGCAATTGTTCCGAGTAAACCCTTACGAAAATCACCCAATAGTTGCCGCGCTGTACGTTCGATGTTTCCCTGATAGCGATAGTCGGCTAGACCATGTAAGTAATCTTCAGCGGTTAATGGGTTTGGGTCTAGTTGGTACCTCTTTTGTAAAGAAGACTTTAATAAAAAAGTGTACTCCTTCATCTTATCTAAATCTTTCAGAAATGCAATCAGTGCTATTGCTACCCGTTGGTTGTCGTAAGATGCTTCACCAATGTCATCACAGATAGCTAACTTGAGCGCCTGCTGCTGATTGTTTAACTTGGCAGGAATAACACCAGGAGCATCAAGTAGTTCGAGTTGGTCAGAAATACGTATCCAACGCAATTGACGTGTCACACCGGGACGACGAGCACTCTCTACCACACGACGTCCCAAAAGTCGATTAATTAAAGCCGATTTACCAACATTGGGAAATCCAATTACCACAGCTCGGACAGGACGAGGTCGCATTCCCCGTGAGCGCCTACGTTGATTGATTTCCTCCCCAGCTGTCTGGGCGGCTTTAGCCACAGCGCGGATACCCTTACCCTGTTGAGCATTAGTGAAATAAGGGATATCCCCCTGCTGTTGAAACCACGATTCCCAAAGTTGGCGCATCCTTGGCTCAATCATATCCACCCGGTTGATCACTAACACCCGAGTTTTATTACCCACCCACTGGTCGGTTTGAGGATGATGAGTAGAGAGGGGAATCCGAGCATCCCGCACCTCTAATACCACATCCACTCGCTTCAACTGTTCCTTGAGTTCTCGCTCGGCTTTAGCAATGTGTCCGGGATACCACTGGATTGTCATGAGTTATTAGCCATTAGTCATTAGTCATTGCTGATTAGTCATTGGTCATTAGTTAATTGAAAATCGACCATTGACCATTGACAATTAACAAGCAAGCAATTTTATTTAGACCAATGACTAATCACAAATTAGGGAACAATCAAAACTGGGCAAGGGGATAAATTAATCACTCGATCGGCCACACTATTAGGTATACCTTCCTCTGTCAAGCCTGGCCCCCGAGAGACCATCACAATTAAATTTGCCCCAATTTCGTCAGCCACATCGCAGATCACGAAGGCAGGCTTTCCTTCCCGCTCCAGGGTTTTGGCTTCAATGCCTTGCTGAGCAAATAGTGCTTTGGCACCGTTAAGCAGTTCTGTTACTACTTCAGGGGATGTCATTGCCTCGGGAGCAGCAGCTGTACCCTGGCCAGGGTCAGGTTTTTCAACCACTGACAGCAGATATAGATTGCTGCCGTACTTTTGCACTATGTTCCCAACAACCTCAGCAGCTTCACGGCTTTCTCGACTTGAGTCAATGGGAAATACAACGGTATTGAACATATCACAGATTTCCTCCAGGATCCGGACTCCGGTAAAATGTGAACGGTCTTAACAAAAGAATACCTTTTGTCCTGGTCATTCAGCTGGTGACTTACCAGTTAATGTACAGCGAACTCTCTGACGTCAAATCATCCGGCAAGACGGCTGATAGTCGGGGATTCGCAGGCAATAGCAATTAGGAGATTAATACTGTGTCCAAGAAAAGTGTAGCCAATTTAAGTGAATCAGATTTAGCCGGAAAAACGGTATTGGTCAGAGCAGACCTGAATGTACCCCTGGATGACAATGGCACCATCACCGATGATACTCGCATTCGTGCTGCTTTACCCACTGTTCAAGATTTACTTAAGAAAGGGGCAAAGGTAATCCTGTGTAGCCACTTGGGACGACCCAAGGGACAAGTGAAGGAAAGTTTACGTCTAACCCCCGTTGCTGAGCGTCTTTCAGAACTTCTGGGTCAACCGGTGACCATGTGTAAAGACTGTGTTGGAGACGAGGTGGCTGCCCAAGTTGGTGCTTTGGCAAATGGTCAGGTGGCTTTACTGGAAAATCTCCGCTTCCACGCTGGAGAGGAAAAGAATGACCCAGAATTCACCAAACAGTTGGCATCCCTTGCTGATTTGTATGTCAATGATGCCTTTGGAACAGCGCACCGGGCTCATGCCTCTACTGAGGGAGTCACCCATTACCTGAGTCCTTCTGTAGCTGGGTACTTGATTGAGAAGGAACTGCAGTATTTACAAAACGCTGTAGAAAATCCCGAAAAGCCTCTAGCTGCAATTATTGGCGGCTCTAAGGTGTCCAGTAAGATTGGGGTGATTGATACTCTATTGGAGAAGGTGGATAAACTGCTAATTGGCGGTGGAATGATTTTTACCTTCTACAAGGCCCGTGGTATGAGTGTGGGTAAGTCCCTGGTGGAAGACGATAAGCTCGATTTGGCGAAATCCTTAGAAGCTAAGGCAAAAGAGCGTGGTGTGCAATTGCTGTTGCCCACTGATGTGGTGATCGCAGATAATTTTGCCCCTGATGCTAATTCCCAGACTGTCAGTATTGAAGCTATTCCCGATGGCTGGATGGGTTTGGATATTGGTCCAGATTCTGTAAAGGTGTTTCAGGATGCTTTAGCAGATTGCAAAACTGTAATCTGGAATGGTCCGATGGGAGTGTTTGAGTTTGATAAGTTCGCTAAGGGCACAGAAGCGATCGCAAACTCTATGGCTGAGCTGACCAAGACAGGTGCATCTACCATCATTGGTGGTGGTGACTCAGTAGCTGCCGTCGAAAAAGTTGGTGTTGCTGACCAAATGAGCCACATTTCCACCGGTGGTGGTGCCAGCCTTGAGTTACTCGAAGGCAAGGTTCTACCTGGAATTGCTGCTTTAAATGATGCCTAATTAGTGTTTTTTTTAACGCATTGTTTTAAATCATAGTTTTAAATAGGGAGATAGCATTGCTGTCTCCCTATTTATCATTATCTTGATGGTGAAATTTTTTGGTTTCAAATCAATCAGCATTGGTTTTTATAATCTATTTGGAAATCCTAGATTGGGACTAAGGGCGCAAAAGTCATAAAAAAAAGAGCATGGCGTAAACGTTACCATCAGTGATTTTTTGGTAAACCTCATGCAGCATTGCTCCTGCAACCTGCAACCTGCAACCTGCAACCTTCAACCTTCAACCTTCAACCTTCAACCTTCAACATTTAACCTTTAACCTTCAACATTTAACCTTAAAACTTCAACTTCCAACCAAAACTTATTCCCAACTTTGGAATTGATTCATCCAAGCTGTAATCTGATCACGGCGAGTTTCAAAGGTAGCAGCAATCCAGATAAACCCAATTCCCACAAACAGCGCTACCACCCATTTAGAAAATGGATAATCAACGCTAAAAATCAGTAGTTGGTAGATCGCATTAATTAAAAATGTTCCCGTCCCAACATAAAGAAATGCTCTTACTTTCATCGCCAATCCAGCAAAAATTAGCACTACACTAATTCCCCCAGTTAATAACCCAAGCCATTGAGCAGTCCAAAAGGAAACCAAACAAATCATACTAGTCCCGATTAACCGGAGATTGTGACGTATTTGTTTTTGGGGGGGTTGGCTTAGATAGGGATCGACTTGGGCAATATAGAGTAAGGATAAACTCAAGGGGAGAACATACCAAAGAGCAGCAGTTAAGTGTAGTTGTCCAAACCAGCGGAGCAACATCCAGTCAATTACTATTACACTGATAAAGGTAAACCGAATTTGCTGATTAAAAATTGCGAGAATAATATAGAAAGCTGCGATAATCAGCAAACTAGCTAAATTACCGCTATAGGGATTTTCTGCAATGGCAATCAGGGGGATTAAGAAAGCAGCGATTTGCCAAGGACGTTTTGACCAACCCCAATCTTCCCAAGGTAGGAAATACAGAAAGTAAGCGACTAAGGATGCGATCGCACCTTTCCAAGGCACTAATGGTCCGGATAACAGACGCGCCACAGGGGTATTAATCCAATACAGCCGCATCCCCCATGCTTCAGCAAAACCTAAATAAACCCAGATTTCTCCAAGCAAGGGATTCGACCGATTCCGTCCTTGAGAAATAGCATAGATAACTAAAAACGCGCCAGTACTAAATCCCAGCATCATAGCGGATTCAATGGGCTCAGTTGTTGCTGCTATCAACAAACAACTACTCCATATCCAATGGAGATAGGAAATAACCTTTAGTTCTTTTGGGGTAAAATGTAGATATCCTTTCAGCCAAGGAGAAAATACCCGATAGGCGTACATAATACTAGTGCCAAGCACTGCCATTATAATCAATCCATCCCCTCTTGCTCCTCCTCCTAACTGGGATAATTGATAGAACAACAGTTGATAGGCAGAAACCGATATCCCAAATAGCGCCAGGTAAATTAGAGGTTTAAATTCTGCACGGCGACGCCCTACCCCAATGGCAATTATTGCTAGGGCAAAAGAGGATAAACCTGTCCAATTGGTAAAGGTTCCCCAACTTAAGAGCGGTCCTAAGCTACCGTATAGCAGGGGAATAATATGCCAGCTACTAGGTATTTTGTCGAGATTAGATCGGCGTCGCCACCAATCTCCTAACAATTGAGCAATTAGTCCTAATATTATATTGGCAATGGCTAAATTGATCAGTGAATGCTCAAATAAGCCCAGCGCTTCTGTTAAGCCCAGCGTTTCTGTAGTTAACAGTTCCACACTCCAACCAATCCCATAAATAGCCCAGTTGGATGGATAAGGAAAACTGCGATACGCGATCGCTCCTAAGGTCACTGCATTTACAATGAGCATAAACCATGTTGGTGACCAAAACCCAATGTAGACTATCAGAGAATAACAAGTCAGCAGAATTAGCTGAAAAATACACAGTGCGATCGCCCACCCATCCATTGCTTGTGCATAGAGTTTTGGGAGGTTAGTTTGTTGTTCGCGTAGCGTGGCCTTTTGGCCAAGGTTAGATGGTTGTTCGCGTAGCGTGGCCTTTTGGCCAAGGTTAGATGGTTGTTCGCGTAGCGTGGCCTTTTGGCCAAGGTTAGATGGTTGTTCGCGTAGCGTGGCCTTTTGGCCAAGGTTGGATGGTTGAAGGGTTGAAGGTTGAAGGGTTGAAGGTTGAAGGTTAGTTTGTTGTTCGCCTTTGGCGTTCCCTTCGGGTAGGTTGGCTTGTTGATTTGAAGTTTTAAATTTTGATTGGTTATCCTGTATCTTGCTAATACGAAGTAACCAGCTTCGCCATAACCATAAGGTTAAAATAGCGATCGCTCCCACAACAAACCAATCTTCTCCGGACGGTTGGGGAAAGCCAGGGATGCCATCCCAAAGCAGGAATCCGACTAAGCTGATGCCGCATCCTACGGTAATTGCTGCTGATGTTAATTGCTTTAAATAGCGGGTGTTAACCAACATCAGTGCTGTAGCGATCGCTAAACTGATTAACCTCATTCCTGGTATTCCTAGGATCAGCAATTGGGATAGGATGACAGCAACTACACTCAACCGGATTACAAACTTGTCTTGAGGGGGTTGCCAACTGCGATAACCACGTGCTACTCCAGTCAGAGATAATGGAGTGATTAGCCACAACAGACCCCATGCTCTCAGGTAACTATCTGGGTTAACGTCGTAGGCACTATAGTTAACACACAATAATACATAACTCAGACCAGCTAAAGTTAAACCTAAGTGCCAAGCACTCTCTCGCCAGATCTTGACATAGTCAGAAGTAGCGGGAATCTTTAAACTCAAGCTCCATTCTGCTACCATCAGGGCTAATAAAATTGCTGAAAAGCCCCCTAGATGTAGGTTGGGAAAAAGATAGTTAATGGCACTGATAACGGTTGCGATCGCAGTACTGTGGGTTAGGTAGACCCTTAAGCGCAGATGATGCTTAATCCCTAACCTACTC
The DNA here is from genome assembly GCF_010692325.1 of Moorena sp. SIO3I8. Taxonomy (GTDB): domain Bacteria; phylum Cyanobacteriota; class Cyanobacteriia; order Cyanobacteriales; family Coleofasciculaceae; genus Moorena. The sequence goes on along the minus strand of NZ_JAAHHW010000011.1, from coordinate 34,644 downwards.
CGTCGCTGAGTCACAATCCCTAAAGTGATAGCAGAATTAATACCATTAATCGTGAGTAACAGGGGATTGGAAAAACACAGAGTAGTCAGATTAACTCCTATTCCTAGAGCAATGACTTCTGCAAATTCTGCCAGATCATGTTTTTTGCGCTGATATAACCAATCTGCTAACCCAACAATTAAAACCAGATAGGGAAACAGTACTAAACTCAACAATACATAGGGAGTTTCTTGGGAATGGGTTAACGTAGTTGCTGTTTCCAGTAGCGAGGTTTGTATTGATGGCGGAATCAATCGCCATGAAAGCCAAACCATCTGTAAACCAATGGCTAATATGGCGGCTAAATCGGAACGTCGCCAAAATTTTAGTAAACGATTGACAAATAACCACACCCCTAGCCCACTGACAATCATGGCTTGCCAAGGAAACTCAGCTGCTACACAAACTAGCCAACCCAGCACCAGCAAGCTACCCCCTAACCAAATCATAGGGAGACGGGGAGACGGGGAGACGGGGAGAGATGGTGCCTGAGGCTTTTGGGATAGCCAGTAGAGAAACCAACCACACATCCCAATAGCTAACCCCAGTTGTTCAATATCGACACCTATGACAAAAATGGCTCTAAATAGCAGGATGCCGATGCCATAAACTAAGATGCGGAAGCCAGCAACATCAAAAATAAACGCTGAATTTTGCTTTCTCGATCTCGATTCTATATATAAGGTAGCGATGATGCTACCGATGCCCAAATAAACTGCTCCTATGGGAAATCCAGGGATACCCCAAGCCCAATTTAGGTAACTCAGACCTAAATAATTAATAATGGGTAAGGGAAATGATTGTTGTTGTCGTAATCGTAAAAATCCGTTCCTGTAGCCGCGACCTAAGAGTATCGAACTTAGTACTATCGCACTTAGTACCACTGTCGCCACGGCTACCACTAGCCAATTTAAAGGATGACGCCACAAGCCAAAGCCATCCATTGCCCAAAAATTGACTGGGATCAGCAACACAGTGACAACTCGCAAGGTCTGAGCCGTTAACGGTAAATTCCCTTGTTTGGTTGTCCAAGCACTAATCCCCCAAAAGCTCAAGGTATAGGCAAGCAATACTCCATACTGTCCAGCAGCTGGGAAATTGTCCCATTGACTAGCAGCCAGTACCCCAGAGGATACCACCACCATAAACATACCCAGAAACAGCAACCAGCGGACACTGAATTCTGCTTGAAGGGATTGCCACATTTGAGCAATCGAGTTGGGTTTCTTCGCTTTGGGTGTCTCCGGTGCAAAGTCATTACTAGCTAAGGGTGAGACTAGTTGACGCGCTGGTTTCGAGACTGGTAGAGCAGAAACCTTTGGAGTTACACTAGGTTCTGGTAAAGCACAGGTGAGATGTTCTCGACACAACCGTTTTACAAAGGTTTCCTGGAGCAAACCCAAACGTAACCAAGCATCTAATCCCTCTAAAAGGGCGGGATGGGAAGCTTTAGTTTTAAATATGATATCGATGCTAGTCTCAGAGAGTAAACCTAACTCTTGCCATAGGGCTAAAGCTTCCAACAGTTTAGACTGAGAAGTATTGGTGTTGAGGGCAATAGTGATAGAACCCTCCCGTGGCGATGACATAGGCAATATTCCTAGTGAAATAGGAATGCAAGGGGGGCTGATTTAGGATACAGGTAGTTACTATTGTCTACTAAAGAGCCGGAACCTTGCTAGATACCACATTCCACCCTGTCAACTGTCACAATAGAATCTTAAGGTTGGCAGTTATGACCCTATTAAGCCTTGATGATCAGCACTATTGCACGTCTTGATCAATAGTCGTTAGCATAATGCTTCCTGATTGATTATTGCGATTACCCTATACTATTTACTTAGATGTAAAGAATTGTAAATGCTGCTCAATGGCTCAACCCCTCAACCTTTTAACCTTACCGAAATTGCTCAATAAATTATTATCTTTGCTCCCAGCATTAAGGCAGGAGATTTGGATTCTAGCAACCGGTCGATTGTTATTGCATATCGGTCAAGGGTTTACTTTAGTTTATGCCTCGATTTTTTTTGTTAATCAGATTGGTTTATCCGCCACCCAAGTTGGGATTGCTCTAGGGAGTTCTTCAATTTCTGGAGTATTAGGACGCTTGATATCAGGGACTTTGGCTGATTCCCAGTTTTGGGGACGCAAGAAAACTTTGCTACTCTCGGCAGCTGTTTCTGCTCTAGCAAGCCTTTGTTTAGCGTTTACCTATAATTTTCAAACTCTGGTTATTGCTAACTTACTGATGGGTTTAGGGATTGGTCTATATTGGCCTCCTACTGAGGCAGTGGTTACCGATCTAACCACTCCTGTTCAGCGTAATGAAGCCTTTTCAGTGACTCGTTTAGCTGATAGCTTAGGACTAGGATTGGGAGTTATTGGGGCAGGGCAGTTAATTGCTGCTTCTGGGAGTTACCGTACTTTATTTGTGCTCAAAAGTATTTTTTATGTGATTTTCTTCTTTGTGATTTATTTAGCGATCGCAGAAACAAATAACGTTCAAGAGGTGCCTCAATCCCCTACCCAATCCTGGAAACAAGCACTAAGCGATCGCTTTTTGATGATTTGGTTACTAGGGAATACTCTCTTCACTATCTATGATGCTGAACTCAATAGCATTATGCCCCTTTATTTTGCCAATTTTGTTCCAGGAGGAGGAACAGAAACCGGATTAGCTCCAGAAACGATTAGTCTTATTTTCTTCTGGCATGTCGCCTTTAGTGCCATTTTCCAACTACCTGTTGCCCGCTTTCTCAACCAGTTTAAACGCACCAATATCTTGATGGTTTCTTTACTGCTGTGGTCTGGAGGATTTGTGTTAGTGTGGCTCACAGGAATTGTTGATAATCTGGCAGTTATTCCAGCACTTTGTGCTTTGTTACTCTTAGCCCTAGCTAAGGTAATTTATATCCCTTCTGCCTCTTCTTTGGTGGGGGATTTAGCTCCACAATCGTTGCGAGGAGTTTACTTTTCCCTTGAATCTCAGTGTTGGGCAGTAGGTTATTTTATTGGACCATCTTTAGGAGGTTGGGCATTGGATCAATCTCCAGAATTTACCAGTGGTTTTTGGTTAGTGACTGCTAGCAGTGTGGGCTTAGGTCTTGGGATTTTGTCCTATCTGGGCAAGAAGAGTCATGAGGTTATAGGTGGGTAGTGGTACACAAGTAGTGATTTTCGCTCCCGTTACCTTGACCAAACCCTACTCAAAGCACTACAACTTTACCACTGCCAGTTTTGTCAGTCAATCAGGATAGATGCTTTACTCTCTTAGCCTAATACTTAACATCTTTAATACTCAAATCTCTCGATTAATCACAATTGTTAAAAATACTCTGTATTTTTGACTACAAAATTAGATGCGCTTGCCCTGGGGAAGACCTCCAGCTCTTACTTTTGTCAGTCAAGCAGGGCAAGGCAAATAGTTTTAATGTAAACAAAATTAAAGATAATATAAAGAAATCATAAAGAATAAAAGGTGTTCATTAGTTTCCATCCAAAATAAACAGTGTCATCTGAAATTTCGGATGCAGTACACTAATTCCCAACGAACGGGAGTAAATCCAATGAAAAAAGAAATCAAAAAAGAAACACAGCACAAAGAAACCGCAAGCAAAAAGCGTAAACTCGAACAAGTTGACAAGAATACCCGCAGTAAACTGGGTAATGTTTACTGGTAAGTCAGAACTGGCTTAGAACCTAGCAAACCAGCGTAAACGCATCTTATTTTGAAATGCCTACTAGATATGAGATTCATAGGATAAGTATTTTGGCTTATTAATTTTGAAATCTTTGCTGAGTAAGGCTTCTATAATTTAGATGCGTTTGCCTTGCTTAGGGAACAAAGAGATCTTTGCAAACTTTTCTTTCCGTGCGGTCGCGAACTCTAATAAATCTTGCTTGGGAATCGTTGATATCGGGAAGTTTCTTACTTATAGTAGTGAGTTTGTAAAGATCTCCTAAAGCAATTTGCTTGCGACTTGATTTTCATTTTTCCACCAAAAAAAAAAATACTGTTATATCTGAGTTTAAGGCTTTCTTGTAAGCCAGCAAATCTAGGTGAGTATAAGTAAGACATTAAGGTGGATATTCGAGATTTTTATAGATCGTTAATTCAAAAACAAGTTCCAATTATTGTAGATAACTCTCAGCTGCTTACTTACCTCGGAGATCGAGGATATGAAACGATATTGTTTGAAAACTATGACTTTACAAAAAATCAAGTTGTCTTCACCATAGTTTCAGATTATGACTGCTACAGGCGATTGCTAGCTCTATCCAATAGCTCGATAAGTACAATCGTACAACTCGCAGCAGTTAGGCATGATGAAAGCTTGGAGGCAATTGTTTATGCATTCGATCGGGTTCTAGGTTGCAAAATTGAAGAAAATTTAGAGCGAAGGAGTCAGATATATGACAGAATCGCCAACAGCTCAGAGGAGTTATATTTAGCTGATGAAAGAGGCAGTGATTTGAAGTTTTGGTTGGCAGAAACTTTAGAAGTTGTCAATAGCGAAAATAGTCTTAGAGCAGGATATTTTTACTCTATTTCTGAGTTTTTGGAAGCTTCGATAGTAAATATTCAAGGTAATAAATCCAGTTTCTCGCTAGAAGGAAGGCTTTTTTTCGATGGAATGATACACGGTTCTACCCTACGAGAGACAAAAGAGCGCAACAAAGAAGCATTAAGCTGCTTATTTAGGGCTGTAACATCATCCAGCCGGGAAAAATATATTGAGATTGAAGATAATTCAATCGCTAGACTAGTGATAGATGGTCAGGATAAAACGAGTTTATTGCTAGACCTAGATCTGGATGCTGAGAGGAAGATGAGCATTACCGAAATTGGTTTTGGTTGTAATGCCATGCTAATAAAAAGAGTGGATTGGAAAGTAAATTCCATAATTAATCGAGTTATACATGGCATGCATTTAGGGATGGGAACAGCATACAACTGTCCATATGTTAACTTTATCTCCCAGACTATCAAAATAGTTGAGGATTAAAGGCGATAAATTAGCAAAGTTTAAATAAATTAATGCGTATTTTAGATTTTTACGAGTCCCTAATCGGCAAGAAGATGATGATCATTGTTGATAATCATCAATTGCGTTCCTACCTTGATCGGGAAGGATATCAAACCATTCTGTTTGATGATTATGATTTTAGAAATAGAGAGGCCGCATTTGTTGTCTTTTCCGACTACGACTATCATGACCGTCTGAAAGAACTATGGAATGTATCCGAAAGTACGGTTGTCCATTTGCCAGCAGTCAAGTTTGATGGCAGTTTTGAGGGAATTGTTTATTCGTTGGAGCGGCTGCTAGAGGCTAATAGCCTCAATCTCGAACAAGGGCTAGTGCTGAGAAGTAAGACTTATAATAAAATTGCTGAGGTTCAAGGGGGACTATATTTGTCCGATGACAGAGGTAGTCAACTAAAGTGTCAGTTGGCGGAAAGCTTGGAGGTTGCTAATGCTGAAGATGAATTACAAGCAGGTTGGTTTTACTCCATTGCTGAGTTATGGGAAAGTTCGGTCGTAAATATCAAAGGAAATAAATCCAGTTTTTCAGTGGAAGGGATTTTTTATTTCGACGGTATTCTTTATTCGGCAAATAAGCGAGTGATAAAAGAGCGCAACCAGATGGCTTTAAAAGCCCTATCCGAGCGCATCGCATCTAGTCAAGAAAAATATATAGAGCTGGAAGATAACTCTGTAACTCGCTTGGTATTAGATGGTCGCGATGAAACCTCTGCATTACTTGATGTAGAACTTCATCCAGAAAGACAACTAAGTCTCACGGAGATGGCTTTTGGTTGTAATACTGGTATAGTAACTTGTGTGGATTGGGAAGTCAATTCGGTTATGAATGAAGGAATTTATGGGATGCATTTAGGAACGGGAATTCCCAATAAAAGTCCTCATATTGACTTTATCTCTAAAACGTTGAAACTGGTTTAAAATTTAATTGGTTTTGATAAACCCTCAGAGACAGCTTGAAGCAATTCGTGATTTTTGAATCCGGCCCTCTCATTATCCAATGTCCAATATTGTTTTCTTTGACCTTCCAATTTACTCGCGAATGGCGACAACGGTTGGAATAACGAATGAACTAGCTCAGCGTGGAGAAGAAATAGCTTGTTACTGCTTTGAGGAATTGCGAGATCTGATCGAGTCTCATGGAGCAAGATTCTGTAATCTTCCCAAGATGAAGGAAGCACCCGAGGATGTGACGCTTCAATCCCGCGTTATAGAGTACACTTTAGATGCTGTACCGATTTTGTTAGCACAACTCGAACGTGATCGACCCAAGTTACTCATTTTTACATCAAAATGCTTATGGGGAGCTGTGCTGGGTGACTTACTCAATCTCTCAACAGTTTGCATTCACACGAATTTCCTACTACCGCCTAGTTTTTTTCCCCCAATACAGCTTTTACTAGAAGCCTATCCGATTGCTGAAACTCCTCGACATCTACGCCTCTTTAATCGAGATAGGCAGCTTTGGCGACAATTGATACAAAAGTACCCACTCAAGCGGATCGAAGAGCGTGATGTTTTTAAGCTGCAACCGAATTGTATGAACTTACGAGGGGATTTAAATATTGTCTATGCATCCGAAATGTTTCAGATCCAGCGTTCGAAATTCAATAAAAACTATCATTTTACTGGACCCTGCTATATCGATAGACCTTTAGAACCCGAGCTACCATTAAAAACAATTCAGAACAACTCAATCATTTATATATCCTTAGGATCAGTTAAATTTTATAATACAAAATATCCTTTTTATGAAAAGTGTTTACAAGCATTCAAAGACAGCGATCGCACGATAGTGATGGCCGTAGGTGAGATGGTTGATGTTGAATCGCTCGGACAGATTCCATCTAACTTTATAGTAAGAAATTATGTACCGCAGCTAAGTATTCTCCAGCACGCTAGTGTTTTTATTACCCATGGAGGAACAAACAGCACTTGGGAGGCAATTCTTAACCAAGTTCCAATGATTGTTTTTCCTCAAGGAGGAGATCAATATCTAGTTGCTAATCGAGTGGAAGAATTAAGGTTAGGACGATGGGTGAAGCAGAAAAGTATTCAGCCTAGAGAATTCAAAAAAATTGTTGAACAGGTAATAGAAGATAATGAAATTCGTGATAGCATCAAACGGCTAAGCAAATCATTTCGAGAAGCAGGAGGAATCCAAAAAGCTGTCGATATCATTTTGGAGTACAAGAAATGAAACTAACAAAAGATCAGATAGAACAATATGAAGAACAAGGTTTTTTATTCATTTCAGAGTGTTTTTCCTCCGAGGAAGTTTCGGCAATCCGCGCTCAAGTACCAATCGTTGTAGCTGATGAGACATTGGGGCGAGCTTGGGAAGAAGATGAGGAAACCTTACGCACCCTTTACGGAATTCATCTCACCAACCGGATTTTTCGCAGTTTAGTCCGTCACCCGCGCTTACTTGAACCCGCACAACAGCTTTTCGGTCGTGAGTTATACGTCTTCCGTAGCAAAATAGTGATGAAGTCAGCATTTACAGGAGGAATGTGGGGATGGCATCAAGACTCAGCCTTCGCACAGCATTACGAAAAAATTTCCGCGCCGAAAGGGGGAAATGTCATCCTTTTTTTAGACGAGGTTAATGAGTTCAATGGGCCAATTTATTATATACCTGGGTCTCACACACAAGGTTTACTGGATTGGGATCACAGCGTTGTACAGAGTCCCACAGCCAGTGTACCATTGACCGTAGATCGAGGAACGTTTGTGAAATTTGTAGAGAAGTCAGGGATTTCAGCGCCGAAAGGTCCTGCTGGCTCAGTTTTGTTCGTACATTACGATACATTGCATGGTTCAGTTGCCAACATTTCTCCCTTTGAGCGTCGAAATTTTGTAATTACATACAGCTCACTTGAACAGAGCGCCCTTCCCAAAAAGGAAAGTCCAGCCTTCTTTTCAGATCCAGAGCGATCGCCGCTAGTTCTGCTTAGTGAAGATGAGGCTAATCGCTATTTGACTTCCAAAGGGTAGCTAATTATGGCAAATCCCAGGAGCAGATGTCTCAATTAAGGCCGACTTCCATCCTGAAACCTTTTTCTGGCAAAGATTTGATGGGTTTTCAACCTCAGCCTTCCTTAAACAGGAATAGGGTCTCCTGAGTTTTTAATCGTAAGGCAAGCTTATCAATTCTGAAGCCGTTGAATGGAGACTTTTTTTCGTGTAAAGCAAGTAGTTTTTTGTATGATGGCGAACCTTTTCAAGCACAAACCCAGGAGACCCCAGGGATAGAGCCTTTTATTTTTTTCAACTCCGCAACATCGAATCAAACAAGACAGCACCATGAAGATAAGGAAACATAGCCTCAGTGGGAAGACGGTCTGGATTTTTCGCAAAAACATACCAAGTTTGTCTTGGACGAAACCAGGGGATTGAAATTCCTACAAGCCCCACATCCTGTGCTAATTGCCTAATTGTCGATGGTCGAAATGTTACACACATCGGGTATTCCCAACTATCTCCTTCAGTGTCAGAATCTCCCTCCAAAAAGGTAGCAAGGATGAGACCATCAGGTTTCAAATATCTAGCAAAGTTCTGGAGACAAAGCCTCACTAGGTCAATCCCAGTATGAGTCAATATGGACTGTGCGAGGATAAAATCAAAATGGGTTTCAAATTCGGCCAAAGAGAATTGATCATTGTAACTAAAGAACGGTTTCTTGATACGGAGGAGATCCTGTCCAACTTGAAATTTTATCGCATCCTCGATTAACCACCTGTTAGGATCGACCCCGTAATAGCAACCTTCATCAAGGTAAGTCAGGAAAAGCCGACCTGCACGAAGTGAGCCACAGCCGAAATCGAGCAATTTATGCTTGGACCGAAGTCCCAGTGTACAGAGCAACCGAAATTGAGATGCTCCCATGAAATCGTACTCTTCTGCGGGACCCACATAATCGTTATAGTTTTCTCCAGCAGTTATCCCCAAATCTGTCATCGATATTGTTAAATTAACGAAGCCACCCTACTATGGTAGCAGTTCATGAGTTGATTTTGACACGATCGTTCAGAACAATATTAGCGATCCCCGCTATCTGGGTAGAATTGGATTTTCATACCAAACCACTCCTAAGTTAGTGGTTTCTTCGCTGGTAAGTACGTCTAAATCTCCATCTCCATCTAAATCGATTAATTGCACTAAATCAAACTTAATCCCCTCTAAACCGCTAATGTCGTAAGCTGCTAAATCGGAGTTAATGGATTGTGCTGCATCCGATAGCCACATTACAGAGGATTTATCCCGTGCATTTTCGCTGCTGAAAACAATATCTAGCTTTCCGTCTAAATTAATATCGGCAACTTTCAGGCTTTTAGCATTTCCAGTATTTTCGGGTAAGTTAATCGTAAATTCTTCCCATTGGTCGAGTTTAGCTGAAATTTGACGAAAGTAAATTAATTCTTGCCCTCTGATGGCGACTAAAATATCAAGCAATCCATCTTTATCTAAATCGACAAGCTCCAGAAACATTACCTCTCGATCGCCATAACTTTCTACATCACCGATCCGATGGAGGGGCCATTTTTCGGCCATCGCTCCTGGCAAACTGGGATTCTCGAACCACAGACAACCGCGATTTTGGCTCAGACGATCGGAGGCTACAAGATCTAAATCCCCATCTCTGTCTAAATCTGCCGCTACTAAAGACATGATCCAGCCAGCGTCGTATAGAGAATGCCACTGCCAAGCCGATAAGTCTCGGGGATTCTCTGGAGCCTCGAACCAACCAATTTGAGCTTTCCTATTTTTGCCTCCAGCTACTAAATCGAGGCCATGTTTGCCATCGAGCTGTAAGGGCAAGGCAAACATCCACTGCTGCTTATTCAAGCTTGCAGGAATGGCCTTGGTTTCCCAGAATGACTCTGAGAGATAATCTGTTTTTTCCTTCGGTGCCCAATGTACGGATAAGGTTTTAGTTTCCCCCTCGCTGGAACTAATTACATCGATCACTCCATCTCCGTCCAAGTCTGCAAATACAGCATCTTCTGGGGAAGCAACTTTACCTACAGTGACTTGAGGCCAAGGGGCCTTGGACTTACTATGGCCAGGGTTGAGATAAATTTTAATTAGACCCGCTTCTTCCCAGGGGGTGGCAATATCCAATAATCCATCGCCGTTAACATCTGCCAGGCGCACTCCGTCAGCACCGCGCACCTCATCAGTACCTTGCTCGATGGTATGTCTCTGCCAGGGTGAGGCGGCTTCTTCAGCCTTGACATTGGCTGGAGCGCTCGCCCACAGCATGGCCCAAATCAATAATTTCATCAAAATTACCGCCACTATTTTGAATTTGGCTCTCTTCAAGGGTAAAAAACTTGGGGACATTGGATTAATGATTCCGGTTCTTCTGGGGTAGTTATGCTAATTTAGCATAAAATAAACCCTAAAATCTTTGCTAAGCAAGGATTTTAGGGTTCAAAAAAAGCAATTATAATGTAAGCATTCAAGTAACTGGGGTTGACAAAGCCACCCCAGTTACTTGAAAACTGGAATGAGAGAAGCTTGTCAAGAGGTTACCAACCAAAAATATTGTTAATTGATGCTGGGTATGGTAACAATAAAAGCTTTTTGAAATAAGTATAAAAAAGAAAGCTAAAATATATAGTAGTAGTTGCTAAAAACTAAAAAATAATAATCAAAAAATCAGTAATTAAAATAAAACTTAGTCTAGGTAAATTATAAAAAATCTTGCCATAATAGTAATTTTAATAAATAAATTTAAGTTTAGATAAACTAAAGACGGTTTGGCTAGCAACATTCAGTGGGAGATTGTCTAGTCTAGAAGGATAAAGGCTCTTCCGTACTTGTTATGCTAAATAAACAGTATGTAAGAGGGAACAGGGAACAGGGAACAGGGAACAGTGGTCAGAGGCCGTATAAAGGAAAATTTTGTTAGTTGAATAGCCTAAGAATCCTTATACAGTAAGCTTTATAAGTTTTTTAACGGGAAATTTAGCATACCAGGTACTGAAGAACCAGGATAAAGAACTTTTGCTATCGTAATGAATGCTAGTTCTTTTGAAGAAGCGACAGATATTGACTATTTTATCACACACAAATGTTGAGTCAGAAAAAGTAACAACATAATGGCTATTATCAACCTAATTTAAAATAAACTGAGGAATTTTTGTTATCGAAACTACCCAAGAAAAATATGATTATAAAAAATATAAATGAGGGAATACGAAGCCTTATTAGGATTTTTGAAGTTATTGGTGTTTTGTGCCTATGTTTTTATTATTTTTAATGAGTTAAATGGAGGAGTATAAAGAATATGTTATAATCAACATTTGAAGACATTTACTGAAGCTAATAAAGCTTTTCGTAAAGCTATGTATTGATAGTTTATTCGATTGGCTGACCAAAAATAGGGATGTATTTGCTGCTCACAAAGAGGGTTTGGGGTCTATTTGGGCTTAAACTTCGTTTAAGTCCCACTGGGAATAATAAAAATGTAAACGTCCCATGCCACTTTTTGTGGTAATAGTAAAGATGTAGTAACTTGAGCGCAATCGGCCAAGGGGTTTGAGATGCTCAAACACTACTTGCGATCCACTACCCCAGCGACAATTGACACATGCATAATTACGTTGATGCTTATCTAATTTCATTCCCTAAATGCGGACGTACATGGTTGAGATTAATGATAGGTACAGCCCTACAACAACAATTTGATTTATCTCATCCCGATATTAAACAGAAAATGTTATCATTGACACCCCTAGCGGAGTTGCACCCGAACATTCCGACAATTCTGATAGATCACGATGATAACCCCCAATGGAACAAACCAGAGGAACTTCAAACATCGAAAGATCGGTACAAAAATGTCAAAGTTATCTTTTTGGTTCGAGATCCAAGAGATGTGGTTGTTTCTGCTTATTTCGAGCAAAAAAAACGGGTTTATTTATGGGCAGATGGTTTCAAACAAGATAAAAGCTTAAAAAAATACCTAGATAGGATTAAACCTTATGAAGGTAATTTGTCAGAGTTTATTTATGAAGATGTAGGTAGCTTAAAGACTCTATTGAGATATTACAATATCTGGAAAAAAACTCGACATATACCTAAAGATTTTTTGCTAGTACGTTATGAAGATATCCACGAAAATCCCCACCAAGAATTAAGAATAGTTCTAGATTTTTTGGGAGTGCAATACCGAGATGAGGTAATTAACGAAGCGGTGAATTACTCTTCTTTTGAGAAGATGCGAAATATGGAAAAAACGCAAAAATTCGATCTTAAGCTAAAACCTGCTAATCTAGAAGATGAAGAATCCTACAAAACTAGAAAGGGTAAAGTTGGCGGGTTCGCAGAATACTTAAATGAAAAAGAAATTGCCTATATTAATCATTTGATTAATGACACTCTGTCCGATTTTTATGGATATAAGGCATAATTAGGGCTTGCTTGCGAAACTGAAAAAGTTGAGTTACTTCCTAATCGTCCAGAAAGGCAAATACTGACTGGGATTGGTTGTGATGCCTTCAAGCCCATTATGAGCAAAAACAAAATCCTTGTTTTGCCAAAGGGGAATGTAAGGAATCTCCCGAGCTAGGATGTCTTGAAGTTCTGCCAAGATTTTGTGGCGAGCTTCTGGGTCTCGCTCTTGGCGCTGCGCGTCAATTAACTTATTGGCGCGATCGCTATAGAAAAATGAACCTAGACTTTGAGCAGCACCTTCCTTACAACCTGTTACCTCAGAGCCCCGATCGCAATCTAAAAAGGGTTGAATATAGTTATCTGGGTCTAAAAAGTCGGGATACCACTCTAAAAGAAAACTGGGATAGACTCCTTTAGATAGATTACTAGCAGCAGTGGCAGTGTCTACACTCTCGATCTCAAAAACTAGCGCTCCATCCAACTCTTTATCCGCCAAAGCTCTCAAAGTAACAGCTACTAATTCGTAAGTTTTAGAACCAGCAGGATACCAAATTTCTACAATTGCAGGATTTTCAGCCGAGTAACCAGCTTTTTTTAACAACTCTTTTGCCCGATCGTAATCTCCATCCCCATAGGCTTCTTCAAAGACTGGCTTATAAGCATTAAAGACAGTAGGAAGTAGGCTATAAACTGGTTCTACCTGATTCTGGAAGACTCGCTGGACGATCGAAGAACGCTTGACCAGAGCCGCGATCGCTTGGCGTACCTCCAGTTTATTCAAGGGTTCTTGCCTCAAATTCAATACCATGTAGCTTAGGGAAGTTCCCGAGGCTTCGATCCCTTGCCAATCTCCTCTAGCGCTGCCTTTTTGCAAACTTTTTATCTGTTCTGGCTCCAGGGTTCGATAGGCAATATCGACGGCATGAGTGCGAAAACTATTAAATAAGTTAGCGGGATTATCAGCGTAAATCTGCATATCCACCCCTTTATTAGCTGGTTTTTCTCCCCAGTAATCCTCAAAAACATCCAAGCGGATAGAATCGGTGTTATACTCAGCCAACTTATACGGGCCGGTGCCAACAAAGATTTTAGGATTAAACTTTTCTTTACCAATTTCATAAGCTTTGGGAGAAACTGCACAAGTACCAGGGAAAGCTAAGATAGCAGTAAACCCAGAGAATGGTTGTTTCAGTTTGATGCTGAGTTCATATTCTCCTGTGGCTTCTACAGATTCGACCAGCTCTGAGAGCAGGAATGAAGGTTTGCCGCCATTTTTGATAAAGCGTTCCAAGGAAAACTTCATGGCTTCTGCATTAAAAGGAGTACCGTCGTGGAAAGTTACTCCTTTCCGCAAAGGAATTTTGTAGAGCAAATTATTTTCACTTATTTCCGGCATTTCTGTTGCCAGTTGCGGTTCTAGCTCGGCTCTGCCCAATTTGTTAGCGTAGAGAGTGTTGCTCAGGTTATAAACTACATTAATTCCAGCCCATCCATAAGTAGCAGCAGGGTCGATATTTTGAAGTTTTAATGTCGTTCCAATAGTAAGGCGATCACTTCTCTGGCTTTTATGTGAAGTTGAATTTTGATAGTTCCCAGAGTCATGACAGGCAACGACTAAGCAAAAACCAATAAAAAATAGACCGATAAATTTGCTAAGGTAACAATAGCTATCGCTCCATTTATTTAATGTGTGGACTAATAATGTGTGGACTAAATAGACGCGATGTCTTGTTCGCAGTTTTTTATATAGGTCATAGATTAAAATTATCATGTTTTTCTCTGTTGCTTTTAATGACCTGTATGTATTTATCCCCAGATTAATCGTGATTAATTTGCGAGATGGATCGCTCTCAACTCGCTGTCGAAGTGGTTGTCGCATTCCCAAGATCGTCCCGCAACGTCTCTAGCAACTTTACCCCCAAGGCGATCGCCCTTACAAGCGAATATAAACACATTGCAAACCACAACAGGTTATTGCTATGCCAATACCAAGCAGCAATTGCGAGCGGCACAAATCCTATACTAAAGGCCGCCAAGCTAGAATTGCGCAAAATTTTTCCTTCTGTCAGTCCTACAAAGTATCCTTCTAGGCTCGAAGTCAGGGCGGAAAAAATCTGGAAAGGTAATAGCCACAGAAGATAGCGATAAATATTTTCAGTCACTTCTGTATGGTTTGTTAAAAGCGTAAATACGGAGTTTGGAAAGAGTATACATACACCAGCTAGAGAAAGGGCAATAAACAAGCTTGTCATTCCAGCGATCACGGCAAGATTTGCCAACTGCGAAGAAGCTCCCTGACCTTTAAAGTTGCCTGCCAAACTTTGGGTAGCAAATCCTACACCCTGAACCACAAACAGGCATAAAGCTGCTGCTTGCAATAGTACAGTATTTTGGACCAGTACAATAACCCCCATAGCTGAACTCAGATTGGTGAAAATGGATAAAGTTGTGACCTGAGTTAAACTTTGGACTAACAGATTCCCGTTCAGCTTAGAGGTAGCTTTGATAACCGACCAGTCCAGAACCTTTTTGATTGTTGCTAACACGGCTGACCAATCGATATGGAAGCATACTACGGTTAATCCCCCTAACAACATCAGATACTGACTTATGGCTGTGGTTACTCCTGCTCCAGTACTGCCCCACCCCCACCTAATAATAAATATATAGTCCAGTACCACATTGGCGACACTTTCAATTACAGATAAAACTAAAACAAAGCTGTTCATTTCTCGCCCAAACAACCAACCGATGAGGACGAAGTTTAATAAAACAGCCGGTGCTCCCCAGATACGGGCATTAAAGTAGTCAAGACCTGCATCTTTCACCTCCATCGAACCAACGAGGAAAGTGAACCCTAGCTTTTGTAACGGGTACTGAAGAGTCAGAATTAGGAGAGCGAGTCCCAGAGCGATGAGACCATTCCTCAGTAGAATCAGTAGCATAGCTTCGTCATCCTCTGCTCCCATAGCTTGCGCAGTCATACCAGTGGTAGAAGAACGTAAGAATTTTAAAACCCGATACAAGTAGCTAAAGACGATCCCAGCCAAGGCTACCCCTGCTAAGTAACGAATATCGGACAAATGTCCTAAGAATGCTAGATCTATTAACCCAGACAGAGGCACAATAATGCTAGAAAGAATATTGGTCAATACGAGTCGGTAGAAACGAGGTAAAAAGTCGTACTGGGAAGGTAGAGTAAAATTCATTGTGTCAGCTAGCTAAAAGGTTATATACGAGCTAATGCCCAGACATGGTAGGGAAAGTCAGGTTCGTTTTCTAGCGAGTGAACTTGGGGATTGTATGGAATCCATTGAGAGAAGTTAGCAATAATACATTGGCGATTTCCCCAAGAACCTGTTTGAATAGTCTCTAGAGGAAAACCGCATTCGTGAAGAAAGTATTTGAGTCCTGTTTCTGTCCACCGGGTACAGTCTATGGGGTAATTATGAACCTTGACTAGAAAGGGAACGGAGATGAGAAAATACCCTCCTGGAGAAAGCATAGAAATGACATTCCGACAAGCTCGATAGGGATATAATAGATGCTCGAAAACTTGCTCTGCTATAATTAAATCAAAACTTTCTGCTAGAGAATTCGAGCAAATATCGTACTCAGGATAACTGATCGTATGATATTCCCGGAACCCAAAATCTCTCCAAGTATGCCCAGAAATTTCCAATGCTCGCCATTCTGGGTACGGCAAAGCTTCTAGAAGCTTTGCCGTTTCCTGATTCATTATCACTCGACTCCAAGTAATCATAATACCTCGATTAAGCTGATTGAAATGAAATAGCGTTACTTATAAAAAATTAAGCCCAAATGAATGAAGCCCAAACTTGCTTGATCAACGGCAAAAACGTTACAATTCATGGTTAACCAATCAAAAAATCGAAAAGACATAACTGTCTTCCCACTCCCTCTGTCAAGTGGTCACTTTTTTGGTGACCATAATCATCAATTATCAATCTAAAACCTCTGCTGATTATTGTCTGAATAAACTTATTCATTATCTCCAAGCGACATTCATTGATCTTTGTCCCAGACCAGGGTGCTTTTGTTAAAAAATGCGACAAACGATGGTAGGTCACACCTACAGCGTTCTCTGCCATTTGAAATAGGTTTTTTCTTTCACATTACCCCAATAATCCTCCTGAATAATGTCCAAACTCCCTTTTTTGAGCTTTATGAGTAAATAGATCATCAAATCGTTTCCACCATTTTCCAAAACACGGAAACATGGCTGGCGTTGCATCAATGCGGAATGATTTTATTAGTTTTGTGGAATGGGCATCTTGTTGTGGAATGGGCATCTTGTTGTGGAATGGGCATCTTGTTGTGGAATGGGCATCTTGCCCGTTTCCTGCCTCGGGCGGGGAGGATGCCCACCCCACTTATATTCATGCCTTGATTCAGCCATGCGGCATTGCTACGGGGGTTGTCTCGTTCATTAGGGGTCACTTTGGCGTGAAAGCTTTGCCGACAAATCATTATACCCTTTTTTATTCTTCTATTTTCTCTAAATCCCGTTATGTGTTAGCTTGGATTTTTGCATTATTATGCATCATATTTGAGTAAGTAAACAAAAAAAAGCCAACTTTGGGTATATATTTGAATTATAAAACTCTCTTTATGAGTAATAAATAATCTTGTTTTTCTTTATGATTAGGCGTTAAATCCTAAAACCCGACACCTAAGACCTATCACCTATAGCGTTTGTATTTGAGATGTAAACCTAGGAGGTCTTTTTTTATTGGACAATAAAACTGAGGATCTCGAACCCCTCTTGCCTCTTGCCTCTTGCCTCTTGCCTCTTGCCTCTTGGCCTTTGGGAGTATGTTCACAACCGATGATACAAACGCGCTTATCACCTATCATCTTTATTTTCCACTCAAGAGGTAAGGTTTTCTGGCTTTATAATTGGAGGATAGCCAAAAGTAGATGCTTTGCCACAATCAAAGCATCTACCTTTGGAAAGAGTGTTGTTGTCTTCCCTGTTGAGAGAGTTGAACCGACCTTGCTAGCTTTGCTAAAAACCCTTATCGACATTATCAGGCGTTGGTGGTCGGAGTTTACCCTCCAGACCAAGCTAATGGCAGCAGCAACTCTGGTTGTCTCATTGCTCATGAGTGGCTTGACCTTCTGGGCGGTGAATACGATTCAGCAGGATGCTAGGATGAACGACACTCGCTTTGGTCGTGATCTCGGTCTCTTGCTGGCTGCCAACGTTGAACCTCATGTTGCGGCAAATAATTTCGACGAACTAGCTCGCTTTTCCAGCCGCTTCTACAGTAGTACCTCCAGTGTGCGTTACATTATATATGCTGACGAGGATGGGGAAATAATCTTTGGCATTCCTTTCTCCGCAGCAGAAGTAAAGAATTCTTTAACCATTAAGCGTCGGATTGAGCTACCGGAGGGCTACGCCAAAAACTCTGATCAGCCCATGGCACGGCAGCACCTGACTCCTGATGGTCAAGTCACTGATGTGTTTGTTCCCCTAATCGACGAGGAAAACAAATACTTAGGGGTTTTAGCTGTGGGCATTAACCCTAACCCTACGGTGGTGGTTTCCTCCAATTTAACCAGAGATGTTACTATTGCTGTGTTTATCTCGATCTGGGTGATGGTGATTTTAGGTGCAGTGGGCAACGCCTTGACTATCACTAAGCCCATTAAAGAACTACTAGTAGGGGTGAGAAATATTGCTGCTGGTAATTTCAAACAGCGGATTGAGATGCCTTTGGGAGTAGAACTAAAGGAATTGGTGTCTAGCTTCAATGACATGGCAGAGCGTTTAGAACGCTATGAGGAGCAAAATATTGAAGAACTTACCGCAGAAAAAGCTAAGTTAGAGACTCTAGTTTCCACAATTGCTGATGGTGCTGTACTGATTGATACCAATTTTCAGGTAATGTTAGTCAACCCGACAGCACGGCGGATTTTTGGTTGGCATGAGCAAGACATTATCGGTAAAAATGTCTTATACCATCTTCCTGATGTGGTCACAATGGAACTAACACGACCGCTTTATCAAATGGCTACAGCGGAGAAACAGACAGAAACAGAACGGGAATCCCGCGAAGGTGAAGAGTTTCGTATTACTCTGACCAAACCGGTCTCTCGTACAGTTCGCATTCTTTTAAGTAAGGTACTCAACCAATCCCGGGAAAATATTAAGGGAATTGCTATCACTGTTCAGGATATCACCCGTGAGGTGGAACTTAATCAAGCAAAAAGCAATTTCATCAGCAATGTTTCCCACGAACTCAGAACACCTCTATTTAACATTAAATCATTTATCGAAACCCTCCACGACTACGGCGAAGAACTTAGCGAAGCTGAGCGGAAGGAGTTTCTTGACACGGCTAATCGGGAAACTGACCGACTAACCCGTCTCGTTAACGATGTCCTAGATTTATCACGGCTGGAATCTTGTCGAATTTATCAACTTGAACCCTTTGACATTGTTCGACCTATAGAGCAAACCCTGCGCACTTATCAGCTCAATGCTCGTGACCAAACTATTGAACTGGCTCAGGAGATTGAACCAGATTTACCACCAGTTATGGGTCACTACGATTTGTTGCTCCAAGTCTTGGCTAATTTAGTGGGCAACTCGTTGAAATTCACGGAGCCTGGTGGACGAGTGGTAATTCGTGCTTATCAATTAGAAGCCGAACTTAATCCCCAAGAAGGAAAAGGCAGGGTGCGAATTGAAATCTCTGATACGGGAATTGGCATTGCTCCAGAAGACCAAAAGGCAATTTTTGACCGATTTTTCCGGGTAGAAAACCGAGTTCATACCCTGGAAGGGACGGGATTGGGGCTTTCAATTGTCAGAAACATTATCGAAAGACATCATAGCCGAGTAAACTTAGTTAGTGAAGTGGGAGTTGGGACAACATTCTGGTTTGATTTAGAGGTGTGTGAAGAAAAAAAAATTACGGTTAAAGAACATTTGCAAGTAGACACCTCACAGACAACACCAACCGACTCAGCGACTGCTAGCAATCTGTCAATTTCGTAGTGCTTAGTACTATCATGTCTAGTCGATTCAATGTTGACGGAGTACTAGTTAAATTAAACTTAGTTTAATTTAACTATTTGCCATCAGGGCTAGCAAAAAGCTAGCAGCGATTAATACCAATAGACCTAGTAAGGCTGGGTTTCTTTGACACCAGAGCCTGACCGATTCGAGTAAGCCACGCTGGGGATTATAAATCTGCTCAGGCTCTAAGGTACTTTCAGAACTATCGTCGTAAAGGGTACACTGCTTAGCATAGGGACGTTGGGGAAAGTTACAGGTATCATCAGCATGATAGGTACAGGTTTCACACAAGGGTGTATCTCCTGTGGTTTGGTGTAAGGTAATCCCCGGATGACCATAGGCTTTAAGGATTGCTCCACAATGGGGACAGGTAATCACCTTGCTATTGATAGGTTGATGGCATTTGGGACAATTGGTCATTAGTCATTAGTCATTTCTCAATAGTCAGGACTTACCCATTTGCCCCCTAAATCCCCCAATTCTGGGGGACTTTGACATCTTTACCCCCCAGAATTGGGGGGCTAGGGGGGCGAAATCAACTTAACCGCGTAAGTCCTGATAGTCATTTCTTCATCTTAACTGTCTTACACATCCAGCTGATTTCCCTTCTTTGCCTCTTTAGCGTTTAATCATGTCCCCGTACTTAATTATTTGCCCCGGTATCCATGAGCCCCAACTGACCCAGGATTTTTTAGCAAGCTTGGAGCTATCAAGTCCCTGGACTGAGAAAGTCTTAATTTTTCCAGCTCAGGACTACCCAGCTTACTCAGCTATTCATATTTTAGAGTTCTTGCAACGTCACATTGGTTTGGTGAAGACTCCCATAGTCTTGATCAGCTTCAGTGCTGGGGTAGTGGGTGCGATCGCAGCAGCTTGGGGTTGGCAGCTACTGGGAGGAAACATCCAAGCATTGATCGCTATTGATGGCTGGGGTGTCCCTCTGTATGGCAATTTTCCCATCCACCGGATTAGTCACGATTACTTTACCCACTGGAGTTCAGGGCTATTGGGGGCAGGGGAAGACAGTTTCTATGCTTCACCACCAATTGCCCATTTGGATTTGTGGCGATCGCCCAGATGCCAAGGCTGGTGGGTTCAGGTGCCTAGAGGTGAGCAACCCCCAGAACGAATTTATATCACTGCGGCTGAGTTTATTATCCAGTTATTAGTTAAATAGTAAAATTTGCTTGAGTATTACCAGGTTGAACTATTGTGGAAGATCACGAAATAGTGACAATTGCTGAGTATCAAGCAACAGCAGAATCTTTCCGGGAAGGCACCTGGAATCACGATGTGTCTCAAAATCGCAACGCCTTGGTGGATGCTATGCCCCGTAATCCAGGCAAGATTCTGGATTAGGAGGTGGTCCTGGTAGAGACTTGGTTGCTTTTAAAGACCAGGGTCATCAAGTAATTGGTCTCGATGCTACACCAGCATTTGTGAATATGGCGCAACAAGTTTCAGGATGCGAGGTTTGGCAGCAATCGTTTCTGAGCCTCAAGCTGCCACCAAAGAGCTTTGATGGGATCTTTGCCAATGCATCCCTGATTCATATTCCCCGTGCTTCCATGGTTAGGGTACTTAAGGATTTAAAGCGATCGCTTGTTACCAATGGTGCCATAGTTATGTCAATGATTCGTGGTGATCATGAGGGTTATAGTGTTCGTCCAACCGGCTATCGCTATGTTGTAGGTTGGGAATATAAAAGCTTGGCTCCCTGTGTTGAACAAGCAGGATTTGAGATTTTTGATTATTACTACCGCCCACCTGGTTTACCCTGTGAGCAGCAATCTTGGTTAGTAATTGTGGCCCTTAATCGAGTGCAATATTAGTGGGAAATAGGGCGTTGCTGAATAAAAAAATGGTATTCTAAAAAGAAAACTATGGAATGCCCGCGCATGTCATGTTTTTATTTTCATTATAGCATTCTTTGATTCAGCAACGCCGAATAAAAATACAAGATTGAGACATTATTTAGCCAGACTACATCGACGAACTCTTTGTTACTCTAAATCTGAAGAAATGTTGGAGTTATCAATTAGGCTTATTATTTATTAGAGCTGATTCGTAAACTCGCTGTAATCCTTGTAGGATAAGGCTTGCGATCAAATAGAACATTTGAACTATTTAATAACCAAAAGACAATCATAGCAAGGCTTTCAGACTTCTTAAGATTTACTTTACGAATCAGCTCTTATTTAAGAGATCATAAAATCCCCCTTTCTGGTTAAACCATTTTCATATTCAGCAACGCCGATTCAGGAGCATAGAGACTCTCAAACAGCATCCCTTCTTGCCTCGGCGACAAGGGGTAGATTGATTCTAGATTCCTATAGTTAATTAATGTGAGTAAACTGTCGAGTTCGGTTTGACTCAACTGGGCAAGAGGAAAGTCGGAAGGACTATATATTCTCGCTTCTAGAGATTCTATTCGCTCTTGTAAGTTCACTATATACTGGTCTTTTCTGCGGCTCAAATCCTATTATACTGTATTGGGCGATCGCGACTTAGATAAACTTCCCAGAATCCTGGTATAATTACCTGAGTTGAGTTATTTTTTTTGTTTTCTGAATCATGGAACTACCAACTCTCAATGCTGTAGATAGGGTTACGCGAGAAGAAATAAACACCCTTGTTAATCTGGGTTGCTGCTATGTCAGAATACCAGAACCAGAAATTTTTCAACATTTTAAAATTCTAAAAAGAGAGGCTTTAGCTTTTTTCAGGCAGGACGAAATCCAAAAACAAAAATGGTTTGCCCATGGTAAAGTTGAAGGTTATATCGACCGTTGAATTGATGACATACATTCGGTTCAACAGTTTTTATTTAGGTTGAATAATCCCAGTGGCCCCTTTAAAGAGTGTCGCAATTCAGTTTTTAAAATTTCAAACTATTGTGAAGAGCGTATTATTATAGTTCTGTTAAAAGAGATATTTAGTTACTTTGGTGTTGAAGACTATTTCGAGGAAGTCGTGATTGATAGTGATCTCTCTTCATCATTCTCAATTGCCTATTATCCTGCTAATGTAAATACAAATAAGAAAAGCAATAGTGGAATGAAAGCTCATAAAGACTATGATTTGATGACTGTAATTTTGATGGACAAGCCAGGATTAGAAGTGTTTTGGGATGATCAATGGCATGACGTTAATCCCCAACCAGGGTATGGGGTGCTATTTCTGTCTGAAACCTTATAAAAAATGCTAGGCGGAAGGATAAACTCAATTATACATCGAGTTCGCATACCAGATGAGGAACGTATTTCTATAGGTGTTTTTAAAGGACCAAATACTAATATTCCTATTCGAGATTACATTAATGATCAAATCCTGTTTGATTCACATGAGCAGTGTTTAGAACATCATCGCCAGTTATTCCGGGGGGAGTGACAAAAAGGCCTCTAATATCAAGTCTGGTTGAATACCCATAATTAAGGGGAGGGTGGGAAGTGTGGGAAGTGTGGGAAGATGGGGAGATCGGGAGATGGGGAGATTTTTATTAAGGGTAATTATGCCGACATGATATAAATAAAAATGCTACCCACAATTTACCAAAATCATCTTAAAAGTGCGATGGTCCAAAGGAGCCGCTACGCGAACGCATTATCTTGATTGATTGGATTTCACCAAGCTCAACCCAACCTATATTTTATTCCCTGATATCTGGCAACAAATAGCATAAAATCAAGCAAGGGGCAACGAGCTATGATCGGCGAGTCATAGCCATTACCCCGTTGACCGTAAGTTCGGGTAGAATGCCTAAACTTGGCAGAATCTCTGCTCCTGAACAGATTATGGGTAAGTCATCTCCCTGCCAGACCCAAATCTGCTGACGAGCGAAATCGATTAACCAGGCTAATTGTGTTCCATTACTGAGGCAATGCAGAATCTTATTTTGCAAGTTTAAAGTACTTTGGTCAGGGGAACGAATTTCAATCAGCCAATCGGGTGATCCATCAAGGGATCCGTCCTGATGGTGAACCTCACGTTCAGGTATTAGCTGAAAAACTTAAATTTTGTCTAGCTAGCGTTTGCTGAAAAAGTCTACAAAGGCTGGGGGAGCTTACATTCCCTTTGATCTGGGCTATCCTCAAGAACGTTTAGCCTATATGTTGTCTGATTCTCAAGTGTCGGTGGTTTTGACGAGTAATACCAAATCTGGTTTAGCCAGACCACAAACAAGTCAATTAGAATCCATATATATCAAAATTTTATCAATAAGATATGTGTCCTATAGTAACCGGATTTGGTATAAGACCTCAGCCCTAGCCTTGCCTAGCTGCAACCGATGATAACTGGCTGGACTTATTGTCCACGCCCCGGTTTACAGTCTACAAAACTTAATGCTTCGGTATCGAGAAAGCTGGCAATTGCCATCTCAATAACTGCTTCAATTGGATACTCAATTTCAGCAGCACGCTCAACGAGAGCAGCCTGAATATGTTCGGGCAGGCGTTCCAAGATGACCTTTGCATCAGTGGAGGAGATTCGCCCCAAAAGTTCTACCTGCATAAGTTTACTGCTCCATTGGGATTTGGACATTATAGGGAGGTTCGGTAGCCCTCAAGATGATAGCTTCTAGCTCCAATAGTAGCGCAGGGTTTTGCCAGTAGGAAATTGTCTGCATAGCAATACGAACATCTTCGTCGCTATATTTGTCGAGCCATGCCCACAAAAAAGCTTTGTGTCCACCACTGAAGCGACCTCGCAAGCTCTTGGTCTTACCAATGTAAAGCAGTCCATCAGTTTTATGCCTGATGGCATAGATGCCAGGACGAGCAGGGATGTGGCTAAAATCACGGTTCAAGAGTTGGCATTGGTCAAAGGGAGTGAAGGCTATTGCGTCCAAGATTCTTCGTGCTTGGTCTTTTACTTCAGAGTTATTCTTTGGCATGGAAACATCGGAGCTATTTGCACAGATGCCATGCTCCCACAGATTATGTGATGGTTGCCAGCTTTTTGCGATCACACTGGTGCCGTAGGCAATCCCTCGCTACTAGCCGTAACTTGAGGTGGGCAAAAATCGGCAATCTATCAGTTCAATTGTTAAAGATATTTGTTTTGCCCAATCGACAAGATAATCCGATCACTAAGCGATGCTCCTTTGGA
Source organism: Moorena sp. SIO3I8 (assembly GCF_010692325.1). GTDB lineage: Bacteria > Cyanobacteriota > Cyanobacteriia > Cyanobacteriales > Coleofasciculaceae > Moorena. Next base: position 10,000 of record NZ_JAAHHW010000011.1, on the reverse strand, counting down.
GCCGCTACGCGATTGACCTTTGGTCACGCTACGCGAACGCATTATCTTGTAGTTGGGTTGAGGCAACGAAACCCAACATCATCTCTGGCTTCTTTTACCTTGATTTATTGGATTTAACCAACCTCAACCCAACCTATATTTTATTCTGTGATCGCTGGTCAAAAATAGCAGAAAATTAAGCAATAGGCAACGATCTAATATAACGGACTAACCCTTTATAGATTAGCTTGCCTGAATGTCTTTCTCATCCGCTTAAAGTTCCACAGACCAAAGATTAACCAGAAGGCTAGTAATCCTGTTGTTAGCAGTAACACTACCGAAGGGCCAAATTGCACAATCAGTGCTGGTGCAGCAGCAGTAAATAAGCCACCGCCTACTATTGGTTCAAAAAACAACTGTTTGTAGGCGAAACTCTCAAAAGCACCGGTATGGTTATCTGGGTCTACCATCTGGATCAACAAAATACCGGTTGCTGTCACTCCCATGGATTGTCCCATGTCCCCGATGCCACGCTCAAACCAGTATCTGGGGAGTATACGGGGTGCGAGGAAAACAAATGCCCAGATGTTCCAGACGATGCCAGCGATCGCAAGAATTAAAAATGGCAGGAGGTTGTTTCCCAGCACTCTTAGGGAAATCGACGCTAATGCGGTCACAATTACCACATCTAACGCTACCCCAGAGATGCGCTCCTGCAAGGGTCTAATAATTAGTGACCCTAGTCCTAGACGCACGGTTACGACTTGGACAATCAAACCACCAATTAGTGCCATGGGAAACAGAGGCACATACTCAATTACTTGAAAGCCACCGGCTCCCCAAGTCACTGACTCAATGAACTTGAGCACTGCCAGGATTAGCCAGCCGATTGCGATCGCAACTCCTACAAAAGCAAGGTTCAATGACAGGGGATCGATCAGTAAACCATCCATTAATCTCGCTCTGGCTAACCTAACTTCAGTAGGTTCTCCTTGAATTGTCTGTTGAATTGTATTTTGAATTTTATCCCGAAACTGTTGTAGGTCGCTGGTCGCAGGGCTGGCCTGGATGTAGCCCTTGCGCCTGCCCCAGCTTGCTAGCCAGGTACCTGCGATCACCCCTGAGAGAATACCGAGTGTAGCCAAGCCTAGAGCCAAGTCACCACCGTCGTTAAAACCCAATTTTCTAAAGGTATCGGTCATGCCAGCAGCGGTGCCGTGACCGCCTTCAAAGGCAATTTCGATTAATGCACCTGCGATGGGATCGACACCGAATATCGGACTCAAGACTAACAGAACTAGCAGCAGTCCAATCACATATTGTCCCCAGGCCAGGGTTTGACCGAATGCGACCTGAGGTGCCGCTTTGCGCCAAATTTTTATGGGACTGGGGATCGCTTCACCTAAAAATAAGGCGGCGAAGACAACATTGATAAAGACACCAGGAGACTGAGACCAAACTATTCCCATGGTTTTCGGAAACAGACCCCCAGCCAGTAATGAATCTGTACCTGATAGGGTAGATGCGATCGCACCCAATACTGCTGGTCCGAGTAACAATGCTACTCCCCCAGCAATAACAGATTCTGGTAGATAAAGGGATTGAAATAGCCGAACTTTTTGTTTAAGAAACCTGCCGATCAGGAGTAGAATCCCGATCATGATCAAAGCAAATAAAGCATTGATGAGCGTAAACATAGCACCTTCCCCTCAGTGGGATAGTTACACCACCGATGTCAACTGCCTCTGGTAACTAAAAATTTAAAATTTGACGGTAAAGCTTTGAGGGTAAAGCTTTAACAGTAAAGCATCGTCGGCGAGTTGAGTCTGTAGTGGTGAAGCTGAATAAAGGATTATTGTAACTCAGGCGAGAGAGAAAATTCCGTCTAGTCTCTAGTTTTTGGGTCAGGCTAATCGGACACATCGCATTTCTCACAATATTAATTGTGAGAATTTTTGATCGGAATTTCCCTACTCCCTACTCCCTACTCCCTACTCCCTACTCCCTACTCCCTACTCCCTTTGCTATATCATAAATACTCAACCAGATTTGATCTAACCCATGACTTCTACTCAATACCGTAATCCTGCTCCCACTGTTGATATCATTATTGAACTAATCGACCGACCCCATCGACCGATTATTTTGATAGAACGGCAGAATCCCCCCCTAGGCTGGGCAATTCCCGGTGGCTTTGTAGATTACGGCGAGTCCGTGGAAACAGCAGCGGTGCGGGAAGCTAAGGAAGAAGTCAGCTTACACGTTGAACTAATTGAGCAATTCCAGGTGTATTCTGACCCTAATCGTGATGCCCGTAAGCATACCATTAGTATTGTCTTTTTAGCTACAGCAACTGGTGAACCCAAAGCCGCTGATGATGCTAAAAATCTGGGCATTTTTCACCCTTGGGAAGTGCCATCTAATCTCTGCTTTGACCACAACAAAATTTTGCGGGATTATTGGAATTATCGTCATTATGGAATTAGACCTAGGCTATCTGCGGAAGTGATACAGTAACTCATCAACTACGGATACATTGAACTAACCTGAATGCAAACATCAGCCTGTAATCCTGATAATTAAGAACAGTTAAGGATTACCACTCATGAACATCAAGCCCTCTTTAATGGCAGCTGCTACTGTAACAATCGCTGCTTCTACATTGAACGCCATCTCTGCCGAAGCGGCTGTTCTTGACTTCGATATTTCTCCGTTTACCGGTGATCCCGCTACAGTCAACATTACTTTAGAGGAAGTTGGCAATGATGTTAAGTTTAACTTTGAAGTGACTGATACCTTGGCCGACATCACTGGGGTATTCTTCGATATTAACGACACTTTCAATTTGAACTCAAATGATTTGAGTGTTAGTGGCAATGATGTAACCGGGAGTTTGGTCACCAATACTAGCAATCTTGGCAATGGTGTCAATCTGAACGGTGGTGGTCATAGCAACCCTGGCTCATTCGATTTTGGTTTAAAGATTGGCACCAATGGTATCGGAACTGATGATATTCAATCCACTAGCTTTACCCTATCTCACGCTACAGAAGCCTTAACGCTCGATATGTTTGAGGAGCAAAAATTTGGAGTGCGTCTGCAAAGTGTAGGGTCTAATCGTGAAGGCAGTAGTAAACTAACAGCAATATCCCCTATAAAAGTTATCCGCCCCTCTGACCCCAAACCAGTTAGTGTACCGGAACCCTCCACTCTACTGGGATTAGGCTTATTCGCTGTAGGTCTAGCTGGGACACGCCGCATTGTCAAAACCTAAGGAGTTGATATCAATCAAGCGGCTTTTGTCTTGGATATTACTAATAGTAGAGTAGAAAATTCGTTTGTTATCAATCGGTAAGGATATGCGCTACGCGCATATCCTTATACCAATGGGGAAATAATAAAATTGGATTGTGATTCTATCGTCGTCACAAACAATGATTGTTCTTGATAAAGGATACTCAGGAATTTGATGCTTCAGTTTCTGTAATCGAAGAATTCGAGAGATTAACTAAGCGCAGGGTGTATCTACTTTTCTTTGGGACTGAAAAAGTATAATAAAAAAAATAATACCTGCTGATAATATCACCTTAGGATCTAATATCTTAGAGTTTACAGATAGCTTCCAAAACTTTTAACAATTGAAGATAACTCTCAGATTACATCAAGTTTAGTAATGGCATCAGCTGATAAGTTGGTGAAGTTTCCTGGTGCAGATAAACAAATTGATAGCGTAAACCATTCGTCACTAGCCCCCATACGGATTTTTGTTGAAAATGTTAGTTACCCTTATTATATCAAAAGCATCTAAAATTTAAACTAAAGGATCGTAATTATATTTTAGTAAATATTGTAGTTATTATGCTACAATCAATCAAAAGAGTTAGCCATTGAAAAGTTAGCCAATGCTTTACCTCTTGGAATAAAGTTTGAAAGTAAAAGAAAAAGACTACAGCGCTTCTTGATGCAGCGCGCTCATGGGGGAAACCCCCATGAGCGGCTGCATCAAGACAATGGATCGAGAGTTAATTTGGGACTGTATCTTTCCTTAGTTAATTGGCCTCAAAGCCTTATACAGCAAGCTTTTCATGGCTCATGTCACCCCCTCAGCCATGTCATACCAAATCCGGCTTACAGAGAACCCTTTCTTATTGAGAAAAGACTGATATACATAAATATTAATTGATAATAAGGGACCTATCTCAACAGGATTTGGTATCAGTATTAATTTCAAGGCAAAATTAGCTTTTAATGTTTTTGGAAGAATGTATCCATTGCCGTGATAGCACGATCTACATCTGCATTGATGTCATAGAGCGATACATGACTTGCACCTGAAATCTCAACCAGCTCTTTCGGTTCGCTTGCAGCCTCATAAAATTTTACTGTCAATGAGCCAGTATCCTGTAATGCCTTCTCACCGTAGATACCGATGTAGGGTGTGTAAAGATAGGGTGCATAGGACTGAGCATCAGCTAGCATTGGTGTTTCCAGCAGAAAAGTTGGCGACTTGTGAGAGTAGTTAGGATAGGTTTCAGCTCCAGCCCGTTTGGTCATGTAGAACTCATAGCCTTCATACTGAGCTGATTTTTTGTCGAGGGAGTCGAGATCCAAACTTTCCATACCAAGGGCATCCATGTATTCGACTTTACCCGTTTCATAAAACTTTTGCCGTCCCGCATTTGCTGTTGCGATGGCAGCGCAAACAGTTTCACGATCCATCGTTTTGAAATAACTTGTTTGATTACTCATCATGCCAGAGACGGTTGCGATCGCTTTGAGCCTTTTATCCGTAGTTGCCACTAGGGCCATATAGCCACCACTGGCGCACATGCCAAGGCCAAAAAGGCGATCTCTATTAACAAAGGGTAAGGTGCCCAGAAAACTAATCCCATCGCGGATGCTTTCCATCTTAATGTTGGCGTTCTCATAGTTGCGAATTTCACCTTCACTGTCACCATAGCCAACGTGGTCGAAGGCTAAAGCAACATAGCCCTTCTCGGCCAGCTTGTGGCAATAGATCGCACCACTCTGTTCCTTGACCTGATTGAAGGGAGGCGAATAGATAACAGCTGGATAGCTGTTAGAAGGATCAAAGTCTCTAGGAACATATAGATTAGCCGCTAGAGTATATCCCTGGCTTTTAAAGGAAATCTCGTTTTTTCCGGGATTAAGGATCAGATTAAACATGTTTTATTCCTATCTACATAGTTTGATTAGCAGAGTCTTCAGCACGATTTTCAGGACTTCTCCACAGAGCATTTATGACCTTAGAATGTGCCCCAAGCGCTCTGCGTCTACTTGCAGATTAATCCCTTGGAATCTTCTAAAACAAGCCTATTCCTCTCATTTTTTTGCCTATTTATCTCAGAGAAGGATCAATATAGTCAAAATAAGTCATCCTAGATTCATGAATATGTGTAAGATTGTCCATCTTATTAATCGTCACGCAAGTTCCGAGGGCGTAAACGATACCCCTATTGAGGGATTACAACTGTTTCGAACGAGTCACCTTGTGGAACGATTGCCAGGGGTATACGAACCTGGCATTTGCGCCATTGTCCAGGGTAGGAAACGAGCATATTTGAACGGCACAACGCAAATCTATGATAAGAACCAATACTTGTGCTGTACGCTGCCTCTTCCTGTAGAGGCAGAGGTGATCGAGGCATCACCGGAAAAACCCCTACTTGGTCTTTGGTTGGGCATTGAGACTCCCACAATGTTTGAAACTGTTATTGACATGGCAGCTATAGACAGTTCCAGCACCTCCAGTACCGAAATAGTACCTGGGCTAACTGTGGCCAAATGGGATAACGAATTTACGAAGGCACTTCAGCGCATCCTGGAATTGCTAGATGATCCTGTTGCCCTCAATATACTCGGCAACGGTAGGCTTAAAGAACTGATGTTTGCCGTTCTTCGAGGCGAGGCTGGGTGCTCGGTTTACCAAGTATTTGGTGGAGGAATGCAGAAAATATCGCGGGCCTTGACCTTCCTGAGAGCCAATCTTCATGAAGCTATCTCGATTGACGAGTTGGCCAAGGAAGCAGGCATGAGCCGCGCAGCGTTTCACCGCAAGTTCAAGGAAATCACGACTTATTCCCCTATTCAGTTTATTAAGCTTCATCGCCTCAATGATGCATCCAGGCTTATTGTGAGTGGCTCTACAGTTGCTGAGGCCGCATATCAAGTGGGTTACTCTAGCCCATCTCAGTTTAGTCGAGATTTCCGGCGGTATTTTGGCCAATCCCCTCGCCAGTGGCAGGGCTATTCCATTATAGAAAAAAAAGGTTTATAGTGAAGCAATAGCCCGAAAAAATGGCATAATTCCGATAATATACCCAAATCCTGAAGAAAAGCTTAATCGACGTTTCTCTTGCAAATACTTGATCACCCTTGATCCTCATGGTCTTCGTCATCCTCTATGGCTAGTGCTTCTAATTATCATTATGGGGATGATCAGTGGTTATTGAGGTTATCGACAATTGGGTAGATTTGTGGAACGCCACCGAGCCCGAATTAATTAGTAGACTTCAAATTCATGCATGCTCGTGTTCCTTCTTATTCAGCAATCAGAAGAGTCATGATTAATTTAGATTACGAAGAACTCCAAGTTGTGTTTAATCAATGGAGTAAACAGTCCGGTGCGCTTTCCTATCAGCTTTGAGGAGATGCACCCAATGGCCGCATGGCCGCTCAAGTAGCGTGCCTATAGCCCATAAGCTAAATGCTTACAGTCTTTGAGGTCAGAATTCAGTATTCCCAAGGGAGATCCGGTGACTTGCTGAAAAACCGGGATTGATGATCGTGATTTTTTTTTGCATCATAGAAGTAACTCCTACTTGGTTGGGAGGAAAGCCGCGCTGGTCATGATTAACGGGCATACTCAGCGCGGTTATTAGTATCGGTGTTTACCTTCTATAGTATAGATAACTCCTCGTAAAAATGCAATGGATAATTAAAAATATTTACATTTATTTACAAATAATAGTGTTAGATATTTAAGTAACTAGTAGTTAACTTTTTTATTGGTAAGACGATTGAGTAACTATCATAGTTTATAGCAATAATAAAACTCATGATGTACTTTCGTTCTGGGTTTTAGGGAGCAGGGAGCAGGGAGCAGGGAGCAGGGAAAATGCAAGAGGTAAAAAATACTGTGTACTTCCTTGCTATAATAAACGCTATATATAGCACTACGCATTAAGATGTTTGACATTTCTAAACTCCGAAACCTAGTCGTACCTTACTTTTGACTTCTGACTTTTAACTTCTGACTTGCGCGTAGCGCTATATCGGTTAAAAGGATTAGAAATTAATCATTGGTATTGACATCCAAAAGGTTTTGCAAGCTGCCGAACACTCTTGTTTTATATAGCGCAATTAGGTGAGGTACATGTTTTTAGGGAGCTTGGGAGCTGGAAGCAGTGAAATCAGAAGGTAAGCCTATGGGCTACGCGCACGCTACTTGAGGTGCCATCAGCCGTCAGTAGTCAGTAGTCAGTGGTCAGCGGTCAGCCATTGGCCTTGGCCACGCTACGGGAATGGCTGAAAATTGAAAGCTGATAACTGAAACCTGAAAGCTGATCGCTTACTTCAAAGCTGAACCATGCCAGCAGACACTTAATTTTTCTTTAAGGCTAAGACAGTTTTGATATTACGAGGGATTCAGAAACCGAAAGCCCCGTCCCCCGTCTCCCGTCTTTTCAAAGTGGGGATGAAGGTTGGTAGCGCGCTTTTAGCCATGAAAAAAAATATTTCTAGAATTACGGAATCTTACCCTGGCCGATGTATACTAAAGTAGTAGCTAAAGGTCGATACTAATGATTGTTTTAGAGTTCAAAGCATACGGCAAACAAAAACAATATTCAGCGATAGATGAAGCGATTAGAACAGCCAAGTTTGTTCGTAATAGCTGTATTCGGTATTGGATGGATAATAAAGGCGTTAGTAGATCAGATATCAGCAAATATTGTACTGTTTTGGCCAAGCAATTTCCCTTTGCAAATGAATTGAACTCTATGGCTCGTCAAGCCAGTGCTGAGCGAGCTTGGTCATCGATAGCCCGTTTCTACGATAACTGCAAGAAAAAAGTTCCCGGCAAGAAGGGATTTCCTAGATTCAAGAAGCATTGTCACTCAGTAGAATATAAGACCACAGGCTGGAAGCTATGTCCAGACAAAAAGTCGATTATTTTTAGCGACAAAAAAGGAATAGGAAAACTCAAGCTTAAGGGAACATGGGACTTATGGCGTTTAGATGTAAAACTAATTAAGAGGGTTAGGATAGTCCGTCGATCCGATGGTTATTATGTTCAGTTTTGCATTAAAACTGACATTATTGAGTCGGTTGAACCAACAGGAACCAGTATTGGTTTAGATGTTGGATTAAAAGACTTCTACACTGACTCTAATGGCAATACTGTTCCAAACCCTCGATTTTACCGAAAGGGAGAAAAGCGTCTAAAATTCTATCAGCGTCGAGTTTCTCGGAAAAAGAAAGGCTCTACTAACCGTAAAAAAGCGATTAATAAACTTGGCAAGACACACCTTAAAATAAGTAGGCAGCGTGTTGGCGAAGCCTGCGCGTAGCGCATAGAACATGCAAAGGGACTTGCACGTTGCGTAGTCCGGTCTAACGACCTGGTAGCCTATGAAAACTTAAGGGTTAATAATATGGTTAAAAACCACTGTATTTCCAAGTCTATTAATGATGCCGGTTGGTATAAATTTCGGATATGGATGGAGTATTTTGGCACTAAGTTTGGCAAGATAACTGTTGCAGTTAACCCTGCCTATACGAGCCAAAATTGTTCTAATTGTGGTGAAACAGTCAAGAAATCTCTGTCAACTAGAACCCACATCTGTCAGTGTGGTTGTTTGCTAGATAGAGATCATAATGCTGCGATCAATATTTTAGAACGAGCCTTAAGTACGGTGGGGCACACCGGAACTTGGATTTTAAATCCAAACGCTCGGGGAGATTTGGTCTCTACTGTTCTTGGTGAAAACCAGGTTCAGCAAGCCGAGTCGTTGAACCAAGAATCCCCGCGTCTTTAGACCAGGGAGTGTCAATTCTGGGTTGCTGTTAAACAGGGAGGCTAACCAAGGAGCTGTGGGAGCAAGAATCACTGTTACTAGCACTCCCCAAAATAAGCACAATAGGAAACTTAGACGCAAGGCTTGATGGACACGGAGGTACTTTTTCGCCCCCCAGTTTTGCCCTACAAACGGTCCAATGCTGGCAGAGATTGCAATTAGGACAATCTGGCTAAAGGATTCTACTCGTGAGGCAATACCAAAACCTGCGACTGCGATTGTTCCGTAACTGGCTAGTAACCCAGTGATCACACCAATAGATATGGGAGATACCATGCTGGTTCCAGCAGCAGGCAAACCCACATAGAGAATTTTTTTCCAAGATTCTAAAATTACTCTCAGCTTGGGCAGGTTGAAGCAAAGCATCTGGAGGCGATTGTTGAGAAACCACAAGGCTACAACTAGGGTGGTGGCACGGGAAATGACTGTTGCGATCGCTGCCCCTGCCAGTTCTAATCGAGGAAATCCTCCCAGTCCCAGGATTAATACTGGATCGAGGGCAATATTGACGAATGCAGCAACGGTCATTATCACGCTGGGAATAGCAGTATTGCCGGAAGCGCGGATAGCATTGTTACCCACCATCGGGATAACCAGACAAATCATTCCCCAATACCAAATCTGCATGTAACTACGAATCAGTGGTAGCAAATCGGCATCAGCTCCTAAGGCGGTAAATAGGGGATCGATAGTGGCTAATCCCAGCAACGTAAAGAGTGCTACTACTAGCAGAGACAGGGTTAGACTATCTGTTGTCAGTCGCCGCACTTTCTGGAGATCCCCTTCTCCAATGGCACGGGCAATCACAGAGGATGCTCCCACCCCCAACCCCATGGCTAGACTACCTAAAGTCATCACCACCGGAAAGGTGAAACTCATAGCTGCTAGGGGTTTGGTTCCCAGTTGTCCGACAAAATAGGTGA
>NZ_JAAHHW010000109.1 GCF_010692325.1 Moorena sp. SIO3I8 | reverse complement strand
TAACTCCTAACTCCTAACTCCTAACTCCTAACTCCTAACTCCTAACTCCTAACTCCTAACTCCTAACTCCTAACTCCTAACTCCTAACTCCTAACTCCTAACTCCTAACTCCTAACTCCTAACTCCTAACTCCTCCCTCCTCCCTCCTAACTCCTAACTCCTAACTCCTAACTCCTAACTCCTAACTCCTAACTCCTTACCTCCTATCTCCTTACCTCCTGTCTCCTTACCTCCTTACCTCCTCCAAAGAGTTAGGAGTAAAGACTATTAAAGAAAGAGATGACATTAATCCCATGATCAAAACAATTTTCTTATCATCTCACAATTGGCTGAACCCAAAACTAAAAAAAAGATTAATTATAATTCTGACTTTTATTTACAAAAATTTATACATTAACGTTTCTTTTTGTCCGAGTATTTATATAAGGCTTTGATGCCAATGATCTCATGGAAGATACAGTCCAAAATTCACCATCGATTCATTTAATGGCAAGCTCAAACCCTTATAACTATGTTCAATTTAAGGTCAAAAAAAAAATTATTTTTTTTTAACTTATAAGCTGAAATTATTCCCCAGTAAGGATTTCAGATTGCATGTCACTCCCCCAGCAAAAACACATATTTTTTTTTGGTCACAAAAAAATAGTAAACTGCAAATCGTGTGTAAATAACTACCCATGAGCAACACTCTACTTGTTCCCATTCATCTTGATGCTTTGTGTCTGGCCAACGACGAGCAAGTCCTCGATCCCATGGCAGACTACAGCCTACTACCCTATAAATATCAAGGGGAAACCCATGCTTCGGGAAATGAAAACCTCAGTGAACAGATTCTCGCCCCCTTATTCAACCACCAATTGACTCTGGAAGCGGGAATTCACCTCCATTGGTCAATACCCGATGCCCTAACTACAGGAACCCATGATACCTTCACTACATTTCCTCAAGTTCCCAATCGTTGGCTGATTATCCGCCAAGGAGGAGACAAGGGAGATAAACAGTGGGTGGTCGAAAGTGACTATCTCTATCCTGAACGTGAATCAGAGGATAATAGCCCACCACCAAAGGCGATTAATATTCTCATTGACCCACCGGATGTAGTTAATACAGATCCTAATGATGCCAGCACCTATCAATATCAACGTTATCGCTATATGGGGCGAAATTGGGAACTGGGAGAATGGAATTCGGATGATGCTAGTAAAGAGTATGCTGCAGCTTTAACTGCCGTGGGTACCAATGCCACTGTACCCGTATTGGATCATGTTAAAGCTACCTTTGCCGCATTTTATCCTAATTCCTACAGTGTTTTTGGTTTCCACGACCCTGATTACCCCACAGAGACTCCTGGATTAGATTTACAGTATGATGTGGTGGGTTGGTACAGCGATGGTGGACAGGATTGTATCCAAAAGTTTTTAGAAGAAAATAGTGGGGTTACTGACTCCGAAGAATTACTGGCACTTCTACAAGAAGAATTTAGTTGGACGATTGAGTCAGGAGCAGCCATACCACCCCAGACTATCTATCATTCTCGCATTACCTTCAGTGGGAATGGTGGTTCCGCAGATTTATCCCAACCTAACCTAGCCGTGGGAGATTCTCCCGCCGAAGCCCTGGCTGCTTACTTAGCAAATTCCTATCCCAATAAGGATCAGACTATTGGTGGCAACTCTAACAATACCATTGGCAAAATCGTTGAAGAACAGTTAGAAGCCCTGCAAATATTAGAAAGGTTAGAGTTTAACAAGCTCGATATGTATGCCAAATTCCGAGCAGGAAGACATGAAGTGGGGTTTGGTACGGAGAAAAATGGCTATCTGTGGTCAATTATGCCCCAGGTTTCCAAGAATGAGTCAGACACTACGGATACTTCTTCACAGAATGACTTAACCTTACCAGATGATTTAGCCCAATCACTGAATGAACTGAACATCATCCAAGAGCAATATAATCAGGCTCAGCTAGACATAGAATCCTTGCAGCGTCGGTTATATAGCCAATGGTACCTTTACATGAGGGACGATCCCAACTTCTACGGAGATGTCAATGATTACAGCCTGGTGCCTTTGCGAACAGCCATGGCTACTGCGGGAGAAATAGAATTTTCTGGACAGGGAACCAGCACCACAGTGACAGCGAAAACCTTGCCCTTTGAAGTTGTATCGAGGTTAAGTAGCTACTTCAATGATTACATAGCTGCGATAGATCAGGCCGTTGAGGGAAGTTATAGCAATTTTTCTGATTATATCAAGCCAGAATTTAGAAACTGTGGGATTGAACTATCTGATAATCCAACTGTTAGCATAACTAATCAAGGAGAAGCAAACTTCTATGAAGGAAGGGCTTGGAATATTGAGGATGGAGGACAAACCTATCCCGTTAACGTAGAAGGGGGGATTTTTACCATCTATATTCCCCCTACAGCCTCTCAAATCGCTTATAACCTGGTTGGTGCTATTCGTAACTTAGGAAGTGCGATCGCAAACTACACAACTTCCACCACCCAATACCGCCTCTGCCAAGTTCCTAGTGACAATTACTGGCGTCCTAGCGATCCCTTTGTCCTCTTGACCGGAGACGCAGCCAAAGCTTCCAATCGTTTTGGACAAGATGGACGGTTGCGGGAGGATGGTTTCTTAGAATGCTACCCGATAGATTTTGATGTTACTAACATTACCAATGATGTGGATGGGCTTTTAGCAAAAATTGATAGCCTTAAACCCTCATCAGGAGAAGACTCCATTAACTTTAATACCTGGAGTCAGCAACCTTGGAATCCCTTTGCTTTCCAGTGGAATGTCTTGAACTATCCTAGTCGTGAGATGACGGGGGGAGTGGTTCAAGATTATCAACCCAATCAAATCCTGGATAACTATAGCTTAGAACCCAATGCCATCGACCTCCAACTGAAACCTGGCAAGGAAAGCAGTTTTACCCCAGATGGTAATAGTTATAAGGGGTTCAGCATTTTAACCCCGTCGGCGGGAGAAGAGTTAAGCGGACAACTGACTAGTTATTTAAACGCACAACTTTTGCCCACTTACTACTATCAAAATAATATTCCCGAAGACGAGCAAACCCCAGACTACCTGAGTGAAAATTTTGAGGCGGTTAAATCCTGGTATGAGGGTACGGACGATGTACAAGGAATGACCGAAGAGCAAAAAGCCCAAGATACCATTTACGTAGCCTTGTGGGCTTATGAACAGATGGAAGATTTAGACTGTCAAGCCCAAACTATCGGTGGGTTTAACGACACCATCATGCTCTCCCAACCCACTCTGTCACTAGAAGTGGACGATCCCCTCACTACCAATAACACAGCAAAATTGGTAACGGATCAGGTGCGTTGGACTTTAGGCGATAGCAGCATTCAATACGAATTCCTCTCAGGAGACATTTTCAACCCGATCCGCAGTGGAGGAATGACCATCGATCAATTGTGGTTAGTGGATAGTTATGGACGACATTTTACCGTCATTGACCCAGATGCAGGACAAGCGGATTTGGTAACTAGTAGCCGGATGACTCCCCCTGATAACGTTGACTATCAATTTTTATTGGCACCTCGTTTCGCCCAAAATGCCCGTCTCAACTTCCACTGGTTAGCAGCCGATGCTCCCAGTGAGATTGAAATGACTACCAAGCCAGCCCGAAATCCCGTTTGTGGTTGGATTGTCCCCAATAATCTCGACAGCACCTTGAGTATTTATGACCAGCAAGGAAAAACTTTGGGTTCCTTAGATCGAGCTGGTAATTGGAGGCCTGCCCCTGGAGGCTTTGGTATTCCTGATGTCGCCAGCATCTCTAATCCTCATCTGCGCAAGCTGGTAGACTATCTCCTCAATCAAGGACAAAGTTTTCAACAACAGTTTCTTTCTACCTTAGACAATTCCCTAGCCACCATCGATCCCGAAGGGTTTGCCCTCCATAGCACTCTGGCATTATTAATTGGACGACCCATGGCTGTGGTACGTGCCACCTTTAGCTTAGAGGTTAAAGGGTTACCTGTGTGCGATCCTACGGTGAAAATTGAGAGCGCTGACCAAGAAGTACCCACCTACGGGTATACCGAAGTTAAAGTTCCTATTCGTTTAGGGGATTATCAACAACTCAACGATGGGTTAGTGGGTTATTGGCGAGAAACCCCCGTGGGCACTGATGGGGATTATGACTATGAAGGAAATATTTTCTATGCACCCCAAAGTAACTTAGCAAATGACAGTTTGATTCAAACGGAAGCAGAAGGGTTGGTGTATTTCGAGCAAACCGTGGATGCACCACCCCAAGGAGTGACCATGTTAATCGATCCTCGGGGCACAATTCATGCTACCTGTGGTTTCTTACCCAACCGAGAATTGACCTTACCGTCGGAAAACTACACGACCGCATTACAGTCAATGGAGGTGAATTTCCTGGCTACCCCAATGTTATGCGATCGCCAAACTGATATGACAATTGACATCCACGATGGCGAGCAACTCGATCCCCCAGCCTTTGATGCTAGCAGTGGTTTAGCAATTCCTGTCCCCCAACAAGCTAATGCTGTGTGGTCTTGGGTATCCCTAAGTGGTGACGAGTGGTCAGAAACCACCGACATTGAAGGGGTTAACCCGACAGCAACGTTTTCTGAACCCCAACAACTGTATGAGGGTTGGTTGCAACTGAGTCGGGCACAGGAGGAGTAGTTAGGAGGTAGGAGGTAAGGAGTTAGGAGGTAAGGAGTTAGGAGTCAGGAGGTAAGGAGTCAGGAGTCAGGAGGTAGAAGTGACCAAAGCCCTCAGTCGACTACATGTAGTCATAAAAGATTCAATTGTATTCTATCTCCTGTCTTCTTATCTCCTAACCTCCTAAATTCTGTCTTCTTATCTCCTAACCTCCTAACCTCCTAACCTCCTAAATTCTGATACAAATCATGTTTTCAATAATCAAATCTAAGGAGCCGAAATAATGGGAGCATTAAGTCCCGAGCAGATTGGGCAATTAGTAGGTATCACTAATGTCCAAGAATTCAGAGAATTTTTAATGTATGATCTGGGCATTTCTCTGCTTAATGAAGTTGTTTTAGCAACTATTGCCAATGAATTTCACCTGGGCGAACTAGGGTATGCCTATGACCAAGAAAATTCTATGCACCAATTTTCGTGGGCAGCGACGATTAATGTCGCACCGGATGATGAGGTTTCCGATACCTCAGAAGAACCCCAAAATGTAAATGCAGTAAATGCCAATATCCTAATTCAGGTTGAGGATGCGCCAAATACTGAACAAGACGGGCTCTATGGTGGGACAATTGACATTCCTCTAGATGATTCAGTTACCTATACTCCTACAACCTCTGATGATGGCGAGACAGAATATATCGCACAATATGACGATGGTACCCTCGTCCTAAGATTTACCTTATTCTTCCAAAATAAAAAGTATCCAGGTCAATCCCAGACCTCATCCATTATTACGGCAAGTCTCGCTGCTGACAAAAGTCTAGAGATTGCCCTCCAAGACCTAATTCGTACAATTTCCTTCGGACTCAGTGATTTAATTCCCCTGGAGTTATTGAGTTATTTCAAGGTGAACAGCAGCATCGTGATGGTGATTGATTGCCCTGCTAACCCAAATAATGCTGGTAATTCCAACACCGCAGTTGCTAAGAAACGCTCAATGCTCTTTAGTATTGGTTTCAATGGTGTCGTCAGATTCAACGAGATTCCCTTAGTTTGCGAAGTATTACCTCCTGAACTAATCGACAGTGAGTTTGCCTTTGAATTTTTAGTGGCACTACAAGAATTCTCTCGCAAACAGCTAATGCAAGTTAACTATTTCCTCGAAGAAATAGGAGTACCTCTAAGAATAAAACCCCCCTGCAACAGCACAAATGTCCTGAAACGGGGTGCTTCTATTGGCGCTCACTTTGAAATTGGTCCCTATGCCAAAGCTTGGTTAACCCCCTTATCCCGTCCTAAGACTACTACTCCTCCTCCTGCGAAACCGAGTAGTAGTTTAGTCCCAACTAGCGATGTGCAAGTACTTGCTGCTTCCAGTTCCAATGTCAGCTCCAATGACGAAGAACTTCCCGTTACTATCACCGAAAATGGTGTTTGGTTAACAGTACAAAAATCCTTTGGTCCCCTGCATTTCGAGAAAGTAGGACTCATCTATAAAAATCAAAAAATTAACCTAACGCCTCAATTGGTTGTAGAGGTATCCCGTATGGTAATGACCCTTAATGGGTTGTCCATAGGTTCTCCTTTAATGGAGTTTTCTCCTTCGTTTAACCTGGATGGTTTTGGCTTAGAAGTGATCACCAGTGGACTAGAAATAGGTGGCACTTTCCTACTAGTTGAGGGCAGCAGCTACGATGAATTTTTAGGAACAGCCGTTATTGGCTTGAAAATTGGTAAAGGGGGCAAAAAATGTCTCTCCCTATCTTCCATTGGGGCTTTTGCTAACTTTACTGAGAACGACAATTTTGGTCTCTTTCTCTACCTAGCACTCAACTATCCCTTGGGAGGGCCACCTTTCTTCTTCGTTACCGGCATATCAGGGGGATTTGGTTATAACTACCGACTAATTGTTCCCACCTTGGATGAACTAGTAGCCTTTCCTTTCGTGGATGAGGCAGTTCATGATCAAAAAGCACCGGATCCTGCTGAGAGTGCCCAGGTTCTGGCTGATGAGTTGCTGATTTTGTCTAACTATATGCCTCCGGAAGTTGGGGCTTGGTTTGGGGCAGCAGGGATTAAATTCACCTGCTTTAAGATCATGGATGGCTTTGGACTGTTGAACATTGCCCTGGATTCCAGTGGGTTTGAGATCGATTTCATTGCCATTGTCACTTTAATGCTGCCTACCACCATAACTGGTCCGTTTGAACCGATAGCGGTGGCAGAAATGGTGATGGAATCAAGGTTTGCTCCTGCTGAAGGGGTGCTCATGGTGCGGGGACAACTAACCCCTAGTTCCTATGTGTTTAGCCGAGAGTGTCATTTAACAGGGGGTTATGCTTTCGGGCTGTGGTTTGCTGGAGATCGGGCAGGGGATTTTGTTGTTACCCAAGGGGGCTACCATCCCCGTTTTTATGCTGCGGATCGTTATCCTGATGTACCTCGCTTAGGCTACAGTTGGCAGATTGACGATAATGCCTTTACCACCGCCCAGGTCTATTTTGCTCTGTGTGGCTATGGAGTAATGGTGGGTGGACTTTTTGCCATTGCCTTTAGGGCGGGGGCTCTGTGGGCTGAGTTTGATGCGGGGATTGATTTCTTAATCAGTTGGAAACCCTACCATTATGATGTTTCCTGGCACTTCTTTGTGCGGGCGGGGATTGGTGCCCTTGCCGTGGGTCTGGGGGTCAATGTTCGTTTTTGGGGTCCAGACTTCGGTTGTAAATTCAAGATCAGAATTATCATTATTACCGTCACCATCAAGATTGGGGATCAAACGTCTCAATATCCCAATCCCATTGACTGGGATGAGTTTAGGGGAGCTTTCTTACCCCCAGATGATGAAGTGTGCAGCATTGCCGTGGTTGATGGTTTAAGCAAGCAGATTATCCGCGAAACAGACGGCGCAGAAATCTGGGTGATTAATCCTAAAGACTTGGAATTGACCACCGATAGTATTATTCCTGCGAAACAGGTACAAACTTGGGGTGCTGACCAATCTGTGGGTACAGAGATGGCATTTGGAATTAATTCCATGGGAATTAAGAAAGATGAATTAACCACCGTCCACAATGTTACTATTACCAGGAATGGTGACGAAGAGGGTGCTAAAGGGAAATTCAAGTTTATACCCATCACCAAATATGCACCCGTTGCTGCTTGGGGTGATCCTATTTCTTCAGAACACATTGTTCCCCCGGAACCTAATGATGACCCATTTATCGAAGATGTGTTCTTTAGTTTCCAGATTGTTCCTGCCGAACAACCCAAACCTGGAGAAACCGATGTAATCGGCGTTGAACATTTACTCTATGACACTTTACCCATCGATAATTCTTACATTTGGGAAACCATCGCAGCATTTATACCCGATGCCAGCTTAACAACGGAAGAGGAAAAACGCGATCGCATTAACGAAACTGTCGAAAATAATTCCCAACGGGATGACCTTTTAACAGCATTAGGCTTTGACACTAGCAAAGTCAGTATCCATTCTGGTGTTTCGGATAGTTTTATCTTTGCACCGCAGGTTAGTTAGGAGGTAAGGAGGTAAGGAGTTAGGAGGTAAGGAGTTAGGAGGTAAGGAGGTTAGGAGTTAGGAGGTAAGGAGGTAAGGAGATAGAAGACAGAGTTTAGGAGATAGAATACAGAATTTAGGAGGTAAGGAGTTAGGAGGTAAAGAGACAGAATAAAACTGAATCTTTCCTGACTAAATGTAGTAGACTAAGGTAGGGGATTTAGTAAATCCCGACTCCTCAACTCCTAATCTCCTAACTCCTAATCTCCTAACTCCTAAACTCCTAACTCCTAAACTCCAAACTCCTAACCTCCTAACCTCCTTACCTCCTTACCTCCAAACTCCTTACCTCCTGTTTAAGTTAGGAGGGAAGAATGACAAATCAACCAGCTAAAAGTTTTCAAGACTTGATTGTTTGGCGCAAAGCCCATGAATTCGTTTTGTTGATTTACCCTTTTAGTCAAAGTTTTCCTAACTCTGAAACCTATGGATTAACTTCTCAGTTGAGACGAGCTTCTGTTTCTGTTCCAGCCAATATAGCTGAGGGCTTTAGAAGAAAAACTCTGCCTGATAAGCTGCGGTTTTTGAATATAGCCCAAAGTTCATTGGAAGAATGCCGATACTACTTAATTTTGGCAAAAGACCTTAATTATGGTGACAGCACTAAACTGATGCAGCACTTAGACGAAGTAGGTAAGCTACTAAATTCTTATTCCTACAAAATTGAGCAAAGGAATAGGAGATAGGAGGGAAGGAGGGAAGGAGGTAAGGAGTTAGGAGGTAAGGAGTTAGGAGGTAAGGAGGTAAGGAGACAGGAGGTAAGGAGACAGGAGGTAAGGAGACAGGAGGTAAGGAGGTAAAAAGTAAGGAGACAGAATACAGAATTTAGGAGGTTAGGAGTTAGGAGGTTAGGAGTTAGGAGTTAGGAGGTAAGGAGACAGAAGAAAGAATTTAGGAGGTAAAAAGTTAGGAGGTAAGGAGTTAGGAGGTTAGGAGTTAGGAGGGAGGTAAAAAGTTAGGAGGTAAAAAGTAAGGAGGTAAAAAGTAAGGAGACAGGAGACAGGAGATAGAAAACAGAAGAAAGAATAAAGAATAAAAATAATTCTTTCCTGACTACATGTGGCGAACTATAATCTTTGGTAACTCCCACCTCCAAACTCCTGACTCCTCAACTCCTCAACTCCAAACTCCCAACTCCTCAACTCCTAACTCCTAAACTCCTAACTCCTAACTCCCAACTCCCAACTCCAAACTCCTAAACTCCAAACTCCTAACTCCAAACTCCTAACTCCAAACTCCTTACCTCCTAACCTCCTAACTCCTTACCTCCTAACCTCCTTACCTCCTAAAAATAACCATTCACAACAGGAAATAAAATTATGAGCGAAATGCCCTTTGGGTTTACCTGGTGTTATCAAGAAACGGAGGATGATGATCAACAATGTCTGGTATTAGTTATTGGGGAACCGGAGGATGTTCCCCCACTGGATATCGAGATCAGCAATATCCTCTCAGACAAAACTATCGCTATTCGTCCTATGGGCGGGGTAAGTCAAGCCGATGGGGACAATTACCATTTTAAGTTGGCTTTTTTACCTGGCATCTTAGCCGATCCTAGTGCGATCGCTGTGGAGAGCGCAGATTGGTCAATTAGCTTTGTTTCCAATGCAGATGGAGTCAGTATTTACCTACTCTGGACAGGGACAGAAACTTGGCTGTCTGACCAAGACACGATGAAGGTTATTTTAACCGGAGTTGCGGCTCAATCTTTTGATAAAATAACCTCCGCTGATGTGACAATTAGTTGGGAATTTGACCAGGGAGGTATTGAGGTAATGAGCCCGGCGAAAATCCCTGAAGGCGGTGATTACGATGAAAACATTACTCTGGAATTAACCATGGTTCAATCAAGCGGAAAATCAAACATCCCTCTTTATGTTGGTTTTGTGAATTGTAACAAGGTTCTCAATACCTATGATGAAGCTAGCAGTTTACAACTGCGCCTGACTAATACCAACCTTCCCACTTCAGCAGCTCCTGATATTATCTTCCACTATGATGCAGATATTAATCTTTGCTCTCAGTTGGTAGTAACTTTAGAAGTGGGAACAGCAGCGGATGTACCCTGGGCCTTAGGAACACGAGACCAAGTTAACAATATTACCATCTCCATTGCGGGAGACCAATGGCAACAAAATGGCGATATCGAAACCATTGAAGTAGAGGGAGTTGTTCAAGCTTTGCAGTGGACTTTTATTCCCCAAAGTGCTGATGTGGTATTGGCGGCAAGAAAAACCATGTTAATCAACTTGGATAATATTATTACCTCCCATCCCACAGGAGAGGCTAACCTCTATTTAAGTTATCAGTATGTTCCAGGATATAAGGATGGGCAATTTGTCTGTCAAATTGAAAAAGCACCTCTAGTTGTTGATACGAAAGTGCGTATGGGAACGAGAAAAGAATTAGACGGTTTGCTCAATGTTCAAGATGGCATCACTCTCGATGGCGGTGAAATTCAAAATACAGGTCTTCTAAGATTCCGTTCTGATCTAGGTAAAACCGGCGAAAATTATCCTGTCGTGTTTTACAACCAAGATGATAATTCTAGATACATGCGTTTGGATAGTAACTTTAAACTAGAAATCGCCGGTTTACCAGCAACACCCGAGATTGAAACTGAAGAAATGTTAAAGTTGCGGCGAATTGCAGTTACGGGGGTTAAGAACTCTAACACAGTAGCTTTCAGAGTAGGGGCTTTTGAAACGGAAGAAGGCGGAAGGACTCAACTCGATATTGCCCTTTCTGGGCACCCGGACGACCACAACCATTATGGTACCGATGCCGATATGACGGTGATGAGTTTGTGCGCTGACGGCAATGTAAAAGTTACTGGACGAATTAAAGATAAAACTGGATATGTAATTCCTGTGGGAACAGTTGTCCCTTATGCTGGAAGTTCAGCCCCAGAAGGATGGTTGATGTGTAATGGTGAATCTTTTAAGCAGAGTGACTATCCAGAATTGCATGAGGTTCTGGGAAAAGAGAATTTGCCAAATCTTCAGAATCGATTTATCACTGGTGCTGGCGACCATTACACTCTGAATGCGACAGGAGGAGAAGAAACAGTTCTCTTAGAAGTTAAACACATGCCAAAGCATGATCACTCTCCTGATAATGTTTTCAACCGGCTTTTAATGCATAATGGTTACTATACTAAAGGAGACTACACTGATTCCAACGATGGTTCTGGAAGTGAGCCAAACTTGAGGTATTCTAAAGCTATGGCAACTAAAGGTGGTGATCAACGTCATGAAAATCGACCACCTTTTTACGCCCTTAACTACATCATCAAATGTTAGAGGAAATTAGGAGTTAGGAGACAGAATTCAGGAGGTAAGGAGACAGAATACAGAATTTAGGAGGTAAGGAGACAGGAGGTGAGGAGAGAGAATACAGAATTTAGGAGGTAAGGAGTAAGGAGGTAAGGAGTAAGGAGGTAAGGAGTAAGGAGGTAAGGAGAGAGAATTCAGAATAAACAGTCAATTTTATTCTTTCCTAATAACTACTAAACTCCTAACTCCTCAACTCCTAATCTCCTAACTCCTCAACTCCTAATCTCCTAACTCCTCAACTCCTAATCTTCTTAACTCCTTATCTTCTTAACTCCTCAACTCCTAATCTCCTAACTCCTCAACTCCTAACCTCCTAACTCCTTATCTCCTTATCTCCTGACTCCTCAACTCCTGACTCCCTCCAAGCACTACAAATATCAACAGGAAAAATATCATGACTACAACCACCTCAGGACAACAAGTAAAATTCATTCAGTACCATCAACCAGCCCTTGAAAGTGGGGAATACCACATCAAAGTGGAGCAAACTATTTCTGACACCAAAGGCAGGATTCCTGAGGGTATAAAATATCAGAAGGAATTAATCTTTTCTGTAATTGGGGAACGGTTTGAACCCCTGACACCTCAAGACATTTATGCGGTTTTTCCCCCACCGGAAAGCTTAGGTGACCATTCCAACGTACTACCCCATATCACTGTTAACCGGAGTACTCTTCCTTGGGAACGTTATCCTGGTCAAAGTGATGAAAATTTAACTTGGCTGGTTTTACTATTATTCTGGGACTCGGATTTTGAGGATGACGATGATAAACCCAAACTGAAAACTATTACCCTGGGAGACTTAGTAGCGGGGGAATCTGGGGTGAAGTTCCCTTCCTACACCCTTGATGGCGTAGGACAGACAGCAGACGAAAATACTAGCGTATTCGATATCAAAAAGAAATATGTAGCTGATATTTTGCCTACTAAAGCTGATATTGCCTATATTTCCCATGTTCGGAAAGCAGAAGACTTAACAGTTTCAGAAGACGCTACCCCGGAAGAGGCGGAGGAAGAAAAGGAATTTGCCACTGTTGTCTGTAGCCGTCTACCCCAACCCAATGGCACAAGTTACGTCCATTTAGTTTCCGTCGAGGGACGCTATAAAGATGACGGTACGTTTGACTTCCAAGGGGCAGGGGATGAAGACCTGATCCGTTTTGTGAGTTTAGCAAATTGGAGTTTTTCTTGTGTAGATCCTAAACAAACCTTTTCCGAAATACTCAAGAATCTGAATCGTACCCCCAGCACTCCCAGACTCCCGGTTAATGAGAATTCCACTGCGGAAAAATCCTTAGCCATGGGCTATGTTCCTTTATCCCATTCCCTCCGGGAAGGAAGTCAAACGGTTTCCTGGTATCATGGTCCTTTAGCAACGGGTTTTCACTCCGATACCTATGAATTTCCTGCCAAAGCTGCGGATGAATTATTACGTTATGATCCTGAGTTAGGACTGTTTGATACTTCCTATGCAGCAGCTTGGCAATTAGGGAGGATGTTAACTCTGCAAAATTCCACCATAGCCACCAGCTTGTATAACTGGAAAAGGGCATTTAGCCAAAGACTGAAACAGCTAGAAAACATTTTAATTCACTTGCCCTTAACTCCCAAGCAGAGTGCAGCACCGATAGACCTTCCCCTCTATGTCTTCAAGTGGTTCAGAGATTTGGAATTGTTGAAAGGTATACCTTTTAACTATTTAGTTCCTGATGAAAAACTACTCCCCTCAGAATCAATCCGGTTCTTCTGTGTAGATTCTTTATGGGTAGACTGTTTACAGGATGGTGCCTTTAGTATCGGTCGGGTAACAGGGGCAGATGTCACCGAAGATAGTGTAACCCGTTCTAGCAACAGTGGTTTAACCCGCAGTGATGATCAAAAGCTTACCGGAATTATTATGCGATCGCAAGTGGTGGCGGGATGGCCCGGATTACTGGTGGATGGTTATGATACAGCAGTGGCGGATGCGGATTCTATTGACGAGACAGAAGGTAATCTTTTACCCCTATTACGGATGGAGAAATTAGCTAAAGATGTTTTAATTTGTATCTTTAAAGGGGAAGTTAAAACCGTCGATATTCACCAAAAACCTGAAGCTATGCATTCTGGGGTCGATCCTTTTGGGATAGATGATACGGAGATTACCAAAGATTTAAGGAATGCACAAGGAGAACTGATTGTAGGTTCACAAATATCTGTACCTTGGAATAATTTTGACACCAGGTTAATTAATTTTGTGCAACTTGCTGAGAATATGAAAACTTGGTTTAATAGCAGTAGTGGGGGAGGGGGTTCTGTAGATAACTTTACCTCGGCTCAATTTGGCTTGCAGATGATGGAAGGGGTGCAAAAAGTTAGGTTTGTAAAGGAGGAATAGGAGTCAGGAGTCAGGAGTTAGAGGAGGGAGCATGTCAACTTTGTAATTAGGTACATAGATCCCCCCTAACCCCCCTTAAAAAAGGGGGGAATTAGATTGAAAAGTCCCCCTTATTAAGGGGGATTTAGGGGGATCAAAATCAGGGGTTAACAAAATTGACATGCACCCGTTAGAGGATATCTCCCAAGTTTTTTTATACTGAGTTTTGCCCCCCTAGGGCGTGTTTTCTTGCCTCGGAGATCCCCCATTATCCCCCTTAAAAAAGGGGGACTTTGAGAATGGCTCCCCCCTTCCGCGCGGGGGGCTGGGGGGGATCTAAATCTTGCGGAAAACTTTGAAAACACGCCCTAGGCTCTTTCTAGAATGTTTATAGGTGTATTGTGGTACTAGTATGATTAACTAGAGACAAATTAGGAAACAAACAATGAGCAACATCTACGTATTTCATCAGGGGCGAGGAGATAGTGGCTGGCTCTGGTATAACGTTTTTGATGGCAATGAGTGGCTTGGAGATGAAAAAGTTCATAAAACTGGGATGACAGGAGATCCATCAGCAGTAGTATACAATGACCTTTTATATGTGTTCCACCAAGGACGGGGAGATAGTGGCTGGCTCTGGTATAACGTTTTTGATGGCAATGAGTGGGCTGGAGATCAAGAAATTGGTAATACTGGTATAAGTGCTGGCCCATCAGCAGTAGTATACAATGACCTTCTCTATGTGTTCCACCAAGGACGAGGAGATAGTGGTTGGCTCTGGTATAACGTTTTTGATGGCAATGAGTGGGCTGGGGATCAAAAAGTTCCTAAGACCGGAATTACCTCTAGTCCATCAGCAGTAGTATACAATGACCTTCTCTATGTGTTCCACCAAGGACGAGGAGATAGTGGTTGGCTCTGGTATAACGTTTTTGATGGCAATGAGTGGGCTGGAGATAAAGAGGTACGGGGCACAGGTTTAACCGATGATCCAGATGCATTAGTCTACAACGGTCAAATATACGTGTTTCACGAGGGCAGAGGTGATAACGGTTGGCTCTGGTGCAATGTCTTCGATGGCAATGAGTGGGCTGGAGATCACAAGATACATAAAACTGGGATAACTGCTGGACCATCAGCAGTAGTCTATAATGACCAAATTTACCTGTTACATCAAGGGCGAGAAGACAGTGGATGGATGTGGTGTAATGTGTTTAATGGCTCTGAATGGGTTGGAGACGAAGAAGTCCCCAATACTGGTATTTCTGAAGGACCAGGTGCAGTGATTTACTAATTAGTTGCGCCTTGCTGAATTAAGAATTAATTCTTAATTCTTAATTCACCATTCTCTCCTCCTTCAAGCACAATCGCTCCAATAACTCCTTCGGAATTGTCTCAAAATCTTCCAACAAAAAATCCATAATCGCCAGATGGCGCAAGTGACCAGCAGTGGGAGGGTAACAGCGACGACTAGTGTTAAACCAGCCATTAACCGTGTGAGCGGAACAAGAACAGATCAAAGCTATATCGTTCTGCGTTACGTCCCACTTTTGGTAAAACCGTTGTGGTGTCATACCCAATTGGTAGTAACTGTACAGTCGGATTAGAATTTGCTCTCGTTCTGTGATCGGATAGGGACACAAATTTTCCTGCTTCGGTTCCCTCTGTTGTCCAAGCTGCTCAAGACGCTCCATGGCTTCGTGATATTCGATGGGGTGATGAAAGGATTGTTTTTTTGGCATGATAGAGTTACCTAAACTGTGGTTTGGGAGAGAGCCGCGCTTGTGCCGGGTCAAGCAAGAAGCGCGGCTCTTTTTCCAATGATTATATTATAAACATTGGCTAGTATTGTTGTCAAGTGGAAAATCAAAAAAATTATTACAATTTATATAAAAGGTAATAATTGGTTACAATTAAATAGTTAGAATGGTAACAGGTTTAGCTAATAGCAACTTAAGGATAGTTTAAGACATAGTATGTAAGCTATCAGCTATCAGTTATCAGTTATTAGCTTTTGAATGAAAGAGGTAAGCATTATCCCAAAGAGGGAGTGGGAAGCATTGGATGCCTATTGCAAAATAGCCAATCTAAATAAAACCGAGTTATTTAGGGAGTTTGTTCGCTCCCTGCTGACTTACCAACCTCCAACTCCCGACAGTGACGAAGATAGTTCTAGCGGGGAGAGTTAGGGATGGTGTCTTTACCGTGAGCTGAGTACAGATGGGGTTTGGCTATGCGATCGCGTAGCGTCTCTGTAGGAGAATCGCAGCTGTACTGGATGGGATAATCCAGGGGATGTAGAGATGGGGTTTGGGTTTGCGATCGCGTAGCGTCTCTGTAGGAGAATCGCAGCCATCAAAAAAACAGATCCAACCACCGGACTAGTCATTACAAAAAAAAAGACCCATTATCGGGTCTAGAAACAATATAGTTGGAAGTGCATCGGACTATTGAACTTCCAGAAAAGATTTGTGAACAACTTCTATTTCAGGACTTACGCACAGACTCCATGGGTAGGGTGGGCAAGGTTTTGCCCACCCTACAGGTAGCGTTAAATTGAGGGATTTGCGTAAGTCCTATATTTTTAGTTTTTCCCCATAAATGAAGAGCAACTACCAAATAGGTGAAGCTGACAATCACAAATTAGAATAATACTGAATCGGTAAAGAGATCAGGATTATCGATTTGACTAGCCTGAACTCCAACTACAACTGCTAGAAGGTCACCATCGTTAACTATTTGAGTTCCTTGGTTTGTATCAAAAAAGTCCAAGTTTTGAAAATCTGAGTCTACTCCAAAAAATCCTATAACAAATTTAGCTTGACTAAGATCAAAGTTAAAGATAGTATCAAACCCTTCACCTGTAGCTAAAACGACTTGAGCAGCACCTGTCCCTAAAAAGACTTGGTCTAAACCTGGGCTATCAAAAATTATATCATCTCCACCATTAGCAAAAATAATATCATCGCCAGTGCCATCAACAAATATCTCTTGGTCTGAAGATCCTGTTAAAGTGTCATTTCCATCAAAACCAACAAGTAAATCATTGCCATCATTGCTACCGTTGCCATTCAGTTGATCATCACCAGCACCGCCAAAAATTGTATCAGCTTGGGAACCACCATTGATTTGGTTGTTGCCAGTACTACTTCCCATAAAATCACCCTCATCACCAGCTCTAAGATTATCATTGCCACCGTTGCCATTCACTTGATCATCGCCAGCACCGCTAAAAATTGTATCATCTCCCGAACCACCATTGATTTGGTCATTGCCAGCAAAACCTTTAAGAGTATCATCTCCACCGTTACCATTAATCTGGTCATCACCAGGAGTACCCTCAAGCAATTCATTCAATGGTGTTCCATTTATCGTATTAGTCATGTTTATATTCCTTGATAGTAAATACCATCCTTGATAACTAAAAAAATTATCCCAAAAAAAAACCTTGTTTAAATCCTGAGCAGAAAAATTCAGTAATTTGTCTTATCAACCACGGATTATTGACTATTAAATTGCTTAAAATTATAGAATTATCAACAAATTAATTGACTATTAAAGCGTTTTTGGGCTATTTTAATCGTGTCTGAAAATTATACTTTAACGAGAGAATAAAAGTCCAAGTATTAGTGGTCAGATAGTGTTACTGACTACCGGTGTAAAAGCACGATCGCCTTTGGCACAGCAAAGCTGAACGCCTGATTTTAAAAAAAGCCCCCTTAGTCCCCCGAGCGAGCAATCCCTCGCTCGGGGGACTTTTAGAGTTTTATTCCTCCCAAGATTGGGGAATTAGGGGGTAAAACTATACCGATAATCAGCAACTAGTACTAATCATCTACAGCATCAAACTCTACTTAGAGCGACGCAATTGTTTAGCAGCCTGTAATCCCTGATTAACAGTAGTAGTGCTAAAGGCTGCTACCTGAAGCCATGGGACAATAGCTTTGATGCTCTGTTGGACATCACTACTCGTAGTGCAAGTAGCGACAACAGCAAGAGCTATAGGAACGCAGAAATGCCCCATAGTCTGAAGATAATTCTTCATTCTAATTTTCTCCTTAATTTTTTTTAGGAACCAAAGGAGATTAAGCTTAATACCGTTAAGACAAGCACAATATTAAACCTAACCCTAATCTCGAACTATGCATAAGGCTGTGTCACAGTTCAATAACAGTCTAAACTGTTAAAACTCCTATTAGAGTATTGTGATTTTAAAGCTTTTGTTAATTTTACGCTTTTCTATGAATTTTTGGTAAATTTAATTGGTTTCTGGATTTTTTATCTGGAATCCCAGGCTCCTTATTTGTAGAAGCTGTTAGAATATAAAAGACAAGCACAATATTATACTTAACCGCTAATGTCGGATAATCTCGGACTATGAATAAGGCTGTGTCATAGTCCGATTATTCTCAACTTATTGAGCAAAGGCAGCATTACCACAAATATGCCCTTGCCCTAGAATCAACCACCATCCCTTACATCAAGAGTAATTTCAGCAGTGATCACCCGGTCTGTCTGAGAAACAATCTTCACCCGTCTCACCCGACCAGCATAGGGCGTTCGCGCAGCGTCTCCCTAGGAGAATCGCACAATACTCAACTCTGCCAGCTCCTTCTCCACCTCTTGGGATTGCTTCACCAAAGATGCCAGCTGGTACTGCTGCCGCTGTAGATTAGTTTGATACGTCATCATCTCCAGAGAATGCCGGTAAATCTGCTATTGGTAACGAGTTTTTGCAGCATTTAACCGAGCAATAGCAGAATCGATCGCAATCTGTGTTTTAATCCGTTTTTCCTGTAACTGTTGTCGTTTCTGGATTTTATCTTGGTCGTGGATGATATTGAGATAATCCACCTTGAACCGCAGTGGTGGAGCTGCTTCAATTTCCATTTCGACCAATGCTAAATCATTCCGAGTTTTTGCGATCGCAGCCTCCTCCTCACTGAAAGAAGGTGTTGGTGGTTGTTGGATGGGAGGTCACACTGATTTACTGATCAGAAGGGGGTTGAAAAGTAGTTATTTCACACATTGAGCCACTTAACCCTCTAAGGGAATCACTATTTTGTATTACACCCTTGACACTTTGTATTATCATATGTAGTATATATATAACAGAGTAATACAGGCCGCAAACCTGCTTGCTCATCTGAACCTTGAAAATTTCAGAAAATGTGTCCAGGTCGCCTAATGGTAGGGCATTGGTCTGCAAAACCGATTGTGTGAGTTCAATTCTCACCCTGGACTTAAAATATTGCAGTTCCAGGGCGGGTTCAATTCCCGTCGGCACTGCAAATTGGGTTGGTATCCAAGTCAGGTTAAGGAAGCCGTCTGTAAAACGGATGCCTCTGTGCGCCGTAGGTTCAAATCCTACCCAACCCATTCTGGAGAGGTCGCTATTGGCAAAGCAAGCTGTTTGCTAAACAGTTGTGGATGTAAATCTACTGAGGGTTCGACTCCCTCTCTCTCCGCCTTCTGGGAGTGTAGTGTAATGGATCAACACGCTGGTCTTCGGAACCAGAAATCGGGGTTCAAATCCCTGCATTCTCGCTAATCCTGGGAGTGTAGCCTAACGGACAAGGCCTCAGTCTTCTAAACTGATCGATGTAGGTTCAAATCCTACCACTCCTGTTCTACTTCTACAGAAATAAGCTGAAATCCTTCTGTATAAGGATCTGTCTAAATCGAAAACCTGGCAATCCATCCACGTTGTACAAATCGCGGTAACTCAGATGCTACATCAATAGCTAATTCATCAGCAGCCAGGTCTTGACAAATTGCTTCAAATCGATTTTCCCCTTGAAAAGCTTTCAGCAGTTGCCATTCTTCCTTTGTTGGCAGCTCAATGCGCATATCATAACCATTGCGCCAGAGGAATAGTTGTATGCCCCCTTCATCCAAATTCACTTGCTGATCACCTTGGTATTCAGGCTGATTAACCTCCCAAATGCGATGGATAGGGTAAGCCGACTCAATCAGAACACTATTTTTAGGTAAATGGAAAATCAGTTCTCCCCATTTTTCTTGGGGAACTGTACTCAATGCTTGGACATCTAACCTGGTAGCCTCTTCACCATTAAACACCCGATGCCAGTGCCACTCTAACCGCGCCACATCCGGTAAATAGGGTAACTGTTTGGCTGGCTCAAAATTTGCCAGAAAATCAGCAAAGTGCTCGCCATAATCCCCTAAATCCATAGATAGAGAAGGAAAGCGTTGGATATATCTTACTGCTGTTGCATCAAAAAATTTCTCTCCCACCAAACAACAGCAGACTGGATAAATTGACATTAAGGTTTGGCTCAGGTTGCCTAAGACACTGCCACGATAAATGGCTAACCCTTCAGCAGGGGTCAATTGTTTAGCTGCTTTGATGTGTTGAGCAATGGTTTGTGTACTGGCAGGATTATTTTCAAAAACAGCATCGTAAAATAGCTGTTGTAGTGTCCTTAATTCCATGATTATATCGGTTTTTAAGGTTATAGCAAAGGGAATCGGGAACAGGGAACAGGGAACAGGGAGTAGGGAGTAGGGAGTAGGGAGTAGGGAATAGGGAATAGGGAACAGGGAACAGTAGTAAAGAGCTCCGAATAGTTTTTGATGTTATAGCGCTACGCGCAACGCAAGAGGCAAGAGGCATGCATGCTAAAGTTTACTACAAAAGCTTTTCAGCTTGTATTAATGTCCTAACCTTAATGCGTAGTGCTATATGAGAAATCAGCAAGAGTGTTCATGACCTATTTAAAAATGCTATATATAGGTATCCTAAATAAATTGTGATAATTTTTGATCCGAAGTTCCCGACTCCCGACTCCCGACTCCCTACTCCCGACTCCCTACTCCCTTTGTTATACTTACCTGATCTAAATACTCCTGAGCTTTACTCGCTTGAGTCATTAATACCTCAAAAGCTGGGATATCAGTATCCCATTCAATCAGAGTAGGCACCGGACCAAAGCGCTCTAATGTTGCTTGATACAATTCCCACACTGGAGGATGAACAGGATAACCGTGGGTATCAAATAGATACTCTTCCCGTTCTTCATACCCTGCTAAGTGAATTTGTTTGACCCTGGTTGCTGGTATTGTATTCAGGTAATCAAGGGGGTCAAATCCCTGATTAGTAGCAGTGACATAAAGATTGTTGACATCTAGCAACAAGTAACAATCTGCTTTTTCTAACAATTGTTGGATAAATACCCATTCTGGCATGGTTGAATCTGTGAAGCTCACGTAAGCCGATGGGTTTTCTATCAAAATCCGACAACCTAGAAATTCCTGAGCTTGCAAAATCCGTTGGGCTACATGTTCCATCACTGCTTCGGTATAAGGAAGAGGAATTAAATCGTTAAGATAGTGACCATTAACGGAAATCCAGGATAGGTGATCGGAAATGTATGCTGGTTCAATCTGCTGGGCTAACTCTTTTAAATTTGTCAAATACTCTAAATCTAAAGGGTCCGTTGACCCCAAAGACATACCGACGCCATGCAACGTAACCGGATAGTTTTGGCGAACTTTTTCTAAATAGTGGAGTGGTAAACCCTGAGACGTTAAATAATTATCTAATAATACCTCAAACCAAGGTATAGTATGTTTATGAGTAAGGATATCTTGATAATGGGCGGAGCGTAAACCGATTCCAGCACCGTTAATTGAAGCTGAAGAAATATGAGTTGTCATAGGATTGTTGTCATGGCATTATTTTTAGGATTTATCCATGGTAGTGGTGAGTTGACTCTAATTCCCCCCTTTCTTAAGGGGGGTCAGGGGGGATCTTTGTACATAACGCTACTCAGCTGAATCTAATTCCCCCCTTTCTTAAGGGGGGTTAGGGGGGATATGTGTACATAACGCTACTCAACTGAATCTAATTCCCCCCTTTCTTAAGGCAGGGCTGTTTCAAACTTTAATAAGTTAACGATTATTGGAGATAGGGGGATAGGGGGATAGGGGGATAGGGAAATAAACTAAAATTTCCCGAAAAATCCGCCAATTTAGTCATTAAAATCTGACA
>NZ_JAAHHW010000108.1 GCF_010692325.1 Moorena sp. SIO3I8 | reverse complement strand
CAGCCCAGGTGGGGTCGCAATTTGGCTCGAAGTTGGTTAATCTGTTCCATGAGGGTTTGTGGTCTTTGTGGTAATTTCCATCAAACCCTCTCCCTGGCACTTTTTGCAACTTTTGTCCTGTACTGAGATCCTAAATATCTGATTGGTAATTTGGGTTGAGATTGTAATCAGTCAAACCATTATTATCGAATGCTTGGTTCTGTTGGCAAATTGTCACGATTAGTAGGTGGATGGCAGCCACCTACTAATAATAATGTGCAGGATGCTAACAGTAATCAACGGGATTTTAGAGGACTGCTGAGACTAGTAGCCATTTCACCAGTGGCTACTGTTACAAACCAACACATCATAAAGGGGCATTTTAGCATGTTTGATATCAAATATGCAAGTTTTAACGATCTCGATAAGTCGTTGCACTTTGGGGAGACTGAGGTACACAAAGCTTTGGGAAGTCACTCCAAAACTTATAAAGCCGCTGATCTTGTTGTTAGTGTTTCTACTACTGAATTAGCAACCCCTGGAGAAGAACTATCTCCGATTGAGGTCAGGGTCAAAAACATTGGTGATAGCCTTGCCCAAGGTACTGAAAGTGGAGGGGCATATGGCTACTTTGTAGACCTTATCCTCTCCAGCGATACAGAAGTGCCAAAAGGCTTTGCTACTTTTTCCCCAAACTTCAGTGAAGACGTTCTGCTACTAGGAGGACGGCTCAGTAACACTCCAGATCTAAAGCCTGGAGAAGAGTTTGTTTTTACGACTAGTGGAGGGATCCCTAATGATACCCCCGTTGGTGATTACTTTATTGCTGCTCAAATTGATCCAGGGCAAAAAGTTGTCGAATCCAATGAGAGAAATAACACTGCTTTTGAGCCTATCAAAATTAGACTCGCTCCTGTAATAGACTTAGCAACAGATTTGGGTTTAGTGGATGATCCTATCGATGTTGGCAATGGGATATTTTTCTTAGGAGAGGGCATCCACCCGGATGATTTGGATATTGACAAGCCAAACAACGTCGATGCTGCTAATACAACAAATACCGATCAACTTTGGGATGGTGGTAGCCTGGGACTGAATCTTGATGGTTCTGGCTTGACGGTTGGTATTTGGGAGGCAACGGAACAAAACAGTAATAGTTGGAGAATCCGGAATACCCACCAGGAACTGAATGGGCGCGTGACAATTGTTGATAGGGGCACAGGTTTCAGTAACCATGCTACCCATGTTGCAGGAACCATTGGAGCAACTGGCATCAACAATCAAGCTCGTGGCATGGCAAATCAGATTGACCTACGTAGCTATAGCAGTAATAACGACACCACAGAAATGGCTAGGGATGCTTCTATAATTGTCGCATCAAATCATTCCTATAATCGAATTGCTGGTTGGGAGATAGCAACTCGAACAACAGTAAATGCTGGTGTTGTCAATAACACAAACACTTGGCTTGAAGATTATAGTGTCAGCTCAACTGAAGATATTAATTTTGGCAAATATGGCACCGATGCTCAAGCTTTAGATCAAGTTATTTTCAATAATCCCAATCTCTTGAGCGTCTGGGCTGCTGGAAATGATCGCAATGATGCATTACCTGATACGCAGACTAATTATGTAACATTCTTTGGCTCAAATCCCAACATCATGAGCTTTAACTGGACTTTACCAGGTTGGTATCTGGTATCTACAAACATCGTGCCGCCTCCTAGAAATGATGGCAATGGAGGCACAGGCTATGACTCCCTTCCTGTTGCTGCTGTTGCTAAGAACACCCTTGTAGTTGGCGCGGTTAATGACATTACCACTGACAGTAGCGATGTGACCATAACAGGCTTCTCTTCGTGGGGACCAACAGATGATGGGCGCATTAAACCGGATGTTGTAGCTAATGGTGATTCTCTCCGGTCCTCAGGAGCCGCCGGGGATGCACATTACTATAACAGTTCCGGTACATCGATGGCAGCACCTAATGTGACAGGTACAGCAGTACTCCTAATTGAGCATTACAACAACCTTTTTAACGCTATGCCTCGGAGTGCTACAACCAAGGGGTTATTAATTCATACCGCAACTGATGCTGGTAATGTTGGACCCGACTATACATTTGGTTGGGGTCTAGTGAATGCAGCGGAAGCTGCCAATTTCCTGACCAACATTGATGAAAATAATCCTACAGTTCAGTTTAGGGAAACTGACTATGTGGGCACTGAGCAAACAATCGATGTTGTCTCTGATGGAACTGAACCATTGAAAGCAACCATTGTGTGGACTGATCCAGCACCTGATACTGTTCCGGGGGCTGGGTTAGATGTGAACACACCTGTGCTTGTAAATGACCTTGATATATGGATTACAGGACCCGACGGAACTCATCTGCCCTGGACTCTAAATCCTGCTAACCCAGGAAGTTCAGCAGTTCGCACAGTAGCTAATCATCTCGATAATGTGGAACAGGTACTTATTGATACGCCTGTTGCTGGAGGGTACAAAATTCATATCGGTCACACAGGCAATTCCTTCAATCAAGAGTATTCACTATTTGTTAGTGGTTTAGCATCAAGCTCGACTATTGTCGCAACCCCCAACGACGATAACCTAACCCTCACCCCAAACAACGACACCATCAATCTGTTGACCGGTCAAGATATTGGCAAAGGTCTAGCAGGTGATGATTTTATTGACGGTGGCGGCGGTGACGATAAGTTATTTGGAGACGAGGGTAATGACACCCTGTTAGGCGGCAGTGGTCAGGATGAACTGTACGGTGGTAGCGGTGATGACAGCCTTGAGGGCGGTGATGGTGACGATAACTTATTTGGAGAGGCTGGCAATGACACCCTCTTAGGCGGTCAAGGTCAAGATAAACTCTTTGGCGGTAGCGGTGACGACCTCCTCAAGGGTGGTCAAGGAGATAACATCCTGACTGGTGGCGCTGGAGAAGATACCTTTGTCTTGTCCACAGCAGGCAAGAACACTATTGTTGACTTTGAAGATGGTGTAGATTTGTTGAAATTAGATGGAGATCTAACCTTTGGGTCACTTTCTATCTTTGAACAAAATGGTGACACCTGGATCACAACTCAAAATAATCAACCGTTAGCTTTCTTGACTGATGTGGACGTCAATCTGATTACGGCTGAGGATTTTGTTGTTGTGTAATCTAGCTTAGAGGAGCAATCAGGGTGCATCTCATTAAAGCTGTTTGACCCGGTGGGTGGAACGGGCATCTTGCCCGTTACAATTTTCGGGCTGAATGCTGACATATCAACCATGATCAAAAAAACTGCAAATACGCTCTTTCCCAGAGTAAACATTAAACCGTTTTCCCCGCAGAAATCCCACTAGAGTAATCCCAAACTCTCTGGCTAGGGTTACCGCTAGACTGCTGGGAGCAGATACTGCGCAAACAATTGGAACCCTAGCCATGAGACATTTCTGTAGAATCTCAAAACTAGAGCGCCCACTTACCATGACAATGCGATCGCTTAAGGGCAGTTGATTAGTTAATAACGCTGAACCCACCAATTTATCCACAGCATTGTGACGTCCTACATCCTCTTGTAAACAGAGTAACTCTCCTTGGGAATTAAACAACCCAGCAGCATGGATTCCCCCAGTTGTGGAAAACACTGATTGAGCTGAACGCAGCTGTTCCGAGAGGCTGTAAATCACTTCAGTGCTGACTTCCATAGCATCAGACATCACTGGACACCCTCGCAACCGTAGTGCCTCAAGACTAGCTTTTCCACAAATTCCACAGGCGCTGGTGGTAAAAAAGTGGCGTTCCAGGGGCTGCAAATCTGGAGTCAGTTCCTCCCTCAGAGCCACATTCACAATATTATAGCGCTGCTCACCATCTCGATTAGAATCCACACAGTAGCTAATCCGTTGAATATCATCCCGATGCTTGACAATTCCTTCACTGTAGAGGAACCCTGCTGCTAGTTCAAAATCTGCCCCTGGGGTGCGCATCGTCACCGCAACGGTTTTCTGGGGAGAGGTCAGGCGAATTTCCAAGGGTTCCTCTGTTGCCAGTTGATCTAAACGCGATCGCACTTGGCTGTTTTCCACTACCCAGACTTGGGATTTAGTTTTGCTACGGTGCTGATTCATACTTGATGTA
This sequence comes from Moorena sp. SIO3I8, assembly GCF_010692325.1. Taxonomy (GTDB): domain Bacteria; phylum Cyanobacteriota; class Cyanobacteriia; order Cyanobacteriales; family Coleofasciculaceae; genus Moorena. The sequence goes on along the minus strand of NZ_JAAHHW010000108.1, from coordinate 17,926 downwards.
GTTTTCAATTGGTTGAGGTACTTTAGTCTTGGGTTTTAGGGAGTAGGGAGTAGGGAGTAGGGAGTAGGGAGTAGGGAGTAGGGAGTAGAACTGCATCGTTATGCCCTATTCTTTAACATTAAAAATTTAGCTCACCTATTTTATAAAAACTATAGATTTATATAACTTTTTATGGTATTCCTAAACTAAGCGATCGCTCTGCTATCAACAAACACAAAAATTCCTAGCAACCAACCCTTTAAACCTCAGTTTTATTGACACCAATAAACCGTTATATTACCTCCAACATTTCATCATCAGCATTAACTGAAATTAAGTAATTTATTAGATAGTAATCCGTAGAGTAATTGTGATAATTTTTGTTCCCTGTTCCCTGTTCTCTATTCCCTATTCCCTATTCCCTATTCCCTGCTCCCTGCTACCAGCTCCCTAAAATCCAGAAATTGTTTACCTCATAGCTATGATAATTGCTATAAGTTTATGGTAACGTAATCAAGTACCCAGATTTTAACGTTACTCCAAACTCATGCTGCGTCAACCCAAAAAAGGCTGGACTCCTTCCCACTGGGCAAACTGGAAACCATTCGGTATTGGTGAACAATACCCGAACAATTATTGGGAAGTCTTTAGAGCAGCTTGGGAAAACCGAGACCAGTTATCCTATGCTTGGGATATCTTAAATCACGGAGTGTGCGACGGTTGCGCCCTTGGCACTACTGGTATGAAAGACTGGACTCTTGATGGTGTCCATGTCTGTAATGTCAGGCTGCGGATGTTGCGGATGAATACCATGGCAGCATTTGACCCCGAAATTTTAGCAGATGTCTCCCAGCTTCAGAGGAAAAAAAGTATCCAACTGCGGGATTTGGGACGGCTTCCTTACCCCATGATGCGGCAACGAGGGCAGAAAGGATTCCGTCGAATTAGCTGGGATAAAGCACTGGAATTAATCAGTGATTCCCTACGGAATAGTTTCCCTTCACCCATTGATAGCAGCACTAACCGATTCAGCGTTTATCTAACCAGTAGAGGTACAGTAAATGAAACCTACTACGCTGCCCAAAAAGCAGTGCGGGCGATCGGGACTAATAATATAGATAATGCTGCTCGCATCTGCCATTCTCCCAGTACTGCTGGACTTAAAGCGGGATTAGGGGTAGCAGCTACTACTTGTTCTTATAAAGATTGGATTGGTACAGATTTATTAGTATTTATTGGCTCTAACGTTGCCAACAATCAGCCAGTTACAGTTAAGTATCTCCACTGGGCTAAGAAGGCTGGTACCAAAATCGTGGTAATTAACACTTACCAAGAACCAGGTATGGAACGCTATTGGGTGCCTTCGATTCCCGAAAGTGCTTTATTTGGTACTAAATTTGCCGAAGACTTCTTTTTAATCAACATGGGTGGGGATATGGCATTCCTCAATGGCACCCTCAAGGAAATGATTGCTAACCATTGGGTAGACTTATCCTTCATCAAAAATCATACGACTAATTTTGAGCAATTAAAAGCAACCCTAGCTAACCAATCCTGGGAAGAACTAGAACAGCTTTCCGGTACTTCCCGTGAACAGATGTACGCCTTTGCCAAGATGCTAGCTGAAGCTGATAAAGCTGTGTTTGTCTGGAGCATGGGTATTACCCAACATCAGTGTGGCGAAGATAATGTGCGAGCCATCATTAACCTAGCCTTAGCCAAAGGGTTTGTTGGTCGAGAAGGCTGTGGGTTAATGCCGATTCGGGGCCATTCTGGGGTGCAAGGAGGAGCAGAAATGGGATGCTATGCCACGGTTTTTCCTGGTGGTAAGCCCATTACTCCAGAAAATGCGGCCAAGCTCAACCAACAATGGCAGTTTGAGGTCCCCACCACCAAAGGATTAACAGCAGCGGAAATGATTGATGCTGCCCATTCAGGGGAGTTGGATATAGTATTTTCCGTCGGAGGCAATTTCCTGGAGGTGTTGCCAGAACCAGATTATATCAAAGAGGCACTACAGCGAATCCCTCTGAGAGTCCATATGGATATTGTCCTCTCCAGTCAAATGTTAGTAGAACCTGGGGAAACCGTAGTCTTGTTACCAGCCACGACTCGTTACGAAATCCCAGGGGGAGTCACTGAAACCAGTACCGAGAGACGGGTGATTTTCAGTCCAGAAATTCCTGGCCCTCGGATTGGGGAAGCCCGTCCGGAGTGGGAAGTGTTTATGGAACTAGCACGGCGAGTGCGTCCGGATTTGGCAGATAAATTATACTTTGATAGCACAGCCGCCATTCGGGCAGAAATTGCCCAGGTTATCCCCCAGTATGCTGGTATCCAACATCTGAAGGAAGCTGGTGATCAGTTCCAGTATGGCGGTTCCCATCTCTGCTTTGGCTGGAATTTCCCCACACCGGATGGGTTAGCCCATTTTTCCCCCTTATCTCCACCCAAGTTAGAGCTGCCAGAAGGTCATTTCTTGGTAGCCACCAGGCGAGGTAAACAATTTAACAGCATGGTGCAAGAACAGAAAGATGCCATTACTGGGGCAAGGCGAAAGGCGGTGCTGATGAGTCGGGTGGATGCTAAAAAACTGAGATTAAACCATGGCGATGCCGTAATCCTGAGGAATCAACAGGGTCAATTCCAAGGAAACATCCATATCGCACCGATTACACCAGGAAATTTACAGGTACATTGGCCTGAGGGAAATGTGCTATTGGATAAAGGTAAGCGATCGCCTGAAGTGGATATTCCAGACTACAATGCTTTGGTTCGACTGGAGAAGATTTAAGGAGATAGTATCGAGGTAAGCATACAGCCGTCAGCTGTCAGCCGTCAGCTGAATGCTTAGTAATTAGTAATTGGTAAGTTACAAGTTACCAAGTTGCAAGTTATCAAGTTACAAGTTATCAAGTTACAAGTTTCACGTTACAAGTTTCACGTTATCAAGTTTCACTTGATCAAGTTTCACGTTACAAGTTTGAATAGGGATCCGTGTAGGAATTGTAATAATTGTTGTTCCCTACTCCCTACTCCCTACTCCCTGTTCCCTACTCCCTACTCCCTACTCCCTACTCCCTACTCCCTACTCCCTAATCCCTACTCCCTGTTACCTTTGCTATATAAGTAGTCAACCGGAAATGATATTAGTCAGCAACATATCGCCATCCTTGAGGTTCATATTCCCGTTGAATTCGCACCATCCAGCTACCTTTAGGAAGCTCAATTGGCTGATGCTCTTCGTGAGTTAAAGTTGCTGTTTCTGACAGAACTTGTAGATAAAGAATGCCATTTTTTTCGTATAACTGAGCAACACCATCACTGATGCGATGGGAATGTCCAGTTACCTCTCCTTCTGCTAGGGTTAAGTGAGGTAACTGTTGTCCATTGATTTGCTCTACAGGAAGTAAAATAACGTCCCCTTGTCGAATAGGTTGCATAGGTTCTTTGATTAGTTGTTAGTTTGATGAGTTGTTAGTTTGATTAATTGTTAGTTTGATTAATTGTTATCTAGTTATCGATTAGTTGGGAAAGGTCATATATCATATCGGGATAATTACCCTTAATAAAAATCTCCCCCATCTCCCTATCTCCCTATCTCCCCAGACTTCCCACCCTCCCCTCGCTCTCTAGAAAGATGGGTATTCAACCTGACTTGATAATAAGGGTTCTTCTTCCCTTTACTATAGCATTTATCCTAGTAATGATGTACAGTCAATTGGCTTATGCCTACTCCCTATTGCCTACTCCCTATTGCCTAAAACCTAGGACAAAGTACTTGATAAGTATGAAAAATTATAGGTTTTATAAACGAGTTGTGAAAATTCCGAAACCCAAAATCCTTGTGAGTACGGGTATCCTGCCCCCGTGAAATTTCACAACCTATTTAGAATTGCTATAGACAATCAAAACTCAAAAGTTGTTAATTAACAATAAACAATTAACGATTAACAATTAACGATTAACAATAAACAATTAACCGCTATATAATTAACCGCTATATAATTATTAAATTTTGTGATTTTTTTTTATTAAACTTGATCTAAATTAATAATTTGTTACAATTTTAGGTATTTATAGTCTATATTAGAACTAATATGACACGCCAGCAATTGAAATCGAACCTGCCAACAAAAATTTGCCCTGTTTGTCAACGTTCCTTTACATGGCGCAAAAAATGGCAAGATTGTTGGGAGGAAGTCAAATATTGCTCAGAGCGCTGTCGCAGACGGAAATCTGGCGTGAAGCAGAGATGAGGTATCAAGGATAACCAGGGCTAGTTCCAAAGGTTTCGTCAGTGAACTTTTTGTGTTTTGTATATTTTCATACTTGACACACCAGACTCTCATAATTCACACTATGTGTTCTAATCCTTAATATTTTCTTCAGTATTGTGTATGTTTATGAAGACGGTGTGTCCCAAAGTCATTATCCACGGTGGTGCTGGTAGTTCTATAAAAGGCAAAGGAGGGGCTGATGCGATTCGCAAGTCCCTCCACTCAATTATTGAGGAGATTTATGCCTTGTTAGCGAACGGTAGTAGTGCGACTGATGCTGTGGTCCGAGGCTGCCAACTCTTAGAAGATGACCCGCGCTTTAATGCTGGAACCGGTTCGGTGTTGCAATCAGATGGGCAAATCCGGATGAGTGCGTCCCTGATGGAAGGTCAATCTCAGCGCTTCAGCGGTGTGATTAATGTGTCGCGAGTGCAGCATCCGATTCAGCTGGCAGAAGCGTTGCAAGGCTCCGATGACCGCGTGCTGTCGGACTATGGAGCTGCAGAATTGTTACGAGACCTGCAACTCCCGGTTTACAATCCTATGACGAAGCTGCGGTTACAAGAGTGGCTTCAAGAAAGGCAGGCCAATTTTAGCCATAAGATGGCGGGAGTGATTGCTGAGGACGAATTGGTGACCAGCTCTGAAGCTCGAAGGGGAACCATTGGTGTGGTTGTACTAGATAGCCTGGGTCATCTGGCAGCAGGGACCTCTACTGGTGGTAAGGGTTTTGAACGGATTGGTCGCGTCAGTGACTCGGCGATGCCAGCAGGAAATTACGCTACTGCTGATGCAGCAGTGAGCTGTACCGGTATCGGGGAAGACATTATGGAAGAGTGTCTAGCAACAAGGATTGTGGTGCGAGTCACTGATGGTTTATCCCTGGTGAATGCCATGGAGCGTTCATTTAAGGAAGCTCGGAAGAATCAGCGAGATTTTGCAGCTATCGCTCTAGATGCTAATGGTGCGATCGCATGGGGCAAAACTAGCGAAGTTCTGCTAGCGGCTTATCATACTGGCGAAAAGATTGTGGATACGTTGAATATGACTAAGGATGTGGAATTTTTGTCGATTTAAGTCGATTTAAATGTATCTGAACAATTACGCATACAGGATGCTGAAATCTTGATAGTCATTAGTAATGGCTTTTCGGTACCTGTTAGACTAAGCTGTTAACTTTAGTGGCCTCAAACTGCTATTGTGTATAGCTTTGATATTTTGATAATTGATTTTTTATACTAAATAGTATCTCAATGGCTAAAAGCGTTGCCTAGCAATACTTTGAGCCATTTTTTATGAGAATTAGCCTTGTGGTCAACCCCTCAGCTCCTACTCCCTACTCCCTACTCCCTACTCCCTACTCCCTACTCCCTACTCCCTTGTGGGATTTCCAAATTCCATAGAGCATCAATCCCACTACCCACATAGTCTGAGGCTTGGTGCAGCTCAATCCATTGTGCAAGAGCACTAGACACATAACTAGATGGTTTACCTAACTCAGCTAAGGTCTCAGCTGCTGAGGCCCGTACACCAGACTCTTCATCTTTGAGGCACCCCAGCAAAGCAGTGATCACAACTTGAGAAGAATTACCCAACTGGCTTAAGGCATTAATAGCGGCACAACGTACATCAGAATCTTCATCTTCTAGCTGTGGTAGTAGGGCACTGATGACTGTTTCAGAAAGGTTCCCAAACTGACCATTACCTAACTGACCTAAAGCAGTAGTAGCGGCACAACGGAGATCAGAATCTTTATCCTTGAGGGATGTGATTAAAGCACTGACTACGGTTTCACTACGCTGCTCTAATTTACCCAAGACCGAAGCACTCAAGCAACGAACACGAGAATTTTGATCGTTTAGCCTGGTCAATAACGCACTCACAACGGTTTTACCACGCTGCTTCAATTTGCCCAATGCCCAGATACTGGAGTAACGAACACGAGAATTTTTATCGTTTAACCGCATCAACAAGCTATTCACGACTGGCTCAGAAACCTGAGCTAATTCACCTAATGCTAAAGCTGCTTCAGAACGAACCGTAGCATCGTCATCTTTTAGCCAGCTCAGCAATGTATTTACTAAGCTTTCTGAAGTATTGTCTAATCTGACAATAGCGCTTAGTGATAAGTTCTGAATATTTTTTGGAAGACTAGTGTGATGGAGAGTAGTCAGATAATAGTCAGGAGAGTCTAATTTATTTAAACTATCACTAGTTAATCTATCACTAGTTAATATCTCACTGGCCTGGTGACGCACGGTATTATTATTATCTTCTAGCCCTGCCAAAAAGGTTTTGAGGAATGTCGGGTTTTGCCCTAATTGGTTTTGCCCTAATTGGTTTTGCCCTAATTCCACTTGGCTTTCCTGGGATTGTGTATCTTTCTGAGAGTTTGCTCTATCTTTCAATAGTTGTAAAAGGTCAAGTTTAATCTCAGTCTGATTCAAGTCGGAAAGGGTTTGAAAGACTTGCTGATGAATTTGGTAACCAACGCGCCGTGAATCACTGGCTGCTAGGGTAACCAATGCTGCTAAAATTTCTTGCAGTAGGGAATTATCTGCTATCTTCAAGGGTTGAGGATTTTCGCTAATGCAAGTGGCAGCAAATAATAAATCCCGATGTAACCAAGACTCATACTGACTGTCGTGATTCAAAATTTCCTGAATTGCTTTAGCGGCTTTTTTGGGCTTAAGCTGAGCAATTAGTAGGAGCAACACGTCTTGCCAGTGGGAGTCATGGAGATAGTCTTGGATATGATTCAGGATAATCTCAAAATTACCTTCATTATCGGCTTGATAGTTAATTTCTTGAGCACACAGATAGTCTTGAAATATTTTATGGATAAAGGCGTAACCATCCAGCCCTTGTTGTGTTAAAATTCCAGTGCGATGCTCCTTTGGAGCCGCTACGCGATGCTCGGTACGAGCCGCTACGCGAACGCTAATTAAATTAACCAACCGTTTTGCCTCTGCCTTGGCCTCGTATAACTGAATCTGTTTCAGGCTTTGAATTTCTCTACCAAACCAAGCCATCAGTTCATCTCGGTTAATTACTATCTTACCTTTTTTATCTTTATCTTTTTTACTATTCTGGGTATGCATCCAATAGCCTAAACGTTCCATCAATCGTCTGCAATCATTCAATCCCAGATATTTCAGCTTCTGATTATTACTAATGTCTGGTTTAGTAACGTCTGGTTTATTATCCCAGGAGGTTAATAACAGGTCTACTGCCTGGTCATAAAGCTGATAGCGCTCCAAAGGCAATCGGAAATGATAGCGGTGAATTAAAGTAATAATCGTCAACAATAGGGGGTTTCGTGCCAGGTTTCTAATCTGCTGATGCTCAGATAGTAAGTTGCTCAGGCTTTCTTTAAGTCGTTGTGATTCTGCGTTGTCTTGAATTTTACTATAGTACCAGCGCTGAATAAATTCCTCTATTTTACTGTCATCAAATAACTGAAGTTGATAGTGATAAAAATCTTGGTTCCAGAAAAACTCCCAGGGGATATTTGAGTTAAGGTAACGGTCGTTATCGGAGGTAATAATTACCCAATTATTAGGAAATTGCTGGATAAAATCCTTAATTTGCCCTACGACTTCCTCACCTTTGGCTGGTTCTGTAACTTGATCAAGCCCATCGAGCAAAATCAATGTTCGTCCATCTTCCAGCCAATGTTCAAAGAAACCTTTAGGCAGGGATTTCAGCAATAGGTTTTTTTCAGCAAACTGCCGTGCATACTCTAGAATACTGATATCTGAATACTCAGCCCAATCCCGGATATCAATTAAAATCGGCAGCCAGTCAAGATCTGCCGCTAACCCAATTGCTTCTGGTTGCTTCTGGGCTAACATGACAGCAACATAATTCATTAAGGTGGTTTTACCTGAACCAGGCGCACCCAGTAACATGACGTTTCGGGATTTAGCAGAGGTAACCTGCCAGGTTTTTACGGCTGATAAATATTGGGCAAGAGTTTTTTTAACCGTTTGCATGGGCAATGGTTGCCATTGCTTACCGGGTAATGCTACCTGAGGGTGAAAAACCCGCGACTCTACCGGTCGCTGACTACTGGGAGGATGTAACACTTCTACCTCAGGCATGACAAAAATTTGGTCAAGCTTAAGGGCATGGTTTCCATGGTGGGTCGCTACCAACATCCCAGCAAACTTAACATTATCAATCCTGTGGGAAATTTGCCGGAAATAGTTTTCCTTAGTTAGTTGAAATTGTAAATAACTGCGGGTTTTATCACTATAAGTCTTGACAAAGGTTTCCATCCAGGGAAGGATAAAACTATCTTGTGGTTGAGTGGGGGCATGGTTTAAGGCTACCTGCTTAAATTTTTCCACAAGTAAAGAGGTTAATGGTGCTTTGTTCTCCTGTTGGAGGGGTTTGTGTAATTCCTCATGTACTTCTTTATGTTGGAAAAAGTCTTCCAGAAAAAACGCGATCGCATCAGGAGCGGAGTAATAGAAAAGGCGCTGCTCTGGTGCCAATGGTTCTTCTCGCACTAGGGCAGCTTTTAGTGCTTCCTCTAGTGCTTTTTGGATATCGGCAGGGGTTAGCCTAGTTTGAATTTTCCCCCCTAAAATAGGGGCAACAGAGTTAGCAACAACAGAAGCAATTTCCCAGGTCATAGGGCTAGATTAATTTCTATCAATAAATATTATCGCAGTGATTAGTCATAAGCTTCCTGGGTCTGACTTCTGTTCCCCCTATTGCCCCTCTTGAAACACCCAATTTGGTAATTCACCTAACAACCTGATCAAATCACAGCCATCCTTTATCCTGGCTCAGCTGTTGGAATCTTCTGTGGTCTTTAATCGCCAACCGGGTTTAACGACCTGATTTCTACTACGAGCAATCACCAAGCTATCGTTTGGCACATCCTTGGTAAGCACAGAACCAGCGGCCACAGTGACATCTTCTCCTAAGGTGAGTGGTGCCACCAGAACACTATTCGAGCCAGTCTTAGTGCGATCGCCTATCTGGGTTTTATGCTTTTTAACACCATCGTAATTGGCAGTAATCGTACCTGCGCCAATATTCACTCGGGACCCTAGGGTAGCATCTCCTAAATAAGATAGATGAGAGGCATTAGTGCGATCGCCTATCTGAGTATTTTTCAGTTCCACAAAATTCCCAATACGGCAGGATTCTCCTACTTGGGCATGACCCCGAAGATGGGAATACGGACCAATACGGGTGCCATCTTGAACCACAGAATCACTTACCACTGAATATAGCACGGTCACCTTCTCACCCACCTGGCTATTTTCAATCAGACTCCCTGGACCAATCCTGCTACCAGCACCAATCACAGTCTTACCCCGCAAATGAGTTTGAGGCTCAATGATGACATCAGGTTGCAATTGGACAGTGTCATCAATCGTGATACTGTTTGGGTTAATTAATGTCACCCCTGCCTTCATCCAGCCATCCTTAACCCGCTCTTGCAAAATCTGCTCAGCCATGGCCAGCTGTTTACGGTCATTAATCCCGAGAATTTCGTGGTAATCTTCCACATCCACTGCCATGACTGGATTAACCATGGTAACCGTATCCGTTAGGTAATACTCATTTTGGTCATTATCCGCAGAGAGTTTTGGTAAGACCAAAGCCAATTGAGACCAGTTGAAGCAATAGACACCAGCATTGATGCGGTTATTTTGCTTTTGAGCATCAGTGCAATCCCGGTGTTCCACAATCTGTTGCAGCTGATTGTTACTATCACAGAAAACCCGTCCATAACCGGTGGGATTGGGCACATGGGCAGTTAGGATCGTAGCGCCATTGTTATGGGCTTGATGGCTTTCTAATAGTTGTTTAATGGTGTCGGGACGCAACAATGGAACATCACCATTTAAGACCAGTAAGTCTCCGGTATCGTCTGCCAAGTGGGGCAACAGTTGCTGGACGGCATGACCAGTACCCAATTGCTCTTTCTGTTCAACGAATTCTACATTCGTGTAGGCGCTCAGACTTTCTTTTACCCGTTCACTCTGATAGCCACAAATCACTATCACTCTGGAGGGGTTAATAGAAACACAACTGTTGAGCACTCGCTCCACTAGAGTTTGTGAACCCAAACGGTGACAGACTTTGGGCAGGTCAGATTTCATGCGAGTTCCGCGTCCTGCCGCTAGAATTGCTACTGCAACCATAGATTAGCTTTTTGCTTCCATCTTTGCATCCCTATCATACTAAGACTTGACCTCAGTTCAATGTCATAAATTTGCAGTTTTGTTAAAGATGCACGAGAGAGAATTAAGAATTCAGGAGAAGCATGATTACTATATTGGGAGAATAAATAGTGTTATTCCCTATTTAATTTGATTAATTGCTAATTAAGTCAATAATTACCGTATTATGACTATAAAATGGGAATCGGGAATCGGGAATCGGGAATCGGGAATCGGGAATCGGGAATCGGGACTCCATCCGTTAAAACCGTCTTGACTATTGCCTATTGCCTATTGCCTGGCGTTGCGTCAGTCTTTGAATGAATATTCGTAGAGTGGGCATCCTGCCCGCGCGAAAATAAGCATGAAACTGGCAAGATGCCAGTTCTACACAAGATGCCAGTTCCACACAAGATGCCCATTCCAGGAAACTGGCAAGATGCCAGTTCCACACAAGATGCCCATTCCAAGAAACTGGCAAGATGCCAGTTCCACACAAGATGCCCATTCCAGGAAACTGGCAAGATGCCAGTTCTACACAAGATGCCAGTTCCACACAAGATGCCCATTCCAGGAAACTGGCAAGATGCCAGTTCTACACAAGATGCCAGTTCCACACAAGATGCCCATTCCACCTCACTCTTAAAATCATTCAATTATTAAGCAACACGTTTGGCCTTTTGCTACTCCCTACTCCCTACTCCCTACTCCCTACTCCCTACTCCCTACTCCCTACTCCCTACTCCCTACTCCCTGTTCCCTATTCCCTATTCCCTGTTCCCTATTCCCTTTGCTCTCTCAACCAACGCTTTTTCCAATGGGAAGTTGCTTCAAGTAAAGAGTTTTGCTGCTCTAGGCGGCGTCGGTGTAGAATGTCTGAGGCTGAGTCTGATAAATTCGGGTCTCGGTAAGGTACAGCGGCACGAGTTTGCAAATGTTCTTGCTCTCGGATTGATAAGCTAGGTAAATCAGCTTCAGTAAAGCTAGCGACAGTACCGGGTTGCCGATTTCCCACTTCAATGGTAGAGCCAATAGTAAACCCAGCTGTGATCAGGGCAATTCTAACTGCTGCGGCACAAGAGTAGGTTGCTAGTCTACCGGTGTCTGAGCAACATTGGGCTAAGTGTTGAATAAATTCGAGAGTCCATAATTGGGGACAGTTGGGTGGGGAAAAGGGGTCAAGAAAGATAGCATCGGCTTGGAAGTATGCTTGTTGCACCTGTTGGATAGTCTTTCTGGCATCACCGAGATAGAGTTGAGCTTGCAATTGCTGGGTTTCAACTAGTCCAGTAGTTGCCAGAGCCTCTAATAGTTGGGGGATAGGATTGGCAAAGTGATTCAGCCAACCCTGAGCGATCGCAGCTTGTGGTACGGTAGAGTCTAATTCTAGGGCAACTAGTTGGACATGGCAGTGGGGATTGTGTGTCCAAATTTCCGCTAGGGCAGCAGCGCTGTTGTAACCTAGACCATAACAGATATCTAATAACCGTAGCACTGGCTGTTGGGCTTTTTCCGCTAGTTGGCAGGGTTTGACAAACTTCAGCTGGGCTTCTTCTATGGCACCTTGTCGGCTGTGATAGGATTCACCAATTTCTGAACAAAAGAAGGTGAATGAGCCATCAGCAGTGATTTCCGGTGTGAATACCTTTTTATCGGGCATTAGGGAGTAGGGAGTAGGGAGTAGGGAGTAGGGAGTAGGGAGTAGGGAGTAGGGAGTAGGGGTAAGAGGGAACAGGGAACAGGGAACAGGGAACAGTTCATGTAGGGTGGGCAGTGCATTAGACCGATTCACCAAGTTTGCTATAGGGTTAGTAGGCACTGCCCACCATCGAAGTTGATCCTTGAATTTATAATATTTAATGGCAAAATCCCCCAACCAAAACCCTAGTCTATGGCAGATCAAATACAAACACCCCACAGCGGATATCACTGGGACGGTAAGAGCGATCGCTTTTTTGAAGGTTGGTACTATCGGGTGACGTTACCCAGTTGTGGTCAGACCTTTGCGTTTATGTATTCCATTGAAGACCCCATCGGTGGTCAACCCTCTAGTGGTGGTTCAGCCCAAATTCTAGGCCCTGATGATCAGTATCTGTGTCGTACCTTCCCCCATCTGGAACAGTTTTGGGGGTCATCGGAATCCTTAGGTCTAGGACATTGGGGTAAAACGAAATTACAAATAACTCCTCAATACCTTGACCCGGATAAATTTGAGTATCAAATCAAAGAAGGATATCAGGCTACAGCTACCTTGAATCAAGGGTTTATTCGGGACCCAGCCAGCGGACGCTATTGTGATTGGCGCTATGAAATTAAACCGATTTATGGCTGGGGAGATCAGGGAAAACCCCAGCAATCAACCGCTGGCTGGCTTTCGTTTTTACAGATATTTGAACCAGGATGGCAAATCTTGATGGCCCACGGTTTAGCCACTGGCTGGATTGATTGGAATGGTAAGCTCTATGATTTTACCAATGTCCCGGCCTATGGGGAAAAAAATTGGGGTCGTGCTTTTCCTAAGAAGTGGTTTTGGCTCAATTGCAACAGTTTTAGCGATCAACCAGACCTGGCTCTGACTGCTGGTGGTGGTAGACGGGAAGTAATGGGGTTGGCAGAAGCAGCTGCTTTGATTGGCATTCACTACGAAGGTAAATTTTATGAATTCGTGCCGTGGAATTCAGAAGTAAGCTGGCAGATCCAGCCTTGGGGAAATTGGCAGATGCAAGGACGCAATGGTGAGTATGAAGTAGAGTTAACTGGTACAACGGACTATCCTGGTACACCTCTACGAGCTCCGACGGAACAGGGGTTAGATTTCATTTGCCGGGATACTATGCAAGGTCACCTGAGGTTGGAACTTAAACAACGACGTGGGGATAACGTTGAACCGATTTTGATAGCTGAAAGTAAGTTATGTGGATTAGAAGTTGGTGGTATTCCTTGGGAGAAACCCTGGAATTCTTCTGCTAAATTTCCTTGGGTTTTGTGATATACCGCTGCGGGCAAGGCAAGAGGCATGCATGCTAAAGTTTACTACCACAGCTTTTCAGATTTTATCTTCATTGGCTTTTATGTTATTAAACAGGAATTCTTGAGAAGAACTAGACAGCTTGATTAGTCATCAGACTTATATTTTATCTTCATAACATAATTTGTTTTACCTTTGCTTCCGAATGTCACATCGACACCTTTTATACCATCTACATTAATTCCCAAAGCAACATCACGGCTCATCTGAATCTCCATTTCATCAACGTTTTGCTTGCGCCCCTCCTCAATGACTGACCTTATGATTGCACTATCATCTTGAGAAAGATTACCTGGTGATTTCACTAGATCTACTACATATCTAATAAGTGCCCATTCAATTTTATAAGTGAAAAATATATCGATAAAGGTTTCCCATGTAAATTTAAATTCAAGCTTCTTTGTTTTATCGTTATAAACTAGTGTCATAGCATCATTTAGTTTTTAACAATACCTTCGCCAATCTAGGATATGAAAAATTGCAATTAGTCAACAGGGCTTTGGTAGGATACTTGGTATTACCCCTAATACAGTATCTCAAAAGCCCATTTTTGAGCGATTTACACCGATTGAGTATCAATCTTAACCATTTGTACAGCCTCACAGTAAATTACTTAATGCTTATCAGCCTTAGTAATAATATAGCGGTTTTCAATTCGGTGAGGTAGACAATTTTGGGATTTTAGGGAACAGGGAACTTCGCAATTGGGAACTTCGGAATTGGTAAAAAATCCTGTCTAAATCATAAGTATGGAAAACGCTATATAAGAGATTGACAGGGAGCATGTCACTTATGCAGAGCATTTGTACTAAAGCTATAGCCCCCTCATGGGTTTTAGCTTGCTCTAATACTAGATAGTTCATCAACTTTGACCTGCTCCCGATTGAAACTCCTCAAGGCTATAAGCCGGGGGAGTTTCAAAATACTACAGTTTGAAGTGCAGAAGGTGGGCGGAAACATTGGCAAAACATAGGGAAATGCGATGCTCCTTGGCCTTTGGGCCACGCTACGCGAATGGAGCCGCTACGCGATCGCAAAAACCAAAATCCCCAGAAACGTCACCCCAGATACCATTGTTCAAGATCAAAAAAAAAACCCCAGCGGGTAGCTGAGGGATTAGTCAGGGTGCATCTACTATTTCTGAATCCTTCATCGGTCTACCTATATCCGGAAATATTTCCAAAACCTAGGAAAATGCGATATAGCGTTTTTCATAGCTATGAGGTAAACAGTATTTTTTCCCACTTCCGACTTCCCTGCTCCCTGCTCCCTGCTCCGAAGCTCCCTGCTCCCTAAAATCCACCGGCGTAAGTACCTCACCCAATTTCAAAATACTATATCAACCCAAAGAGCGCAGAAAATTACCTAATCCTACACCAATAAACGTAGCAACAGCATAACCGAGAGTACCGCAAAGAATAGCAGGAGTAACAAGTTTATCCCACTGCCGTGCTGTCGCCATAGCCGCTGCTGTAGTTGGCCCACCCATATTAGCATTCGATGCAATTACTAATTCAGCTAAATCCAAACCTAGCAATCGCCCAACTCCCAGTAGCACTAGCAAATGGATAGCGAGAATTAATCCAGCAAAGATAAACAGAACTGATCCGACTCGTAGCACTATTTCCACATTAGCGCTGGCTCCAATTACAGCAAAAAATACCTGCATCAGCAGATAGCCAATTTTTTCTGCTGCGGTTATCCTACCTAAATAACTTGGGAATACTGTCGCTAGCATCACAATTAAAACCGTTACCACCAGAATTCCCCCTTTGTTGAAGCCCAACCAGCTAGCGAGACCATAACCTACAGCACAAGTGGTCATACTAATGGCTAATGCCAAAGTGATATCGATAACAGAGAGTCCTTGTCGAGACTGGGAATCAAAGACACTAAACTGGCTAGAATTAGTATTCTCATGGGAACGTTGGTTAGGGAAAATTCCCCGTAGCCACTTCATTGAAGGTAAAGCAAACAACAGTAAAAAGTACAAGGTCATAACTAAATTATCTGCTGCTACCCCGGCACTGAGTAAATCTCCTGCTCGTAACCCAGTGCTTTCAGCGGTTGCCGCAAAATTAACAGAACCACCAATATAAGTAGCACAAAAAATTGCTGCCAACTTCCAACCTTCTTCTCCTAAAGGAATGAGATAGTAAGCCACTACTGTTCCTAGGATTGTTCCCACTGCACCAATGACATAGGCAATTAAGGTAGACCCAGCCTCCCACACAATCCGAAACAAGTCAGCTTGGAATAGTAGCAAAGGAATCGCTAAAGGAACTAAGTAAGACCAGACCACCCCATAGGTGGGAGCATCCGGTGGGATAATCCTAAGATTAGATAGGATGAAGGTTACTAAAATGGTGACAACAGCCCCAGATAGTTTAGCTCCCCAAGGAGTACGTTCTGCCCACAATCCAATTGTTGCTGCTGACAGCAGCACAGCCCATAAAGCGAAATCTTGATCAGGATTTATTAGAGAGGTTGCCATTTTGCTTATCTAAAAGCTTTTGAAAATAGATTGTCAAGGATTTTGCGATCTTCGTCTAGGTCAGCTTCGGTGTAGGGAAGGTAAGCTTTTTCCTCCTTGAGGAATTGGTAGGTTTCCCAGCGAGAAGAGAAGTTAAGGATTCTGCGGACTTGGGCAGCGCCAAGCTGACCTTGACGATAGTGATCAGCCACGATCAATTCAAGGATTCTGCGGGAGAGGTCACCTACTTGGAGTTGACTAGCGATTTCATCGGGGAGTTGGATGGTAATTTCCATAGGGGTGATCCGAGTCTGTCCATAGATGCAGTGTAACTCCAAAGTTAGGGAGCAGGGAGCAGGGAGTAGGGAGTAGGGAAGAGAGAATAGGGAACTTCAGATCAGGAAAAAAATCCTGTGTACCTTATAGCTATGAGAACCGCTATATAAATAGGTTATCGAATAGGGGAGTTTGTTCGCGTAGCGTGGCCAAAGGCCAGGGGAAAAGAATACCCCGTCCTCTTAGGTCTTAAAGTTACCGTAAGGAGAGTGGAGCCTTAATCAATAAGTTTTAACCTTTTTATGCATAGCCTGCCAACCATAAAGGCTCCACTCTCCTAAGGTTTCGTCTCCAGGGATGAATTTTCCCTTCAAATACCGATCACTCAGGTAGCACACCAGTCTTTCCCAAAAATTCCAGATACTCCGATAGACTTAACTCCGAAGAAGCTGCTAGGTATTTCAATCCATTCCAAGCCGTTTGTGTGGCCTTGATGCTATGGGTTGTTTTAGGTTCGTCATAAAGTCGGGGTCTTCCTACTTTTTTTGATTTTTGTTTAGGCATCCTCTTGTCAATATAATTTCGGAAATATATAATTAAGATAGCACGGATGGAGAGGTCGAGCCATGCAGCTTGGATACGTCTATAAACTAAGACCCAATCATCAGCAACAAGCCACAATGAACCGATGGCTAGATATGCTGTTAGCTCAGTACAATTACTTATTGAGAGACAGAAATGAGTCTTATGATCAAGTTAGATCTCCAAGACTAGGTAATTACTGTGATTTTAAAAGTAAGGGAGAAGCGTGTCCATTGACCTGTTCCGTGAACAAGTCACATTCTATCGGATATCCTTGGAAAAAAAGTCAAAAGAACCCTCGTAGGAATGCTTACGAAGCTCAGAGCTCAAGTCTCCCAACTCTCAAAAAAGAGCGACCTTGGTACAAAACTATCAATTCAACTGTCTTGCAACAGACGTTAAGGCAGTTAGATGTGGCTTTTTCAAAGTTTTTCAAAGGAGAGACAGAACACCCTAAACCTAAGAGACGTTCGCGATTTAGAAGCTTCAAATATGCTCCAGGACAGGTAAAGCTGGATGGCAATCAAATCTATCTACCAGGGATAGGATGGATGCGTTTCCACAAGTCTCGCCCTATCCCTGATGGATTTACAGTGAAGTCCGTAACCGTTCGTCGAAAAGCACGGGGATGGTTTGTAAGTCTCCAGATTGAGGACAAATCGGTACCAGATCCATCTGTAAAAACTAAAGGCGAAATTGATGCATCTCGTGTCAAAGGTTGCGACCTGGGTATTAAAAAGCTCGTTAGTATTTCTAATGGAGAGATAATCAGCAATCCAGCTAACGACAAAAAATCAAAACGTCAAGCGAGACGTCTGAGATTAAGGCAAAGATCTGCGAGTAGGAAAAAGAAAGGCTCAAAAAACCGCAAAAAATCCTTCTCTAGAGTGGCTTCATTGCATGATCGAATCACTGATAAACGTCGTGCATATCACTGGGAAACTGCTAAAACCCTAACAAATGAAGCCGATGCCCTGATATTTGAGGACTTGAATATGTGCGGCTCGTTCTAGCTAGGAGCCTCCCGTAGTAGGGAGGGGTATAAGCTAGGGGCGCGAGGAATAAACCTCAAACCTAACTGTCTGATTGGATGGTGGTGCAAACCCAACCCCATGAGAAGATA
>NZ_JAAHHW010000107.1 GCF_010692325.1 Moorena sp. SIO3I8 | reverse complement strand
AGTTAACAATCCCTTAACGGAAGGGTGGAGAATACAAAATACCCCCACGAGTCCAGAGGTCATTCAGACCCCGATTGAGTTTGAACTGAGAACTTTTACCCAAGTTCCGGTCATAGACTTCGCCGTAGTTACCCACGTGCTTAATCACTCGCGCTGCAAAATCGTTTTCTAAACCGAGATCTTTGCCTAAGTCACCTTCAACACCCAGGAAGCGTTTGACAGTCGGGTTAGGACTGTTGCTCATTTGTGCCACATTCGCCTTAGTAATGCCTAACTCTTCTGCTTCAATCAAGGCGAAAGTCACCCACTTAACGACATCAAACCAAGCGGAGTCATTATTAACAGTTACTGGTCCCAAGGGTTCCTTGGACATGGTAACATCTAGAAGTATATGATCCTCAGGCTTAGGCAGAGTGCTGCGTTTGGCAAGTAGTTGGGATTTATCAGAAGTCATGCCGTCACAACGTCCTTCGTCATAGGCAGTATAGGCAAGGTCTGCTTTCTGAAACACCACTGGCTCAAATTCAACACCTGCTTCCCGCATCTTGTCGGTTAAATTCAACTCAGTAGTAGTTCCAGTTTCCACACAGACGGATTTGCCTTGAAAATCTTTCAGTGTTTTAATCCCACTGTTTTTGCGCACCATCATGCCCTGACCATCATAAAAGGTAGTAGGGGCAAATTCTAAGTTATTGGTAGAGCTATCTCGGCTAAGAGTCCAAGTGGTATTGCGCGAGAGCATATCCACTTCACCAGTCTTGACGGCGGTAAATCGCTCCGTGGAGTCAAGGTTACGGTACTCTACTGCTGCTGGGTCATCAAACAAAGCAGCAGCAACTGCTTTACACACATCCACATCTAGCCCGGAGTAGTTTCCGCTCCCATCCACAAAGCTAAATCCGGGAATGCCACCGTCAACACCACAAATCAGCTTGCCACGGCTCTTGACTATATTTAAGCGGCTTTGTGTAGCGCTTGTCCCACCTCCTTCACAGGCTGTTAAGGGTGCAACTAATACTAGAGTGGCTAGTACCAGAGAACTCCATTTAGGCATAAGTTTTTTCTTGGTCTTGTTTTTTAGATAGACAACGGCCTCACGCGATCAGCTGACATGAGCTTCCGCTGCTTAAGCTTGCTTGCATTTTAGATCAAGTTGGTTAGATTACTTATGCAGCTAGATTAGTTATCTAGCAAAGGGAACAGGGAGTCGGGAGTCGGGAGTTGGGAGTCGGGAGTCGGGAGTCGGGAGTCGGCAGACTAATTGACCTAAACAGTATCATCACAATACTTTTGCAAAAGGTCTAGTGAAATAAGTTTGAATAGTTATAAACTTATAATTGTAATTTTTTTTAAGTTGTTTTAAAAAAAACTAATAATTAATCAATCGTTTTTCTAGAAAAGCGATCGCTTAATTCACCTGAGCCGATCAAGTCATTCCAATCATCAAATCAGCTCACAGAGGTGAACCCCTGGAGGATGTACCAAGGCTCAAGCAAACCTGCGATCGCTTTTTGGGCACGCTTTAGGAACGCACCGAATACTGTCCTTAACGTTCTGTTGAGAAATTAGCTCTAGTGGCAATGCTTCTCAAAGGCAGTATCTATCAAACCTATAGTGCTAGAGTTTGTGACTGAACGGACATGGGGAAGAGCATGTACTCATTCCACATGCGCCAGATGTAAGCCGTAATTGCTTTTTTACGAGTTTTGTGATCCTCAAATGAGTACTGGACTATTGAACTAGGTGCAGCCGACTGAATGTCCGTTAGATGAGAGTTACAGCCGCACCCGTGTTGGAGCAGAAGACCGTGACCAGCAGCTTTACTCTGGACAAACATCAGCATCCGCGTCACATTGAAGGCGTGAAGGCAGGCATCGTAGGGACGTTTGACACCCTGCATGCGCACATCAAAAGCCATAGCTCGTGATTCTAGGATCGAGTCACGCTCAATCGGGCACAGAAGCATCTGATAGAAAGACGCTGGTAATTCATATTTGAACTCTTCAAACACGTCTACGACAAAAGCGACCACCCGTTCGGCACCATCTGTTGCCACAGCAGTAGTCTTGGCTAATTCAAAATTTGGGTAAGCTGACAGCAAATAGTCAGCACCAAAGAACTCTAAAGTATCCCAAGCTCCCTTCTGAAAAAGAGACTGGCAATCGAAACCTTGCTCAAAAATTTCTGGGCTGCCATCAGTTGCCTTGGTTAGAAACAATTGAGCCAAAGCAATCAGGAACTCAAGGTCAGGATGTCCTACTTCTGCCTCACCACTGGCAATTTTTTGCCAAACCGTGGGTAGTTGGTCAATGGCAACAGCGTCAATGCCTTCAAGAATAGACCTAGCAGTCAAAACCGAAACAGTTTGTTGCATTGTCATAAAGCAAGTTAGACTTAACCCTGGATTTTTTTAGTAACGATACGTTAGCAACTGTCGAGATATTTCCATTTTGGTAATAGCCAAGACAGGCACCTTGATCAAGATACCATACAACTAGCAATCAGTATTTATAGACTACAGGTACTCCTAAATCACGACAAACACGGAATTAGGAAAGGTGCTCGGGAGCTATCCCCATTTATTGAAGGGTAAGACCATTTGGGCGCGCTTCCCGTGCCTTTAACTGTGGTCAGTTAGCTTCAGCACGTTCAGCTCCTTAACGTTATGTTAAGGAAGTAGAGATTTGCTCCGAAGCCCGTACGCTCTTATATATCTCTCGTATATTTAGTCTATTGATTTCCATGAAATTAAGATCTCAAAATACACTCGAAAGCTTTACCCCTCTTAGCTTTCAGCCCAAACAATAACGAAAATATTCGGTAACTTTATAGTCCCCATAGTCGGGAGCAAAACTAAAATTTATCAAAAAAAATTTTGCAAAACCGAAGTTGGCTGGTATGATTCGAAAGTCATGGATGTAATAATTCATGGTGCTAAAAGAAGCTAAAGTTGTTAAAAACATGAATAAAACCACTGAAAGCAGTAGCACACTAGAACTTTGGGAAGCTCATCTACACGGCCTAGTATCCAAACATGCTTGGCTAGCTAATGCTGCGCCAGAGGAACTGGCTTTAGTGCGAGAAAGGGTATCCCCTCTGCGACTGGCAGCTTGCTGGTATCATTTCAGTGTTTTTGCCGCCGATTTTTTGTGTCTGGCACTGCCTCTGTTAGAAAATCCTGTCAATCGCTGCTATATTGCCCAGACAGCCAATGAAGAATTAGGATGCGGTGATCCTCAGCAAGTTCATTCAGTGCTGCTGCTAGAGGCACTGGCCGAGGCGGGCCTTGACCAACACACCATCCTTAGCTATCCAACCCTTGATATTGATCAGGTTTTGGAAGCCTTAAAACAACAGCTTCTCAGCGCCAAGAATGATCATGAGATCGCCGGTTTTTTCTTGGGCTTCGAGCTTTTGGCGGAACACAATATCTCCCATGTCTTTGAGTGTTTGAAGCCCCAGGCATCCTCCAGGGAGGAATTACGACAGACACCTTATTTCCAGGAACACTTCAAGGTAGAGCCAGCTCATATTAGAAGGGCGATTACACTGGGGATGAATTCCTGCGCTTACGATTACCAGATTAAGTCGATGCTGGATAAATTCCATTACACCATCTCATTCTGGAATCATTTTTGGGGGGTTGTTCATCAGGAAAACTCAAACTCAGGTGTCGGGCAATTTACCAAGATTGGAGCAGGGCTTGGTGAAGCTCTAATGCCTAAAATCTAAAACTTTCAGGACTGACCAAGATACTCCCTAATCAGGGGTGGTATTGACCCCCTTCCTCCCCCAGGTAGTCTCTAAACGCTCAATTGGTGTGGTGAGAGGACTAACGTTATAGTTGTCAAGATCTGAGTTCTATCTGGGCGGATGGTATAGCACTACGCATTAAAGTTAGGACATTGATAGAAGCTGAAAAGCTAATGCACGTGAACTTTTGCCTCTTGCCTTTTGCCTTTTGCCTTGCGCTATAGCAATCAAGCATCCACTTAGAATCACCAGTCTTTGAAGGGAGTGAGGGGCGATTGGAGTCACTTGTAGAGTTTGGTTATACCCTTGAATGTCTGAGCATGACAGCACAGAGATAACCTGGTAATGTAATCGAATTAAATCATGGATCTTGGATTAAAAGATCGGGTAGCCTTAGTCTGTGCTAGCAGTCAAGGACTGGGAAAAGCTATTGCTAAATCTCTGGCTCAAGAAGGAGCTAGTGTAGCTATATGCAGCCGAAACCAGAAGTGCCTTGAAGAAACTCGTCAAACCTTAGAAGCTGAAACTAACGCCAAGATAATCAGTGTAGTAGCAGATTTGAGCTTGAAACAGGATATAGAAAAACTTCTAGAAACTGTAGAAGCGAACCTAGGCTCTATCGAGATCTTGGTTAATAACACAGGGAACCCACCAGCAGGTCGTCTTGCCCAATTGAGCGAGTCAGATTGGGATCGTGCTTACCAACTGGTACTGATGAGTGCGATTCGACTCACCAAAGGAGTCATACCCAGTATGATCGAGGGTGGCTGGGGGCGGGTGATTAATATCGCCACCAGTGCAGTAGAACAGCCAAGAGGCGATCTGTTAATTTCTACTACCTTCAGAGCGGGATTAGCTGCTTTTAGCAGAGCGATCGCAGCGGAGTTGGCTGAGCATAATGTACTTATTCATACCGTTTGTCCAGGGGTAATTGGTACGGGGGCTATGCTGAACTTAGCTGAAAACATGGCGGCTGCCGGGGAAATTACGGTTCAAGCTGCCAAAGACAGGCTCACGTTTGGCGTTCCCATGGGACGTATGGGCGAACCTGAAGAAATCGCCGCTTTAGTGACTTGCTTGGCATCCGATCGGCTGAATTACATGACTGGACAGACTATTACTATCGATGGAGGGAAACTGACGGTTCCTCTGAAAAGTGCTTATGCTGATGCTTCCCGAAGAATTAACTTTGAAGGGAAATTATAGCAAAAAGGGGACAAAGTTATGAGGCGAACGCATGATTACTCGAACAAAGTGTTAACTTGATTATCTCCATCAATGGAGATAATTCTAATAATAGAAGTGCCAAGAAAAAAATGACATCAAGTGTGCATTTGCAAGCCATTCTAGAACATGCTGATATCCTTTCTACTTGTCCGGAAAGAATATGGTCCTTGCAGGAGAATGCCCCTCGACTTTTCGAGGAGGTTGTTAGGCAAAATATTATTGCAGAGGACCTGTACAGCTTATTATCACGTTATGTTCCTGCTCAGAGACAGGTTCACTATGGTCTTTTTGACCCTTTTGTGCGCCCTGAGCGCCATTCAAGGGCAATCTATTTGAATTTAGATGCCACTACTACTGATGCAAAATACTCAGGCTGTATAGCCATCAAGGGTGCTGAACCTTGTGCAGTGAACTTTGGCGAGACATTTGAGAAACTGGTAGAAGAGTCCTCCGTATGGGAACTGGAAACTGGTGTTTTATCTGGTGTATCTACCTCGGTCAATGTAATGATGGACAGACTACATCTGTTTTTAGTGGGAGAGGGCAAAATGCCAGGTGTAGTCCAGTTGGATGAATGCAAAGAAGACGCGCTACAAGCTCTCGATTTCCAAGAGAAGCACTTACAAGTATTCGGGGAGATCGCGCATGTTCCATTGCCTTTGTTCATCTTTCGTTGGCCCGACGAGACAATAGAGAAAGTGAAAACTATTCTGCGACAACTGGTTTCTCCGACCGCTCTTCAGAAACTTCGGAGGCTCGACGATGGCATAGGAGTGTATATCTACTATTATCCTACCGTACCTTATCGGATGGCTCATCTAGATCTGCCGGTTATCTTCGGAAATATCTCCTACGACGATCGGAAGCAGACTCTCCTTAAACAAATCCCAGAGCCTGATAAGCTCATTTCGAGTTGGTTTGAAGTTGTTAGTCGGATGTTAGCTCTTGGGTACACGGCAACGGACCCTTGTTCTTGGAATTGTGGCCACTGCCTAATGCCTCAAAATCTCGTTCTAGATGGTGGAATTTGTGACATCAACAGTTTGCGCCAGCTATCGACTATTTCTAAGGAAGCTCAAAGGAGGCACTCTCTGTTTGAAACGGTACGATGGCTCGATGCCTCGGTTCGTTTCTTCTTGTTTGGTGAGAATGCGTTGAGTGCTCGATTTACCAGGAATTCCCTGCATACCTATGCTATAACTCTTGAGAATCTGAAGGAACGATTGATCGAAGCCCAATCAGAGGGTGTAGAGATAGATACACATGTCAAAAGAATCCTTTTCGACGAATCGAGCTTAACGCAACAATTTGAGAAGCATCTTAAAGCATTGTCGGCACAAGCAAAAAGCTTTTAACAAGAAAAATTATTTTTAAGGCAATAGCAAGAGAGGAACATTATTTATGTGTGGTATTGTCGCAATGTTGTCAACACAAGAGCAAATTTCCGAGTCATCTTTGAAACGGGGGATAGAACACTTAAACCATCGAGGTCCAGATGGACAAAAAATTTGGATTTCCCCTGAAGGTAGAGTGGGTTTGGGACATGCACGACTTAGTATTATTGACCTTACAGGTGGAGAACAACCGATTGCCAACAGAGATGAAACACTGCGTATCATAGTCAATGGAGAGTTTTATGATTTTGAGCGGATACAGCAGGATTTGAGGCGATGGGGATATCAACTGCTAACCCAATCTGACAGTGAAATCGCGCTTCATTTATATGATGAATTCGGAACAGAGTGTCTGCAGCACCTCCGAGGAGAGTTTGCGTTTATGCTTTGGGATCAGCGTAAGGAGTTACTTTTTGCCGTTCGAGATCGCTTTGGCATTAAGCCCCTGTACTACGCTGTTCATGGTAATACTCTTTATCTCGCCTCTGAAGTTAAAGCATTATTTGCCGCTGGTGTGCCCGCTCATTGGGATCGAGAAGCATTGGTACTCAAAAATATCGAGCTTTTAGCCCACAATCACACCTTGTTTGCCAATGTGTATCAAGTGCCGCCAGGGCATTTTCTGATGGCCTCTCATTCTGGTATAAAGTTGCAGCAGTATTGGGATTTTGATTACCCTCAAATTACTGATTCCCAGTTTCACAGGTCTGAAGAAGACTACATTGAACAGCTCCGCGATACGTTACATGAGGCAATTCGACTTCGGTTAGAGGCTGATGTTCCTGTTGGTTGCTATCTCAGCGGTGGACTTGATTCCTCTACGGTTTTAGGAATGGCTAGTATCCACGTACCTGAGCCGATTCAGGCGTTTACCTTGAGCTTTGAGCAAGATATTTATGACGAAAAAGCGATTGCAATTGAGACCGCAGCACGTGCAAGAGCAAAACTTGAGGTTATTCAAATCCGGCCCTCTGACCTGATTGATAATTTTGCGGATGCAGTTTATCAGAGTGAAATGTTATGCAACAACACTAATGGGACAGCCAAGTATCTCTTGAGTCGAGCAACACGGGACGCTGGCTATAAAGTTGTTCTGACGGGGGAAGGCTCAGACGAAATATTTGGAGGATATGCCCATTTCCGCCAAGATATGTGGCGTCATAATGCAGAAAGGCAAGATGAGCAGACGATTAAAAATCTGCTAGAACAATTAAAGCAAAGCAATAAAGTATCTGCGGGGATTTTATTCTCTGAGGGGGAATGGACTAAGAAATTAGCTAGTGTTGATAAACAATTAGGATTTATACCAGCTTGGATGGAAATTTCAGCAGTATGGCATCGTCAGTTTTTATCTCTTTACTCGCCTGAGTTGGTTGATCAGTTTAGCTATGAGGATACTTACCAACGCTTTTTGGAGCCGATAGATACCTCTGGACAACTTTCTAAATGGGAACCAGTCCATAAATCTTTATATTTGTGGGCAAAGAGTCTGTTGCCCAATAATATTTTTAGAGTGCTAGGGGATGGTGTAGAAATGGCTCATTCCATAGAAGGGCGGCTACCATTTCTAGATCATAAAGTAGTTGAATTAGTTTGCCGTATGCCTATTTCCATGAAGATTCGTGGCTTGACTGAAAAATATGTTTTACGAGAAGCCGCACGCCCATTTCTAACGGATACCGTTTACCATCGTCAAAAACATCCATTTCTAGCTCCCCCTTCAACCTTGAAACTCAACAAGGGACTATTTCAATTTACTCAGGATATACTTCGTAGTTCAGATCTAGCATCTATCTACAATCAATCACCTGTCACTCAGTTGCTTGATAAAATACCTGACATGGATGAACGTCAACGCATTAGCATCGACCCAATTTTAATGAAGATGGTGAGTAGCTGTATCATACAAAAAAGGTTTGGGCTGACCTAATGGTCTTAGGAATGCTAAGGCCGCTCTGAACGTGAACGCTCAATAAATCGAAATCGCGATGGTTGAGCAACAGTCGTAATTTTTCTGTAGGAAAGAGATAATGGCGTGGAAAATTGGGAATGTTTTCATTACACCAGTAATTGAACTGGATCTCTCGGTAGATCCATCATTTACCCTACCTGATGCGACTCCAGAAAACTTAGCTCCTGACTTCGACTGGCTCAAACCCCATTTTGTTGATCAAGACGGCAAGCTTAAGTTTAGAGTTCAGGCACTTCTAGTTGAGTCCTATGGGCATAAAATTATCATTGATACCTGTGTTGGCAATGACAAACAACGCTCAGAACCAGCGTTTAATCAGCTCAATGGGCCGTTTATAGAAGATATTGCTAAATCTGGCTTCAAGCGTGAAGAGGTGGATATAGTAGTCTGCACCCATTTGCATTACGATCATATCGGTTGGAATACCATGAAAGTCAATGGTGAGTGGATTCCGACATTTCCGAATGCCCGCTATCTGATTACACAGCCTGAATTTGAACACTGTCGCACTCAGAAAGAGGATTTTTGGGTAAAGGCTTTTGGGGATTCTGTCGCCCCAGTCTTTGAAGCGGGATTGGTTGATTTAGTCGATTGTAATTATCAAATTACCCCTGAATTGCAATTGTTTCCCACTCCTGGTCATACTCCCGGACACTGTAGCGTGGTTATTTCTTCCCAAGGTCAGGAGGCGATGATTACAGGGGACGTTATGCATCACCCATGCCAATGCGCCCACCCAGAATGGGAATGTGTTGCTGATAGTTCTCACGAGCAAGCTCAGATTACTCGACGAAAATTTCTCGAGCGTGTCGGGGATACGGACATGTTAGTGATTGGTACTCATTGGAGCGCTCCTAAACCAGTTAGTGTCACCAAACATAAAACTGCTTGGAAGGTAGAAATTGCTTAATAGTTACCGCAGGGTAAGCCCAATAAAAATTGAGCTAAAATGTGATATAGGGCAAGGATTATGACCATAATAAGCCAAGATTGATCAGCACTCTTACATGTTTTTATCAATATTGTTGATAATAATCCCTCCTTATTGATTCTTGGGTTTACCCTGGTTAGATAGTAGTTATTTGCTGGTGGAAGTCATTTTTGCTAGAAACACCATTAACTATAGTTGGTACCTCTTGACCAAATAGGAAAATGCGCACAAAGGTAGCTGCTTTGAAACGGAGTTCTGCTTCAGCAGCGTCAGCATAAAATGCTGAATGTGCTGTCAAGATGACTTTTTCAGAAGTTCGTAATTCATCAGGTACATTTGGTTCAGTACTCAAAACATCTAGCCCCACCTGACCAATAGAACCTGATAGAATACTTTCAATGAGTGCTTCTTGATCGATTACTTGCCCACGAGCCGTATTAATGAGTATCGTTTCAGGAGTCATACGTTTCAACTCTTCTCGACCAATAAGATGCCGTGTTTCACTGGTGAGCGCAGTATGAATAGTGATGATTTGAGCAGCATCTATTAATTCATTTAGTGTTTCACAGCGAGTTACACCATGAGCTTTTGCTGTCCCCCTCGGCACATAGGGATCATAAAAGGCAACCTTGAGACCAAAAGGGTGAGCCCGTCTAGCTACAGCGCTCCCAATGGGCCCGAACCCAATAATACCCAAAGTCATACCTCGAAGGCGAGGCACACTACCGACAGCGTTCCAATCCCATCCTTGGTTACGAACATATTTGTCAACAATTAAAAGTTTACGTACTAAAGCCAGAATTAAACCAAGAGTGTGATCGGCAACTTCCTCTGTTCCATAGTCGGGAACGTTACACACTGGAATACCTTTTTTGGCAGCAAAAGCAAGATCAATGTTGTCAAAACCTACAGCTGCCCGTACAATACAACGGCAACACTGCAATCTTCCCAGAATATCTGCATCAAGGGGTGTCTTGTGCCAGGATATGATTGCCTCAACATCTTCTATGCGACCAATGAGTTCTTTAGCCTGATCGGCTCGATGGACAACAACCGTGGCTTCAGGTTGGAGAACGTTTTGCTCGATGTCTGGTTCCTGAAGATAATCACCCTGCGGGGAATGTATAATCGCTACACGAAAGTTAGACTTCACCTTTGATTTTTGGTAAATGATACGTTAGCAACTGTCAAAATGCTTCCATGCTGGTAATAGCAAATACAGGCACCTTGATTAAGATACCATACAACTAGGAATCAGTATTTCTAGTTGTATGGTACTCCTAAATCACGACTAAACCTCAAGTATTGGGATGTTCCGGTGCCTGCTCCCGATTCATCTGTGTATTCACCAACGCCGTCACTAGCATCAGTTGAATTCTTAAGAAACTATTTTAATTATAATTTTTGCTGATCTCTTTGTTGACGCTTTTGCTATAGAATATTCCTGAAATATTCCTAAAAATTACTTTCCCTAATGACAAATCCTCGATTGTATCTGCCGAAACCCCGAGAGGCGGTGGGCAACTATCTCAGAATCATTTCGATCAATGATGTTTACGACATCAATAATTATCCCTACGTGGAAACAGTGATTAAATCCCTGAAGGAAACATCGGAAGATGCCGTGGTGATTGCCTGCCTCAGCGGAGACTTTCTCTCTCCTTGTTTAATTACCTCACTTGATGGCGGTAAAGCCATGCTGGACGTGCTCAAGGTAGTCAACATTGATTATATTTGCTTGGGCAACCATGAATTCGATGTTACCGTCGATGTCCTAGGTGAGCGTTTCAAAACCTACGAAGGGAAATGCTTAAATAGCAACATCTTGGACTTGCCAATTGTGGATGCCAGTGGTCAGCTGCTTCCGAAATATGACATTGTTGAAGTAGGTTCTCGTAGAGTTGCCTTTGCTGGATTTTGCACTAGTAAGATCAATACTTTCCGACCCGGGGCGAACATAACCATCCAACCCATCTTTGATGCGTTAAAAGAAACCTGGTCTAAGTGTTCCAATGACGCAACCATGCTGATTCCGCTGACCCATCAGACGATTGCCGAAGATCGGGAACTAGCCACGGGGATCGAGCAAGATGACCAACTTAGTGGTAAGGTTCCTATAATTGTTGGGGGGCACGAGCATGAGATTTATATTGAGAAAATTGAGCGGAGTCTGATTGTTAAGGCTGGTGCTGATGCTACTAATGTGGTTGTTGTTGATGTGTGGTGGGATGCTTCCGAGCAGTGGCATAGTGCTGTTCATCTGTTGCCAGCCACCCATTTTGATGCCGATCCCAAGGTCCAAAAGTTTGTAGAAAGTACCGAAAATTTTCTAGGTTCGCTGATGGATGTGGAAATTTTTGAGGTGAAAGAACCGATGTCCTCTAAACGGATGCGATTCCAACCCGAAAAAGTGGCCTCAACCCTATGTTCTTATATCAAGAAAAGCTTTAAAAATGTCGATCTAGTTATGATCCAGGGAGGATGTGTTCGGGGTAAGCGATACTATGAGAAGGGAGAATCGTTCAGATATAGGGATTTGTTGGAAGAGATGCCATTGGATACCCAAATGGCCTTGATTCAGGTGCCTGGGTACATCTTACAAGAGTCTATTACCGAAACTCGCGGCACGCCCGAGCGGGAAGCATCCAATTTTCTCCATGCCGATCTTGATGTAGTAGTTGAAGACTACCCCAGTCTGAAAATTGTCAGCATTAACCACGCCCCATTTGACCCCCAAAAGATTTACACCCTCAGTATTGTCCAATTCTTGCTGAGGGGGCTCGATCAAATCAAACCGTTGGTAGATTATGTCAACGCAAACGGTGGTGCTCCACCTTTGGAGCAATGTCTTCCAGGCCAAAACCTGATCGTAGAAAGCTGCATGAAAGATGCTTGGAGAGTCCTAATTAATTATGAGGAATGGGACGCCGATGGCGATGGGAAAATGACCACAGAAGAGCTGAAACAGGGTTTCAAAAATGCCTTTGCCTTTCTCGATCAAAATCAAGATGGCTATATTTCCCCGGCAGAAGTACAGGGAGCATTGGCAGAACGGACAGGCAGCACCCAGAAAGAATTAATTAGCCTGATGTTTGAGGTGTTGGATGTCGATAAAGATGGTATGGTGTCGATGGATGAGCTGGCATCGTTAGCAATGTAAGGAGAACACAATGCTTAATTCCCAAGCCCGTCCCATTTATCGATACTGATGGGGGTACTGATGGGGGTGTTGATGATGCTCTCGCGATTATCATGGCTCTGAATTGTGAACAAATTGAGCTCAAATCAGTCACCGTGTTAGCTGGCAATATTGATTTCATCAAGCTGCTAATAATGTGTTGCGGGTGATTGACATTGTTCAACCAAACCAGCCTCCCCTAGTGGCAAAAGGCTGTGAAAAACCTCTGGTTCGTCCTCCCTTCAATGCTGCAGGTATTCATGGCTCCGATGGACTGGGAGAACTGCATCAGTTTAAAAATGCTGATGGCAGCCCAAGTATCCCCAACTTACCATGGAGCCTTCTTCAGAAGATGCTGTTGATGTATTGCTGAAAGCCGCCCAGGAATATGGCAGCGACTTGACCATTGTGGCTCTAGGACCATTGACCAATATTGCAACAGCTCTGCAGCGCGATCGCACCACCCTGCAAAAGGTAGGCCGCATCGTGATCATGGGTGGAGCCGTGAAGGTTCCGGGCAACATTTCAGCTGCTGCCGAGTTTAACTTCTTTGTGGATCCTGATGCGGCTCAAATGGTTATGGAATCAGGCATTCCCCTGACCCTAGTAGCTTTGGATGTGGCCATGAAGGCACCCCTTCCCCGGAAAGATGTAGAGAATTACGCTCAGAAACATCCGTCAGCAGTGGCTCAGTTCATTGCCGATTGCACAGGCATTTATATGGCATTCTATAGAGAAAACGAAGGTTTCCACGGCTGCTACCTGCATGACCCATTAGCTGTCGGTGTTGCCATTGATCCGAACCTGGTTTCTACAGAATCGGTGTATATGGTGGTAGAAACTGAAGGAAAATTTACCTCTGATATGTCCCTGGCCGATCTGCGTGATCGTCGGGATGAAGCCGCCTATCCTCCCAATGTAGAAGCCTGTTTAGATGTGGATACCGATCGTTTCCTCAAACTGTTTTATGAACTGATTTAGAGCAATTCAGTCCTGAGTAAAAACCACATCCTTAAGGTTTGAGCCCTGTTCAAGAAATAGCCGCACAGGAGTCGATCTCACCCAACAAAAGCATCAATTTACCATGTCTCAAACATCTGAAATTTCTCAAGATAAACCTCAACCTTTGCCGCTCCATGAGCTGTTATCTCGTTTATTGAAATCAGAGAAAACGTCTCATCGGCATCCCTTGCCCATCATGGGAACTCTGCAAGACCTCAACCAAGCCTGGGAGCGGCGTCCGCTGTTAGATTTTATCAATGCTAGTTTACGGGGTATCGGTCAAGTAGGGTTTGCCAATAATCCTATCACTGGACTACTCATTACTCTTGCGGTTTTTATTCAGTCGCCCTGGGTAGCCTTGATGCTAGTTGTCGGAGTTGTTGTGGCTACATGGACCGCCTATTTGATGGGTCTCGATCGCCCCAGTATTCGCAATGGCATTTTTGGTTTGAACGGAGCCTTAGTGGGGCTAGCTTTAGGAACGTTTGGCACTTGGGGCAATGGTACTGGAAACTTGCTTTGGGTACTGGCGGTTATCATTTGTGCAGCCCTGAGCACAGTATTGATGCAGTATATCGGGCTATGGATGGCCGTGTATTTAGGGCTGCCCTCTATGGGAGTGCCATTTCACATTGTTACCTACAGCTTTCTGGTAATAGCCCTCTACGTTCCGCAACCCTTCTTTGAATTAGGGGCACCACCGCCCTTCCCTAACCCAGCTGAATCCCTAGATGGGGTAAGCGTTTTATCCGGCCTAATCACCGGAATTGGTCAAATCTTTTTTTCAGGCAGCTTAGTATCTGCCTTGTTAATTATAATTGCTTTAGCCTTGTGTAGCCCAATGGGAGCCCTGGTTGCGGTTCTAGGGTCGGTGATTGGTTTGGTCACTGGCATTGTACTGGGGGTAAATCTGAATGTGCTGTACGCTGGACTGTGGGGATACAACTCAGCATTAACCGCAATTGCTATTGGAGGCATTTTCTATACCCCTAATCGACGAAGCCTTTTGTTTGCAAGTGGTGGAGCCTTTGGGGCAGCTCTGATTGGCTGGCTGCTGACTCTGGTAATGACACCCTTGAAACTACCGATTTTGGCGATGTCCTTTCATCTGGGTACTTATGCCTGCTTCGTAATCTTACAGCGATCGCTTTCTTCCTTGGTGCCTGTTGCACCCTACTCCATTGCTAGTCCCGAAGAGCATCGATTCCGCTACCTCACAGCCAAGGAAGTGATTTCGGCCTTCCGTCGGCAGTTGCAAGGAGCCATGGTTGGGCAGCATCACAAGGTATTATTTGACAAAGCACCCCAAGAACTCAAAGGTGACCTGCGTTATATCTTTGATGCTATCGACCGGGATCAAAGCGGCAGCTTGTCTTTGACAGAACTTAGCTATCACTTCCAGCAAGCGGGGCATAGCATCAGTGATGATGAACTGAACTTTGTCTTTTCCAGCATGGATGTCGATAACAGCGGAGAAATAGACTTCGAGGAATTTGGGGAATTGTTGCTGCGCCACCGTCGTCTGATGTCGAGACTTAATGAGTTTGCCACATACTTTATTCCCATTGATAAGAATAAGAATGGAGTGGTTGAGCTAGATGAAATGAATGTAGTGTTAGCCAGTGTGGATCAGCCTCCTCTTTCAGAAGATGAAGTGACCTTTTTGCAACAGCGAATTGGAGGCAAAGAGCTTAACTGGGAAGGATTTATCGAATTGTTGCTAGTGATTTAGATCAATAGAGTTTCTCAACTCCTACCCTGGCGATCAAATAGTAATCGCGGTTTCAGCAAAATCTTAAACAACAGTAAAAGCGATCGCATTTCTGATGGAGTTTCCCGTCGCTGCCATCGACCCGGACGGCAAAAGAGTATCTCTACCAAAGTGCGATGCTCTTGGAGAGTTAATGGGTCAAACATAATTCGTAGACTAGCTTCTTCACCACTGTTGTCAATTTCAGTAACTACTCCTGACAACTCTAGCTTTTCCTCGATCATCTCTAGTTCCACTGGCAACGGTTCAGTGGCAGTGTTTGGGCTATCTAATCGTAAATCAGCCACCTCGGTCAAAGCCACTTGAGCACCAACTTCTGAAATCTTGGTGGTCATACCCCAGACAGTCTGATTTGAGATCTCAAGCCGCACCACTCGGCGCAACTTGAACCACTGGTAAAGGTCCCGATTGGGGACATCCACTACAATCAATAAAGCAATACCCAACATGATCAGGTTATAGATACTCCAAATCCAACCTAGACTCAGACCTTGAATCATCTGAGCGTCAGTAGCTGATATCCCACTTCCCCAATACATCACAGAAGTACTCAAATTCATCCATAGGCTAACTGCTGTAGCGATAAATAGGATAATCAAAGGCAATCCCAACTTGGAGTTAAACACAAAGCGATCGCGTTTTACGCCTTTGGGTGTGACCTTAAATCCTTTGCCAAAGGGATTCAGCATGACTTGTATCACTGTCAAGCTCAGAGGAACACACCAAGGCAATGAGTAAATATCCGACAACAATCCTGACCGGGAACGAAGGTTTAACCAGGAAAAAACTGTGAGCTGTATCAGATAATAAGGTAGCAAGAAATACAACAATTCAGCAGCCGTTGCTTTTAAGGGAATCACCCCTAGAAATGAATAAGCTAGGGGCATTAACAGGAATCCGAAGCGAGATAAACCGGTAAACCAATTTAGTAATCCATCTAAATGGGCTAGCCTTTGGATTGGTTTTAACCCCGGAATAGTTAGAGGGTTGGCATCAATAAAAAATGCCTGCAATGTTCCTTGAGCCCACCGCAATCGTTGAGCTACATGGGCAGCAATATTTTCTGCGGCTAAACCAGCACTAAGTTTTTCATCTAAATAAATAACTTGGTAACCCATTGCTGCTATCCGAATACCAGTAAAGTAATCTTCAGACAAAGAATCGGTTACAAAACCACCAGCCGCTTCTATAATATCACGTTTAACAACAAAGGAAGTTCCGGAACAAACCACACCGCCAGCACCATCCCTGATGGGCTGAACTTGCCGATAAAATATCTCTTATTCTGGCAGTAGCACATCTTCTAAACCTAAATTGTAGGCAATCGGGTCAGGGTTATAAAAGCTTTGAGGAGTTTGGACTAATCCGACATTACTATTTTTAAAAAAACCTACGGTGCGAGTCAGAAAATTTTTATTCGGGACAAAATCAGCATCAAATAATACAATCAAATCCCCTGATGTTTTTGGAATAGCATGGTTTAAGTTTCCCGCTTTGGCATAGGAATTATCTGGACGAGTGATATAGTTACACCCCAATTCAGCAGCTAGATCTTTGACATTTTGACGTTTGGTATCATCTAGTAAATAAACGTTTTTGTTGTCATAATCTATCCCTTGACAACCCATAATTGTTCGCTTTAAAATAAAACAGGGTTCATTATAGGTTGGGATGAAGATATCCACAGAAGGATTAAACCTTCCTGAAATCACATCTATTGATAACTGAGAAGCATGAGCGCTACGGTTTTTGACCCTTAACATTAAAAATAGCTGGATAATACTGCTGGTTAGCAACAACATTTCCAGTAAAAATAATCCTAGGCTAAAGACACCATTAAGGGGATCCACTAAATTGAGGGTAGAGAAGATTCGCCAGAGCAGATATCGTCCCAATAGTGCTAGCAAAATCCCCACCACTAAATTTCTAGACCAAGTGCGAGGACGGGGAGAGAGTTTCGTGACCCCCAGCACAACTACCATTAAGATAATTGTTGGCAGTAATAAGTAGTGGTGCTGAGTCACCATTGGTGCTTCCAGCCACATCGGTGGGTTTATTTGCCAGACATGCAGCTGAGCAAATAGCTGTGTAATCTGCCCCTGACCAGTCAACCAAGCTAAAGCGATCGCACTAAAACTAGTAAATAGAATCAGCATCACGACCGTTGCGGCTCGTAACCTAAAAACTTGTTTGTTAGAAGAACACCTAGAGTTTGGGTAGCTCACTTTGGGAACTGTCATGTCTAAAAACAGGTATAGCGCTGTGGGCAGGGAATAGGGAATAGGACATTAAAAAGTGTGGTATTATAAAGGTTATAGCAATTATTTGCCCCTTGAATTTGGAAACACCATTACACCCATTGCTGTATCATAACTTGTTATTTTAAACTCAACCAAACTAATAAAATAGTATGTGACTAATCTAGATAATATTGATAATATATTAATATAACCTGAGCTAAATATTAAAATTTACTTAACTTACCAAGTTTGGGATATATTAATGGATAAATTTTTTAATGAGCTAGAGTTGAGAAGTATTCACTAAATTTCTTAACCAAAACTCAGGTTAATGCCACCGAAGACTAGACATAATAGCAAAAAGAGTAATGTTTCCACGAGATAGATAATCTGATGAAGCTTAACTATTTAGCGATCTTTGGTGCTACTGCCTTTTTAAGCGTAGGTTGTGTAGCAGGAGTACCTGGGAATCAAGAGTACTGTTCAGGCAAAACCCTCTACCTCTAGGTCTACGACAACCAAGATTGATGTGTCCACTGTTCCAGCTGCTGAACCAGCTAGAACAGTGGCACAGGCAACAAGTAGATCAGGAAATTTTGTAACAGCAGCCCATTCTACTCAAGGCATGGTAAGTTTATTCACAGACAATGGACAACGTTACCTGAAGTTTGACGAAACCTTTAAGACCGATAACGGACCCGATTTAATGGTGCTGTTGCACCGCCAAACTGTCCCCAAATCCTACAGTAAGGAAAATTATGAAAGTCTTGGTCCTCTTCAGCAGGTCAGTGGGACTCAAGGGTACCTTATCCCTGCTGATGTTAATCCAGAAGACTTTAACTCTGTAGTCATATGGTGCCGTAAATTCAACGTCACCTTGGCCTTTCGGCCACGCTACGCGAATGGCTACGCCACCCTTAGTAAGTAGTACCACTAATTACTAATAATTAACCCAAGTTCCTAAGGACTAATGACTAAACAGCCTATAGTACAGGCTGACAAAAAATTCCTTGACTGGAAACGCTAAATAGGTTATCGGATTAATCGTCACAATGATGTTACGCACATCACGAGTGGCTAGATTAAGGATTTGTTGGGCTACCCAATCCGCTGACATGACCCCAATCGGATTGAGATTACTTTTAAATGGTCCGAGGATTAGTTTACGTACTACACAAGGAGCATCTAGACGACGGAGGGTAACTAGGTCTCCTAGGGTACGTTTGCTCAGTTCATACAAAGGACTAAAGGCTGGACTAACTTCCGCTTCCGAAGTATTAACCCAAACTTCCTTGCGAGCAATATCTTGGTTCGTCCGAACAGTGGATAAAAACATCTCCAGCAACCGCCAACTTGATAATGTGTTGACCTCGTAGGATTTTGCGATCGCATCGGCTGTCCGTTCTTGATGAACATTGATGCCGTGATTGAGAATTAGAATATCCAAATTTTCCAAATGTGGGGCTAGTTCGGACTCTTTACTCACTTGCCAAGTGAAGGTTTTTACTGGCAAGCTTTCACCATTGACACTTAACGTAACAGTTTGTTCTTGGGAGGTCAGAGCAATCACTTTTGCTCCCCGTTGCTGGAGATGGTACAACAGTGACTGTCCCAAAGTTCCCGATGCTCCCGTCACTGCAATAGTTTTCCCTTGGAGCGATAGTGCTGTCCCCATCAGTTTGTCTACTAAAGTCAATGTGCCGCCATAGTAAGCCTTTTGGTTATCAAAGTGATGTCGCCAATGGTAGCTGCGATTTACCATCCAACCGGAAGGAGGACAGAGGAATGGACCCGGAAGGTGGGTTCCATCAGTCAACTTATCAGCTCCCTTGATGCCATAGCCACGAGCGATCGCACCAAATAGAAATACCATAGAGTACACAGAACCAGCCAAAGCTGCCCAATGCATATCTGGTGTCCAGGTATAAGCCAACCACCATAGCACCAAGCCTAACATTAGCATGACCAAGGCTTCTGGCACATCATTACGCCAGTGCGCCTGTCGATATATGGTATCACTGACAGCAGTTAAATCCTGACGGAAGACCCGATGATGCCACACATGCAAGCGATACAGAGGTTTCCAGTGATGGGACAGGAGGTGATAGAAGTCTCGCACCAGTTCTACCCACAGAATAGAACCCAGTCCCAAAACCCCTATAGCTAGCCAGAAATTTACCATAAACATGATTATGATGCCTAGAGTGAACAGTAATTTGTCGTGTTGGCAAATTGCCCATTCACATCATAATTAGGTAGGTAGGTAGAAGTGAAACTAACATGCTCACGGTTGACCGTTAACACTCACCTGTGAAGCATCAACTTTCAACCATCAACCTTCAACCATCAACTTTAAACCATCAACCATCAACCTTCAACCTTCAACCATCAACCATCAACCTTCAACCATCAACCTTCAACATACCATCTTCCATATAAGACACTTGGTCAGCTACATCGATAATACGAGGATCGTGGGTTACCATCAGCACTGTGCAGCCTTTATCCTTAGCCAGACGACGCAGAAGCTCAATGACTGTATGACCACTGTGAGAGTCCAAGGCTGCCGTTGGCTCATCTGCCATAATTAGGGGTGGCTCTTTAGCTAAAGCCCGCGCGATCGCTACCCGTTGCTTCTGCCCCCCTGACAAGTCACTCGGTCTAAGATGTCCTTTCCCCTCTAAACCAACCTGCTCTAATAAGGTTTTTGCCTGCTGTCGAGCGTTGACCCCCCGAATGCCCTTAATGTTTAGCACAACTTCCACATTCTCTGCTGCTGTCAGAGCTGGAAATAGGTTGAAGTGTTGGAAAATAAAGCCAATGTGTTCTCGTCGAAACTCTGCCAGCTTAGTTCTAGACATACCGGTAATTTCTTGACCCAGTAAATAGACTTTTCCTAATGTCGGGGTCAGTAATCCCGCCAATATTGACAAAAGGGTAGTCTTGCCAGAGCCAGACGGTCCCATTAAAAGTTGGATATCACCACGTTTGACTTCCCAGTCTATTCCTTTGAGGACTTGAACACGGTTTTGTCCTGACTCGAAGTCCATCTGCACCCCTTTAGCAAGAATGGAGCGTATACCATACTTAGGTAAATCTATAACTTTAGATACTTTAGAGCCGCCCTTAATCAGTTTTTTGGGAAACACCATATATTAAACTTTAGCAGCACCCGTTGACTAGACTCTTAGGTCGTACTGCTGGAAATTGACGACTCCCCATCGCTAAAGCATGGGGATTCTGGCAGGTTGATCGGCGAACCGGCGACCTACACTGAATAAAAACGTTTTGTTTCACATCAGAGGGACTGGCCATAA
Organism: Moorena sp. SIO3I8; assembly: GCF_010692325.1. Classification (GTDB taxonomy): domain Bacteria; phylum Cyanobacteriota; class Cyanobacteriia; order Cyanobacteriales; family Coleofasciculaceae; genus Moorena. Next base: position 1,332 of record NZ_JAAHHW010000107.1, on the reverse strand, counting down.
GTTCTACTGCTAGAGATAAGACTTATTATGCTACATCTTAATCTCTAGATGGGTATTGTCGGATACTTGTTCCGATTGCTTCTACTTGACCCTTATCCCTTATAGTGCTAAGGATCGTAGATAAAAGCGTAGGTGGAAGCTACACCTGTGAACTACAATAGCCTGAGCTTACGCTACAGCAATGGATTCGGACTTCACAAGGAATTGCCTAAATTTAGTTCCCCAAACCCAGGTCTTATATTCCTGCCCTCACCAGCAGTCCTAATTTCTAAGACCGATGATTCTGCTTGGTTGGTTTTTTGGCAACAAGGTTTTTTAACTTGGTTATCGTCAAAGCGCGTTTTTGATGCTAGCAACTTTTTGGCACAATTCCCAGAAAAAGGCTCTCCCATAGGACGCTCATCAAGCACGGATAGAGCGCGGGACTTCTCCCCTAACCTTTAATTCTGGCAGATAGCTATTTTATAATCTAAAGTATAACAGAAATCTCATCCACTGGGACTATCCCCATCCCATCAAGCTAGGGGCAAAGATAGCTGATTGCTGATTGCTCAATGCTTAACCCCTTTTCGCACTTTGAGAAACCCAAGGCAGCAATTGATTAACATCTAGCAAAAAGACTGTCAAAGATGTATTTTCTTGGGGAATCACCGCAACATGACTAGCAATTCCTAGGGTATCAGCTTGACGAAAAGACTCTGGTAGGGTACGAATATCACTCACGGAAACCTCTATCAAATTCGGTGTTTTGAGTACAGGGATACCAAATCGTTCACCCATTGTATTTTGAGCAATCAGCAGGAAGCGTCCTGGGTTAGAAGTGCTGATTTTGCTAGATTTAAATAACCGGCGATGCAAGTCGATAATAGGAATTTCCTGATCATCGATATGGGCAATGCCAATATCATTGAGTCCACTGCTATAAACAGTTGTATAATTAATTACTTTTTTTACACACTCAATCGGAAATGCGAAATTGATGCTGTCTATTCTAAAGACCACTAATTTTAAGAATGATGTAGTATTCTGATTTTGCAATCGATTACTATCACTCAGCTGGGAGTCAATTAAGTTATTTTTCATAATATCGAATTCATCTTCATCTTGTTCAAATAAGTATGAATGATTAAAAATTACAATTATTATAATCAGGATTTGTAAGCAATGGTAATTAAATAGATTAACTCACCATACTAAGTTGGTAACCCACTTTCCGCAGGTAGGGATCACATGCAGATAATTTTCCTACCCCCTTTGAGCACGAAATCAAGCCAAGAGGTAATATTTACGGCAAGGAGCACCCAAGAACTGAAGAATCCACAATCGTTCAGA
>NZ_JAAHHW010000106.1 GCF_010692325.1 Moorena sp. SIO3I8 | reverse complement strand
TTAGTCTCTAGAATCCTTCCCGATTTCCGATTCCCGATTCCCGATTCCCGATTCCCGATTCCCGATTCCCGATTCCCGATTCCCGATTCCCGATTCCCGATTTCCGATTCCCGATTCCCGATTTCCAATTCCCGATTCCCGATTCCCGATTCCCGATTCCCGATTCCCGATTCCCGATTCCCGATTCCCGATTCCCAATTCCCGATTCCCGATTCCCGATTCCCTAGTTCCTAAGTTGCCAACTTCGGCCAAATTTGATGAAACTTATCGAAACAGCGGTCCGGTGGCGACATGGCACATTTGTTCTGTTCTGCCTCCTAGCCCTATGTGGCATCTTAGCCCTATTCCAGCTTCCCCTAGAACTTCGACCAGGAGGTGATACTCCAGAAATTACCATTAGCACCTCCTACGCTGGAGCAGGACCGACGGAAGTAGAAGACCTGATTACTAGACCGATCGAAGAAGCCGTCGAAGAAGTCACAGGAGTTAAAGAAATTACCAGTAGCTCTCGCCCTGGACGCAGTCGGATTTCTCTCGAATTCAATTGGGGAACAGATATTGATGCTCGCTTAGTAGATGTCTTGAGCAAATTACAGCGAGTGTCCTCTCTACCCCCAGAAGCGGGAGACCCCTCTGCTGAAGTGGTCAGCGGTGTTAGCCGTCCCATGATGTGGATTGTCCTAATGCCCAAAGAAGGCTATGATTCTGACCCAGACCATTACCGTGACTTGATTCAAGATGCCATCGTACCCAAGTTACGGCAAGTGGAAGGAGTGGGTCAGATTATTACTCCTGGGGGACGGGAACGGGAAGTGGAGGTGATTGTAGATCCGAAAGCCTTAGCTGACCGCAATCTAACCCTGTCTAATGTAGTGAATACTTTGCGCAATAATAACCGCAATATTCGCGGTGGACCGATGGTAGTGGGAAGACGGGAATACCGAGTTCGCACCGTCAGTCGCTCTGAGGATGTGAAGGAGTTGGAAGGGTTTGTGTTGCGCCGAGACCAATCAGGAATTGTCTATTTGGGAGATGTAGCTGATGTCAAAATTGGTCGCAAGCTTCAAAGTACGGTTCTTGTAGCAAATGACCAACCAACCGCTGGCATTGGTATCGAAAGACGAATTGGTAGCAATGTCCCAGAAATATCTAAGGGGGTCAGAGCAGTACTCAAGGAAATGGAAGCCCAACTGGAACAGCAAGGAGAAGGTGTCGAGTTTTTAATTAACTACGACGAGAATGGCTATATTAACCAATCTATTGCCTTAGTGCAGCAAAATTTGATCATGGGTGCGATACTAGCATCCCTAGTGTTGCTGCTGTTTCTCGGGTCATTGCGCACCGTAGCAGTAATTGCCCTAACTATTCCGACTACTATTATTACCGTCTTTATTGTCTTAGCCTTGCTAGGTCGCTCTCTGAATGTGATCAGTCTGGCAGGATTAGCCTTTGCTGTCGGAATGGTGGTGGATAATGCCATTGTGGTGCTAGAAAATATCTTCACCCACATGCAACGGGGAAAAAATCCGATCCGAGCTGCTATTGACGGTACTCAAGAAGTGTGGTCAGCTATGCTAGCCTCTACTCTGACTACCGTAGCAGTATTTGCTCCCATTGTTTTAGTGACAGGGCAGCCAGGACAGGTGTTCTTTGATATTGGTATTGCTCTATCGACATCGGTATTGTTTTCCCTGTTTGCAGCTCTGACCCTAGTGCCTATGCTATCGGGACTGTTTCTTAATCAAGGGGAGGCGCAACAGATTTTGCAGGGGATGGGGGATGTCGGCACCCAAGGTTTAGACCCAAAACCATTGCGCCCAAAGCAGCGAAATAGAGGAGCAAAAATCCAAAATGTCCTGGTGCTAGCTGTAGCTAAAACTTCAGCAGTATTTAGAGTATGGCAAGGCAAGCTAGAGAGATTGTTATTAAAAACCGTGCGTTGGTCTGTTGGTGGCAAACGGATCGGAAGGCGTTTGGCTGTGTTGTTGATTCCTGTAGTATTGCTCTTTGTCAGTATTCGGTTACTCCCCCCCATGGATTACCTACCAGAAGGGAACCGTAATTTAATTATGTGGTTAACGGAACCCTTTCCAGGCACCAGTATTCCAGAATTCCTACGGCTATCCCAACCGGCCAGAAAGTTCTTGGCACAGCAGCCGGAAATTGACCGAACCTTGGTATTAGCACGCTCCGGACGCAACGCGATTTTAGTCCGTCTCAAGCCAGAGTTAGCTACCGCTAGGAATCTGGATAACATGGTGAATCGGATGGGAAAGGTAGGGTCTAATTTCCCTGGTTATCGCTTTGTCGTTGCCAGGCGCATTCCCATTTTTCGTAATCCAGGTAAGTCCTATACGGTGCGTGTGGTAGGACAAGACCTGGATCAATTAAACCAGTGGGGTCAGGATATTACTAAGCAATTGCGCCAACTGGACGGTGTGCGCAATGCTCGTTCGAGTTTTGTTACTGGTGCGCCAGAATTACAAGTCATTCCCAATCGGGTGCGACTGGCAGAAGTGGGCTTGTCAGAAGCTGAGTTAGGGAGAATGGTTGAAGCTGCTCTCGGTGGGATTAGAGCCTCAGAATTTGTGGATGGTAAACGGGAACTGGATGTGACCGTTGAATTACAAAATACCGTTGTCAAAACCCCAGAACAGTTGCGTCAGTTAGCTATGTATACTCCCAATGGTGGGCAAGTACAACTGGCTGATGTGGCTGAAGTACTAGATACCACCGGACCCGATCGGATTAACCGAGTGGATTTACAGCGTTCTATTACCCTAACCGTTAGTGTCGAGCGCTCAGCTCCCTTAGGCAAACTAGTTCAGCAAACAGAGGAGCAGATTCTCAAACCCTTCCGGAAAAATCTACCTGCTGGCTATCGTGTCGAGTTAGCTGGTTCAGCAGATTTGCTATCAGAAACGTTACTTCAATTGGGGTCAATCTTTCTTCTGTCTTTACTGATTACCTATCTGTTGCTAGTAGCACTCTACCGTTCTTTTCTCTATCCCATCGTAATTATGGCAACCGTACCGATAGGATTAACCGGAGCGTTGTTGAGTTTGGTGATAGTGAACAGAATTCCTGGTGTAGTGGTACCGCTGGATATGATTACCGGGTTGGGATTTGTGATTCTGACTGGAGTTGTGGTGAATAATGCCATCCTTTTAGTAGACCGAGCCTTGCAATTACAGCGAGAAGGAATAGATTACGATACATCCTTGTATAGAGCTGTATGCGATCGCTTACGACCAATATTCATGTCTGCTGGAACTACAGTACTAGGAATGTTACCGTTAGCAGCAATACCAGGGAAAGGAGCTGAATTATATCAAGGATTAGGGATTACCTTAACTGGGGGATTAGCTTTGTCTACATTACTGACACCTACAGTAGTTCCAGCATTGATGGGATTATTAGGAGACTTTAGGGGTCAGAAGCTGAAACCCTCTGAGGTGAATAATAAAGAAGAATCCCGTGAAATGGTTAGAGTAGATTAATCTTATTGGTTACTGGGGGATATCAAGGTTGAAGGTTTAAGGTTGAAGGTTTAAGGTTGAAGGTTGAAGGTTTAAAGTTGGGGTGCATTTGACTGTCTTAATGGAAAGCGCGGTCTTGGGGAGGCAGTTGCTTAATAATGGAATAATTTTAAGAGTTTTGTGGAATAGGCATCTTGCCTGTTCAAGATCTGGTGGAATGGGCATCTTGCCTGTTCAAGATCTGGTGGAATAGGCATCTTGCCTGTTCAAGATCTAGTGGAATAGGCATCTTGCCTGTTCAAGATCTAGTGGAATAGGCATCTTGCCTGTTCAAGATCTAGTGGAATAGGCATCTTGCCTGTTCAAGATCTGGTGGAATAGGCATCTTGCCTGTGGCTGATCTGGTGGAATGGGCATCTTGCCTGTTCAAGATCTGGTGGAATAGGCATCTTGCCTGTGGCTGATCTGGTGGAATGGGCATCTTGCCTGTTCAAGATCTGGTGGAATAGGCATCTTGCCTGTTCAAGATCTGGTGGAATAGGCATCTTGCCTGTTCAAGATCTGGTGGAATAGGCATCTTGCCTGTTCAAGATCTGGTGGAATAGGCATCTTGCCTGTGGCTGATCTGGTGGAATGGGCATCTTGCCTGTTCAAGATCTAGTGGAATAGGCATCTTGCCTGTTCAAGATCTAGTGGAATAGGCATCTTGCCTGTGGCTGATCTTTTTGGGCGGGCAAGATGCCCGCTCTACGAATATTCAAAAGAAGATTCAGCAACGCTCATCTACCCATATCCCTATCTCTCCATCTATACTTTTAGAAAGTTACAGCCCTACCAAATTTGATTTGGAGGCAAAATCAACTTAACTGCGTCAGTTCTGTTGGAGCCAGAGTATTAAATTCTATTGTTCACAAGTAGAGACATGAATGCTGGAAATACCCCTGGTTATCTCCTCAAGCAGATAGAGTCAGCACTGTGTCGTGCTTTCCCTAGTAAAACTAAATTAGAAATGATGCTACGACATCAATTCAGTCAAAATCTGGAAGAGATTGCTCGTGGTGAAAATTTGACTGAAATTGTTTACAAAGTAGTACAAGATTTCAATACTAGCAATAGTTTAGCACAATTAATTAAGAAAGCCCTTAACGAAAATCCCAATAATGCTAGCTTAAAGGCAATCAAGGAAAAATTTGAAATTACGACTAGTTTAGTCAACCTATTGCTTCCTTTCGAAAAACAAATCATCAAGCAAATGCAACAGGCTTATAGCGCTTGTTGTTACGATAAATTAGGGGATAATCGGAAATATTAAATCCCTGATAATTTAAATGATATTCTAGATAATTTAGATAATATACCTAAACAAAATGATCATGAAAAACATATTATAGAATTTGTTGCTCGTTTATTAATAACTGGACATATTCCCAAAACAATTGCTGAACAACTCAAGCAATGGTTAGAAGAAAACGATTCTGCTGCTCAATGGGAACGTCTAATCAAAACCCTGAAATTTCAACAAGATGATTTGTTGTTAGATGAAGACGGAACAGTACTTTTATCGGAAGATGAATTACTGCCGCCTAGACATTCTTTTGATTCTAACTGGCTCAATGAACTTGAAGCTCCTGAAGGGACAGTTAAGCTTCGCTCTAAATTCTACCTGCAGCGAGAAAACGAAGCTAAATGGTTAGATAAAGTGTTAGGATGGGGAGAAACTATCCGTGTCAAAGGTGCTCATCAGATGGGCAAAAGCTCCTTGCTAGCTCGTATGCACCAACAGGCTAAGCAAAATAGTCAAGCTGCACTCTATCTTGATTTTCAGCGTCTTGACAAAACGTTTTTATCCACTCTCGACTCCCTGTTACGATATCTAGCCGCTCGCATGACCAAGCACTGGCGAACTTCCCGTTCACCAGACTCCTATTGGTCTAGTTCCTTGGGAGCAAAAGATAAATTATCTGATTTTGTGCTTGAAGAAGTTCTTGAAAACGCTGACTTACCTATTCTACTGATATTTGATGATGTTGATCGAGTTTTCGATTATGACTACAGAGATGACTTTTTTAGTCTAATTCGAGCTTGGCATAATGAGCGTGCTATAGAAGAGCAATGGGAAAAACTTAACCTAGTTCTAGCCTATTCCACAGAAGCGTTTCTATTTATTCAAGATTTAAACCAATCACCGTTCAACGTCGGTATTTCTATTGAACTAGGAGATTTGAGTCGTTCTAAGGTTGAGGAAATGAATCGTAAACATAATAGCATAGCCCGGTCATCTGGTGAAATTGACTCCCTGATCAATTTACTAGGAGGACATCCATACTTGTTAAGAAGGGCTTTTTATACAATGGCTACAAGAAGCATCAGTGTACCAAAATTCTGTAGAGTAGCAGGTGATGATGATGGTCCATTTGCAGAACACTTATCTCGATATCTTAGGCAACTTGAAGCATGGCCAGATTTGCGACATGCCATGCAAGACGTTATCAGAAAACACAAATGCACGAATAACGAAATTTTTTATCGGTTACGGAAATCAGGATTAATTCTTGGACACAGTCCTGATGCCGTACAGGCAAGATGTCAGCTTTATGCACAATTTTTTAAAACGAGACTATGAGTCATGAATTCTGATCACAACCCGATCCAGAGTAGCCCAGATCCAGATTACTATGTAGTAGGCGGAACGTTAAAAGTTTCAGACCGTAGTTACGTACCCCGTGCTACTGACCAGGAACTTCTAGACAATCTGATCAACGGAGAGTACTGCTATGTACTAACCACTCGTCAGATGGGCAAATCTAGTTTGATGGTACGCACCGCAGTAAAATTAAAGGAATTTAATATACGTAGTGCCATTATTGATTTAACCAGCATCGGCACTTCTGTTGGATTAGAAGCTTGGTATCTAGGGCAAATTCGACGTATTGTAAGACAACTGCGTCTACACTTCGACTATGAGAGTTGGTGGAGAGAAAATGCCAGCTTTAGTGAAGTAGATAGATATTCAATGTTTATCTCAGAAATATTATTAGAGAAAGTTTCTTCCTCGGTTGTATTATTCATTGATGAAATAGATTCTACCCTTTCACTATCCTACACCGATGACTTCTTTGCTGCTATACGTTCCCTCTACAACGAACGTGCAATTAACTCGGAGTTAGAGCGGCTAACTTTTGTGCTTTTGGGTGTAGCCTCTCCATCGGATTTAGTAAAAGCTGTTGAACGGACTCCTTTCAATATTGGAAGGCGTATTGAGTTAAACGATTTCACTTTGGAAGAAGCTAAACCTCTTGCTGCTGGACTGGCACCAGGATCTGAGCAAGCATTCAAGCTACTACAGCAAATAATTAATTGGACAGGAGGACATCCCTATCTTACCCAGAAAACTTGTCAAGTTGTGGCACAGTGGGCTAAGGAAAGTTGGGATACTACTCAAGTAGATAAGATTGTGGAAAAGCTTGTACTAGCAACTTTCTTGACAAAGCGTGGTAAGCAAACTGATGACAATTTGCATTTTGTAAGAGAACGTCTTTTAAGAGAATCACAATCAGCAGAATTACTTAAGCTTTATTCTTTGATAATAAAAGACATAATTATAATTAATAAGGAGCGAAATTTAACTCATGCAAGACTAAAGTTAATCGGTATAGTAAAAGCTAATGATTTAGGCATACTTGAGGTGCGAAATCGAATCTATTCTGAAGTTTTTAATATCACTTGGCTCAATAACAACGGAGTCACAATAGACGATAATAGTACAGGTTCGCAAATCAGCGATAAATTCAATACTAATTATGTCCATCAAAATATCTCTAAATACGATAATAATAAGGTTACAGAAACCATTATTCAAAGTGGAAGTAGTAACAATACGATTAATATTTATTACGATAGTTCAACTATTATTGCAAGCGATTCACTGTTAACTCGACAAGACTACCGCAATCGTCAGGCATTGCTTGCCAAAGTCAAAAACTATTGGGTTAAAGGTGTTTTAGAAGAATCTTTATATCACCAAGTGCTAATCGAACAGGGACTAGAACAACGGCCTGATGCGCTTGCTAACCCTTTGAGCCAGATTATAGAGATTGGGGACTCCTCACCTCAACTACTCCCAGAAGGGACTAAGGTAATTAATATTTTTGACCAAATTAGTCCAGGTCGAACGCTGCTTATATTAGGTGAACCAGGGTCAGGTAAAACCACAACGTTACTAGAACTAACCCGTGACTTGATTGCCCGTGCTGAGCAAGATATTGCTTACCAGATTCCTGTGGTATTGAATCTATCCTCTTGGGCATATAAGAACCAAAATATTGCTACTTGGCTAGTCGAAGAACTAAACACTAAGTATGATGTTCCTAATCAAATTGGACAAGCTTTAGTCATCCAACAGCAACTGCTCCTGCTCTTAGATGGTTTGGATGAAGTCAAGGCTGACTATAGAGATGATTGTATTATTGCTTTGAACACTTTCTCTAAGCAGTACGGCGCAGAAATTGTCGTTTGCAGCCGCATCAAAGACTACCAAGCCCTCTCTAACCGTCTGAACTTTACAAGTGCGGTTTATTTGAGGTTGCTCACCTTAGAACAAATCTATCATTACCTGGATAGTTTGGGGGCTAATGTTACAGGATTGAGGGCATTAATTACAAAGGATAGGGTACTGCAAAAGTTAGCTCAATCTCCTTTGATGCTCAATATTATGACTCTGGCTTACCAAGGAGTAGCTGTTGAAGACTTGCCTAAAACTGACTTGCTAGAAGAACGTCGCAAACAGCTATTCAGTGCCTACATTGACAGCATGTTTAAGCGTCGGCGGACTAATCAGAGATACAGTAAAGCTCAAACAAAGTATTGGTTGGCTTGGCTTGCAAAGCGGATGGTTGAGAATCAACAAAGGATATTTTTAATTGAACGAATGCAGCCTACCTGGTTGCTAAATCGAACTCAGAGGATAGTTTATTCAACTCTATTGAAGTTGGTGTGTGGGCTAATTTTTGGCTTAACGGGTGGGCTAATTGTTTTTAGCTTCACGGGTGTGCTAATTTATGGCTTAACGGGTGGGCTAATTTTTAGCTTAACGGGTGGACTAGTTTTTAGTTCACTTTTGGGGCTGGGAAGTACGCAAGAAATAAAGCCTGTTGAAACTCTGGATTGGTCTCGAACACTAGAGAATGCAATAAATTTTAATGAAATTATTAAAGGGATAGGTAGGCTGATTGTTGGACTGAGTGTTGGGCTAGCTTTTATCCCGGTTTTTGGATTGTTTTTTGGACTGTTTTTTGGACTAGTTTTTGGGTTAATAGGTGGGCTTATTGGTTCTAATATAGAGTTAAAAGCAGCTCCTAATCAGGGGATATTTAGATTTATATCAGCAGTTAAAGCAGCTCCTAATCAGGGGATATTTAGATCAGCAGTTAACGCGAGAACTCTGGGATTATTGAGTGTGTGGATATTTGGATGGATGGGTTATCTTATTGCTGGGTTATCTACTCGGCTGATAACTGGATTGATTACTATTTTGCTAATGAGTATGTTAAGTAATGCTGGTATTGCTTGTATTCAACATTTTGTCTTGCGTATAATTCTATTCTGTAGTGGATACATTCCGTGGAACTACGCTCGTTTCTTAGACTACGCAACTGATCGTATTTTTTTGCAAAAGGTTGGCGGTGGCTACATGTTTGTCCATCGGGTGCTACTAGAGCATTTTGCTACCTTGGAACCATGGGAACTAGAATAACGGGGAGTTGATTAATGTTGGGTGCATCTCCTAAAAGCTGTTTGAGCCGGTGGTGCGTTACGGGGTGGGCTATTTCAAAGCTGGCGAAGAAGCGGAAAATCACGGCGATCCCACCCCTAACACACCCTACGCAAAATTTACTGAAGCGACATAACGGTAAAGTTGAGCGGTGTGAAAGCATTTTATAACAAAGCTCAACACTTTTGCTTTCACATCCGCTCCAATGCCATGTTAGGCAAACGAAAGTTGGTGGTGGTTGGATGGAGGTATAAAATCCAATTTACAAGATTGCCCACCACTCAAACTTCTTGATGGGCAAATTATTTGTAGAAGGTTTTTCCTTCCTCGACCAGTCCTAAGGTTTGGAGGGTGTCGTTGATAGCATCCATCATACCCAGGTCTTGCAGGGTTCCTTTACCATTTACTACGCGACGCAGAGCGACATAGAAGGTAATTTCCCCAACCGCAATTTCGTCGGTCTTGCTACCGCCAGAAACAATCTTCTGAGCATAAGAGTTTAATTTTTCTTCGATCAAGTCATTCAGGTTCATTATTAGTCTCCTTTGAAAGGTTCGAAATGCTTGCCTAAAGCCCTTTGATTGGGCCTGCACAGTGGCTCTTCGCTGACAGATCCTACCATGAAATGTGGGACAATGCTTACTGTTACATTAATGCAAAAATGCAGCTTGCCAGGGAACGAGAAAATCATAGGGAGGGCAAGGGGATATTTAGATCAGCAATTAACGCGGGAACCTTGGGATTATTAAGTGGGTTGATATTTGGATTGATTGGTGGAATTATTGATGGGTTATCTGCTGGGTTGATAACTGGAGTGATTAGTACTTTACTAATGAGTATGTTAAGTAATGCTGGTATTGCTTGCATTCAACATTTCATCTTGCGTATAATTCTATTCTGTAGTGGACACATTCCGTGGAACTACGCTCGTTTCTTAGACTACGCAACTGATCGTATTTTTTTGCAAAAGGTTGGCGGTGGCTACATATTTGTCCATCGGGTGCTACTAGAGCATTTTGCTACCTTGGAACCATGGGAACTAGAATAACGGGGAGGCGTTTGCTACCATATCAAATAGAAACCTGATCAAGTCTATGACTCTAGCAATTGCCCTTGAATCCGCACCTATAGAGACAGATGCCCATGGTGTTGTACGAGTTGCCAAAACTCGCGTCACCCTAGACACTGTTGTGACTGCTTTTCTTGAGGGATGCACGCCAGAGGAAATCGCAGAGCAATATCCATCCCTACAACTACCAGATATCTACTTGGTTATCGGTTACTACCTCAGACATCGAGATGAGGTTCATACCTATCTGGTAGAACGTCAACGTCAGAGAGATGCAATTCAGCAGGAGGCTGAACAACGTTTTAATCCTATTGGAATACGCGATCGCTTACTAGCTAGACAAGTAAGATTTCTACCTCTACGGTAAATAGGAGTAGTTGCTGCTACCATTACCGTTAAATTACTCAAGTTTCCGAACGGAACGGAGGTGCTAAAATCTCCAATTGTGCGGAGTGACGTGCAGCTTAGCTGGGTTTTTAGGTTAAAAACTGCGTATTTTTGTTAACTAGAATAGAAGAAACTCTTTTGTGCGGGAAGTAGAGATCGCCATGAAAGTAGCCACCACAGCTGTTGAAACCAATCCCATTGTGTTGAAGATGCCCCCGGCATGGGCTATGGATGATGACCAATTTTTTGAGTTTTGTCAGATTAATCGAGATTTACGAATTGAGCGCACATTAGACGGAGAAATAATTGTTATGCCCCCCACAGGAGGTGAAACATCTCAAAAAAATTCCAACATTAATTTTCAGCTACAGTTGTGGAATCGCCAAACAAAGCTAGGCAAGGTATTTGATTCTTCTGGTGGATTTAAGCTGCCCAATGGTGCAGAACGTTCCCCTGATGCTTCTTGGGTCAAAAAAGACAGGTGGGAAGCCCTAACGCCTCAACAAAGGAAAAAGTTTATTCCTCTGTGCCCAGATTTTGTGATTGAGTTGCGCTCTCCCAGTGATAGGGTGAAGAGTCTTAAGGAAAAGATGGAAGAGTACAGGTCAAATGGCGCTCTGTTGGGGTGGTTGATTGAGCCAAATAGTCGTCAAGTATATATTTACCGTCCTGGGGTAGAAGTGGAGCAGTTGGACAATCCAGCTACGGTGAAGGGGGATGAATCAGTGCTGCCTGGTTTTGTCATGGTCATGGAAGAAGTTTGGGAAGGCTGAACAACGCTTTAATCCAATTGGAATACGCGATCGCTGAAAGCGGGACGCGCGTCCATCGCCTAATAGCTAGGCGCAATCAATCCGGCGTTGCTGAATTAAGGAATGAATGCGGGATCATCTGGTTTTGGTCAAGCCCCCGTTGGTCCCCCAAATTTGGGGGACTTTGAAAGTCTTGTTCCCCCCAAAATTGGGGGGCTAGGGGGGCTTGACCATACCCATAATCAGCAACGCAATCAATCCAGGTAATCCCAAATGGCTCGATTCCTGGCAGATGAAAATTTTAATACCAAAAGATTAGTTGCTTAATCGATAATGGGTAATGGGTAACTGACCTAACTGTACCTGAGATGATTCCTTAGAGGATATCTGAAAAGTTTTTTTATACTGAATTTTGCCCCCCTAGCCCCCCAACTTTGGGCAGGGCTGTTTCAAAGAAAAATAAGTTAACGATTATTGGAGATAGGGGGATAGGGGGATAGGGGGATAGGGAAATAGCTCAAAATTTTCCTACAAATCCCCAAATTTAGTCATTAAAATCTGACTAATTAGCCGGCTTCAATCAACTCAAATGACTAACAATTCGTGATTCGGCTTTTGAGTATGGTTAGATAAATTTGGCCAAAATCACGACTATTCGCGCTCCTTTTCTCCCCATCTCCCCATCTCCCCATCTCCCCATCTATTTTTGGCCAGAATGAAACAGCCCTACCAACTTTGGGGGGAACAAGAGTCAATTGGCTTCAGTCCCCCAAAATTGGGGGATTTAGGGGGCTTGGATGTAGCAAATGAGACTTCTCAGACAACCTCTTAGAAAAATCGTGTAGGTTAAACATGTGTTCAGTAGAGTCATCATGTTGCACCAACTCCTCACCTGGATCATAGCCCTAGCCCTAACCCTCTCCACTACCTTACTACCCATTGCTCCTGCCTCGGCTAACCCAGTCCAAACCGAGAACGTCGAGGTGCAATTAATCAGCGAAGTCATCAATATTCAACCTGGAACCCCCTTCTGGGTAGGACTACACTTCAATATCAATCCCGGCTGGCACACCTATTGGCGAAACCCTGGTGACTCGGGTCTTGGAGCTACCCTTAACTGGAACCTACCCCCCGGCTTTGAAGTGGGAGACATCGTGTGGCCCTATCCCCAGCGGCTACCCCTTGAGCCATTAATGAACTTTGGTTATGAAGAAGAGGTTACCCTACTCAGCCAAATCACACCCCCAGCCAACCTAGCTACTCCCGATTCTCTCCAACTCCGAGTAAAAGCGGATTGGCTGGTCTGTGAAGTAAACTGTATTCCGGAAGAAGGCACCTTCAACCTCACCTTACCAATTACCTCTAGACCTCCCTTAGTCAACCAACAGTGGGTAAACTTATTTGAGCAAGCCCGTCAAGCTCTACCCAAACCTTCCCCATGGAAAGTCACGGTCACTATCGAACCAAAAGACTTAACCCTGCAAGTTGAAGCCCCGGAAATGGAAGAGGCTCAAATCCAAGAGGTCATCTTTTTCCCACATCAAGACGGTATCATTAGCAACCCAGCGCCCCAAAACCCAGAACTTAATCAAGATGGAATCACCTTGCGATTGCAGCGAGGCTATCTTAGGAAACTCGACCCAATCACTGGAGTGCTAGTGATTCGAGAATCCCTAGACAACCAATCCGTAGTCCAAGCCTTCACCATTGAAGCCGCAGTAAGCAATGAAATAGGCAAAACTGCCGCAACCCCAACCCAACCCCGATGGCAAGTGCTCCTGCTAGCACTACTCGGAGGCATAATCCTCAACCTGATGCCCTGTGTCTTCCCAGTGCTATCTCTCAAAGCACTCAACATAGTCCAAAAATCCCAGAAAAGTCCCCAGCAAGTGAGACGGCATGCGATCGCATTCACCGCAGGCATTCTCGTCAGTTTTACCGTAGTCGCCAGTGTGCTATTAATTTTGCGATCGCTAGGGCAACAAATCGGCTGGGGATTCCAGCTACAATCCCCCGTTTTCGTTACCTTAATGGCATATCTAATGTTTGCCGTTGGCTTAAGCCTATCGGGAGTCTTTATCTTCGGTGCTTCAATCATGGGAATTGGGCAACGATTAACCACTCGCTCAGGATACATCGGGGAATTTTTCACAGGAGTCTTTGCCACCGTAGTCGCCACTCCCTGCACCGCACCATTCATGGCAACCGCCCTGGGAGTAGCCCTGACCCAATCCGTACCGATAGCGATCGCAATCTTTGAAATGCTCGGTCTTGGGCTAGCCCTGCCCTACTTAGCCATTAGCTTCACCCCAGGATTGCAGCGTATTTTACCCAAACCAGGAGCATGGATGGAAACCTTCCAACAGCTTCTGGCATTCCCCATGTACGCCGCAACCGCCTGGTTAATCTGGGTATTAGCCCAGCAAACTGGAACCAACGGTTTAGCAGCCGCCCTAGCAGGGCTAATCCTAATTGCCTTTGCCACTTGGCTGCACCAAAAAACCCGCCTACTCCCCCCTCTAGGAAAGCATCTTGGCTCAATCTGCGCCTTAGTCGCCCTAGGATTTTCCCTAAGCTTAGCCCAAGTTTCCAGCACCACTCCTACTCCACTGACCCATAATCAAAATCAGGGCATCAAATGGCAAGCCTATACAGCTAAACGACTAGTTAAACTAAGGCAATCAGGAAGCCCAGTATTCCTGAATTTCTCAGCCTCCTGGTGCATTACCTGTCTAGTTAATGAGCGTGTCGCCCTCAACCAGCCAGAAACCATAGCCGCCTTTGAGTCTAAAAAAATTGCCCTACTCAAAGCCGACTGGACTAATCGTGACCCAGCCATCACCAAAGCTCTAGAATCCTTTGGACGCAGTGGCGTACCCCTTTATGTATTGTATCCAGGAGACTCAGAATTCACCAAGCCCATTATACTACCTCAGATTCTATCCCCAGATCAAGTTCAACGTGCCATCAAAAAACTATAGCAAAGGGAACAGGGAGTAGGGAGTAGGGAGTAGGGAGTAGGGAGTAGGGAGTAGGGAATATGGCATCAAAAATTATCACAATTCATTTAGAATCCTTATAGAAAATTTAGGTAGAATTTAAGGAGATGGAAAATAACAAGTAACAAGTAATAATAAACAATCAACAATCAGCCATCAAAAAAAATGAACAATGTTATCAAATTAAACGGTCATAAAATTACCACCACTGGATTAGTAGCCCTAGCCTTAATTATCACTGGATGCCAGAATACTCCCGTCACTAAAGATTCCAACACTACAAGTCCAGCCTCCACCGCAATTGCAGCATCATCACCATTACAGATTGATCAAAAAGCACCAGAATTCACTGGAGTTGACAGCAACAATACCACCCACAAGCTCAGTGATTTCAAAGGCAAAGTCGTAGTATTGGAATGGACTAATCACCAATGTCCCTTTGTCCGCAAACATTACAACAGTGGTAACATGCAGAAACTTCAGAAAGAAGCCACCAGCAAGGGAGTAGTGTGGTTATCAATTATCTCCTCAGCTCCAGGACAGCAAGGTCATGTCACCCCTCAAAAAGCCAATGAATTGATTCAAAGCAGTAGCGCTAGTCCCACAGCAGTAATTATAGACTCCGAAGGCACCATTGGTCGTCTATATCAAGCTCGCACCACACCCCATATGTATGTTATTGATACTGATGGAGTCTTGAAATACATGGGAGCAATTGATAATAAACCCTCAGCTAATCCAGCGGATGTAGAAACTGCTACCAATTATGTCCAAGCTGCTTTGAATAGTGTTATCAATAATAAACCTGTGGAAAAAACAGTCACTCAGCCTTACGGTTGCTCGGTGAAATATAATAGTTAAAGGTGTAAGCAATTAGCAATCAGCAATCAGCAATCAGCATATCCTTAGATGGTCAAATCCCCAGACTTTCTATTATCATTAATCTCGAACTCTTAAATTCTACCAAACGAAGTTTATTTTAAGCTGACAACTGACAGCTGATAGCTTATAGCTTACATATTAGCTGTATCTCTAACAACTTGTAAAAATTGCTCAAGAGTAGGACAAGGATTAGTAATACGCCATGCGATGGCTAAAACAATTCAAGATCGTCATATTTGGGTACAAGTAGCACGAGGTCAGGTTAAGTTAGATAATTACTTGCTACAAGCTGGTGATGGTGCTGCTATTTCTCAAGCAGAATCTGTGATGTTAGTGGGTCAAGAGCAAGCAGAGGTGTTGCTGTTTGATTTGGCTTTGAGCATCTGTAAATCTGAAGTTACCCGTTTCCCAGTTCCAGTTTATTGTAAGCATTCAGTTATCAACTCCTCTATCAAATACTCAGAAGTATAGCGCTACGCGCAAGGCATGCATGCATGCATGCATGCATGCAAAAGTTTACTATAATAGCTTTTCAGATTGTATCAATGTCAAACACCTTAATGCGTAGTGCTATAACCTTTTGAATCAAGCAATTGAATCAAGGAAAACTTAGGCATTTTCATGAAGGTCAAGAGTAGATGAATAGTGGTGGAAACCCCTCACGAAACTAATAGCTAAAAAATTTTGTAATTAATTATTTTCAATTAACCCTCAGAAACCCCACTGGTTTAAGACACTGGTGGGGTGAATTTGTTATTGGTGATTGGTGATTTACGAAATATCATTTGATGTTTCGTTTCAGCTGCGTAAGTCCTAGGCAGGAGTATTATGATTGTTCTTGAGATTGTTGCAGCCACCCTTGGCAGTACTGAATCAGGGTCTGAATGCGATCGCATACTCCCTTCTGCCTCAATTTGGCTGTCTCAGCACTCCGGGATGCCTGCAGAAGCATCAGGTCATTTTCCAATAATCGGATCTGTTTGTGAATTTCGGTTTTTAGGGACTGCCATCGAGAGACATAATCGAGAGGTATGTCTGAGGCACTAATACTAGCGATCTGAGTGATGAACAGCCCCTTTAGTGCTTGAAACTGCTGCTGATTTGCTGATCGGGCCACATCATCAGCGCCAATTTTGTAGTACATTTGTTCTAGGGCTTGTTGGAATTCTCGTAATGGTTGATTATGTGATTGAGATAACATTGTGAGCCCTATTAGCGTAAAATTATAAATGTAAAGAATTTTTTCTTTTTAAACAGGACTTACGCAAATGCTCCCTAAATCTCCCAATTCTGGGGGACTTTGACATCATTACCCCCCAAAATTGGGGGGCAGGGGGGCAAAACCAACTAAACTTCGTAAGTCCTATTAAAGACAAGGTAGTTACCAAAACAACAATTTGGCTCTGCCACTTAAATATTGAAGCAAGCTTCCATCTCTTTAAACTTGAGGATCCGGACAGCATTCTGGCTTGACGAAAAAGGAGGGTGAGAGGAAGCTTTACTTACAGTGATTGCTTACTCAGAAGGGTTTGGCTGCATGGATAGGCTTGCCGCCCTTCTGAGTCAGTACTCATTTTGCTAGATTTCGGTTTTCCTCGACTCCAGTATCTATTTTTTTCTCTGAGGGGCAAATAATTATGGACGCGATCGCCACCTACTCTATTCTGAATTTTAACGTTGAGATTCCTGACTGGCTGCAATATTGCTTAAAAGCCGCTTCATCAGCGGCAGAGGAACCAGTCGGTGATCATACTTTGTTAATCGCTGAGGCATTTAAATTTGCTTACCAACTCCATGAAGGTCAGTACCGCAAATCTGGAGAGCCTTACATTGCCCATCCGATTGCAGTGGCTGATCTATTAAGGGATTTGGGCGGCAACTCTACTATGATAGCGGCTGGATTCCTCCATGATGTAGTTGAAGATACGGAAATTACTCCAGAAGAAATAGAATCCCGGTTCGGAGTGGAGGTACGAAATTTAGTAGAAGGGGTAACAAAACTATCTAAATTCAACTTCTCCAGTAAAACTGAGCGTCAAGCCGAGAACTTCCGCCGGATGTTCCTCGCCATGGCAGCAGATATCAGGGTAATCGTTGTGAAACTGGCAGATCGATTACATAATATGCGGACCTTGGAATACTTGAAGCCAGCAAAACAGGGTCAGATTGCCCAAGAAACCCGAGATATCTTTGCCCCCCTAGCCAATCGGTTAGGAATTGGTCGCTTCAAGTGGGAACTAGAAGATTTAGCCTTTAAATATCTGGAAAGGGATGCTTATCGGGAAATTCAGTCCTTGGTAGCAGAAAGACGCTCAGACCGGGAACAGCGGCTGAAGGAAGTCTCAGAACTTTTGCGAGAGCGCATTGAGAAAACCGGTGTTCATTGCGTTGATCTTAGTAGTCGCCCCAAGCACCTTTATGGAATATATCAGAAAATGCAGCGCCAGAACAAGGGGTTTAATGAAATCTATGATCTTGCTGCCATGCGGGTGATTGTGGAAACTAAAGAGGAATGCTACCGAGCCTTGGCTGTTGTTCATGATCTGTTCAGACCAATTCCAGGTCGGTTTAAAGATTATATTGGTTTACCCAAACCCAATCGCTATCAATCCCTCCATACCGGAGTGATTGGGTTTAATGGTCGCCCGATCGAAGTCCAAATTCGCACCCTGGAAATGCACCATGTGGCGGAATGGGGTATTGCGGCTCACTGGAAGTATAAGGAAACGGGTGGCTCTAATACTACTAAATTCACGGCTGATGACGAAAAGCTGACTTGGCTGCGGCAGTTATTGGAATGGCAGAAAGACCTGAAAGATGCTCAGGAATACATGGAAAACATCAAAGATAACCTATTTGATGAAGATGTCTATGTATTTACACCAGATGGTGATGTAGTCGCTTTGAGTCGGGGGGCAACTGCCGTAGACTTCGCCTATCGGATTCATACCGAGGTGGGAAACCATTGTGCTGGTGTACGAGTTAATGGGGAGTGGCGGGTACTTGATTCTCCTCTAAAGAATGGGGATATTGTAGAAATTCTCACCACCAAAAACGCTCACCCTAGTCTAGATTGGCTTAACTTTGTGGTAACAGCCAGTGCGAGAAATCGTATTCGGCAATGGTTTAAGCGATCGCATCGGGAAGAAAATGTGGCTCGGGGTCGGGAACTCTTAGAGAAGGAACTTGGGAAAAAAGGATTTGAAGCCTTGCTCAAATCAGCACCAATGCAAATTGTGGCGGAGCGCTGTAACTACCACAAAGTAGAGGATTTACTGGCTGGTCTGGGTCACGGTGCAGTGACACTGAACTTTGTAGTGAAACGACTACGGGAAGAACTACACGCTGGTTTAGACAATGAGCCAGGAGAAAGTGAAGTGGTTCAAGAGTATTCTAGCTCTACCCCCATTCATCCCCAATCCCAACTTCCTGCTAAGACACATCCTATTGCTGGTGTAGAAGGACTACTGTATCGCCTTGCTGCATGTTGTAACCCCTTACCGGGAGAATCCATTATTGGGGTAGTCACTCGCACTAAGGGGATTTCCATTCATCGGCAAGGATGTGTGAATGTGGAAAATGTTTTAGGAGAAAGACTAGTACCGGTCAGCTGGAATCCCACTGATATCGATAACGGACGTCCCCAAACCTACCCGGTGAATGTGCAAATTGAAGTGATTGACCGGGTTGGTGTCTTCAAAGACATTCTGTCTCGCTTAAGTGACCAAAACATTAATGTCCGTAAAGCTCAAGTCAAAACTCAGTATGGCAGACCAGCTCTAATTGACCTGTGTATTGATATTCTCGATCACCAACAACTAAACTGCAGCTTTGCCAAAATTCAACAAATGAGCGATGTGTTAAATATCCGACGTGTTTCCCAGGTGGAGGAATGTAATTGAAGGTAAGAAGGTTAGGAGGTTGAACGCGAACGCGTTGCCTTTTGGCCAAGGTTAGGAGGTTGAAAGTTAGAAGGTTGAAAGTTAGAAGGTTAAGACTTAACAGTCAAGATTCAACCAACAGTCAAGATTCAACCAACAGTCAAGATTCAACCAACAGTCAAAATTCAACAGATAACACTCAAACAGTCAAGATTCAACAAACAACTTGTTTTTCTTCTGAACGTCGTCTAGGCACTTCATAGGTGAAGAAATCATAGGCTAAGATGGTATTTGGGAAAATTGCCCGTGCTTCTTGAAGCAAATCATCTAACCTAAGGGGGTTTCCTGGAGCATAACGAGGACTGAAATGGGTCATAATTAGCTGTTTGACCCCTGCACCAAGGGCAACTTGGGCTGCCATGGTAGAGGTAGAATGTAAGCGCTCAATAGCCATCTGAGCGTCTTGATGGGCAAAAGTAGCTTCGTGAATCAAAACATCCCCATCCTTTGCCAGTTCAATGGCCTGCTCACAGAAGATAGTATCGGTACAATACACTACTTTACGACCAGTTTCGGGTGCTCCACACAAGTCAATGCCCTTAATCTCACGCCCATTAGGTAGGGTAATCGTTTCTCCCCGTTTGAGTTTACCGTAAAGAGGACCAGACGGAATTCCTAATGCGATCGCTTTTTCTACATTAAACCTGCCCGGTCGGTCTTTTTCACACACTCGATAGCCAAAGGCTGGTACACGATGTTCGAGGGGTAGACAGCTAACGGTAAATTCCTGGTCTTCGTAGAGTAAACCAGGTTTTATGGTGTGAACCTTGAAGGGGAATGCCAAATGGGTGCGAGAGTATTTTAGGCAAGCTTGGAGATAACTATCTAAACCCGGTGGTCCATAAATATCAACCCTGTCGATGTTTCCCGCTAAGCCACAGCTTGCTAACAGACCTGGGATACCAAAAATATGGTCGCCGTGGAGGTGGGTAATGAACATTCGTCTGATCTGGCTGCTTTTCAGGTCACTCCGCAAAAGTTGATGCTGAGTACCTTCGCCACAGTCAAACAGCCAGACTTCTGCACGCTGAGGTAAGCGCAGCGCTACACTGGACACATTGCGCGATCGCGTTGGGACTCCGGAGCTAGTTCCTAAAAATGTAATTTCCACGCAGCCTGTTTTTGAATCTTCCTCTATATATAGTACACAGGCTCAGTCTGATCATGCTGAGTGCTAAATTGCCTGAGATACAAAGTTCTGGATTTTAGGGAACAGGGAATAGGGAAGAGGAAACAGCGGATCTGGAAAAAAATCCTGTTTACCTCATTACTATGATTAACGCTATATAACGTGACATGGGGTAAGCATTCAGCCGTCAGCTAATGCGCTACGCGCAAGCTACTTAAGGTACTATCAGCTTATGCTTCACAGCGTCGTTCGCACAGCGTGGCCAAAGGCCAAAGCCTGTGCCACCCTACTTGATGTGCTAGCAGGCGGGAGAACTGCAAGGGGTCAGATGAGTAAAACGAGCAGGGATTTTCAACCAGCCGTACCAGCCCGTAAGCTTGTTTACTACTTCCGGTTCATTAGCTGACAGCTGTTCGCGTAGCGTGAGCTAAAAGCTCACGGCTGATAGCTGAATGCTTATGACATGGGTTTATAAAAATCCCCCAAAGCCGAAAACCCCGTGTCTAATGACCGGGGTCTGAAATTACCGTAAAAGAGTGGAGCCTTTATGGTCGAAACGGTTATGCGTCAAAGTTTCAAGTCTTTGTAATAAGGCGACCCTCTGAAAGGTTTCGTCTCCAGAATGAAGGCTAACAGCGGCTTGACGCGCCGTGAGAAAAATATTTTTATATTTCCGGCAATTTTACTCTGTGTAGTGTAGACTAAAGTAGTAGTTAAAGGTCGATACTAATGATTGTTTTAGAGTTCAAGGCAATTGGCAAACAAAAGCAATATTTAGCAATAGAAGAAGCGATTAGAACAGCTAAATTTGTTCGCAATAGCTGTATTCGCTATTGGATGGACAATAAAGGTGTTGGAAAATTAGACCTCAACAAATATTGCACTGTCTTAGCAAAGCAGTTCCCGTTTGCCAATGAATTGAACTCTATGGCTCGGCAAGCCAGTGCTGAACGAGCATGGTCATCAATTGCCCGTTTCTACGAAAACTGTAAGAAAAAAGTTCCCGGAAAGAAAGGTTTTCCTAGATTCAAAAAACATTTTCACTCAGTCGAATACAAGACTTCTGGATGGAAATTATGTTCAGATAAAAAGTCAATCATTTTTAGTGACAAAAAAGGGATTGGGAAACTCAAAATCAAAGGAACATGGAATTTATGGCGCTTTGACAAAAAGCTAATCAAGAGGGTTAGGATAGTCCGTCGATCCGATGGTTACTATGTTCAGTTTTGCATTCAGATCGATATCAATGAGTCTGTTCCAGCAACAGGTACGACTATTGGCTTAGATGTTGGGTTAAAAGACTTCTACACTGACTCGAATAGCAATACTGTACCTAATCCTAGGTTTTATCGCAAAGGGGAAAAGCGTCTAAAGTTCTATCAACGTCGAGTTGATCGAAAAAAGAAAGGCTCTGCTAACCGCAAGAAAGCAATTAATAAACTTGGTAGGACACACCTTAAAATAAGTAGGCAACGTGTTGGCGAAGCCTGCGCGTAGCGCATAGAACATGCAAAGGGACTTGCACGTTGCGTAGTCCGGTCTAACGACCTGGTAGCCTATGAAGATTTAAGGATCAAGAATATGGTTAAAAACCACTGTCTTGCCAAGTCTATTAATGATGCAGGTTGGTATCAATTCCGGAGTGCGATTCGTTAGCTATAAACCTTATCCAATAAGGATTTGGAGGATTAGCTGCTTGGTTAAATGAACCATGACAACTTGATAACCATGGTGGTGAAATTCCACCCCTCGTGAAATCCGAGTGACAG
>NZ_JAAHHW010000105.1 GCF_010692325.1 Moorena sp. SIO3I8 | reverse complement strand
GCAGTCTTGGGAAACCCCTATTCGTCTAATAATGGCTCTCACCACTCCTCTCCCAATCCTTGCCTAAATCCTAGTCTCTATCACCGTTTCGACTACTTTTGCCTAATGGATAGCTTAAAAAAGGGGGGAGCCATACTCAAAGTCCCCCTTTTTTAAGGGGGATAATGGGGGATCTCCGAGGCAAGAAAACACGCCCTACTCCCTACTCCCTATTCCCTACTCCCTGCTCCCTGCTCCCTGCTCCCTACTCCCTACTCCCTTTGCTATATCCTATAAACTATACTTAAATTCTCAATTCTTCCCTTGTCACCAATCCTAGACCTTCGTAATCTAGAAACACGCTTTTTCACCCCAGCTGGTACTGTCCATGCTGTCAATGGTATTTCCTTCCAGGTCAATCAAGGGGAAACCCTAGGGATTGTTGGTGAATCCGGTTCTGGTAAAAGTATCACCGCCCTGTCGATTATGGGACTAATCCCCTCACCTCCTGGAAAGATTACCAATGGTGAAGTCATTTTTGAAGGGCGTGACCTCCAAAAGCTTAGTGAGGGGGAAATGCGGAAAATCCGGGGTAACCGTATCGCGATGATTTTTCAAGACCCCATGACTTCCCTTAACCCAGTACTAAAGGTAGAAAGGCAAATTACAGAAGCCCTACGGTTACACCAAGGGATGACCCAAAAGCAAGGACGATCTAGGGCGATTGAACTCTTAGAATTAGTCGGAATTCCTGGTGCAGCGGAACGGATTAGTAACTATCCCCACCAATTTTCTGGAGGGATGCGCCAGCGAGTCATGATTGCCATGGGATTAGCCTGTAATCCCCAGTTGCTGATTGCGGATGAACCTACCACTGCTTTGGATGTGACCATCCAAGCCCAAATTGTAGAATTAGTCAAGAAACTGCGCCAAGAAATTGGCATGGCCGTGATTTGGATTACCCATGATTTGGCGCTATTGGCGGGATTAGCGGATCGGATTTTAGTGATGTATGCCGGTCAAGTAGTAGAACAAGCATCAGTGATGGAAATCTATAAAAATCCTCGCCATCCCTATACTATTGGTTTACTCGATAGTATTCCCCGTCTGGATGAACAGCGCCAAGAGCGTTTGCAGACCATTGAAGGGTTACCACCAGATTTAACCAATTATCCCCAAGGTTGTCCCTTTGCTGCTCGTTGTCCTTTCGTGATTGATAAATGTTGGCAGAACGATCCCACCTTGGAATTAGTAAGTGTTGACCATGAAGTGGCTTGTTGGTTGAAGCCAGAGTTGAATCGAGGCGTTGTTAATTGAGAATTAACAAACAACAAGAATTATTCTACCCAAAGCCAGTCTAGGATTCCTCTTCGTCTTGGTTTTCGATTTGGTCTTCTATGAATTCCCCCAGGTAAAGCTTGACGAATTCAGCAGCAGCGGAGGGATTGATACTCTGGAGTGCTTTAGCAATATCCGCAATGGTTTCCCCGCTAGGATCAGTTTGCTCATGAAACCAGCGAAATACCACCGATGGTCTAACTCCCAGTGTTACGGCCAATTTGTTTTGGCTGATGCCGTGGGTTGCTAAGGTTTGTTTGAGCGCTTTTCCTACTTTTCCCATGACCTCGATCGTGTCAAAAGATCATGAGCTAGTAAATCTTTACAGATCTGCGAATATCCGATAGCCTTTTAATATTCGCAGATCTGCGAATATATTTGTTAACTAAAATTTGGGACAAGCCAAATGCTCAAGAGTTTTCTAGGTCATTCTAGCCAAGACACCTCAGCATCGATTAAGCTTCAAGCCTCTAGGGAGCCAGTTTCTGGCAGAGAATATGTCAAAGTTATAGTGATTGGTTCACTCAAAGGGGTAAAAAAAATAATTCACGCCCTATATATCAGAGGATTTGCTGAGGTAACGGAGTGGACTCAGCCGGTGCCAACTGGTAATCCTGGTGAGGTGATGAGAGTTTTGAGGCGATTGGTTTTTGTTGATTGAGGGTTTGCTTTGCGATCGCTTTTCCCTTTCCCTCCCCCCATACCCCCCAAAACAGCGGGGGGCTTATACCATTTATTTAGCGATGCAGTGCGATCGCAATCTTGTAGGGTGCGTGAACGAGGCTTTTGAGATCACTAATCCATGTCAGCCATGCAAAGCGCGAGTGGGGGGAACCCCCGTGAGGCCACTGCATCGCTTATAAAAACTCCACCTTTCCTGCGATTTCTTCAGCCTCAAGCACCTCCCAAATCAAAATTAATCCCTGCAAAATTTCACCGATGGAGCGACGTCCCTTCACACAATAAACAACTCCGCAATGTTCAAAGCCAGAATTGTGTAATTTCAAAAAATCACTATCCTGAGTAAACATCACTCGCCCCTGGCTGTAAGCAAATCTTAATTGCTCCTCATCCGAAGAGGAAATTAATCCTGCATCGCTAGTGGTCGTAACGTCAATCTTTCTCCGCCTTAACCCGTCAGCGATGGCCTTGTTGACATTCTCATCTAAGTGAAACCGAATTGTCTGAGGCATCTTACTGCTTTAACTTTTGCTGAACCAAAGACGGTGTTTTTTCTTGCATATCACGGGCAAATTCTTCATCCTCACGAATCTGTTGCCTGATTTCCTCAAAATGGTCATGATAATAGGCTAAAGCAGCATAGACATCTGCTAAGGTAATGGTTGGGTATTGTGAAACAATTTCATCCGGCGACAATCCTATTCTTTCGTGCCAAATGACAATATCCTCAACCCGAATACGATGACCGGCAATGCGAGGTTTGCCACCACAAACCCCCGGTGTAATTTCAATATGCTTTGATATGACACTACTCATGTTGTCTCCTATTTATACACTGGTTTTACCATTATATAGCATTTTTCGCAGTTATGAGGTACACTTTTCAACCTCAAAGTCCCCCTTTTTAAGGGGGATTTAGGGGGATACATTTGTCCATCATGACTACGATAATTGCTATATATCTAACAATAATATCTAAATTAGACTAGAGCAAAAAATATGGTTAGCAGTTAAACTAAGATTCGGAAAGACTTTGGAAACAAGACCATCATCATTTCGGAATAATTGTTTTTTATACTCATCATCTACCAAAGTGCAAATTGTAATTGTTGGTTGTTTAGGTTTACCAATATAATCTCTACCACCAATGCCCAGATAATCGACAATCCAGTATTCAGGAACACCTAGTATGGCATAATCTTCAACTTTACGAGCATAATCGTTCTGCCAATTGGTGCTAACAACTTCAACAACAAGCTTGATTGAGGTTCCCAACGTAATCACAGGCTCTTTTTGCCATAAAGGTTCATTTACGAGCCGAGTTCTATCTAATACAATCACATCAGGACGAAAAGCTGTTTGAGTTCCTAAAATTTTGATCAGACATCGGTAGGGAATAACATAATCTGGGTATCCTCGGTCAATTTCGACATTTAACTTCCGTCCCACAAACCCTGCTACTTCCTCATGTGGTCCCGTAGGTTCCATGTCAATTAGTTCCCCATCGATTAGTTCATAGCCTTCTTTGTCACCATACTGGGTAATAAACTGATCAACAGTTATAAACGTTGGTAAAGCTTGAAGCATTACAATCGCACTCCTTATCAGGATAAAATCATGCTGGCAGTGGTAAGCTGCTATTATGATTAATGATTAAATTATAACTGTCAATCGTGGTGGATAAAATATATATAGCGTTTATTGCATTTACCAGGTACGCTTATCAACCTCAAAGTACCCCTTTGTAAGGGGGACCAACGGGGGATACCTTTGTCCCTCATGGGATAGATAATTGCTATAATGAAGAAAACTAAGTTTACCTAAAATAAAAAGCATCATGACAAAAACTACCTTTTCAGAAATATTAGAAGCAGCGGATGAACTTCCCTTAGAGGATCAAGAAAATCTAATTAGTATTTTAATAAATCGTCTTCGCTCTCGGCGAAGAGCCGAGAGAATTAGAGATGTTAAAGAAGCTCAACAAGAGTTTGCCGAAGGAAAATGTCAACCCGTTACTCCTGAACAGCTGATGGAGGAAATTCTCTCGTGACGTTTGTATTACTACGTTCCAGTGCCTTTGTTCGGGAGGCGAAAAAACTTGTCAAAAAACAACCCCAAACCGCTCAAAACCTTCAAAACACGCTAAAATTATTATGTATAGAACCATTTGATCCTCGATTACGAACCCATAAATTAAAAGGCAATCTTCAAGATTCTTGGGCTTGTAGTGTTGGATATGACTTAAGAATTATTTTTAAATTTGTTAAACATGAAAAAATACAAGCAATTCTTTTAGAATCAATTGGCACTCATGATGAAGTTTATTAGCGACAGCCCATAGGTTGAGTGGATCGTTTTTCTGTTTTGACCCATAACCAAAGGGGGCTAAGTTGAGAACTGCTATACACTCAAAGCCTCCTCTGGCTTCCCAAAAAAATGGAATCAAGTAATAGTTGGGTCAGTTACCAATTACCGATTACCCTCAACTCATCTTGGCTAAAGATGCCCCTAACCACCCAGAAAAATTC
This sequence comes from Moorena sp. SIO3I8, assembly GCF_010692325.1. GTDB lineage: Bacteria > Cyanobacteriota > Cyanobacteriia > Cyanobacteriales > Coleofasciculaceae > Moorena. Next base: position 17,695 of record NZ_JAAHHW010000105.1, on the reverse strand, counting down.
TGCTGCTGGACATTGGTAGGATTCTTCACTGGCATCACTTGGTAACGACTGGGTTGAGATTTCCCTAATGTAATCGGTAGAGTGACCAATTGATCCTGATGGAATACACTAAGCTCGATAACATCACCAGCTTCGTAATCTTTTAAGCGATCGCATAATTGCTCCCCATTGACTCGCAACCCATCAATAGCCAGTAACTGATCACCAGCATCCACTCCTGCCACTGCCGCAGGAGAATCCATCTCCACAAACTGGATCCAGTCCTGACCATTCTCGGTCTTCACCTTCACCCCCAAGTAAGGCACAGATTCTTCATCCACAGCCACCACTTGTAAGCCAAAGGGTTTGAGATACTGATTGAAGGGCAATTCCCCAGTACCCTCAATAGTCTTCGAGAAGAAATTACTTAAATCTAGCTCTGCTACCGATTCTATTACCTCTTTTAGTTGTTGGGGAGTAAAGCCAATTTCCTGTTTACCAAACTGCTCCCACATCTTCCTGATCACATCATCAAAGGATCGCTGGTTTCCATGGCGCTCCCGGATTAACAAATCCAGCAATAACGACACCATTTCCCCTTTCAAATAATAAGAAATTTGGTTATTATCACTATTCGCATCCCGTCGATAAAGCTTAATCCAGGCATCAAAACTCGACTCACTCAGGGGCTGCACCTTACGTCCTGGTGTAGTTAAAAACCGGGTAATTTCTTTACTCAAATTTTCTAACAACGTCTTAGCATCATAGATACCAGCCCGTTGGGGAATTAATAAGTCATAGTAACTGGTTGTTCCTTCACAAAACCACAACGATGTCGTATAATTTTCCTGTTCATAGTCAAAGGTTTCTAGGGCTAATGGTCGAATCCGCTTAACATTCCACAAGTGAAAGAACTCATGAGCCACCAGTTGCAGGAAGCGATTGTACTTATCCTTTGCCCGAAAACCAAAGCGTGAGTAAATTAACGAACAACTATCCTTATGTTCCAGTCCCCCAAAGCCACTACCAGTTAGATACAGCAAGAACAAATAGTGATCATAAGGTAAACCCCCAAACAGCTCAGCTTCTACCTTGATAATCTTTGTAGTATCCTCAATAATCCGCTTTGGGTCAGCATTCCCCTCTCCCCAAATTGCCAATTTATGGGGTTTTCCCAAAACCTCAAACTCATAGAGCTTATGATCACCAATTTCAAACGGACTATCGACTAAGGTATCAAAATCCGTTGCGTTGAAGGTATTATATTTTCCTGACACTCGCGGTAAGGGTGTGGTCACCCGCCAATCGGGATTAGGTGGCGCGATAGTAACCTGGCAAGGGTATTGTTCAAATCCTGGGATGAACAAGAACAGAGCAGCACCATTAAAATAACCGTGGCTAGCATCTAAGTGATTAGTCCGTACCGTTAATTCATTAGCAAAGATACGATAACGCACAGTGATAGCCGACCCATCACCAGTTTCCACTAGCCAATGATTCTTGGCCAGTTTCCGCCACGGTAAAGACTGGCTAGGATTACCCGTATCCGCAGAGAAATCTTGTAAATGTCGAGCATACTCCCGCACTAAGTAAGAGCCTGGAGTCCAAACTGGCATCTTTAAATCTAACAAAGGGGCTTCCCAGCCTTCCACTTGCAGCGTTACCTCAAACAGATGGGATTGAGGCTGAGGCATAGCGACATGGTAGTGAATAGCTAAGGTACTAGTGGCTGCGCTGCTCCGAAAAATAGTTCTTGCTTCAGTCATTACTCAACGTTAGGGATTACCATTTAGCTCTTAGGGTAGCAATCCTCTGAGGACTCGACCTGTCAAAAAAAATTGATAATTAACTTGGGTCATGTCCATGTCTCCCGACCCTTACCACAGCGGTAGAGAGAGACTGATGACATCCCCCAAGCGCCCACCACTAGTTAAACCCAAAGCCCCAGCGCTGATTTTATGGATTTACAGATTATCGAACGAGATGGTAGACGATATCTTCCTAGCGAGCAGTTGTCGATGACCGAATGGCCCACCACCTCAAGACTTCTACCAACCCTTCCTCTCAAAGTAGATGACCTGTTTTTAATCACAGATACCCTAGGGAATATTTCGGGGAACTTAGAAAACGAAACTAATAGCACAACCGGGTTATTTTGTCAAGATACCCGCTTTCTCTCTCGCTTAGAGTTACAAATAGAAGGGCAACTCCCCATTCCCCTGAGTAGCACTGCTGAAGAAGGATTTGCCCTATCGGTCATGTGTTGTAATCCCCGCTCACCTAATCTTCCCCCAAAAACCCTAGGCATTCAGCGGCAGCTAGCCCTCCATGGTGGCTTATGGGAAGAAATTGTAATCACCAATTACGACACTCAACCCCTTAGCTTCACCGTCAGCCTCAGTTTCGATGCCGATTTTAAAGACTGGTTTGAAGTTCGGGGTCATCAGCGACAGCAACGGGGAACTCTGCTGCGTTCATTACCGCCTGATATCGATTTAGATACCCTGCTAACCCTAACTGAGTTCAACACCAATACCATTAACCTAGCTTACCAGGGACTCGATAACTCCCTGATTGAATCTCAGATCTACTTTATGCACCGTCTCCCAGACACCTACAAAGGAGACACAGCGGTTTGGGAATTGTGCCTCAAGCCTGGGGCTACTGAAACTTTAGGCTATCGACTGGAACTGGTCACCCACAAAGCGCGAATCACTAGAGCTAAAATTCCAGCCACCCTTGAACAAGCTAAGACCGCTAACTTACTCCAAAACCAGGAATGGTATAAACAGGTAACTCACATTAGCTCAGATAATGAAACCGTTAACCAAGTGATTTCTCGGGCAATACGAGACATCTTTTTACTAAGGCAGACTATTAATGGCTGCACAGTTCTTTCCGCAGGAGTACCTCGGTTTTCCACCTTGTTTGGACGAGATTCCTTAATTGCTGCCTCACAAACCTTAATTCTTGACCCTACCATTGCTAAAGGTACTCTGGAAATTTTAGCCCACTACCAAGGCCAAGAGGATAACCCATGGCGGGATGAGCAACCGGGTAAGATTTTGCATGAACTACGGGTTGGGGAATTGGCTCGCTGTCGGGAAATTCCTCACACTCCCTACTACGGTACAGTTGATGCTACCCCACTCTGGCTGATGCTCTATGCCGAGTACTATGCTTGGACCAATGACACAACTACCCGAGACTTGCTCTGGCCCAATGCTTTGGCTGCCATGGATTGGATTGATCGTCAATCTCAGCAAAACGGCTATCTCTGTTATCAGCGCCAGTCCAAAAAGGGTTTGCGTAATCAAGGCTGGAAGGATTCCGGTGATTCCATGGTCACTCGTGATGGTACCCTAGCAACGGGAGCGATCGCATTATGCGAAGTCCAAGCTTATGTCTATGGCGCTAAAGTTAGGCTAAGCCATCTGGCCAGGATCAAGGGGCGAATTGATTTAGCCGAGCGTTGGGAAAACCAAGCCCAGGAACTCAAGCAACGCTTCAATCAGGATTTTTGGCTAGACGACCTAGACTTCTGTGCCTTAGCACTAGATGGAGAAGGAAAACTCGTAGATAGCATAACCTCCAATCCTGGTCATTGCTTGTCATTGGGTATTTTTACTCCAGAAAAAGCAGCTAGTGTAGCAAAGCGGCTGTTAGCACCAGATATGTTCAATGGTTGGGGGATTCGTACCCTCAGTAATCAATCCGCTGCTTACAACCCGATCAGCTATCACGTCGGATCCGTTTGGCCCCACGAAAATTCCTTGATTGCGTTAGGATTGCGATCGCTAAATCAAGTCGATCAAGCCTTAGAAATTGCCAAAGGCATGATTGACATGACAGTTGAGCAACCCTACTATCGTCCTCCAGAACTATTCTCTGGTTACCAGCGCACTCCCAACAGCTCTCCGGTCAAGTATCCAGGAGCCTGTCCTCTCCAAGCCTGGGCAACTGGCAGTATTTTCCAACTGCTGCAAATGATGGTGAATTTGCGACCGGATGCTTCAGGAAACAATTTACATATTTTCAAACCAACTTTACCAAATTTTATCAATCAACTCTTAGTTCGTAACTTGCGGATTGGCTCAACGGTGCTAGACTTGCAATTGGAACGAGCTGACACAACCACCACCTGTAAAGTGGTCAAAAATTCCGGTAACCTCACGGTTGTGATCGAAAGCTCATCCAGTTAATAGCAAAGGGAAAAGACAAAGCATAGCGCTATAAATTTGTCCGATTTGACAAAGGTAAGGCTTTCATAGAATTGACCCTTACCACTGAGCGCTGATCTCCCACGCACTTCCTTTATACTTGCTGAGTGCCGATGATCGGCAAGCTGTCTTGACCATTAGTGCGTGGGAGTTGAAACCTATTGTTCAGGGTGTTTAAGTGTAGGTGGGGTATCGGCAGGTGCAACCTGTGGCGAATTTAATTCTTCATGGGTCAAGCACACCTAGCAAAATTATTTTAATCATAATTAAAAGCTTAATTGTTTCCATGTATTTTCCAACTGCCTTGTCGATCTAGGGGAATCATGTAAATATGGCGGTTGCTTACTTAAAGCTTGGCACACCCCGCCCTAATTCAAATCACGATAGTGGGGTAAGCGATTGCCCCACTGCCAGAAGATCCCAAGGAGTGAGCCAATCTCCGACGACAATCCTACTCCCTGCTAGCCAAGGGCTAGAGCGGGAGTAGGTTACAGACCCACCATGGACAAGACACGCTAAGTTACTATGTCTAGTTTGTTACGAGCTGTTCTCCAAAGTAACGAGAAAGCTGATTTGCGTCAGTTTATCAGCCAACTGCGATCTGAACAAGAGCAGTACTTTCTAAGGAATCAGATTCTGCAAGCGTTTGATAATTACTGCACTACTCATGACAAGCCTGCTTACTTTAAAAGAACTTCCTCTATCGCCGAACTACTGAACTATACCCACGAAATTATTCTGGAAGAGAAAAACCTTTGGCTTCTCCTGCGGACAAGGGTTGCTTCTCAAGAAATCTATCGGCTGGCAGCGGATTTGACCAGTTTTGAACCAATGCCAGTGGAGGAGTTACTAAGCTTACGCGATCGCTGGGTTAAGCGCTACTTCCCAGAAAAAGGGGGTCTGCTAGAAATTGATGTTGGTCCGTTTTACAAAAATACTCCTACAATTCGTGACCCGAGAAAGATTGGCAATGGGCTGGAGTTTCTTAACCGTTACCTATCTAGCCAATTATTTGCTGACTCTGAGCAGTGGCTAGAGGAGCTGTTGAAAAACTTACAAGCGCACCACTACGACCACACACCATTACTGCTCAATAACCGGATTGACTCAACTACCCAACTCTTTGAAAAGGTTAAGCAAGCACTAACATTAGTGGGAGAGCTACCAGCTCACACCCCCTATGAAAAGTTTCGCTTCGAGCTTCAAGTTCTCGGTTTTGAAGCAGGTTGGGGTAACACTGCTGGTCGGGTGCGCGAAACCCTAGAACTCCTCGAGCGGTTAATGGACGCTCCTGATCATGCAGTACTCGAAGCCTTTATTTCTCGTATTCCCCTGATATTTCGGGTTGTTCTGGTTTCCGTTCATGGCTGGGTTGGCCAAGAAGGAGTCTTGGGTCTTCCCGAAACCGCTGGTCAAGTGGCATACGTCATCGACCAAGCCAGTAGCCTGGAACAAACAATCCAAAACAATATTAAACTCTCAGGTCTTGACGTTCTGGGTGTCGAACCAAAGGTGATCGTTCTGACTCGCCTAATTCCCAACTGTGAAGGTACCCAGTGCAATCTACGCCTAGAAAAAATCCAAGGCACCAGCAACGGTTGGATTTTGCGGGTTCCTTTCGAGGAATTTAACCCAAACGTCACCGACAACTGGATTTCCAAATTTGAGATCTGGCCCTATCTCGAATCCTTTGCCTTAGATTCAGAAAAAGCCCTGCTAGAAGAATTCCAGGGTCGTCCAGACTTAATTATCGGAAACTATTCCGATGGGAGTTTAGTTGCGTTTCTGCTAGCTCGACGCCTAAACGCTATCCATGGCAGTATTGCTCACACCATGGAAAAGCCTAAATATCTGTTTAGTGACCTCTACTGGAAAGACTTTGAGTCCCAATATAACTTCTCCATACAATTCACCGCTGATTTAATTGCGATGAATTCAGCAGATTTCATTCTGACCAGTACCTATGAGGAGCTTGTGGGAACACCAAACAGTGTAGGCTACTACGAGTCTTACAAGTCTTTCAGTATGCCTGAACTTTATCATGTGGTGAATGGGATTGAGTTATTCAGCCCCAAATTTAATGTGGTACCACCAGGGGTCAACGAAAACATTTTCTTTCCCTACACTCAGACATCAGACCGGATTGCCGACGACAGTGAACGGGTTAAAGACTTGCTGTTGACCAAGGAAGACCCCGAAATTATCGGCTATCTCAACAGTCCTAACCAGCGCCCGATTCTCAGCATTGCGCCCCTAAACTCAATCAAGAATCTGAGTGGCTTAGTGGAATGCTTTGCCAGTTCAAAAGAACTTCAGGAACAGTGCAACCTAATTTTAATCACTAGCCATGTCAGGGTTGAGGACGCCACTGATCCAGAAGAGAAAGGGGAAATCGAGAAGCTCAACCAGCTAATTGAGCAATACCATCTTCACGGCAAAATTCGATGGATCGGACTACGTCTGACCACCCCCGATATCGGCGAATCCTACCGAGTGATTGCTGATTTGGGGGGAATTTTAGTCCATCCTGCTCGCTTTGAAGCCTTTGGTCTCACGGTTTTAGAAGCCATGGTCTCCGGTTTACCAACATTTGCTACTCAATTTGGTGGACCATCAGAGATTATTCAAAACGGCGATAATGGGTTTCTCATTAACCCCACAGACTTGCAAGGGACTGCCGAAAAAATTCAGCAATTTATTTCAAAGTGCGAACACACCCCTGACTACTGGCAGAAAATTTCTCACGCAGGTATTAAGCGAGTTCGGGATAAATACAATTGGCAGTTGCATACCAAGCAGCTGCTCTCACTCGCAAAAATTTACGGATTCTGGAGCGAAACCTCTAAAGAAAGCCGAGAAGCTTTGCTGCGCTACCTAGAAGCTTTGTTCTATCTGATTTACAAACCCAGAGCGGCAAAGTTACTAGCCGAGCATAGCTCGCGTTAATCAGAGATTATGGGCTATAAAAAAGTGAGGAGGGGGAGCAGAAAGCATCACAACTGAATGGTTGAGCTGACTGTTTCTAAAGTAATGCTTAAAAGCATTCAAATTCTACTGATTTTAAGCTAATAAGAACTCACTCTTAGTTAATTCCCTGGTAGTTTCCGGTTAATCGGGAATTTCCTAGCTAAGATGCACCGCGATGGACATTAGTCCGCTGGTTGTAATGGTTACGAGACCTACGAATGACCGCCAGCTCGTAGCCCTGTCCCTAGTAGTTAATGTGAGGGAAAAATGTGCTGCTAGCCCCACAAGCCTTTACAACATTGCCGTTCGCGGGAGTGGAACGAAGTCCGACAAACGTTACTCCTAATCGGAGTTGTAGAAAACTCATGGAACGATGGAGGCTGATTCTAGAAATTACTAGTTATAGAAATTACTAGTTATTAAGCTTCATATCGTTAACTGACCTAAACTCATCCTCCGATGTTGGCTACCAACAGCTAACCAAAGATTTGTTCATGGGTCAGTTAATGCGGAAATCGCAAATTATTAGTGAATTCACTAATTATGGGCAATCTGCCTGAGCCAATAACTATTTCAATTAATTGCTAGTAGCCTTCCCTTGACAGCAGGGGTTTAGATTGTTGGGTATGGGGTATGGGTAAAATCTGGTGTTAGTGATCCGAGTTTCAAGGGTGGCGTTGTGCCATCTTCTGTTCACACCCCCATCACCCCTCTCTCCTACTCCCTAAACCCTACACCCTATACCCCACAAGCGAAGGGAAGCGTTTGACCTCACTCAAGGAACCACCCACCACAGCAACACTAACGACTAACTATGGATGCCAAAGTATCGTCCCCATCTAGCTCTAACCACATCTACAGCGACTGGACAGTAACTGAGACCAAGTTTGATCCGACTCAATTGCACTACAAGGAAACCGTTTTTACCATTGGCAATGGTTACCTCAGTACCCGAGGTAGCTTTGAGGAAGGGTATCACGCTGCATGGCCAATGACATTGATTAATGGTGTCTACGACGATGTGCCAGTTGTCTATACTGAACTGGCTAATTGTCCTGATTGGCTACCTATAGTGATAGTTGTAGAAGGTGAACGCTTTCGTCTTGATCAAGGCGAGATCTTGCACTACGAACGTCAACTTGACCTGCATCGAGGCAAGCTAACTCGTGATGTGCGTTGGCGTACTCCTGGTGGTAAGACTATCGATATCCATATCGAGCGTTTTGCCAGTATGGCTGATGACCATGTATTAGCCCTTCGCTGTCAAATCACTCCGGTGGATTTCGATGGGGCAATCGAAATTCAAGCCAGCATCAATGGTTACCCAGATAACCAAGGGGTGCTCCACTGGGAATGGTTGAAACAGGGTCAGATTTCAACTGGAACTAACCAGACATCCGAAGGAAGTATCTGGTTACACGTTCGCACCCGTCATACTGCGATCGAACTGGGTATGGCTTCGAGAGTCAGTGTAAGTGGTGTTGATGATGCCCAAATACAGCTCAAGGGCTGTGAAGGTCACCCCACCTTAGCCACTACCTTACAAGTGCGCTCAGGACAGCTGGTTACCCTGGATAAAGTAATTAGTGTGTTCACATCCCGGGACACCGAAACCCCAGAAAAGGTAGCCCAGGAACACCTGGTCAACCAACCGGATTATCTCACCCTATTCTCTCGACATGAGGCAGCTTGGGATAAGATTTGGCAAGATAGCGATGTTGTCATTGAAGGGGACCTCAACGCTCAGATTGCTATACGCTACAATTTGTTCCAACTGTTCATTTGTGCTCCCCGTCATGATGACCGGGTGAATATTCCCGCTAAAACCCTTTCTGGTTTTGGCTATCGGGGTCACGTTTTCTGGGACACAGAAATTTTTATGCTGCCCCTGATGATATTAACTCAGCCCCAGATTGCCAGGAATTTGCTGACCTACCGTTACCATACTTTACCTGGGGCAAGGCGTAAAGCTAAGCTTCAGGGCTATCCGGGAGCCGTTTACGCCTGGGAAAGTGCTGACACCGGTGACGAAGTAACCCCTCGCTGGGTTCTCTCCGCTGAGAAGGATGGAGACCCAATCCGAATTTGGTGTGGCGATCGCGAACTCCACATCACTACTGATGTAGTCTATGGTATCTGGAAATATTGGCAAGCTACCGGTGATGATGACTGGGTGGTACGTTACGGTGCTGAAATTATCCTAGATACAGCGGTATTCTGGGGAACTCGGGTTGAGTGGAATGGTAAACGGGAGCGCTATGAACTCCGGGATGTGATTGGTCCGGACGAATACCACGAAGGGGTAGACAACAATGCCTTCACCAACCGCATGGTTCAATGGCACCTAGAGACTGCTCAGTTTGTCCTAGACTGGTTACGCCGGGAACATCCACAGAAAGCTAAAGAACTGGAAGAAACACTGGAGCTAACTCCAAGCCGAGTTAGTCTGTGGTCTGAAATTATCCGTCGGATGTGGATACCCTATGACCATGAAAGGAACTTAATCGAACAGTGTGAGGGGTTCTTCCAAATTGAAGACATCAACCTGGAAGATTACGAGCCACGTACCCGTTCCATGCAGGCTATCCTTGGCATTGAGGGAGCAACTAAAAAGCAAGTACTCAAGCAGCCAGATGTCTTGATGTTGCTATACCTGATGCGGGAGCAGTACGGCGTAACCTCTAACCCAGACAAATATCGGGAAATTTTGCAACGAAGTTGGGACTACTATTCTCCTCGCACCGATCACACCTATGGTTCGTCCCTCGGTCCTGCGGTTCACGCCATCCTCGCCTGTGAATTAGGAAAGACCGAGGAAGCTTATGTACACTTTATGCGGGCAGCGATGGTAGACCTAGAAAATGTGCGGCGTAACGCTCATGAAGGAATTCATGCTGCTTCCGGTGGTGGTCTATGGCAAGCTATAATCTTTGGATGTGCTGGGATCAAGTTCACAGACAACGGACCGGTTGCTACTCCCCACTTTCTACCAGGCTGGACACGTCTGAAGTTTAAGCTGCAATGGCGTGGACAAAAGTACGAGTTTGATCTCAATCCAGAAACCAGTACTCAAACAGCACAATCTGGGACTACCATCTCCTCAAGTTCTCGACCCCCCGGCTCTCCAGCTCAAATCCAGGGTGTGATTTTTGACTTAGATGGCGTAATCACTGATACCGCAGAATATCATTACCAAGCTTGGCAAAAACTAGCTGATGAAGAGGGTATTCCCTTTAATCGCGAGGCCAACGAAGCACTGCGGGGTCTTTCACGTCGAGAGTCCCTGATGGAACTTTTGAACGGTCGCTCAGCCACAGAAGAGCAACTCCAAGAGATGATGGATCGCAAAAATAAGTACTATCTGGAATTGATCAAGAACATCTCTAAGGCTGACTTACTACCTGGAGCCCTAGACTTATTGACTGAACTCAAGCAAGCTGGTATAAAAGTTGCCATTGGCTCCGGTAGCAAAAATGCCAAGGAAGTTATGGAACGATTGGGTATTAGCGATCGCATTGATTCCATTTCTGATGGCTACAGTGTGACCCGCTCTAAGCCAGCACCAGATCTCTTCTTGCACGCAGCACAGCAGTTGGGATTGGAACCCGCTTATTGTGTAGTAGTAGAAGATGCCGGATCTGGTGTCGAAGCCGCTCTAGCTGCTGGTATGTGGGCTGTGGGACTTGGTCCGGTTGAACGAGTTGGAGCAGCCCACCTGGTGTTACCCAGTCTCGAAGGCATACACTGGAGCAACCTCCACAAACAATTGGCAGGGAATCGTTTAATTCCTTGTTAGGGTATTTGAGACTAAATATTTGGAACTAAATTGGCTGGGTGAAGTCTAATTCACCCAGCCATATTTTTTTTGTTACAGTCCTAAGTACCGAGTAGCGAGTGCTGAGTGTCAACTGGCAAGTCCTTGTATACACACACTCAGCTATGCTGTTCTAGCAGTTTCTGATAAGCCGCTTCATAGCCATCAACCATCTTGGGAACACTGAAGAACTCTTCGACATACTTACGGCATTCTTCGCGAGAGAGTTTAAGAGCCTCTGGAATGGCAGCGTTCATATCCTCAGGAGTGGCACAGATTATCCCAGTTTTCTTGTCGGCCACCACCTCCGGTACAGAGCCAAATCTCGTGGCAATCACTGGAGTCCCAACACACATCGACTCAATCATCACCAAACCAAAAGGTTCAGGCCAGGTAATCGGAAATAGGGTCAAGCTGGCTTTGGATATTAATTCCACCTTCTGTTCATGAGTCACTTCACCCAAGAATTGAATTTGTTCACCGTCAATTTGAGGAGCAACTTCTTCTTCGAAGAACTTCCGGTCAACTGTATCAACCTTGCCTGCCATTTTCAACCGCCACCCAGTTTCACGGGCAATTCTGATCGCATGATGAGGTCCTTTCTCTTGTGACAAACGACCCAAAAATGCCAAGTAGGGGGGGTCAGCTGCTTCAGGATTGAACGGATAATCGTCAATCTGAACACCATTGTAAACGGTGGCAATGTAATTCATATCCGGTCCGGATGACCGCTGATGATTACTGATGCTAATATGGGGTATGTGGCGGTATCGCTCATAAATCTTGCTAATATTAGGGCCAAAGCGACCATGCATGGTAAAAACCACAGGGGTCTTAATCCTTTCCATAACCAAAAAGGCTATTGGTCCTAAGTGAAGGTGAATTAAGTCAAACTGATCAGCGACCTCGCAAATTTGAGTCAATTGCAGTAGCTCGTAAATTAGCGGTACCTCTACGGAGGGGTCAAGGCGCAAAGCCTGAGGAGCCACAGAGTCTAGTTTTGCCTTAGTGATCGAATCTCCAGAGGCAAATAGAGTGACATCGTGACCGCGACGAACTAATTCATCCGTGAGGTGGCTCACAACTAGTTCTATCCCACCATACCCTGGTGGGGGAACTCTCTCCCATAAGGGGGAAACTTGAGCTATCCGCATATTATAGTCCTCCAAAAATCTTCTAAATTAGCTTGATTGAGAGCTAACAAAACTTAAGATGGTGTATCTATCACAAATAAAAACTGATTCTGCTATCTTACAGAAAGTTTTTAGCTTTTGGGAAGAAGCTAGACGTAATCTATCTACATGCTCCGAGAGTAAGTCTCTACCATACAGGTGTAGATAGGTTAATTAATTTAAGTTTTATTTAACTTTATGAAGAAATATTAGCTTATATTAAGTAATCTATCAAGCTCGATATTGGTAAATTCAGCCAAATCTCCTAACCAAGGCCCACGCCTCCCTGATGGCGCAGGTAGCACCTAGAGCTAATCTTGCCTCATGAGCTACTTCGTCTGACAAGCTGAGTTAGCGGCTTGATATTCATCAAGCGCATAGTCTGCTGCTCCGGGTCAGTCTTAATCCAGCCCTTACTCTCCAGCTTTTCCATAATTTTGGTAGTATCCTCCACACTGATATCTGTGATATCAGCTAAGTCTTGATAGGAAATGTTATATATTTCTGTGCCTTTTTCAGTGATTTCACCGTAATTGTCTGCCAGACCAACTAGAGTATTGACTAAATTAACCGCTGGAGGCTGATAGCGATTTTGCAACCGAACATTGCTCTGACGTAACCGCCGCACCATCAGTTGTAACATGCGATGGTGCAACTGGGGATCTTTAAAGAGAGTTTGAATAAAGCGTTGCGCAGAAATGGTCAGTAGTCGCACGTTCGACATGGCAACGATATCGGTGGAGCGGGGAGATTCATCAAGAATTGCCATTTCACCAAAAAAGTCACCCCGACCCAAAATTGCCAGTGTGACATCGTTTTCACCGCGTAAGTGTCGCACTTTAACCCAGCCGGAGACAATAAAGTAAACAGCATTACCCCAAGCATCCTCCATGATGATAGCTCGGTCGGTCGGGTACTCATGCTCCACCGCAATGGATTCAAACCATTCTAAGGTTTCTGGGCTAGCTGTATTAAATAGTGGGAAAAGCTCACTATAAGCTGTAGTCTGCATTAGGGTTCTTTAAGCTGAGATTGAAGGTAATGATACGCAGTAGTGACGATCTGGGACTGCTTGGACACTTCCTAGCCTAGCAGTGAAGTGATAGTGGTTAACCACATTCTAATGAACCAACTCTAATGAACCAACAAGTAAATAAAGGTGAAGACTGATAATACTGTCAGCTGTGGACTGTTGAGTGTTATCGTTCACCAGTTACGTAGATAATTTAATTCCACCCTCCCCTACTAACCTGTCGCCCATTTAAATTTAATAGTTTAGTGCCTGAACCCCTTTGTTGGTACTGATGCGTGAAAATTAGATGGGAACTTAAATCTTTTAGATGGGAACTTAAATCTTTGATTGTAGCTTTGATTGTACTAGGAGAGTCTTTTTTTCCTAGAGTATGAACCTATTCACTACCAGAAGCTAGTTAGAGCATCCCGAATGTAAAACCCTCTATCAGTTAATTCTGCGACCAAAAAAAATTGACTACATTTAACACTAGCTATTCCCGTTGTTTTAACCCCAGGTTCAATTTGGAATTGCATCTCTATTAGCACCAGCCCATCTCAGACCATAATGAAATAGCCCTGGTATAACGGTTACTTTTTTTTTCTATCCAGGTTTTAACGTACTTTTTGCCGTTTAATCCTTTTTTTCAAGGATGTTAACCCGTTAATTCAAATTTAAAATAAAGGGTAGTTTTAATTTAAAATTAACTAAAATGGCCAAAGGTTTGAGTAACTTACTGTATTTTAAAATCCTGACTAACCGGATTTTTTGAACTTGTAGATCATAATCTAAATTACAAACACCAGTTCTCAGGGATTTAATAGTCGTCAATTATTTCTTAGTTTTTGTTTTTATAATGGTATCGACCTTACCATTACTCTTTCAATATATCCTTATATCTTCTCTGAGAGAAGATATAAGGATAAAAAATTGTGTCTTGGCTTACCCTTACTAACTATGGATAGAGTAGCATGGTAATGCCCTCCACCACTTCTTGTTAAAGAAGCTGACGGCGAATAAAGTCAGCGCCTTGAGTTTAATAACTGCGGCTCTATTGACAAACAGTTTCCCTGGTTCGAATCTGCCTATTGTGAGCTTGGGCAATTCTCTGTTTCCGATTTTGGGCAATGGCTTTGACTAGTCTAAAAGGATTAATACCGTGTTCGTTAGCATAGCGTAAGATATCTTGCAGCTCTTCTTCGGTAAAATTAACAGTTGGCTGAGAGTGGGTAGATGGCTGATTTTTGCTATTTTGAGTCATAATCCTGGTTTGCCAATAGGTTGAAAGTTGTAGATGTATCCCTGACTTGCCATAACAGTTGCTTGAAAGATTTTGAGCTGAGGTTGTCAGATGGCTGATCATGGGCAGCTATACCCATTGAGCGGTCAGCTTACGGGCTACTTTCCTGGGTAAACAGCTATTAGCTCGCTCTTCTGTACGGAGATCAGAGCTTAAGTTCAATAGCTAAACCAAAAGCTAAGTTTATACCCAAAGGAAGTATAAGGGTGCAAATGCTCAAGCAATTTGAGATGATTGGTTTTAAGTTTCTAATACGGTTTCGATATTCCTTGATAGTTTGGCTTGGATTAGATCGTTTCCCATACTCAGCTGTTAATGATTAACCACTAACGACTAAACTAATGACTATAATCCTAACGAACGACGATGGGATAGATGCTCCCGGAATTAAAGCACTAGAGCAAGCGGTCAACGGTAACGGTAATTTTGTAATTATCGCTCCGAAGGAGCATCATTCAGGCTGTGGCCATCAGGTGACTACATATAAACCGATTCACGTCCAACGTCGGTCAGACTATGAGTATGCAGTCTCTAGTACCCCAGCGGATTGTACTCGCCTTGCAATATCACATATTATACCAGAGGTAAAGTGGGTTCTGTCAGGTATTAATGCTGGCGGTAACTTGGGGGTTGATGTCTACATTTCTGGTACAGTGGCGGCGGTTAGGGAAGCGGCGATACAGGGAATACCAGGTATTGCGATTTCCCACTGGATTAAAAAACCTTGGGTTATTAATTGGGAGGTGGCGAGTCGTTGGACAGCTAGGGTGTTGGCGGATTTGTTGAATCGTCCGATTGCTGCTGGTACTTACTGGAATGTGAATTTACCTCACTTGGAACCGGGGTCACCTGAGCCAGAGGTGGTATTTTGTGAACCGAGTACTCAACCGTTACCGACAAAGTATCGTGTGGAGGGGGATCACTACTATTATGAGGGGGAGTATGACAAACGCGATCGCGCTCCTGGTACTGATGTAGATGTGTGTTTTTCGGGTAATATTGCTGTGACTCAGTTGCGACTTTAAGGTATCAGGACTTACCCAAAACTGGGCACCAAACCCCCTTAGGTAGTAGGGTGCCCCTACTAGTAGAGTAAGTGCCCAAGTCCTGACCATGCTATGGGTGGTTTGGTTTAGAACCACGAAGGCACAAAGTCCGCCCAGAGGTAATTAATAAATCAGTGAATCAAAGTTTTTAGTAATTAGTGACCATGCGAATTTTAATCATGGGTGGTACCCGGTTTGTTGGGGTTTATTTAACCAAGGTTTTGGTGGAGATGGGTCATGAAGTGGTGCTGTTCAATCGGGGTAATAAGCCAGCGCCACTGCCAGGAGTCCAACAGATTCATGGCGATCGCAAGGATCCCAATCAGCTCAAGGAAATGTTATCGTCTCAAGAGTTTGATGGAATTTTCGATAATAATGGTCGGGAGTTGAGTGATACTCAACCGTTAGTGGAAATTTTTAAAGACCAGGTGCAGCATTTTGTGTATATGAGTTCGGCTGGAGTGTACTTGAAGTCAGATCAGTTACCCCATCTCGAAGGAGATCCAGTTGATCCCAATTCTCGCCACAAGGGTAAACATCATACTGAGGCTTACCTACAAGAACTTGGGGTGCCGTTTACAGGGATTCGTCCAACTTATATCTATGGTCCCCAAAATTATAATGATGTGGAGGCTTGGTTTTTTGACCGGATTGTTCGCGATCGCACTATTCCCATCCCTGGTAATGGCATGCACATTACTCAGTTAGGTCATTGTCAGGACTTGGCGAGGGCAATGGCAGCAGTATTGGGGAATAAGGAAGCGATTGGTAAAATTTACAATGTGTCCGGGGAACGCTATGTCACCTTTGATGGTTTAGCACGAACCTGTGCTATGGCCTGTGGTAAGTCGGCTGATGAGGTCAAGCTCGTGCATTATGACCCGAAGCAGTTTGATTTTGGTAAGCGCAAGGCTTTCCCATTTCGATTACAGCACTTTTTTGCTGATATCCATAAGGCTAAGACGGAACTTAACTGGCAACCGGAGTATGATTTGCTTTCCGGACTGAAGGATTCCTTCGAGAATGATTATCTCGCTTCAGGTCGGGATCAAGCTGACGTGGATTTTGCCGTTGATGACCAGATATTAGCAGGTAACAGGTAAACTAAACCAGAGATTAAGGTTAGGACCACCGATAGCCAGAAAAGGACTAGGGATGGGATGATCCAGGTGTCGGGAGTTGGTGCAATTAAAAGTGCGATCGCACTAATTTGACTAACGGTTTTGAGTTTACCCCAGATATTGGCTCCCTGTATGCTAGCGCTACCGGATAACTTGGGGTTAACTCGCCAACCTGCGATCGTTAACTCCCGTGCCAAAATCAAACAGACTCCCCAAGCGGGGACCTGACCTAGCTCAATTAATGCTAGTAGGGGCGCGAGTACCAAAAATTTATCGACTAATGGGTCAAGGAATTTGCCTAAATCAGTAATTTGGTTCAGTTTACGAGCTAGATAACCATCTAACCAATCCGTTCCAGCAGCAAGGAGAAAGATCCCGAAACCGATCCAGCGGCTTTGGTCAGTTGGGTGATTCAGGAAGTATAGGATAAAGGGCAACCCCAGTAAGCGAGAAAAGGTAATCCAGTTAGGCAAAGTCATTCTGGTAATCGGTAATGGGTAATGGGTAATCGGTAATTGGTAATTGGTTACTGACCATATTAATTTTAGGGGCACAGGCCGTGCCCCCTTAAGCATTTCGTCTATGGAAGTGAGAACCGACAGAGGAGAGGGAATAAATTTAGTATGTACCTCATCAAACTGAGAACCCCTATCATTCCTCTTCCTCGTTTCCGATTGCCTATTGCTGAATTCCCGAAGACGTCTAATGAACCATTGCTGGTTCAAGCACTATCAAATTGCCCTCCTCATCAACTGTGATCGGCAGAGGTTCGCTGATATCGCCGAGAAAGCTCCCGTCTAGAGCGAAATTACGCCATGACATAAAGTACCAGATCTGATCAGGACCTTGTACCAGTTTCCCGGAATAGAGCCGCTTCACTGAATCAGCCCAGAGCGCCCTTGGAGCAGAAAATGGTCCTAAAGGATTATCAGCAACCATGTAGAACGTTCCCGTGAGGTTACTATCAACAAACTCTCCTGGGGGGATCGAGAAGAGCAGATAGTAGCGCACTTGATAGTAACCACTTGCGGACATTCCATAGTCCCGAACGTCATAGGCTCAGA
>NZ_JAAHHW010000104.1 GCF_010692325.1 Moorena sp. SIO3I8 | reverse complement strand
GGGTTCAACAAGAGAAAAATCTAGAATTACAACGTCGTTTAACTCCATCCGCCTTAGAGTGGAATAATCAGCAACAAGCAAAGTTTCTTTGGAATGCTAACCCCTATTTAGATGTATTAAATCAAGAAGTACTCAAATCTCCTAATAACAATTGGTTAAACCAAGTAGAAGCGGAATTTATACAACAAAGTATTAAGCGAAGACGGCGAAATACCCAAAGGAATTGGGGAATTGCATTGGGCGTAATGCTGGGATTGAGCGGGTTGACCATTTTATCTTTCATTGCTCAAAGGGAGGCGCTGATAGGTCAAGTTAGGGCTTCTCAAGAAGCCTCAGAAGCCAACTTGCCCTCGAACCAGTTACAAGCCTTGGTCGATAGTTTAAGGGCAGCAAAGTCACTACAGCAACCACTTTTGCTGTTATTCAAGCCAAAAAATCAGCTACAAAATCAAGTAAGAGGAACACTACTACAGGCGGTGCATGGTATAAGAGAAAGCAACCGATTGGAAGAACATAGCAGTCGGGTGATGAGCGTAGTTTTCAGTCCTAATGGTGAGCGGATTGCTGCCACGAGTGGAGATAGTACAGTCAAAGTTTGGAACAGAAATGGTATCTTAGAAGCCAACTCAAAACAGCGGGGAAGGGTTTTCACTACCCAAGAGGGTAAGTTTCTTACCTGGTCGTTAAGTTCGGACAATTGGGACAATATCGAAATCAGGAGGCTTGATGGCACCTTGCTACAAACTCTCAAAGATGCTGGCTTTCGGCCTGGGAACGAAAGGCCTTATGTTCAGGTTGTTCGGAGTGTAGTATTCAGCCCCGATCAAAAGAGAATTGCCGTGGCTCGTGCTGACGGAAAAGTACAACTTTGGAAACCAGATGGAACCTTAATACGCACCCTCAAAGGACATAGCGAACATGTCGATAGTGTAGTGTTCAGTCCTAATGGCGAAATGATTGCTTCGGGGAGTAGCGACAACACGGTAAAGCTGTGGAAACTAGACGGGACTTTAATACGCACCCTCTATGGACATAGCGGTTCTGTCTACAGCCTAGCATTCAGCCCAGATAGCAACACCCTCGCCTCAGCAAGCCAGGACAACACGGTAAAGCTGTGGAAACCAGATGGGACTTTAATAGGTACCCTCAAAGGACATAACGATTATGTCACTAGTGTAGCATTCAGCCCTAACGGCGAAATGATTGCCTCAGCAAGCTGGGACAAAACGGTAAAACTCTGGAAAACGGACGGCACCTTGGAGCGCACCCTCTATGGACATAGCGGTTCTGTCCACAGACTAGCATTCAGCCCAGATAGTAAGACCCTGGCCTCGGCAAGCACAGACAGTACTGTCAAACTTTGGAAGCTGGACAACACTAAAGAAGGTATTATCAAAGCACATAGGGATACTGTCAATAGCGTAGCATTCAGCCCTAATGACGAAATGATTGCCTCAGCAGGCCGGGACAAAACCATAAAGCTGTGGAAACCGGACGGGACTTTAATACGCACCCTCAAAGGACATAGCGATTCTGTCAATAGTGTAGTGTTCAGCCCTAATGGCGAAATGATTGCCTCGGCGAGTAGCGACAAAATGGTAAAGCTGTGGAAACCAGACGGGACTTTAATACGCACCCTCAAAGGACATAGCGATTCTGTCGATAGTGTAGTGTTCAGCCCTAATGGCGAAATGATTGCTTCAGCGGGGAGTGGTGTTATCAAGCTCTGGAAGCCAGACGGTAGCTTTATACATAATCTCAAAGACTTTGGTCCTGATGCTACTTATATAGTATTTAGCCCGGATAGTCAGATGATTGCTTCCGCTGGGAGTGTTCCAGGTTTGCTTCAGAAGCTAGACGGCACCCTTGTAACCACCCTGCCAGCATATGGACATGACGTTAAAAGCGTAGCGTTCAGCCCCGATGGTCAGATGATTGCCTTAGGAAGTAGTGAGCCTAAACTCAGTCTCTTGAAGCCAGACGGAACCTTTGTGCGCGACCTCCAAGGACATGATGATGACGTCAATAGCGTAGCCTTTAGCCCCGATGGGCAGATGATTGCCTCCGCTAGTAGGGATGGTACGGTAAAACTCTGGGAAAGAAACGGCGCTTTGCTGAGTACCCTGAAAGGGTATACAGATCACGAACAGATTATAGTAGATTTCAGTCCTGATGGCAATAGCCTTGTCTGGACTAGTCGTAACGGAAAGGTGATTCTGTGGAATTTAAACCTGGATTATTTGCTCCTACGCGGTTGCAATTGGGTGCGTGACTATTTGGAGAATAACCCCAATATTGAGGAGAGCGATCGCCATCTCTGCGACAATATTAACAAGTAGTTACCTTGATGTAAAAGTTTTGGTAGCCACGATTGTGTTTTTTGCAATTGGCTGATCTTTTTAATTGTCTAATAATTTGCGTTCGCGTAGCGTGACCTGCATGTCACGCTACGCGAACGCACTCTCGTTAATCTTGATTGAGAAGTAGTGCGATCGCGTCTCGTAGATCCACCACCGTTACTGTCTCTAATATCTGACCGTAAAACGAACCAAAATGCTTCTTATCACCCGTTACCAAAAGGTCTGCCCTATTCTCTACTGCTGTCGCTAAAATAGGAGCATCTTTCCAAGGTAGCCCCATCTCCATGGCCCAATTAACTCGTGAAACCGGTGCTTCTCCAACAATAATTAGTTTGAGGATTAAATACCTTTCCAATCGTGTCAAAGCTTCGGGATACTTAGCTGTAATGTTACGCCGTGTTTCTTCCAAGGCGTGAGGCGATGTTAGCAAAGCACAATACCCAGCAGAAGCTAACTCAAACAAAACGTTACAGCGACCATCAGGACTAATAGCGGCTGCAAAGATTACATTGGCATCCAGGAACACGCGCATGTATCTTTCCTACTCAGCATCTTTAAGTTGGCCCATTAGCTGTTCGGCTTCTTCGTTCGTTAAGCGATCGCCTGATAAAAACTCCTCAATCCGTTCCTCTGTATACATCTCAATCGGATACACTCCCGCAGGACGCAGTATAATTCCACCATCAGCAGTAGTCTCTACCAGTAGCATAGTTTCACCCTCTAACCCTAGACGCTTGAGAATTGCTTTGGGAATAGAGACTTGACCTTTTTTTCCTAGCTTGATGACTTCCATAATTCCAAATAACCATAATCCGGCAAACCCGACTTTAAGTCAATAGTAATCGATCAGGCTTAAAGCGTGCTCGTTTGGCTACATCACCAGAGAAAAGGAAATACGAGGAGAACAATGACTATTAAGAATCAACAAGATCAGGATCTGCTAGATGAATACGATTTCAGCAAAGGCATACGCGGTAAATATGCTCAGAGATATAGGGAAGGTAGCAACATTGTTAAGTTAGATAACGATGTTGCTGAAATGTTTCCAGATCAAAAATCAATTAATGATGCACTGCGAGCTTTAGCTAATATTATTTCCATCAACACTTAGCGGGAGCAGCATGAAAAAGAAGCGTACGCTAACTTAGTTGATCTTGGTTGAGAAGTAGTGTGCTAAACGTAGCTATTTCTGTAGGGCTGATCGCTTTTAGCGGAAGCTGAGGCCTTTGGCCACGCTTTGCGTTCGCGTAGCGTCGGCTTTGCCGAAACGCTTCCGGAGCGTAGCGTGGCCGTAGGCCAATCGCACCCAAAGCTAAACTTACGAGTCGGATTTGCTATCAGCAACAGATAGTGAACGCATCCATTCATCCAAATCGTCGGGTTTCGTAAAGTCCAACAACGCTTCCCCCAAAGCTTCAAGCTGAGGGAGGGATAAGGCTTGAACCTGCGCTCGCATTTCTGGGGACACTTCGCCGATGCGACGTGCGAGAAGGCGGAGTATAAGAGATTGTTCCCCTTCGTGACGGCCTTCATCCTTAATGTCTTGATAAATTACAGACTGCTGCATGATATCTGTGCGTAAAACCTGGTTAATCAAGTCCCTCTTTAATAATAGCCCTGCTAGAATCCCAGCGCACGCAGCCACATTGCTCTGTATCCTAATTTCTGCAATCGTCTCAACTCTTGCAGCCACCTGACGCAAGGTTTGAGCAGCGTCGGGGGTTTGTGTCAGTATAGCCAAGGGCAATAACCCCGTCGATTCCAGAAACGGCTGAGTCGATTGTTCCCATAGCCGAATGACCTCAAATTCGTGACGAGTACCAGGAATCTCAAACGCTGTCTGATCAACGAGTTCAGAAGTCGAACGGGTCAAGTAAATGACCACTTGGCGCATCTGCTTATTTGGAAAACGGCGGAAAACTCTTAGGCGGTAATCTGCCATTCTGAAGGCCATAGTTGAGTCAGGTTGAGTCTGAAACTCGACGTGAAGGACAAAATCATCAGAATTCAGCAAAATCAAAGCATCCGCTCGAATGGGTTCAAGGGACAGTTCAGATGGACTGAGTTGGGTCATGGTGATGGCTTCACCAAGTAACCAGGAGGCAAAATCCTCGGAAAAGCTCTCAGCGAGGAACTTGCAAGTATTATCGAACATGGAACTATTATATCAAACGGCCCGTCTCAGGGATTCTGCTGGATGGGGACTTTCCTGAAGCAGTGCGATGCGATCGCTCTCCAAAAACTGTTGGGAAAGAAGTGCGTACGCTTAACCAAAACTGACGTTACATAAATGCGTACGCCTCTTTCAACTTTGAAGGGAATCACTCGACATCGATGAAATGGGGATCGAATGCTAAACTTAAGCTATTGATTACAATTCCCTTCGAGGTATGATTAAACCAAGGGGCAGTAATGGCTGAATCTTAAATGACACCAATTGAATTAAGACAAAAAGGCTATTATGCCTTAGTTAAGGAATTAGCGCAAGTTGATGCAATTCGTTTTTTACAAGATGTAGGATTGGGTTTTGGTGATTATACTCAAGAACCTCAACAGTCTCTAAAAAATGTGACAAGATCTGATTTTTGGCAAGACATTCAAGAAATTAGAGCAAAAAAAGACCTTGACAATCAATGATTCTGTTGTCACCAGCGATCGCAAAGCGTGGCCAAAGGCGATCGCATTCTCGTTAATCTTAGTTGAGAAGTAGTGCGGTCAGCGCAGTTATGCCCGTAGGGCTGACGCACCCAAAGCTAAACTTACGAGTTCGATTTACTATCAGCAACAGATAGTGAACGCATCCATTCATCCAAATCGTCGGGTTTCGTAAAGTCCAACAACGCTTCCCCCAAAGCTTCAAGCTGAGGGAGGGATAAGGCTTGAACCTGCGATCGCATTTCTGGGGACACTTCGCCAATGCGACGCAAGAGTTGGCGGAGGATTAGAGATTGTTCCCCTTCGTGACGGCCTTCATCCTTAATGTCTTGATAAATTACAGACTGCTCCATGATATCTCTGCGTAAAACCTGGTTAATCAAGTCCCTCTTTAATAATAGCCCTGCTAGAATCCCAGCGGACGCAGCCACATTGCTCTGTATCCTCATTTCTGGAATCGTCTCAACTCTTGCAGCCACCTGACGCAAGGTTTGAGCAGCGTCGGGGGTTTGTGTCAGCACAGCCAAGGGCAATAACCCCGTCGATTCCAGAAACGGCTGAGTCGATTGTTCCCATAGCCGAATCACCTCAAATTCGTGACGAGTACCAGGAATCTCAAACGCTGTCTGATCAACGAGTTCAGAAGTTGAACGGGTCAAGTAAATGACCACTTGGCGCATCTGCTTATTTGGAAAACGGCGGAAAACTCTCAGGCGGTAATCTGCCATTCTGAAGGCCATAGTTGAGTCAGGTTGAGTCTGAAACTCGACGTGAAGGACAAAATCATCAGAATTCAGCAAAATCAAAGCATCCGCTCGAATGGGTTCAAGGGACAGTTCAGATGGACTGAGTTGGGTCATGGTGATGGCTTCACCAAGTAACCAGGAGGCAAAATCCTCGGAAAAGCTCTCAGCGAGGAACTTGCAAGTATTATCAAACATTAAACGATTATATCAAACGGCCCGTCTCAGGGATTCTGCTGGATCCCGACTCCCGACTCCCGACTCCCGACTCCCGACTCCCTACTCCCGACTCCCTACTCAGATGGATTATTCAACTGCTTCATAAAAAACTCTTCCAATGAAGGACGATTTAAAGTCATACTCATCAATTGGGCATCCATCAGTCTCAGAGAAGCTATAAACTCTTGGGGTTCCCCTCGTAATTGACCGTACCAGCAGTCATCCTCAAATTCCAATTCCATCAGCCACCGTTTAATAATGTCTATATTCCCACCTTTGCCTTTAACTCGGTAGGTGTTATCGGTACCCAAAAGTTCATCTAACGCTCCCATACAAATTAATTCCCCATTAGCGAGAATCGCGATGCGATCGCATATTTTCTCCACATCTGACAAGACATGGCTGTTGAAGAAAATAGTCTTGCCTTGAGCTTTCAGAGACATAATAATCTCTCGGATTTGGTAGCGTCCCATCGGGTCAAGACCGGACATGGGTTCATCGAGAAATACTACTTCTGGGTTATTAATCAGAGCCTGGGCCATACCGATGCGCTGGAGCATCCCTTTAGAATACTGACGTAGTTGTTTCTTTCGTGCTGCTGATTGGGACAATCCTACGAGTTCTAACAGCCTAGGAATACGTTTACGTTTTACCTGATGGGGAATTTGAAATAGTCCAGCGGTAAAGTGCAAAAATTCCCAGCCGGTGAGATAGTCATAGAAGTAGGGGTTTTCTGGTAAGTAACCGATGCGCTGCTTGACCTTAACATTACCAAGGGGATGTCCCAGTAACCATCCTTCTCCGCCAGTAGGACGGACAATTCCTAGTAAGGTTTTTAACAGGGTAGTTTTCCCGGCTCCATTTGGACCGAGTAATCCAAAGGTTTCTCCCTGATAGACGGTTAGGGAGCAATTTTTCAGGGATTCAATTTTTTGATTGAGCCAGAAGCCGGTGCGGTAAACTTTGCGCAGTTGGGAGGTCTGAACAACTGGGATTGGTTCAGAGGTGGTGAGTTGGGGGGGTAAAGTGAGAGTAGATTGCTCCATCCTGTTGCTAAGAAATGAGGGATATAATCTATATTTATTTATTCCCTATTTTGGGGACGTTTGTATCTATTTTGAATAAAATTCCTGATAGCTAATCGGGTAGAGCCTGGCTGAATGTTTACAAAAATCCCCGAAAGCCGAAAGCCCCGTCACAAAGCGAGCGGGGATGAAGGCTCGCCGTAGCCGACACTTCGTGAACGCAGGGGTCTTTAGCCGCCGTGAAAAAATCTTGACTAGTATTTTACACTTTTATACTAGTGTGTTATTATAAAAATATCTCAAAATAGGTCGATATTCGGTGATTATATTAGAGTTTAAAGCCAAAGGTAGAGAGTCCCAATATTCAGCTATAGATGAGGCAATCCGGACTGTTAAATTCATCCGAAATAGCTGCCTTAGTTTGTGGTTGGACAATAAAGGAACCTCGAAAAGTGACCTTAGCAGGTATTCCAAAATCCTTGCTAAGGAGTTCCCTTTTGCTAATGAGTTAAACTCTACTGCTCGTCAGGCTGCGTCTGAGAGGGCATGGTCATCGATTGTTCGCTTCTACGATAACTGCAAGAAAAAAGTCCCAGGGAAAAAGGGTTTTCCAAAATTCCAAAGACGTGCTCGGTCAGTCGAATACAAGAAATCAGGATGGAAATTATCCCCTGATAATAAATCGATAACGTTCACGGACAAAAAGGGGATTGGAAAGCTTAAACTCAAAGGCACCTGGGATTTATGGCGCTTCGACAAAAAGCAAATTAATCGGGTTAGGATAGTAAAGCGAGCCGATGGGTACTATGTCCAATTTTGCGTTGCAGTTAACGTGAAAGAGGAAATAGAGCACACCGGTGAGATGATTGGACTAGATGTAGGACTCAAAGAGTTCTATACAGATTCCAATGGTCATTCCGAACCTAATCCCCGATTTTATAGAAAAGGGGAAAAGCGCTTAAAGTTTTATCAACGCCGGGTTTCCCGGAAAAAGAAAGGCTCATCCAATCGAAGAAAAGCGGTCAATAGGCTAGGTAGACAGCACCTTAAAATAAGTAGGCAGCGTGAGGAACATGCAAAGAGACTTGCACGTTGCGTAATCCGGTTTAACGACCTGGTCGCCTACGAAAATTTAAGAGTTAAAAATTTAGTGAAAAATCACTGTCTCGCTAAGTCTATTAATGATGCTGGTTGGTATCAATTTAGGAAATGGTTAGAACATTTTGGGACTAAATTTGGCAGGATAACTGTTGCAGTAAATCCCGCCTATACCAGTCAAAATTGCTCTGAATGCGGCGAGGTCGTCAAGAAATCACTATCTACCAGGACTCACGTCTGTGAATGTGGATGTGAACTTGACAGAGACCATAACGCTGCCATCAATATCCGAAATCGAGCCATAAGTACGACGGGGCACGTCGGAACTTGGATTATTAATCCGAACGCTTCAGGAGATTTGGCCTCTACTGTTCTTGATTCCGTTCGCGAAGCGTCGCCTACGGCGAATCAGGTTCAGCAAGCCGAGTCGTTGAGAGAAGAATCCCCGCGTCTTTAGACCGGGGAGTGTCAAGGTCAGTCTTGCTGGATCACTCTTGAGCAAAAAAGTCTACTAACTCCTGACCAACCTCAGGATTGTATAAGCGTAAGTAATTCCAGTAATTACCCAAAACTTGCTTGACATAGTTTCTGGTTTCACTAAAGGGTATAGTTTCCACAAATTCATCTAAATCAATGGGTTCATTTCCCTTTAGCCATTTCCCTACATTACCTTGACCAGCATTGTAACTAGCAATGGCGAATGCGGAGTTATCCTCATACACGCGATGGCTATGGGCGAGAAACCAGGTTCCTAGTTTAATATTATCGTTGGGTTCCGCTAATTTATAGTCGTTGAAATTGATGGATTTCCCTACCCAAGCTGCAGTACTGGGTAACATTTGCATTAAGCCCATGGCACCAGCAACTGATGTAATGTTTGGCTCAAATCGAGACTCTTGACGCATTAAGGATATAACCAGTAGAGGATTAATGTTACGTTGTTTTGACTCAGTTTCGATCACCTCTATATAGGGAAAGGGATAGAGGGCTTGCCAGTAAGCCGGTTTTTTCCTGATTTTCTGATACTGCTCCTGTTCTTGGGATGTTTCTCGGTCTTCGAGGGTCTCTACCAGGGAAATTCCTTTGAGGTATTCTCCCATCGCCAGCCTGAACAAGCCATCAGTAAACTGTTGTGGCACAGTGGGCTTGAGGCGAGTTTGAAATTCCCCTTGCCATAGGCTCCAAGCATCCTGGTCTTGACCAAGCTGATACAATTCCTTCAAAGCTGCTGAGCCCACAGGTAACTCGGGTCGCACCGTTGGCCAGTTTACAGTAAGGGATGACTGGCGCAGTGTGCTAAAGTCTCCCACATCCCAACCCAACTGTACCGCTGAGCGCCAAGCATAGTAAGATTGAATATGGTTGGTAATCACCTGCTTAAACGCTGCTTCGGCTTCCTGCTTCCGTCCTAGCTGAGTTGCCCATTTTCCCGACCAAAACCCTGCTCTACGGGCGATCAGACTGTGGGGATTATCCTTAAGGATAGGCTGAACGTTATGCCAAGCGGTTAGGATGTCTCCATTTTGTGCAGCCTCTTTAGCCATCTGCCAGCGATAGTCCGCTGCCGCCTCAGAATTGCTATACTTATGGATTAATAATTGATAGGCTTGTTCAGCAGCGTTGGGACTATTGAGTTGTTCGAGAGTTTTGGCTTTGGCCAAAAGTGCCTCAGCAGCTCGGTCGGGAAAGCGATCGATAACTTGGTCGAAATACGGTATCTTGTCAATGGGTGGTTCTAGTGCAGCTAGTTGGAGATAAGCCAAGGCAGTTTCCTTGGCATTGGGAAATTCCTCAACCATCTTTTTATAAGCCACTTTCGCTGCTTTGGGCTTTTGAGCATACTGAAGTCCTCTAGCCCCTAGGTAAGTATGCTTAGGTGTTGGTTTAGCATTGGCATAAGCAGCACTGGCTTGAGCATATTTGCGGTCTTTCCAATAGGCTAATGCGATCGCTTCCCAATCTTCCGGCTGGATTATAGCACGATTTTTACCATCGACAGATTTGCCGTAGTTACTCACTAGTTGATCTAGCACTAGGGTAACCCCTGGTTGGTCAAAGGTATACCTGGCTAATAACAGCATCAGTTCAGGTTGATTGGGCTGATCCTTGAGCTTTTGCTGGATTAATTCAATGATGCGAGGATGAGAAGGATATTTTTTCAGTGCTCGTTCCCAGTATTTTGCCTCTTCGGCAGAGAAGTCATACATCTGCTGTATTTTTGCTAACCACGGCTGCTCAGAAGTCGAGGTGATTCTGGCATATTTCGGAGCAATAGATTCCTGTTCTGGTTTGCGGTAGGGTGAATCATCTGACAAGAAGGCATACAACGCTTCAGCTGCCACTGGCTGATTACCATAGCGTTGGAGCAACTCCTGCCAAGCTTCTTGGGCTTGAGCTTTGTCCCCAGTGAGTTGGTAAGCCTGTGCTCGTTTGAGCACAATATGTCCGGCTATTACTGGATATTCCCACTCTAACTTATCTAACCAACGCAGTGCCTCCCTGCCCTGCTGCCCAGCTATGGCATCAACCGCCAATAGGTAACGAGCACGGCCACGATTGAGGGATTTTGGTCCAATTGCGATCGCTTCGAGTTGTGCCATCCGCTCCTCGGGGGATTGGGATGCTAGTTTTAGGACTGTAGTGTCCTTGGGATTTCTGCGCCCCATGATTTGCTGGGGCAGCAACACTACCCAATTCGTTAATCCTAGCGGGTTCTTGCGATCAATCAACACTAAAATGGTGATCGAGATCAGCAGTAGGCTCAATCCCACACTAGACGCTAGTAGGATTTGTCGTCTGGTACGCTGACGCAATTGCTGGCGCCATAAAGGATAGTAGCGGGAGAATTTCAAACGTGACCGTTTCATAGAGCCTCCTGGTGATGCACGTCCATAGTAGGATTAGATTTTGGGAATAGAAAGCTCTGTAACAACCGTGCTGTGATTTGATAGAAGACTTATGGAACGCGGAAAAATAGTCGCTATTATAACTGGAGCTATATCGATATTGCTAGCGATCGCTTACTTAATTATTGTCCAGCTGCTGGATTTTCGAGGAGAAATGATACCTGCTCCAGTCAGCCAATCATTAGACTGGGGATATTGGATGGGATATTTTTACCCTGGTGTTGCGCAATGGTTAATTACTTAATAAACTCATAAGTGTGAATGAAACTCCCCGCGCGTTTACGCCCAGGGATGCTTGGGCAAGAGAAAAACTCTTCCCTTGCCGGATCCTTGCCCCAGGTTCTGATCTGCCCTGTGCTTTAGCTGTCTCTATTTGGCTGTATCCCGCAGTGCTGCCAACACCGTCTCATGGATTACACCATTGCTGACAACCACACCCTGATTTTCAACTAGCTTAGAACCGATCGAAAAGTTCAGAGGCTTACCATGCATATCTGTAACAAGCCCACCAGCTTCCTCCACAACAATAGTGCCTGCAGCATGGTCCCAAATTTTCTCACGGTAGTTGGGATACTTCGAGGAAGGTAAACGTAGGTAAAGGGCTGCGTGACCAGAGGCAACCGCACCATACTTAGCCTGAGAATCCATCCGCAGGGAATCTGCAGTAATTCCCACCGCTTTAGCTACAAAATCTTGGCGAGAATGGTCACCATGACCAGATTCCACGCTTTCGACGAACCGGAGTTCTGCTGTATTACCAGCATCAGTCACTTGAATCGATTGGGGTTCCCCACCACTAATAGGTACCATGGTTGCTCCCTGACCCCGTACTGCCACAAATAGGACACCCCGTTCCCCATCTGGTTGTGCTAGGTTGACGGGTAACGCTGGGCAAGCTAGCACTCCTACTTTCACTTCACCTTGTTCTACCAAAGCCAAGGCGACAGCATATTGATCATTACGCAGAAACCCTTTGGTGCCATCAATCGGGTCTAAGGTCCAGTAGCGAGGTCCAATCTCACCATTCCCTCGATTAATCCAACTAACCACTGCCTCAGGAGTAGCATCATTAGTTACAGATTGCACATAACTAGTTACCTGTGCCAACTGATTCGCCATGGTTGGTTCCACCAAATCAGCAGCATCTTCTTCACCCACTACTGGAACATTAGGAAAAGCTTGGCCAAGTAAGCGGCAAATCACTGCCTGGGAACCATAATCGGCAACAGTGACAGGGCTTTTGTCACTTTTTTCCATAGCTTCAGTCACCCGTTCACTCCGGACTTGCTCACAAATTTTGGCAGCGGCTAAGGCTGCCTCAATCGCAACCTGTTTCTCTTGTTGATAAGACATTGTAAATAACTGCTCCTAAGGGCGAAAAGATTTTTGGAAGGTTTTTTCGATCATGGGTAATAGGTATAGCTAATCGGTAATAGACCCTTGAGTAATCACCATTAGCAATTAGAGATTACCTATTACTGACTAGGAACTGCCTGGTTTTAAAGGCTTGTGGCCTAGCAGCATGTTTTTCCCTGACCTTAGAGACAGAGCTAGGAACTGGCAGTCATTCATAGGTGTCATAACCCTTACAAAGGGGGAACTAATCTCCATTGCTGGCATCTTAGCTAGGAAATTCCGGATTCAGAGGAAATTACCAGGGAATTAACTAAGAGCAGTAATCGAGGTACAACAATAATGTATTTCATCCGGATCATCTGTGCCATTTTCCTTCCACCACTCGGTGTGTTCTTGCAAGTGAGTTTTGGCAAGTCCTTTTGGCTTAATATTCTGTTAATGGTATTGGGTTTCATTGTAGGCACTCAACTTGGTTTTCCCAAATATGGTGTAGTGCCTGCCATACTCCATGCTGTATGGGTGACTGCTAATCAATATCAGGATTAAACTGTTTACTAGGGACTCTGCCCTAACCGAACACAGACTAGGGAGGAATTATAGCTCCTGTAACCCGGCTCTAAGACTAGAATAATTTGGCACAATGGAAGTGAGTAGGCAAAAGCAGTGCTTCAGCCAATCAGCCTTGTCCTAACAAACACCAAAGGTATACAAGAATGGATGTAATTCGGACAATTATTATGCGCTATTTTAGTGCCACCACTGGGAGTATTTTTGCAAGTGGGTATTGGCTGGCCCTTTTGGATAAATATTCTTTTAACCCTATTGGGTTACATTCCAGGTATTATCCATGCCGTTTGGGTGATTGCCAAGAGATAAAATAAAGGATTAGACTGACTACAAATGTCCAAACAATCATCCCAACCTGTGAATGTGAAGTATAAGGCTTTGAACTATCAGGGAGTCTACCCCTGCCCAGTCTGTCGTGTCGGTCAGATTCAAAATTTATCGTTAATGGAAGCTTTTGCCTGTCACGAGTGCCGCCACATTTTCACTGCTGATCTCGAAAGGCAAATCCTCAAAATAACCGATCGGCAGCCCCCAATGACCTGGCACTGGAATGGCAAAAAGTGGACAGGGGCGCATCTAGAGGGGGTTGAATGGGGATGGGTGAATTGGTTATTAGCCTTGGCATTTGTAGTTTGTCCAACGACCTTAATTGGGGCAGCCGTTTATATGTTTCCCCCTGCCCCAGATAGTCCTGTATCTTGGCTTCCAGCTGCTTGGGTAGGGTTAACGTTTTTATGCCATCTGGCAATCGTTGTCTGGTTGGTGATGGAATTTTATCAATTTCCAGTTTGGGAGTACTTGAGAATTGGACGGCAGCGAATTATGGGTCGTTAGTTCTGTTAATTAACTTGAATATAGTGCTGAGTATTGTTAAGAATAACACCCTTAGATTTTAATCCTTTATAGTTTATAGTTACTAATTCATACTTGCTCAGGATCACAGCTCTAGCCGTTTACGGGGAAATTAAGTATAATTTGTTACAAAATTGAGGACTCCTGCTATAAGATAGGGGGTTGCTAGTGCTAATTATGCGTTCCCGTAGCGGCTCTGTTCGCGTAGCGTGGCCTTTGGCCTTAAGAGCATCCGATAGCGACTCTGTTCGCGTAGCGTGGCCTTTGGCCTTAAGAGCATTGACCGTAGGTCACGCTACTTGAGGTGCAACCCATGGCACTAAAACATTTTGGCTGAGCTGATTTCCTAGACAAACACATTTTTATGCTAATGTCAAGTCCCACTGATTAGTTATACTTATAGGTTGCTAACAACACTTTTTTACAACTGATTGACCGTAGGTCACGCGGGGCGCGTTCGCTATGATTGAAGAATGTGCAATTTTTAGCTATACCATAGTTAACTAATGCTTATGCTCATAGAAAGCCGATCATTGTAGAAATAGTATAGACAAACCCATTCAAAGACAACTGCTGGAACTATCCTCGTTGGTTTTGGTGCTATCCTGATGGGAAGCAGTCTACACTTGAGCTTACTGTCGCGTACTGTCGCGTACTGTCAAAGCGTACTGTCAAAAGGGAGGTTGGATTTCTTTCCACGACCACTTGACCACTAATAGACACATTAAGTGCCATGTTTTCATCTCAATCCCCCCAAGAAAATGGGGAATCTCCAAAAGGGGACATTACGCTGAAGGACGCTAACGGTAAAACTCTCGAATGTTACATTGAGCATTCCCTAGAGCTGGAGGGTTGTGAATACCTTCTGCTGTTACCTGTGGACTCACCCATAGAAATTGTTGCTTGGGATGAGGATGATGATGAAGACTTAGCTGATGCCTCTCTAGTTGAAGATGAAGCTGAGCTTGACTTGATATTCCCTGACGCCCAAGCTGTTCTGGCAGAGCAAAATCTTCAGCTCAAGCGCACCGCTTTTACCTTAACTGTTGCTGGTGAGTTGCCACCAGTGGACGAAGACGACATTCTCACCCTGGAAATTGAAGACGATAATGTTCCGATGGAAGCAGAGGAACTACAGGAGCTAGCGAGCTTTTATTACAAAGAACAAGAGTATGGAATCTATACGCCTGTAGAGCCACTCCTGTTTTTTGCTCGCTCGAACCAATCTGGTCAACCCGAGTTACTGTCTACACAGGAAATTAAACAAGTTCAGCCAATGCTCGAAGAACTGCTATTCGATGATCTCGAGTAGGAGACTTGAACTCGGGTTGACCCCTTAAACGATTCAGGGGAAACTAATGTTTTGGTGTATTAGAGTATGAAAACTCTCAAAAGCATCTCCAATAGGTTTTTTTATTTCGTTCTATTGCCAGCGACCCTTGGTATTTGTGCATGGCAGGGTTGGGAGTGGTGGAGTTGGGTGGTATCCCCACCCGTTAAAGCACAATCTGCCGAAGATGTCGCTCCAACCCTCGTAAAAATCGAGATTCCCCCAGGAACCCCAGGTCAGCAAATAGGCAGAGATCTGGAAGCTTCTGGTTTAATTCGCTCAGCCGATGCTTGGAAACTGTGGACTCATTGGCGGCAGCTGGTAGACCGAGATGGTGAGTTTAAAGCTGGAACTTACGAACTATCACCAACTCAACCCCTGACCAAAATCGCCGAAACCATTTGGAAAGGGAAGGTGATGCAGCTGTCTTTCACCATACCGGAAGGGTGGTCGATTCAGCAAATGGCAGCTTATTTTGAATCTCTAGGATTTTTCTCGGCTGATGACTTTATCGCTGCTAGTAGCAAAATCCCCTGGGATAAGTATCCTTGGTTGCCCAGTGAGCTACCTCATCTAGAAGGTTATTTATACCCAGATACCTATAAGTTACCCAGTGATGGCATCTCGCCACAAACAGTCATCCAACAAATGCTTAATCGATTTGAACAGGTAGCTTTACCAGTATACCAAAAAGGTCAGGACAAAACCCAGCTTAGTATCAATGATTGGGTAACATTAGGGAGCATTGTCGAGAAGGAAGCGGTAGTTGCTGAAGAACGCGATCGCATTGCTGGTGTCTTTACGGAACGGTTGCGGCGAGGGATGAGATTAGAAACGGATCCCACCGTTGAATATGGATTGGGGATTCGACAAACTGCTGATCAGCCCCTAACCTACAAGCAAGTGCGGCAACCCTCCCCTTACAATACCTATCTCAACCCAGGATTACCGCCGACCCCGATTGCCAGTCCTGGAATAGGGAGTTTGAAAGCAACCCTTGATCCCGAAGACACCGAATACCTGTTTTTTGTGGCTCGTTACGATGGCACTCATGTTTTTAGCAAAACCCTAACAGAACACGAAGCAGCTAAAAATGCCATCCGTAGAGAACGGCGAGCCAAACAATAAACTACAACAACCAGTGATCACAAAAGCTTTATCTACTGGGGAGGTTGAGAGAAAAGAATACCCCGTCCTCTTAGGTCGGGGATGAATTTTCGACAATGTTAATATTAGGGGATAAGGGTCTCAAAAAACTGGGTATTGACCTACTCAGCTACCGACCGTGCGGGGGAAAGTTACGCCCTAGGAGTTACCGACTTTCAATTTATCAGTTAACTAAATATGTCTTGGGTCTCAAAGTTACAACCTGACTTAATCCTTGGTGGCTCCATCTTAGACCTGACACCAGATATTCTCCAGCAATATCAGCTGTCAGGTCTAGTTTTGGATGTTGACCAGACTTTAATACCAGTGACGAAATCCCGTGTTTCTCAGGAAATTGAACGGTGGGTAGAGCAAACTAGAGCGATGGTTTCCCTGTGGCTGGTCAGTAATAACCTCAGTGAACATCGCATTAGCCGTATTGCTTCCTCCCTCGATTTGCCTTACATATACGGAGCTCGCAAACCTTCGCGACGCAAGCTGAAAATAGCTGTAGATGCGATGAACCTACCTATAGACCAAGTGGCAATGGTAGGCGATCGCTTATTCACTGATGTCTTAGCTGGGAATCGACTGGGAATGTTCACCATTCTTGTAGAGCCAATACGGGACCCAGCGATGAGCAAGTCTTTATACCCAATGCGTGATTTAGAAGTGTGGTTCTCTCAAGCCTTAGGGGTTTCCCTGACCACCATGCAACAAAACTTCAACAAACCTGACAAATCAACATAAACTGAAATATAAAGAAAATATTATAAAAATTACTAAACCAAAATTTGTCTGACACAATAGAGAACAGTTGGAAAGAGGGTCAGCTTATATAAAGACCCTATATATGACCAACCTTTTAAATGGGGTCAGCTTATATAAAGACCCTAGATATAACAAACGCTTATAACTAATAGACAGCCCAGCCTTGAGTCAATCAGGAGCTGGGCAGTCTATTATTTGGGATTAGGTTTACGTGAGTGAGCTGGTGCGCCAAGGTAAACCCCACGTTAAAATTTAAGAAATATTACTTAACACGCTACCGCCAACTTATGAGCGCAAACGTTGAAATCTACACCTGGAGCAGTTGCCCCTTCTGTATCCGTGCTAAAGGTCTACTAAACCAGAAGGGAGTTGAATTTACTGAATACTGTATTGATGGTGATAACCAGGCACGAGAGAAGATGGCTCAAAGGGCAAATGGAGCACGCTCATTACCACAGATTTTTATCAATGACCAGCATATCGGTGGCTGTGATGAGCTTCACACTCTGGAATTTCAGGGTGAGTTAGACAACCTGCTCAAGGCAAGCTAACCACTAGGTGATTGACAATCTAGTCTGTAGGATCGCTCTTGGGTATTGGTATATTACTGTTTCTATTTCCCCGTTCAAGATCTTGATCAGTATGTTACCGAATCAAATAGGATTGCTGTAGCATAGGGTAATTGCCTGACAGGGGAATTCAACCGTGAAATTTGCGTTTATCATAGACCCTCTCCCGAAACTTGATCCCGGTCACGATACTAGTGTGGCGCTGATGGAAGCCGCACAGGAATTAGGTCATCAGGTTTGGGTCACTCAGGCTCAACAATTGAGTGTTATTCAGGGTCAGGCTTGGGGGCTTCTAGAACCTGTGCAACTAACTCCAGCCAAACTCGATGACGGGCATTGGGTCGTCAGTGAGCAATGGTACCAGACTGGTAAGGCTCTGTTGAAACCTCTAGAGGAGATGGATGCTGTCTGGATGCGGACAGACCCGCCTGTTACCATACCTTACCTGTATGCGACCTATATCTTGGACTACATCAATCCAGATAAAACCTTGGTGATTAATTCACCAACTGGCATCAGGACAGCTAACGAAAAAATGTATGCCCTCCAGTTTCACGAGGTGATTCCACAGACTATTGTCAGTCAGGAGAAATCGGTAATTCGGCAATTCGTTGAGGAAAAAGAGACAGCAGTACTGAAACCTCTGGGAGGCAAAGCTGGTGAGGGGATTATATTTCTACAGCCAAGCGATCGCAATTTTAACTCCTTGGTGGAAATTAGCACTAAACAGGGTAGTGAGCCAGTGATGGTTCAGGCTTATCTGCCTGCGGCGAAAGATGGAGATAAGCGGATTATCCTCTTGAATGGTGAACCGATTGGAGCAGTAAATCGCATTCCCACAGGTAAGGAATTTCGGGGTAACATGGCTGTGGGTGGTCGAGTAGCGGCTACGGAAATTACTCCCCGAGAGGAAGAAATCTGTTCCCTGCTCAAGCCAAAACTGCAGCAAGATGGCTTATATTTTGTAGGCATAGACGTTATCGGCGGCTACCTCACCGAAGTTAATGTCACCAGTCCTACTGGCATCCGGGAAATTGACCGCTTAGATGGTACTCATCTGGCTAAACAGGTAATTACCTGGGTTGAAGCAGTTAAAAACAACGGCGGTGAAACAATATAATGGCTTAACCAGACTCTTGAGCAAAGTCATGGGATGTAATGTCGGTTTTGGGTCAGTTTTATGGATCAAGTAACAGTGCCACGGAACGATAGGAAAGCTCGAATCTGGGGGATGCTGTGTCATCTATCCTCCCTGCTATGGATTCCCCTATTGATTATGGGTCTACCTATCCCTTTGGCTAACCTGGCAGGCCCGTTGATGATCTGGTTAAACAAGAGAAATAAATACCGCTTTGTAAAGGTTCACGGTAAAGAATCTATTAATTTTCAAATCTCGATTACCCTTTACGCTACCATTATCCTGACCATATTTACTGCCTTTGCCTGGGCGTTTTTCATCCTAATTGGTGCAATAAAAGATTTTGACCCTGACTCTTGGTTGGAGCTGTTTAAACTCATAGAATTCTGGTTATGGTGTATAGCTAGTATCCTGGGAATCATTGATTCACTGCTGGTGACTATGGCCTCAATCGCTGCTCAATATGGTAGGCATTACCGTTATCCG
The DNA here is from genome assembly GCF_010692325.1 of Moorena sp. SIO3I8. Taxonomy (GTDB): domain Bacteria; phylum Cyanobacteriota; class Cyanobacteriia; order Cyanobacteriales; family Coleofasciculaceae; genus Moorena. Next base: position 3,037 of record NZ_JAAHHW010000104.1, on the reverse strand, counting down.
TTTACCCTGCGATTTTTACGATAAGTCCCTAATATAAGTCACGAGATAGTCTACAATGGCTGAGTTTTCTGCAACAGGTGCAACTGAACAGCTACCGACAATTGGTGTGGCGGTAGTTGGAACTGGATTTGGACAAAAAATCCATATCCCTGGCTTTAACGCTCATTCCCGAACGGAAGTGGTGGCTGTCTATCACCGCGACCCGGATCAGGCAAATGCGATCGCAAACCAATATGATATTCCCCATGGATGCGATCGCATAGAAGACATCCTAGCTTTACCGGAAGTAGAAGCGGTTAGCATCTGTACTCCCCCGTTTCTGCACTACGAAATGGCGAAAATGGTTCTAGAAGCAGGGAAACATCTGCTACTAGAGAAACCCATGACCTTAAGGGCAGCGGAAACCCAGGAGCTTTACCAACTCGCTACAGAAAAGGGTGTTGTCGCTATACCTGATTTTGAATTCCGCTTTATCCCCTCATGGCAGCTGTTAGCGGAATATCTCGAAAAAGACTATGTGGGTAAAAAGCGTCTGATTAAAATTGACTGGTTAGTCTCTAGCCGAGCTAATCCTGAACGCCCCTGGAACTGGTATGCTCAAAAGGATAAGGGTGGCGGAGCACTAGGCGCAGTAGGCTCTCATGCTTTTGATTATATTCATTGGCTATTTGGACCAGTGCAGCGGTTGTGTGCTCAACTGAGTACCGCAATTCCAGCACGGCCAGACCCCAATGCTAGCAATTTACTTAAGCCAGTAGATGCTGATGACACCTGTCTGTTATTACTGGAATTGGCAGATGGTACCCCTTGTCAGCTCAGTATTAGTTCGGTAACCTATCAAGGGCGAGGTCACTTTGTAGAGGTTTATGGCGATCGCGGTACCTTAGTCTTGGGCAGCAACAATCTCAAAGACTACGTTCATGGATTTCGCCTGTGGGCAGCCACCGCCGGTCAATCCCTGATGGAAGTAGAAATTCCCCAGCGACTAGCATTTGCTGAAACCTATCTCGATGGTCGTTTAGCGCCATTTATCCGGGTGGTTGACTATTGGGTAAAAGCCATTGACAATGGTAGCGTTACCACACTATCTCTCAAAGAAGGAGTGTACTCCCAGATGTTAATGGATTTAACCCATGAGTCCCATGAAACCAGACGTTGGGTTGAGGTAGATAAGCACAAGTATAGCGGTTTTTAATAGGGAATGGGGAATAGGGAATAGGGAATAGGGAATAGGGAATAGGGAATAGGGAATAGGGAATAGGGAATAGGGAATAGGGAATAGGGCAAAAAAAATTGTCTACCTCATTAGGCTAGAAATTGCTATATATCGCTTTGATAATTTTAAAATAGATTTTTGACACCAAATAGCATTTCATTGTTATTAAACAATAGCATAAATTAGGAATAAATAACTGTTAATAATTAAATTTTAAGGTAAACAAAAATGAAGAGTCAGCATCGAAAGCATCAGTTACTCAGCATTATCTCTAGTATACCTAGAGGTTTGATTTTGATGAGCACAGGGGGCATGATACTCACGACCCTAATTTTAGGAGTGGTGATGTGGCGCACTAGCTCCCGCTTGTTTGAACAAGTTAATGGTCTATTCGACTTATCACAATTAAACTTATCACAGCCAGAACCAGAGGTGGATGTGAGAAACGTTGTGGTTAATAAAGTTCGTAATGTTAGTGAATTGACCACTGCTGTGTTTAGCATGGAGGCAGTTGTTCCAACTCGTCAAGATAGAAACTTAGGACAATATCGCTTAGCGTCAACGACATTACTCTACATTGCTTATGGGGAAGTGCGAGCTGGGGTTGATTTAGGGAAATTAAGCGTCGATGATGTCAAAGTCAGCAATGACTCGATCCAAGTGCAGTTACCAGCGCCTCAATTACTGGATAGCAAGATTGATGTTACCCGTTCCCAGGTCTACGACTACAACCGAGGATTTTTGGGTCTTGGACCCGATGTTGCCCCTCAATTACAGATGCTAGCTCAACAGGAAACCCTCCGAAAAATTCAGGCTACTGCTTGTCAGCAAGGTGTGCTAGAGCAAGCTAATCAAAGGGCGCAATTAGTGGTGACTAATTTATTGATGACAGCTGGTTACAAAACCGTAGACGTAAAGCTTCAACCTTCATCACCATCGATGTGTTTGACAGCTTTCCAAACACCATCCTAGCACAACACATAAGCAAGATTATTGTAGTAATTAGAGTTAACTACCGGATCATGAACAATGCCAAAAACGTTCTTGGCGGAACACTTAAGGTGTGCTGCACATCTCCGATGACGGGATTTTTTCGGAACGGAAAATGTGACACAGGACCAACTGACCGAAAACCCTGAGGGCGCAAGCCCCTAAATTCTATTTATGGGGTTAGCCCGAGCAGGAATTTATTCCCTAACTGCTCGGGAACTTTTATCTCAGCTAACCGACTACAATATTAAGTAAAGATAGAAGACAAGGAGGTGATACTGAAGTGTTAGTTATGGAGTTCAAGGCTGTGTTGAAAAAGCCTCAAGAGTGGGCAATCAATGAAGCTATTAGAACTGCTCGCTTTGTCAGGAACAAAGTGCTTCGGTACTGGATGGACAATCGCGGAGTAGGGAAGAAAGAACTCTATCGCTACAACACTCAACTAAGGGACGAATTTGAATTTGTCAAGAATCTTAACAGCCATGCTTGTCAAGCCTCTGTTGAGAATGTAGAGCGTGCTATTAAGCGGTTCTTCGACAATTGCAAGAAGAAAGTCCCAGGAAAAAAAGGATACCCAAAATTCAAGAAGCATTCCAGGTCTGTTGAGTACAAGCAATCAGGATGGAAACTATCCCCCGACAAAAAGTCAATCAAGTTTACAGACAAGAAAGGGATAGGAAAAGTTAAACTCAAAGGTACGTGGGCTGGTTGACTGACAAAACTCAACAAGCATAGTCAAAAGACCTTACTGTAAACTCCAGCCGATACCTCTTCTGCTCGTCCTGTTTTCGGGAAGCCATCGCTGGTGATGGGTCGGGTTTCCCACTTAAA
>NZ_JAAHHW010000103.1 GCF_010692325.1 Moorena sp. SIO3I8 | reverse complement strand
TCCCTCTCTCCCCATCCCCCCCTCTCCCCATCTCCCCCTCTCCCTCTCTCCCTATCTCCCTCTCTCCCTATCTCCCCATCTCCCCATCTCCCCATCTCCCCATCTCCCCATCTCCCCATCTCCCCACCCTCTCCTTAATTATGGGTATTCAAGCAGACTTGATATTACCTATTCCCAGATCCGCTGTTCCCTACAGCTTACCACTCTACATATAAAATATTATCCATCCACGGCAGCTTAACAACTCGTATGCTCCAAGGAATTCTATCTAGTAAAATATCGTAGGTTTCACGTTCAACCTGTAGCAGCCAACTACCATCACGAACTCTCACAATACCGTTTCTCTGCAAAAAAGCTTTTCTAAATCCTTCTATTGATGTATTTTTCAAAATAGACCAATTTTGAATCACAGCATATAATAAGTTTTCACATTCTGCTCGTTCTTGTGGGGTGATTTCTAAATTGGTGTCTATAGGTTCTAATAAATCTATACCGCATAGTATTTTATTAAGAGGTAAACTGTGTTCTGGTATTTCTGTTGAGTTATCAACTAAATACTGGAGTAAAAGGGCTGCTCGTTCAGCAGATATGGTATTAATAAAAATCTTATCTTGTACCAATCCTATTTTGACAAAGAAGCGAGTCAGAAATGGCCATAGCAAAATTAATCCCCCATTGTAAATATAGATTTCATCAGAGTCACTAAAAGTATTGACAACATCTGGAAATCTGGTTTGATTAGACTTGAGTTCTTGTTGGATGTTGAGTTTAAGAGTTTGAATACTTTTCTGTAGTTGTTTGAAGCGTGTAATCAGGTCTGATGACCTTTGGACTTGGGCAGGATTATTGATTTCATTTAGTAATATTTCTATTTCAGTCTTAAGTTGATTAATTTGCTGTTTATGTTGGGGTAAGATCTGGCTATTGAAATCAAGGTGTTGCAATTCCCTTAATAGGTGTTCCAGTTGTTCCCTTTCTTTAATAAACTGTGTCTCTTGGCTAGGGATTTGGATTCTATCTAAGATTTCTGGAAGTCGGCTTTTAAATCCTTTTCCTTGTCTGACTAGATGCTCTATCTTAGCAACAATATTCTTTAAAAACTCAGGATAGTTAATCCGATTACTAGTGGCAATATGTAATAAATTGTCTTGGACTAATTTGAGTTTATCTAGTTTAGTCTTACTATCTGAAGAGAGGCTGAACAATAGTCCTTGCCATATCTCCAATCTCAATTTGGCTGCCGGAATATTTCTCGTCTGCTCTAGCTGTTCCAAGACAGGTTTGATGTCTGTATTATAGTCGGCAATAAACGGGACTAAATCCCCAGTAAACAATCCGGCTATTTTGAGAAGTATTGAATCCGAAAATTGGTAAATAAGCCGCTGCAATTGCTTGGGATTTTTTAAGCTTTGCTGAACCAGAGACTTGACCTGACTTGGGGAATTGGTGATCAGGCGATCGCCATAGTCTTCTAGCTCTTGTTTGCTGAAGTTTTCCGGTAGTATACCGGTTTGGATAAAGTCGCTAAAAATTTCTAGTTGTGAAGCTCTTTCTTCTGCTCTAATTAACTGTGTATCTTGGCTGGGGATTTGGATTCTATCTAAGATTTCTGTCAGTTGACTTTTAAATCCTTTTCCTTCTCTGACTAGATGCTCTATCTTGGCAACAAGATTAGTTAACAACTCAGCATAGTTAATGTTATTACTACTGGCAATATGTAATAAATTTTCTTCGATTAACTTGAGCTTATCTACTTGAGTATTACTCTGTGAGGAGATACTGAAAAGTATTCCTTGCCATATCTCCAATCTCAATTTGGCTGCCGGAATATTTATGGTCTGCTCTAGCTGTGCCAAGACCGGTTTTATGTCTGTATTATAGTCGGCAATAAACTGGACTAAATCCCCAGTAAATAATCCGACGATTTTGAGAAGTATTGAATCCGAAAATTGGTAAATAAGCCGCTGCAATTGCTTGGAATTTTTTAGGCTTTGCTGAACAATAGACTTGACCTGATTTGGGTAATTGGTGAGCAGGCGATCGCAATAGTCTTCTAGCTCTTGTTTGCTGAAGTTTTCCGGTAGTATACCGGTTTGGATAAAGTCGCTAAAAATCTCTATTTGTGAAGCTCTTTCTTCTGCTCTAATCAACTGTGCATCTTGGCCAGGGATTTGGATTTTATCTAAGATTTCTGGAAGTGTGCTTTTAAATCCTTTTCCTTCTCTGACTAGATGCTCTATCTTGGCAACAAGATTCTTTAAAAACTCAGGATAGTTAATCCGATTACTGGTGGCAATGTGTAATAAATTTTCTTGGATTAACTTGAGCTTATCTACTTGAGTATTACTATTTGAGGAGATACTGAAAAGTATTCCTTGCCATATTTCTAATCGCAATTTGGCTGCCGGAATATTTCTCGTCTGCTCTAGCTGTTCCAAGACAGGTTTGATGTCTGTATTATAGTCGGCAATAAACGGGACTGAATCCCCAGTCAACAATCCGGCTATTTTGAGAAGTATTGAATCCGAAAATTGGTAAATAAGGCGCTGCAATTGCTTGGAATTTTTTAGGCTTTGCTGAACAATATATTTTACCTGATTTGGGGAATTGGTGATCAGGCGATCGCAATAGTCTTCTAGCTCTTGTTTACTTAAGTTTTCTGCCCACCACGGTAGCATACCTGTTTGGATAAAGTAGCTAAAAACCTCTAGTTGTAAAGCTCTTTTACTAGCAATCTCTGATTTGCAAATTTGATCAGATAGTCTTTGATAGCGAGTTGCACTTACAGAGGTAATTTTATTTACTTCTATATTTTCCCCCGTCTCTCCCTCTGTTCTAGCAAGCAGTGGTGAAGACTCACCCAACTCAGTATTAGGTTGTGGCTGTGTTGACAAACTGGAACTTGAGTGGCTAATTTGTTCTTCTAATTGCTGTTGAATTTGTGCTATAATTTTGTCAATCAATTCCTGTTCTAGATTATTGATATCGATATTGCCTAGGTCTATTTCTAGGGTATTAATTCGATGTATTGTATCTAAATCGCTGAACTGATTAAATAAATTATCAATCAGGGGGAGGACTTTATAGCGATATAGTCTACTTACCTCATTTTGCAGTTCAAAAGCACCTTGCTGTGAACTTAAATTAAGTTCTATAATCTGTTTTTTGATAATATGTCGTTGTTGGTTCACTTCCAAAGGCTTTAACAAATAACTTCAAAATCTGTGCCGATAGTCATATATCCTAAAACATTAAATGGTAGAGTTGAAATACTACCATTTACCAAAAATTCGATCAGGTTATTAGTTGAATTTTTATCCATTTTTGTATTTAGCCAGAGCTGGTAGGCATTTTCAAATTTTATCATATTAGGTTTGTCTAACCAGTGGCAATAAGGAGTTATATGGGCGGGTATTTCGGCAATGATAATGTTATAAATTAGCTGTTTAAAGTTTTCTTCTTGAAAGCGAGGCAGCCAATCAGGGAATACAAAACTGATTTGGAAAGAGTAAGGATCTATTGTGTTTGAATCTGTGTTTGAATCTGTGTTTGATTTAAATTCTGAAAAATTCTCGTCTGAGTCGGGGTCGTTACTGCTGCGAGGACGAAGTAAAATATGTTCGACTATATGGAAACCTTCGGTTTCATCCGATTCATTGCAGAGAGCCAAAGTTTTTCGATGGTAAGGAATTCCTAGTAAACTACAAATTCTTTGTTTTAGTCCCGATACGTTTTCTGTATCCCAAACCTGACTGGAATCAGTGTAATTAAAGGCTTTACCCCTCCCGGCGCTAATTTGGGGATAATTTTGTAAGAAACTAATTTTATCATCAATCAGTTTTTCATCCAGAATTGATTCATATAAAAGTAAAGAATAATCTGTGAACTTTTCACAAAACTGTGCCATTAAATGATCCAGGAAACGGTTTATTCTTATCTTATCAATATCATTTTTATCTTCTGGTAAATTTTGCTCAAGGTTTAGGATTTCTGGCGCACCTGGAATGGGATAAAGTTCCTGGTAAAAGTAGGTTTTCTTGTTCTTAGTTTGAAAAGAGAATAAATCTTTAGCATGGTCTAATTGAGCAAAATAGTTAGCTAAAAGTTGGTCAAAAAACATTAAATAAGCTTGTAGCTGCTTGGCTTGAGCCTTGCGTTTGGGAGATGCGGAAGCCGGTAAACCTATTTCTCCAATACCGTAAGTAGCAGGAAAATCATTTTGGATTGATTCATAGTCAGATAATTCTCGGTATTGTCCCACTGGGATGGGGATATCTTTTCTTTGTGTAGTTGATGGTGTTTGGGTATTTTTTTGTTGTAATGATTCCAGATTAGTTTTAGCTTTAGCCAGGTTCGGATTGCACGGAATTTGTCCTTTATAAAAGGTAATGTTACTTGTCAAGCCATCTATATCTTTGAGTTGGGGTGTTAGATTAGGATCTAATGCTAACGCCCATTCTTCTGATTCTGATGACTTGTCGCTTGAAATAGTAATTATTATAACAGTTTTTATCCCTGGAATATCTAAAATAATCCGAATTATGTCAGAGGTGTGCAGTTGGTTTTTCTTGATAAAACTATCAAGTTTTTCATCGTCAATGAAGCCATGTTCCAGGGGAACACCATCAAAAATAGCTTCAGGAGTTTTGCCTTGCTCCAGTAGTTCTTTTAAGGTAAAAAATTGTAGGTGAGGAGAAATAAAATTATCTAAGTCCAAATATATCTGTGCCATTAATTCATTCACATCAAATCCTTCTTCAATCTCAATCTCGGCTTTGTTGATGGTGATTTCTTCAATGGGTAAAATTTCGACTGAAGCAAAATCTTCACACAAATTTCGATGCTGATTAAGTTTAGATTTTACTTTTTCGATGAGACTCGCTTCGTCAGAGACATTTTTTTATTTTTCGATTAGTACCCGATAAATTCCATTTAAGTTGACTTGCTTAGTGCGTTTAGAAGCTTCAAAAGTTAAGGTATGAAGAAGCGAATCGTAATAAATTGGGGGTTGTGAATTCTTAATGGGTTTAACCCATGCATTTTTAACACCATCAATGTCGATTAGCAGTTTGCGATAATCATTAATTGTGAGGGGATTAACGGTGAGGATTTCTCTGGCTGTGAAAAACTGTTTCCTGTTTTCTCCAGTTTTTTCTCCAGGAGCAGGCGCAAGCAAGTCTTTCATCTCGAAGTCAAGGCGATAGCTTAAATCCGTGATGGCATAGCAAAGTTGTTCTAGGATAGTAATACCGGGATCGTGGGTATTGTAGTCTGTCCACAGTTTCCCCCCTAGGCGTTCGATGTGCTTGATTCCTTCTTGTCGCAATAAAGCGAAATTCATGCCAGGATGTTCTGGGGGGGCGTTGGAGATGGTAAGGTTTTCAGTCATGATAGTAGCTTCTTACAGAAGTTGGGGACAGGGAACAGGGAATTCGTGCCCATTTGAAGACCGCTATATCAGGTACAATGGAGCGTGTACCTATGATGCTCGTTGAGCAGCTTCCCGCAGGGTAGCTACAGCGCAATAATGGGAAGGCATAAGCCATTTTTTTGCTTTCTGGGTTTTTGTTGATGCTATTGCACAGCCTGAGCTGCAATCGACTATGCTTTCCTATCAGATAGAGCGTGAGCCTTCTTGGGACATTAAAGGTAAATCCGGTCGCCTAAGGGGTTTGGAAATAATTTTTCTGTTGCTTGCCGTTTGTCGTTTCCGTAAGTCATCACAGATGGCTTTCAAATCGTAATTGAAAGTTCTAGCGTGTTCCTCTCGAATTCTGTAGATCTCTTCTAGAATTTCATCTCTCCACATTTTTATTCTCCCATTAATCAAATAGTGGATAACTCCTATTATACTGGTTTCAATGTAGACGGTTTCGCTCACAGAAATCTCTAAAATCTCTTCATCCCTCATCCTACAGCATTTAATCCTTGTTCTGAGGGTGTGTTGCTAAAGCCTCCGTTTCTAATCCTTGCAAATTGTCTGATTTCGAGGTAGCACCATTATGTTTAGCTAGCTCTTCTTCCAATACCTGAATTGCTCCTTGGATGCGGAGTAAGGTTTCACGGACATTGGCTTGTTTGGCTTCTAAATCGGCGAGTACTTTTTGTCCTGATTCAAATTCGGCTTTTAGTTGGGTTAGGCGTTTTTCTAGTTGTTCTTTCATGTTCCTTGTTGAGGATGATCGGTTACAATACAGCAGTTTTTAATTGGGTGAGGTGCAAATTATTGGGTTTTAGGGAGTAGGGAGTAGGGAATAAAGAAGAGGGAAAAAATCCTCTGTACTTCGTTACTATTAAAACCGCTATAGTATATTATAGCGTTTCTCGCAGTTATGAGGTACAGTCTTCTTTGACGTTGATTCCCTATCTTGATGCAGCGCATCCCTCTTCCCTATTCCCTCTTCTGTCTTCCCTGTTCCCTGTTCCCTGTTCCCTGTTCCCTACAATCCATAAATTGTATATCTCATAGCTATGATAATTGCTATATTTCAGATAGTTTTTGATAATAACTTTTCCACTGACACTTCAACATGGGGAAAAGCAACTGGATATAAAGTTCCATAGGCTTTGGTTTGTTTGATTTGATAACTATCCCCTGATGGTTGCTGAAACACGATCAGTTGTTGAGCTTTTAAATCTACAACCCAGTATTCTAAAATGCCAGCACGAGCATAGGCAATTCGCTTCTGTTCTAAGTCTTTTTCCAAGGTAGTGTCAGATATTTCTATCAATAAGTAAATTTCCTCGGCAGAAGGGTGACGATTGTCATACAAGGAAACTGGCAATTTAACAACAGCAATATCTGGTTCAGGTTCTGAATCAGGAAGGGAAACCGGATGTGCTTCGTAGATTTTAGCGCGTCCCCGGAGCTTTTCCCGTAAATAGTCTGCCATAGAATCGTTGATTTTCCGATGCAATGGTCCCTCTGGTGACATTTCAATAATTTTTCCCTCTAGTAATTCCACATGACGCTCACTGAGGATACCTGCTGCAATCATGTGATGATAGTCTTCAATTGACCATTTAGCTAAGGTAATCATTGCTCTACTCTAATTAAAGATGGCTCTTTTGGAATTGCTCCTTGGATGGGGAGTAAGGTTTTACGAACATTATTTAATAACTTGGCACAATCACCTCAATTTCAGGATGCCAATTAAAATCATCTTCATTAAACGTATAAATACTGGTTACTCCATGGGATATCATAATTGCCAGGTGCATTAAATCAAATACTCTAGCCCCCTTTACAGGGTTTATTTTGAGCAATTCAAACCATTCCTTAAAGATATTATCTGACATGGAGAGAAGTTCTATATTGGGCATTTGCATAAATCTTTCAATCCGCATTATTGTCTCTTGAGTAGTCAGAGGATTGGCTACAGATTTGGAACTAGTAACAACAGCATAAAACTCGGCAATTACCTGAGAAGACAGACAGATAACTTCTCTTTGACTAGGTCTTAAAATTTCTAAAGCTGCCCGATGTTTTTGCCTATTATCCTTACTTAAATCAATTGAATATACCAGAATGTTAGTGTCTAAATACCGTTTTATTTTCTTATTCGATGCCATAGACATTACTTCTAGTAAGTGGTTCTTTTACACCAAGGTCAGCAACCAACCAATCAAACTCTTGATGAAGTTGCTTCAAGTCTTCTTTCTCTTTGTCTTCTTTTTTACTTATATCTTGTGAAAAACTATTCTGTTGAGAAACCGCCTTAAAAGCAGCAATAATTTCTTCAAGCATAGCAATCTGTTTCGGACTTAGATCTGTCACATCTATGACTTTATTTTTCATTACAATTTTCCTCGTTTACTATTAGGTGTTTTGATTATAGCATGAGCGATCTCACTTGGTTCATGTAGGGTGGGCAGTGCCTACCAACTGTTTTGAGTTCGGCTAGACGTTTCTCCAGTTGTTGTTTCATGTTCCTTTAATTTTTAGATTCAGGTTCGGTTGAAATTTGGAGATGGTGCGTTACGCTACCGCTAACGCACCCTACAATATCGGCGATCGCACTAAACACCTATTATTGGTAAGTAAAATGCCATGACCACAAGTGTTCTTCCGCCACCGAAGCCATCTAGGCATGATGGGTTGCTATTCCACCTTGCCACATTGTCGCCAACTTTCTTCGACTGGAGCTTAACGGTATGCTCACCTGTCCCAAGCGGCAAGACGAGATTGCCATTCAAATTCACATTAGGATGATTAGAGCTATGGGCTTGAAAGTGCGAACCAGATTGGGGACAGCCATTACCGTCCACGACTAGCCTTGTTGCAACGAGATTACGACCTTTACAATTCCCCTCTGGTTGGACATTAATTGAATAGGTACAAAAAATTATTGCTTTTCTATCTAGGGTGAAAGTAACTGATGTATCGGAAACATCTTCCCACCCCGCGCATGTGATAGAAACATCAGTCTCTGGTTGGGCTGCCCATATTCCAGCCAAAACCCCGCCACCTTTAATTTTTCCTAACACATCCAGCTTTGCCTCTGGACTATCCGTACCAATCCCCACATTGCCCTTTCCAGGCATTAAGGCAATATGATCGTGACAATGATTAGATGTTCCAATCTCCAGTGTCTTTGCCTCTGGTTCGCATCCTCCACGGTAATATCTGATCCAGGCAGCATCACCACAACTTAGTTGTATCGCTCCAGTTACAGTTAGGTTTTTTACTGAAAGCTCCTGACTCGCAGAACCAGAAAAACGTGTTTTTGTGTCTACATAGGTTTTAATTGCTTTCTCCGTTGGTATTGCCCGATCGCTATTACCTTCGAGAGTACAATCACAAGAAAATTCATTCACCGCTACTCCCTGTTGTAGCTTAAGATTGCCCTTCACTTCTAGTTTTGCCCCTGGATTTGTCGTCCCAATCCCCACATTACCATCTTTGGTGACGTTGAATACATCACACGCTTCTGCTGTAGAAAAGCTCAATCGCCCACCAGGTTTATTGGCAATTTCTACCCGATTATTCAATCCTTCGTTGGTGGAAAGTTCTAATACGGCTAGGTTAGTGCAAGATTGAAATAAGCCTACTGCATCTGATCCTAGGACATGAAACTTGTGAGTTGGATTGCTCGTCCCAATCCCCACATTGCCTTTTCCAGGCATTAAAACAATATGATCGTCACAATGATTAGATGTTCCAATCTCCAGTGTCCTTGCCTCTGGTTCACCTCCTCGACGGTAATATCTGATCCAGGCAGTATCACCACAACTTAGTTGTATCGCTCCATTTACAGTTAGGTTTTTTGCTGAAAAATCCTGACTCACAGAACCATTGAGAAGCGCTTTAGTATCGGCATAGGTTTTAATTGCTTTCTCCGTTGGTATTGCACAATCGCTATTATCTTTGAGAGTACCATCACAAGAAAATTCATTCACCGCTACTCCCTGTTGTAGCTTGAGATTGCCCTTCACTTCTAGTTTTGCCCCTGGATCTATCGTCCCAATCCCCACATGGCAATCTTTGATAACCATCTGTACTATTCCGTCAGTACCAGGGTTCAGTTCATTGTTATCATGAGTACCACCTTTGTACCAAGCAAAATTATTGTCAGTGCGGAAATATTGAGTGCCATGCTGTATTCCTATCCCGTAATTATTATTACACATGTTAATTATCTGTATTGTCGGTGTATCAAAGCTAAGACTTCCTGAGACAGATAATTCCTTTGTGGTTGTACGGCCATCTACCAGTAGGTTATTATCCCCTGGATCGGAATCACCACCAACGTGCAAACCGCCATTTATAGAGAGTTTAGCCCTTGGATTTGTCGTCCCAATCCCCACATTGCCCTTTCGAGGCATTAAGGCAATATGATCGTCACAATCATTCGATGTCCCTATCTCCAGTGTCGTATTTTCTCCTGAATTTCCACAACGGTAATACCTGATCCAGGCAGCATCTTTACTACCATAACCCGGTTCTTTAGTAAAGAGAATACCGTGGTTTTCTCTATTACCCGCACTTGGTTTGATTACTCCATTTACAGTTAGATTTTTTGCTGAAAAATCCTCACTCACAGAACCATTGAGAAGTGCTTTAGTATCGGCATAGGTTTTAATTGCTTTTTCCGTTGGTATGGCCAGATCGCTACAACCTTTGAGAGTACCATCACAAGAAAATGCATTCACCGCTACTCCGTAGCATAGCTTTAAATTTCCCTTAACTTCTAGTTTGGCATCTGGACAGGTCGTCCCAATCCCCACATTGCCTGATTCTCTATCAATGGTTAAATGTTTTCCTTTTGAAACGCAGTCGCTATAGCTTTCTATATAGAATTTGTTGTCTGGATTCCCAATGTACTTAAGGTCAAAACCCCAGTTTGCTGCGGTCGATTCTCGCAATTGAATGGTTGCATTATCATTATCTCCTTGACCCCAAATCTTCAGGACAGGTTCATTTCCTTTAATTTCCAGCTTGGCCTCTGGACAATCCGTCCCAATCCCCACCTTGCCATATTTATTAATCAGAAAAATCGTATCCTTTAACTCACCAGCAATCCGCAAAGCATCTTCATGACACGTCTGCTGAATATGGAGTTTCGCCGTCGGCTGATGATCGATACTCAGTCCGACATTCCCGTTACTGCTGTCAATAAAAAGCTTGCTCTTGCTAACTTCACCAGAAGCAGAATGAGATATATTTAAACCTACCTTGTTTCCATCACGCTTTTGATTAATACTCCAAGTCTTCGTATCACCCGCATAAAAATCCAACAGTTTCTCATCCGTACCTTGGGCGGTAATCTTGAGGGGGGCGGTAATCTTGAGGGGAGTATCTGCCCCAGCCGGGTTTTCTATGCCATCATCTTTTATATTGAGGGTGGAATCAATAAAGTCGGCAAAATCCTGTTGAGAAGGCTTTTTACCTGTCTTGAATAATTGTTTTAGTTGACTTCTCTTCTTTTGAACCATGCTCTTTAACTCCTTTTAACTAACTTCAAAATCAGTAACAATACTCATATAACCAATCCCCTCAAAATCCTCTTCATCATAAGATTTTTCTGTGCCCATCAGGTAGATAATATGTTGAGGGGCAGAAACCAAAATTGAATCAGGATGTTGCACCTGGGCAAGATTAGACGGAATCACCCGATAATAGATATCTGACTTGCCGCCAGATCCAGCTTTAATGCCGACTTGCTCAATTAATTTGAGATAGCCAACATAATCTACATAGGGTCTTTTATCAATAAAATGGATCACTGAGGAATTATGGATTGAACTACCAAAGGTAATATATGCTTGTTCTTCATAGGCCCACGGGGACAAAAAGCGTTTAATATCTTCATTGAGTTGTTTGAGATAGTTCCCCTGGTCAGATCCAGCGCGAAAACGGATACCCACTTTGTATTGAATGGGTTTGTACCGGGGATTTTTCACCACGATTTGCACAAATGGTGAGGTATAGTTTTGCAGGTATGCCTGGATTTCCTTTAGTAAGTAGGAAGGTGCTTTGGGTTCCAGGGGAAAGAAAGGCGCAGTATTCGCCACGTCGGGAATTACCACCACAGTTACCTTGGCATCACCAGGATTGTGGTTGCCAGCAGCAGAGGTGATACATTTCACCTTATAGATTTGGGGGAAATGTTCCAATACCAGGCGTTCGTAATCCCAGGCAGTTATAGCCCTCTGTTTATGGCGCAGTCTTTCACTCACCCGCATGGTGAAGGCGCGATTGTCTTCTTTTGGTTTACCGCCAAAGGAACTATAGGGCTGTTGTACTGTGTTGATGGCGGGATCTCGTGTTACAAATCCTTGAATGGAATTAGCTGGGAGCGGTTTACTTAAATGGTCGGCTGCATTCCCCTGATTCACAAAGGTCGCCCTGACTGCTTGGGTTTTGATGTCCAGAGTATCAGGAATTGCAGCAGCGTTTTCCGTGACGGTGCCTCGTAACCAATGTAAACCACTGGGTAATAATTGCTGCTGACTGGTGGCTCCCTCAGGGATACTCAAGCGGATAATCCCCGAATCCACTAACCCGTTGGTACTATCGGAAAGCATCTCTGTATCTTTAAATTCTTGCCAAGAATTACCACTCAAGTAACTCCAGTGAATCTGTGGTGGAGTTAGTTCCCCATTGCCACTTCCCGGTATCATTTGGAAGAGGATGGAAATGTTTTGGGGTGGTTGCAGATTGCGGATACCGATGTATAAAGTGCCTTCTTCTTGATAGTTCGGTAACAGATAATATTGGTTGTCTTGATATAGAGTTTGGATATCGGCATAGCCAAAGGGATGAAGTTGGAAGATTTGACTAGAGTGAGGTTGATTTGGGGCGTTTTTTAGGTCAATCTCTTCTGAGGCGGTATAGTCGAGGGAGATGGCTTTAACTTGCGGGGTGTAAGGGCGATAAACGGTTAGGATTTTGATATCATCATTCGTTGCCAAAGCCACCTTATTTAATACTACTGGATATAAATCATGGGCAAATGCAAAATCTGGGCTTGCTAATTCCAGTTGAAAATACCTTCTTTGTTCAAAAGGATCATCTGTATCGGTTTCATAGGAAGAAGTGTCGAGAGAATAGCCTGGAATTTGATAATTGAGGTGAATTGGATTACTTAAAGTATTGTCTTCTTGGGTAAAGATAGATTTGGAGCTTTCAATCTCCACACAGCTTCGGTTATTAAAAAGCTTCAAACTGGCTTTAAAGCTGTTATTAGTAATTGCCTCCGGAATTACCTCGGTGCTATTGTATGCATGATAATGGGTGGCAAAGTCTTGAGGAAGTCCCATCCACTCCATATTAATGGCAAGACTATCTAATTTTTTGGTGCTAATTTCTCGATTAGCGAAGTAAAACCCCGAACCTGCTTTAGGATTATTGCCAAAGGGTTGAAAAGGAGTTTTGGTATTTAGTACTGAGTTATCGTTCCGCAGTTGGACATCTTGACTATTTTCTACTTTAACTTGTATGTTTACTTTTTCTAAGCGTACCGATTTCAATTGATCGTAATATAGTTTTTCCTGGGTATTTTCTGCTGATGATATTTCTTTCAACAGAATTTTTACCACTGGATAGGGAGTGTCCAGGAAAAAAGTTGATTCATCTGGTTGGGGTGGCAAGATAGCAGGTAGGGTGGGATCGAGGGTTAATTTAAACTGCAAACTGTTGAAATAAATAGCAGAAGTACGATAGAGCTTAATCTGGCCAGTACTAACAGCATCTTGAGATAAATTACCGATACCAATTTGCTGTATATTAGCTTTTTTATTGTTAACTAATCCTGTAATCTGGAATATCTTGCCGTCATTCCAGACAAGAAGTTGCTTCACGTTGCTAGCAGAAAAGGTATGTTCAGAGCCTTCACGAAAAGAAACGCTTGTCAAGTTATCGTTGTCCGAAGCAGTGGAACCCAGAGATATTTCTGTACTGCTATAAGAGACTAGTGGTTCTTCTACAAGAAAAACGCCAATTTCATATTCAAAGGATTCCGGCTGTATCCATTGCGCTTCACTACTCAAGTAAATTTCAAAAGGGCCATTTTCACTACTTAGTATTGCCTGGAACTTATCCCGATTCAAAGTCCTTTCTTCACCGGTGAAGGTAAGGGTAATATTACGTGTTCCTTCTTGTAACAACAAGACGGGAGAAGTAACGGCAAAACCGATGGACTTTTGCGGGGTTTGAGTAATGTTACCAAAAGTCTTAAAACGTTGTGCTTTAGTTGCTTGTCCCTCTTCTGCCTCAATTATAGAACTGGCATGGATATTCTTAATTTCGGTTTTTCCAATGGGAGGGTAAGTAAAGTTCCTTTTTTTTGTTTGCGCTTTCTCAACGAGGCGATAGACTTCTTTCCAGTTAGTATTTTCTGTAGTAGCTTGGATTTCCATAATCTTCCGGAAATCTGCCACACTCAGATACAGTTCTTCTTTGACATATCTAATAACTCGCTCTTGGTCAAGATGATCAAATATCTCTTGGAGGGTTGTATAACCATTAGGCATTTCCGGCAAATCATCACCAGGATTAGGATGACCAAGAGCCAATTGCATCATGCTCTCGAAACCAGACTGTTCTCGCTTTTCTTTTAAGGCATTACGCCTCCCCATGGTAATTTTTTTTCTGTAGGCTTTTTCTATTATTTTATAAACTTCGTTCCATTCTAATTCTGTAGGTTCTTCTTTATCTGCTTGGGCTTTATTTATTTGCCTATCATGGATATCAAAGCAATAGTTAAAATCGTCTGTGTTGAGGAAAAATAATTGTTCTGTAATATAAGTAATATAAGAGGTTATGTTATTATCTGTTTGTTGATTATCTTGAGTCGCTTGATAAATAGTTCCTTTGAGATAATTAATATCAACATCAACATCAACAGTTTGACCATCAACTTGAACATTTATCTTAGGAAGTTGGTCTCCTTGGTTGGGGCTGCCAACCGCCCATCGCAGCATATTTTCAAAACTTTGATCGCTCTTATTATCTTGATTATGAATTTCTTCTAAACCAATAGAATTTTTTTCTATAAATAACGTTTTGATGCTGGCTACTTGAGCTTGATTAACAACTATATCTTCATCGGTGGCATAGTTAATATTAACCCCTTCACTATCTTGTCCAGCACTGAGCAAAGTACCCTTGTTAATAAGATGGGCTTCTTCTCCTTGCGCCAGCTCAAAAATTACATGAATCTTGTCTGGAACTTCCTCTTTTGTCGTTAACGCCAGTACCTCTTTATAGTAAAAATCGAGATATCTTTGGGTCAGTGCCTTGAACTGTTGCTGAGGATAGCGTAATAATTGTAAAAACGTGAACAACAAAACTAGATGAGGTTGAGCTAATTTACTCTGTGTCGATGGCTCGTCTGCGAAACTTTCCGGGTTATTAATGTAAGCAACCATTTGCTCAACATCTCCCGCCAAGAAACTCGACCAATTACCATTTATCCGATTGGACTCATCGTAATAGTTTAGTTTTGTGGCATACTCTTGTACGAAGGTGAGTAAATCATAAACATCCCGCTCATCTACTCCCACATAATCTGGTTCGAGTTCCCTTAGCAAGCGTCCGCGCTGACTAACGCCATCCCGAAAAATATGATGTATAATTTTCTTGTTTGTATTCATAACTAAATTCTACATCATTGATCAAGATGGCGGATGTAAACTTTATTAACAAGCCAATCTTAAATAAAGTAATAAATATTCATATAAGGAACGAAAATAAAATTGTAAGCATTCAGCTATCAGCCGTCAGCGCTCAGCGCTCAGCTAATGGGCTAGGGCGTGTCTTCAAACTCGGAGATCCCCCTAAATCCCCCTTAAAAAAGGGGGACTTTGAGTATGGCTCCCCCCTTCCGCGCGGGGGGCTGGGGGGGATCTAAATCTTGCGGAAAACTTTGAAAACACGCCCTAGGCTCACGCTACTTGAGGTGCTTATGGGCTATGGACAAGCTAAACCGAACATTGAATAAGCGATGCAGCAAGGGAACAGGGCAGGCAGTCGGCCAAAGGGGGTGGGTGCATCTCAGTTTTGCCTAATGGCAAAACTGAGTTAGGATTTTTCAATGGTAGGGTGGGCAAAATTCAAGCGGTTGTCGGTTTGATTAGAAATCATGGCTAATTTGCCCACCCTACAAGAGCGGCGCTCGGACGCTAAAGGA
This sequence comes from Moorena sp. SIO3I8, assembly GCF_010692325.1. GTDB lineage: Bacteria > Cyanobacteriota > Cyanobacteriia > Cyanobacteriales > Coleofasciculaceae > Moorena. The sequence goes on along the minus strand of NZ_JAAHHW010000103.1, from coordinate 6,951 downwards.
TTGTCCTATTAATTCAAAGTCTTTGGTTTCTTGATTTTTAAGTTTGGTTCGAATCTGGGCAAATTGTCTAACTACATTGGGGTTATATAATCGTTCACCACAATGTAAACAGACTTCGGCTTCTACTTGAACAATGGCTGTATTTCCCCCACCTTTGAGGAGTTTTTTAACTTGTTTTGTGGTCAATTATCCTTGAAAATTAGGACATTTTTTCGGGGTTTTCATCACTATCTCCTTATTTTACCATTAATCCACTTTTTCGGATCAGGTCGATATACAGTAACTAAAATAGCTGTGTTTGTTTCTTGATCATAATCCCGGACGCTATGAATTGGCTCAGTTGCAAAGTTTTCGCCATAGATTAGGCAGCGCGGATAAGGTTGATGATTAGTATAGTCTTCTAGAATTTCACCATACAGGACGGAATGATAAATTTCATCAAAAGACAATTGATCTTCTTCTGCTTCTTCGTCAGCATGATCGGTAATCCAAAATCGATAATCAAGAATTGCCTCACGAATTTTATTGATATTCATTCATTTTAGCTTACATCTGATTAAGGATAAGTGTATTTTCCTATTTTAATCGATAAAGCACCGAATATTACCAGTAGTAGGGTGGGCAAATTCTGAGAGTTTGACAATTTGATCAAGAATCATGTCCATTTGCCCACCCTACAAAAGCGTACGCACTAAATAAGCATTCAGCAGTCAGCGGTGAGCTAAAAGCTCACGCTACTTGAGGTGCCGTCAACTTTCCATAACTCAGTGGGGTAGGGTGGGCAAATTCTGAGAGTTTGACAATTTGATCAACAATCATGTCCATTTGCCCACCCTACAAAAGCGATCACACTATTAGTGGTCGGGTGGGCAAATTCTGAGAGTTTGACAATTTGATCAACAATCATGTCCATTTGCCCACCCTACAAAAGCGTACGCACTATTAGTGGTCGGGTGGGCAAATTCTGAGAGTTTGACAATTTGATCAACAATCATGTCCATTTGCCCACCCTACAAAAGCGTACGCACTGATAGCTGAATGCTGATAGCTAATAGCTGATATAGCAATCCGTGTAGGAATTTAGAGAACTTTGTTCCCTACTCCCTACTCCCTACTCCCTGTTCCCTTTGCTCTAGCTGATAGCTGATCGCTTGCGTTCGCGTAGCGGCTCTTTCAGAGCATCGCATTTCTTTACATTATCTCTCAAAAAAAAATTTCTAAAAACCCTTGACAATGTTATTTATACTCATTATGAGTATAAACGTAAACAAAAAGCAAAAGGTTACCCTTATGCCATCAGAATTTCCAACTAATAATCCAGACAACAATCCCGATGATTCTTCCTCAAAAAAAATCCGTGTTCAGCACATTTTGAGGGGCTCCCGCAAGGCAGTAACTAATACCATGCATGCCCTGTATGCACTGGGTTACGCCCAAATATCCGAGTGGAGTCCTCTGCAGCCGACGGATGTTCCCGGAGAATTCATAACAATTATGACCAAGTACTTGAGGCTCCGTTAACACGTTAAATTGCTGGGGGGTTTTCCCCCCGGCCAAACCATCCGGTCCAATCCCGTAGCGTGACCTTCGGCCAATCCCATAGGATCACGTCTGGATAAGTTAGAAAACTGAATGACATAAGGTAAATTCCTAGCCGTGGATAGTATTTCTGCGGCTATTTTTTTTTAGGTTGTTCGCCTTTGGCGTTCCCGAAGGGTAGGTTAGTTGGTTGAAGGTTGAACGCGATGGACGAAGTCCCGCTTTCAGCGATCGCGTGGCCTTTTGGCCAAGGTTAGGCGTAGGGTGGGCAAATCATGAAAGTAATACCATAAGATCGCGAATCATGTCGATTTGCCCACCCGACCTGAGTTGAAAGCACTGTAGGGTGGGCAAATTCTGAGAGTTTGACAATTTCATCACGAATCATGTCGATTTGCTCACCAAACAAGAGCGATCGGCGTTCGCGCAGCGTGGCCAAAGGCCTCAGCCGCCCCAAAGGCGATCGCATTACAAGATCGGCGATTGGCCGTAGGCCACGCTACGCGATCGTACTTGTATAATTGAGTTAATCTCAGTTCTGATCTGCACAAGATGCCTAACCGCGATCGCTTCCATTATGGTGTTCGCCGTGCCCTAGAAAAAGACGGGTGGTTGATTACTGATGATCCCCTTCGCCTGCGTTGGGGTAAGCAAGATATGTACGTCGATCTAGCAGCAGAAAAACTGCTCCTAGCTGAGAAAGATCAGCTACAGATTGCTGTTGAGATTAAAACCTTTGGTGGTCCCTCTTCAATTGCTGATGCTCAAAAATCCCTAGGTCAATATTTTATTTATCTCTCTGTGATCAAACGCTTAGAACCTCAACGCAAGCTTTATCTAGCACTCCACGAAGAAGTATATGAAGATTTCTTTACAGAACCCCTGGGAGAAATCATTCTCAGTGATTACAAAGTGCCTATTATTGTCTTTGACCCCGATCGGGAGGTTATTATCCGATGGATAGATTAACTAATTACCGCAAACTAATTCGAGAAATTATCACAAATCATACAAAAGTGCCCTATAAGCATGGAGATATTAAGTTTGAGACGGTCTTTGATCCGGAATCCGATCGCTACCTGCTGATGATTTTAGGCCGTCAGAATAAGCACTATCAGCATGGTTGTTTAATCCATGTTGATATTATCGACGGAAAAATCTGGATTCAACGAGATGGCACAGAAGTTGGAGTGGCTAACGAATTCGTTGAAGCTGGTGTCCCAAAAAAGCAAATTGTTTTGGGTTTTAAGTCACCATTACGCAGGAAAGATACGGAATTTGCCGTTGCGTAGGGCGTACCCTATTAGCGCGATCGCAAAAGCTAGGGTAGTAGATCGCATTCCGTCGGGTAGGGTGGGCAAATACTGTACCGAAGGCAATTTCATCATCAATCCTGACTATTTGCCCACTACAAGCAAGGGGTAGGGTGGGCAAATCATCAACCATAAACGAATAAATCATAAATCTAGTCCATTTGCCCACCCTACTGCTATTTGCCCACCCGACAAGGTGAGGGGTAGTGCGATCGCATTCCGTAGGGTAGGGTGGGCAAATTCTGTACCGAAGGCAATTTCATCATCAATCCTGACTATTTGCCCACTACAAGCAAGGGGTAGGGTGGGCAAATCATCAACCATAAACGAATAAATCATAAATCTAGTCCATTTGCCCACCCTACTGCTCGCTTTGTGTCATGTCCATTTGCCCACTACTCCGGCCCATTTGCCCACCCTACTACTGAATCGGGATTAAACTGAAACACACGATGCTCGCCACGATCAATATCTCAATATGTCGAACTATCGTCGTTCTTATGTGCCAGGAGGAGTATTTTTTCTGACAATAGTCACATATCGCCGTATTCCTCTATTTTCAGATGTTGAGAATATATTTCGGTTACGGAAGGCGATCGCAAAAATGCGGACAGAAAAACCCTTTGACATCACAGCAGCGGTTGTGTTACCGGATCATCTTCATTTTATCTGGTCGTTACCACCGGATGATTCTAATTATTCGAGCGCGAGTCTCTCGGTTTAAGGTGTTATTTACCCGCTCTTTACGGGGAAAACGCTCATTTTCGGTAGATGTTTCTGCTTCTCGTCGTAAGCATCGAGAAAGCAATGTCTGGCAACGTCGGTTTTGGGAGCATACAATTCGTAATGACCATGATTTACACCGACATATAGATTATATTCACTATAATCCAGTTAAACATGGTTTGGTGTCTTGTCCTCATTTGTGGGAATATTCCAGTTTTCACAAATGGGTGGAGCTTCGCAAGTATCGACCCGATTGGGGGTGTTGTTGTGGCAGGAATTTACCACAAATTCAAGCTTTTAGCGATTTAGAAGATTTTGCAGGGGAGTAGGGTGGGCAAATTCTGAATGTGGGGTAGGGTGGGCAAATTATGAATGAAAGACCAATTGATCATCAATCATCGACATGCAGCCCACCCGACAAGAGCGAACACTTTGCTTTAACCCAACCAACAATATAGGTGATCCCATGACCAGCGGGTAGTCGGGTAGGGTGGGCAAAAAATGATAGTTTGGTAATTTCATCAGGAATCCTGTCCATTTGCCCACCCTACTAGCGATCGCACTACTGAGTAGGGTAGGGTGGGCAAAAAATGATAGTTTGGCTTCTTCATCACGAATCATGTCCATTTGCCCACCCGACAAGAGCGATCGCACTACTTTCACCCACATCCGATAATCAGTTAGGATTTTGGGTTTTATCCCGCGAATCCCCCTGGTCATACCTCTCTATTCTCTAGAGACTCCTACCAGGAACGAGCCACACTTATGAGCAAGGTGCGGATCAGCTTCGCATTGAGACTTACCTTAACCATTGGTGGCGGTGGGTTAGAAGTGGGGTGGATGGGGTGAGTCTGTTTGGTTTTGGGTTGGTGGTTTACATGGCTTTAACCCAACAGACCACAGAGGCTTACCCATTCGGTAGGGTAGGGTGGGCAAATAATGAGACTTTGACCATAAGCTCAGTGAGCTAGTCTATTTGCCCACCCTACAAGAGCTTTATCAGCGATCGCACTGAGAGTACAGCAAAGTTACACCGAAAAAATGTCCCTTTGCCCACCCTACCAGCTCGGCGTACGGACTATTGATCTCGGTATGCCTTCAGGATGTCAAACCTCGTCTGGGCCGACACGCTGCCTCCTGCAAAACCAGGAAAACCACTCTGCTGTTTCCACCATTCCGTCTCTCTTTGGGCTACCTTATTTAGATTATCGTCGGTGGGCGGTAAGGATAATAAGCCCTCAGCTTCAAGTTGTTTATAATGGTTTCCTATTTCCCCTGACACTGTCTCCCCGCTCATACTATAGAATTCCTGGACTGGCATAGCCATGACCCCACCAACATGGGTGCGGGGTAAATACTTTGATAACAGTTCGTATGCTTCTTGGCGTCCTCCGCTTTTCCTTGATTCAACCGGACGTGGTTCTACCTTCCATCCTGTGTATGCTCTCATCGCAGCCCCTCCCCTGAACATTCTTGCTACTAAACCAGGCTTCCTCTGTACCACCTCCGTCATATCATGGTCTTCTGTTCTTGTCATCGGGACCTGTGTAATTCGGCAGGCGTTCTCATCCCGCCTCTTCATCCACGCTTTTTTTCCCATTTCTTCGGCTTCTCTTTCTAATTCCACATCGTCGTTGAGCTGTACGCCATTCTTCTGCACCTTTCTCTTCACCCTTGCCTGCTTCTGCTGAACCACATGCCACGCCTCATGGGCCAAATGCTTCTCCTGCCCCGGCCCCACATGAATCTCCGTACCCTGTGCATAAGCTAGAGCCTGCAATTGTGCCGGTTTCTGAGAGTTGTAATGCACCCTCACATCATCCATCGAATAGCCAGAGAGGTTCTCTATTCCTGCCTTGAGGCGATCAGGCAAGCCAGTTTTGTTTTCTTTTACCCTCCTCGATGCCCTCATGCTATCGCCATAAGTCACCGAATCCCCCGTCAACGGTTGTGCTCGACCCTGCACCATCATCCTTTTAGGCTGCACTACCAGATGCCCACCGTGATTCGCCCCTTCTTGGTTTTTCTCCACCGGCTGTCCTATACTTAGCTTTGCTTGCAGCCCCATTTCATACCATCCTGTGTCGGGCACGTATTGTCCCGTTTCCAGGGAGTGCATCACATTAGCCATTCTACTTCCCCATTCCCCGACCCCCTCTAATGCGTTCCACTCCCTGTCCTCTGCATCCAATCTTCTTCTAGAACCCATCACTCTGGAGTCTTTCTTTTTTTGAGCTATTGACAACGAGGTAGAGTGAGAATATTTCGGTTTATAGGTATGAGTAGTGCGCATAGCTATTTCCTTTTACCTTGTACCCTATTAGAAAAGAATATAAGTCGATTCCACCGTCTTAATGGAGCGCGACATGGCACCCCAAACTCAAACCAACTGGTATCACTCTAATATTAGTTCTCTGTTTCAAGAAATCTGGCGAGTTCGTAACTATTTAGAAAACTACATAGAAGGTAAAGAAAATCAACAAATCGTAACTGAAATTATTGACGATACTTCTGCCCTGGCTCAACTTTGTAACAAATTCCTTCTCTCCCCCTTTGAAAGGGATATCCTGCTCATGTGCGCGGGAATGGAAATAGAACCATACTTCCATTCTTTGTTTGCCAAAGCCCAAAAAAATAGTCCAAACAAAAACTATCCTACTCTCAGTTTAGCTTTTGACGCCCTTCCCGGAGCCAATTGGGGTGTCCTTTCTCCCCAACGCCCTTTACTAAACTTGCAACTGCTCCACATAGAACCAGGATTGATCCTAAGCCAGTCCCCCCTCTATATTGACCAGCGTATCCTCTGCTTTCTTTTAGGAGAATATGCCACAGACCAGGAATTAGCAGGAAAGATCAAACCCCAACCGCCTCAGACCAACCTTCATCTTTTGCCTAGCTCTCAGTTAAGTATAGTGGAGCAATTGATCACCATTTGGTCTGGGGGCGAGGGGAGAAATAGCTATCCCGTGGTGCAATTATCTGGCTCGGATCGAAGCACTAAATACCAAATTGCCTCCGCCACTTGTCAGGGTTTGGGGTTAAAGTTACACACTCTAGAACCATTGGCTGTGACCACCAACCCCCAGGAAGTGTACCAACTGGGGAAGCGTTGGGAAAGGGAAGCCCATCTTAGCAATAGTGTCCTGTTTATTGACTGCGATAGTTATAATTTTTCTGAGCCTGGGCGGGAGTTGGCTCTGAGCAAATTTATTGATAGTAACAATACTCCTTTAATCCTCAGCTGCAATGACCGAAAAATTGACTGTCAGCGGACTATTGTTAACCTTGACATCCCCCCATTGAGCCACGAGGAAAAATATTGCCTGTGGGAAAGCCATATAGGGTCAGCAGCAGCAGAACTTAACGGTCAACT
>NZ_JAAHHW010000102.1 GCF_010692325.1 Moorena sp. SIO3I8 | reverse complement strand
ATCCCATCAACGACGAGCCAAGAGCCTATTTCGTTTGGGATTTGATTATCTGCGCTCAATTTTCACCAATCTTGACCACCAGTTCCCAGCTTTTCTTAACTCTCTCCATTTTTTGTCCTGTACTTAGCACTGGTCGAATGGTTTAGTAATAAGTAACTATATCCGAAAAAATATTTAAGTTATTAAATAAGAGGATATCTGAAAAGTTTTTTGATACTGAATTTTGCCCCCCTAGCCCCCCAAGTTTGGGGGGAACAAGAGTCAATTGGCTTCTAAAAGTCCCCCAAAATTGGGGGATTTAGGGGGCTTGGATGTAGCAAATGAGACTTCTCAGATAACCTCTAACAAATCTTGATGAAATTTATCTAAATTTTCTAAAGATATATACCTAGTATATCCTTGGATAAGTTCGATAATGATAATTAATAAAACCCTTGATCAAGGATGCCGTTGTCCTTGGAGTTGACGAAAGTCCTTCGGATACGAAACCTTGAAAAGGGTCGCATGGGTGATAGGTTACGCATAAAAGGGTTGATTATTTGTGATAAGGCGACCCTGTTATACGGTAACTTCAAATACTTTTTTGAGGGCTTGAATTAGGCTATTCATAGATAAACTTTTTTTGATTAAATAGCGTTAGCTTTTATTTTACACTCTCGGCGAGCGCTTTTTGTTTTGGTGATATCATTCGGTTTTTTATTCCGTTGCCCAAGCTTTTTGCGCTTAGAGAATTTAACGACTTTTTTCAGGTTAAAATACTTAATCAGACAAAAAAAGGGTGATTCCGTTACTCCAAGGCGGTTTCAAAACCTCAGAAAAAATTTTGACATCGACAATGAAACAGCCCTGCCTTACTAAGGGGGGTTAGGGGGGATTCCTGCTCCTCACAGGGGTAGGTTTTTTACATTTGGGTAAAACATGGGACTTAACCTCATCAGAGGAAAAGGAAAACAACGAAGAAGCGATGCAGTGGCCTCACGGGGGTTTCCCCCACTCGCTATTGCCGTGGTTTTCCCTACTCGCTATTGCATCAAGACAATGATGATTTTTAACGACAAACCCCACACCCGACACCTCACCCCACACCCGACACCTCACCCCACACCTCACCCCACACCTGAGGTCAAAGTTAAAAACCTACCCTTATGAGGATTCCTGCTCCCCCTGCTATACTCACCAGGAAGTAAGTTATTCAACCGGATTTGATAGTATTCTGTTTCTCTAGGAGCATTCAACGAATTGTTAAGAATACAGCCCAGTAAAAATAAAGGGTTTTACCGAGTTTTACAGAAGCAGATTATACCAAATACGGCTGGTAAATCTACCATTACCGATAACTAAGCTATGGATGATGGCAGCCATGAAAAATTAATTATCAGCCAGGGAAATAAAGATATGATCAAAGCGGAGTCGGTATTCAGCAAAGATTTTGCAAAATTTTTGTTCAAGATGTTTATTGATGAAAAATATTGGGCAACAATAAGGACATGGCTCGATTTGAACCAATAAAAGGCTATCTATACCTTGTTGACTGTTGAGTGTTGACTGTTAAACGTTAACTATTGACTGCCCCCGGGATCTTCATTTCTTAGTTAGATAGAGAGAATTATAAAGGGATAAATTCTGTCAAAATCCGAATATTTGCCGAAAATTAGGCTCCGCTGCTCTACTGCTCTGCCCCCCTCAGTCTAAATCGAAAATGAAACAGCTCTGCCGATCTTCGGGGGTAATGGGGGGAGCAACTGTTGACAGTCAACGGTTAAGACTCAACAGTGAAGCAAATTATACAGGTTACATCTTCATTGGTTAACACTCAGCAGTCAAGCAAACTATACAGGTTACATCTTCATTAACGTCTTATTAACACGAAAAACCAATGATTCGTTACCGACAAAAGAAAATTAGCATTTTATTTGGCAGTCTCTTAATTATTGGGGCATGGTGGTTACCTGCTCAAGCTAAACAGACCACTAATCCAGTCTTAGAGAAAGCCGTTACCACTGACGATCCAACTATTCCGATTGAGGAGCTAGAGCTAATGCTCAAGCCTTTGACTAAGGATGAGCTGGATGGTGAAGCTGAGGCGTGGATGTTCTTGCTTAAAACTAAAGTTAAAGAACTTAGCGATGCGGAAATTGCTGTAAAGCGCAAAAATCGAGAGCTTCAACAAACTAAAGAAGCTGTTGATGCCCTAGAAGATGCCAAAGATGCTCTTGAGGAAGCGACAGATACTAAGGAAAAAATAGAGACTAAGGGATCGGCTAAGGATCGTATTAAAGCTTTAAAAGCTGCTGAAGATGCACAGGAAGCTCTCGAAAAAGCTCAGGAGTCAGTAGAAGAAGCAGTCAAAGAAGAGGAAAAGACCAAGCAAGATAAAACCTTGCAAGGGGCGATTGATAAAGCAGTTGAAGGTACTGAAACGGAGAAAGATAAAGCCAAAACCTCAAACGAAGAAGTTGCTAAGGTTCAAGATAAGATTGGAACAATTAGCAACAAAATCGTTACTGATGAACAAGAGCAGAAAAAGACTGGACAGGGAATTGACCAAGCCAAGCAAGACCTAGAAGAAGCGGTCGAGGCGAAGACCGAAGTTAAAAAGCAAGTGCTGGTCAACATGACCACACTGCGGGAGCAACGCACTGCTTTAAGCGATCGCTTTGAGGTGGTACTGGAAGAGCTGGAAACTAAAGGCGGTGATGTTGAGTTGTACGACAAATACATCGATGCCATCAGTGGGATTAAGGTAGACGTCACTGACACTGAAGGAACCTGGATTACCATCGTCGGCTGGCTCCAGTCTAAAGAAGGAGGTCTGCGCTGGGCGAATAACATTGGCAAATTTTTAGGAATTGTCGCTGGCTTTAGCATCCTCTCCCTGATTTTAGGGACAGTGCTCGAGAAATCTTTGTGGATGTTCCCGAATATGTCAGCTATGCTGCGTCAGTTCGTGGTTAGGATAACCCGCCAAGGATTATTTTTGGTGGGTCTTCTTTTAGGGATCACTGCCCTAGAGGTCAGTATTGGTCCACTGATGGCCATGATTGGAGCTGCTGGTTTTGTGGTAGCATTTGCGTTCCAAAATACCCTCGGTAACTTTGCCAATGGGTTAATGATCTTGCTCTATAAACCTTTTGACGTGGGCGATATGATTGAAGTAGCTGGGGTAAAAGGTACGGTTAAGGATGTCAACTTAGTTTGCACCACCATCAAGACTTATGAAAATAAAATCATTATCGTGCCAAACAACTCAATCTGGGGTAACGTTATTGAGAATGAAACCAGTAGCCCCGTCCGCGCTATGTTCCTCACGGTAAGGATCAGCTATAGCAATAGTATTACTCAAGCGATCCAAGTTCTTAAGGATATTGCCAACTCTCATCCTTTAGTATTAGAAGACCCTGCACCTTGGATTGACACTGGGGAATTGGCTGAATATGCTGTTAATATTTGGTTTATGGCCTATACTAAGAAAGAGGATTACTGGACAGCCTATTGTGACATCAGCCGAATTATAAAAGAAAGATTTGAAGAAGAGGGGATTGTGATCCCACTGCCTCAGCAGGAAATATACATCAGCGAAGTTATGGCTCAGCAAGACCTTCCCCGAGCAGGAAGTCATGGCCAGATAGCAAATCCAAAGCCCCATAGCTCTTTCCCCAATGGTAAGACAGCTTGAATCTGTAGACTTTTCTGTAGAATGCCTACTTTCGTATAGCAGCGGTCCAAAATCTATCTAATTAACACAACTAATAGCCAATCCGGGTGCAATACTCCAGTTTAATTAGCTTTTCATTGCCCAGAGTTTTGTAGAGACCTAGCATGCTAGGTCTCTACATTTGTGTAGCCGCAACAATTGGCTGGTCAGGGCAAGGAGGAAATCCCAACAGAGGTAGTAAACCGTCAACCTTGGCCTTTCGGCCACACGTGCGCGTTCAACCGTCAACCGTCAACAATCCTGATTGTAAGAGCAAATAAATCTCAAGCTCGGGATCATTATATAGTAGTTGGAAATTCCTTAGAGTAGACCCAGCCAAGTCAACAAACCTTGACCAGTGAGCAACTCCAGTAACACGATACAAACTAAGGCAACCATGGCAAACCTGCCATTGATTTGCTCAGCATAGGGAGTCCAACCAAAAGCTGGTTCGGGTTGGTTAAAAGACTCCTGAGACGATTCACTAGAATTGGGTGTTTCAGAACTCATGACTGATCAGATCCTTCAGACTCCAAATTTTTTACCGATTCAATTAGCGATCGCACTTGTGATGTGCCTGCTGATGGAGAAAAGCTCAAGGGAAACTTACCTCTAACTAGCATTCGTAATCCCAGTGGTCCTAGGCTCGCCAAACCTTGGATATCTCGAAATGAGTTACCAACCACCTGCAAGCCAAACTTACGCTCATCAATCCAGCCTCCCTCTTTGACTAAATCAATTAGGACTTTGCGGTGGCGGATTGGACGACTATCATAGGTCTCAATGCCTTCAAGAATATCCTGTTTAATCTTACCGATTTGATCCATAGGAGCCACACCCATCGGGCAAACCGCATTACACATCATACAGCGGGTACAACCCCAGACTCCTTTTGTTCCTTCGTTATATTTCTCCAAACGATTTTCCGTGGTATTATCACGGGAATCTACCACCAGACGCTGTGCTTTAGCCAAGGCATGAGGACCGACAAAATCTCGATTAACTTCTTTGGCATTACACTCAGAATAACAGGCACCACACATGATACAATTACCTGCCTGAGCCAAATGCGATCGCTGTTCAGGACTCTGTAAAAATTCCCGTTCGGGAATCTTCCTAGCAGCAGTGCTGACGTAGGGATCAACAGCTTCTAAGTTATCCCAGAAGCTGCTCATCTCAACGACTAAATCCTTGATTATTGGCATATTACCCAGAGGTGCTATAGTAATCTCCGGGATTTTAGAGTCATCTGGCAGCTTTTGCTTGCCCAATTCATTGCCCACATTTTCCTTACAGGCCAAAGCCGAGCGACCATTGATTCGTATGCCACAGCTACCACAAATCGTGTTGCGACAATTTTTGCGAAAAGCTAAAGTACCATCAAGTTCCCACTTAATACGATTCAAGCATTCCAGAATCGTGTTTCCTTTCTGGACATCCAGCCTATAAGTCTGGAGTAGTGGCGCAGTGTTTTGAGTCTGTCGAATGATTTTAAAATCAACTTGCATAAAACTAAGCTGTTGAGTATTCCAACATATACAAGGATAATCGGTAAGGTTAAGGGATGATATGAGCAACAGGACTACTGTTGAGGTAAGTAGTTACTCTTGATAATTAGGCCATACTTGTTTGAGTAGTCCCTAGGGAAGCAATACCCCTCGCTAGTTGACTTCTGGTGTAAGAGTGCAATCCTATTGGTATGTTTCCTGGATTATTTTCATAGTTATCATCTTACTGCCCCTAAAGGCTTAGGCAGAGATTGTCTGATCTGTTATTATTGAAATACGTAAAGATTTAAACAAATGATCCAAAATATCTTGTCAACTGAGATAGATTTAACGATATATTTTTAATAGAGCCAAAGTTTGGCCATTAATGATCTTGACCACTCTGAAGTTTAAAGGATATCTCGTGAGATTATGCCAGAGATTTCAAGTACTCCCCTAACTGGTAAAGCATTACTTCAAAAAGTAAAAGAGCTATCACACTTGCCTCGCCGAGAGACAGCCAAGCGTTGCGGCTATTACACTATAACTAAAACAGACCAGACCCGCGTCAATTTAACAGATTTTTATGATGCGGTTTTAGGAGCCAAGGGTGTTCCCCTGGATCCAGAAGGCACAAAAGATGGTCGGGGGCGTGAACCGACTTATCGTGTGAGTGTCCATAAAAATGGTCAAATTGTTATTGGTTCAACCTACACTCATGCCATGGGATTAGAGCCTGGTGATGAGTTTGAAATTAAACTGGGCTACAAGCATATCCATCTTAAGCAGGTGGATGAAGAGCCTGAATCTGAAGAGGTATCTACTCACAAACCAAAGAAAGCCACCTCTTAGTGCGTGTTCCCTAGCGCTTTTTAAAAGCGCGGGGTCGCACCGTAAAGAAGTAATCCTTATTACAGAAAATCCTGCGAGTTTGAAACCCCCGTCTCTAAGCGAGCGGGGATGAAAAACGACCGTGTGGGGCGAGCCTTGAAGATTTTTTGGGCACGTGAGCTTGTAAGAATCTGTTACCGACGTTATGGGTAAAGCCCCCGTGATTTATCCGGGGGATATAACCTTGCTTGACGAATTTATGCGTCAATGGATATTTTTTTCTTCTGTTGTCGGTAATCCCTAAACTAGTGCTGTCCTATATAATAGGAAGTGAGACAACCAACTTGCCTGAATATAAATAGACGACGTAAAAACCTGTTAAAAGAATGATACGTGCACCTCGGTTTCGTCTAACGATCTGGGAGTCTATGAAACGAATAAGGTAGATATTGTATTAAAGTTGATTGTCTCCCATTCTAAACAAGGTACGGTGGGGTTTGAAGTTACCGTAAGTAGAGTGGAGCCTTTACAGGGGACTGGCTATGATAAAAAGGGTCAAAACTTATTAACTAAGGCTCCACTCTACTAAGGTTTCGTTTCCGGCACACCGGAACCTGGATCAATGATCCAAACGCTGGGTTTGAAGTTACCGTAAGAGAGGGTCACCTTATTAAAAAAGATTTAACCCTTTTATGCATAGCCTGCTGACTATAAAGGCGACCCTCTCTAAGGTTTCGTCTCCGGGGAGATTTGGCCTTATCTGTGCTTGGTGAAAACCTGTCATGGCAAGGGGAATCGTTGAGCCAAGAATCCCCGTCTCTGGGCGAGCGGGGAGTGTAAAAATAATTGTATCGGTACCATAAGGTACAAGGAAACTCCAGGGAAAGAACCTGAAAAAGCTTCCGCTAAGCGCACGCTGGGCGAAAAAGGACAGACCAACCTCTACTTGGAAAATGTCATTTTTTAAGCAAGTGGACTGGTTGATCTGCTGAAAAGCTGATGACCAAGAATCAAGCATATGCCTACGGTGAGGATGCCCCATAATAAGACAGTAGAAACAAAAATCTTCTTTCTACTACCTGAGGAGTTGATAAAGCAGGCTATTATTAACCAGCCCGATGTGCTCTGTGGTTAGGGAAGCAAGGCATAGGAAAACGGCAGCCGCTTATGGTAGTGTAGTTTAGACCTTATAGTCATTTGATAGTAATTTGCCAATCTCGCCAATGGCTATTCTTGATCAGGCAACTAATGGGTCGTTTGTGTCATTAATGACGTCAACTACTCTTGTCAAGGTAGGCACTTTTTTCCTAGCTTGGGCAGTTTTGTGGCTGCCCCTAGCTCTCCCTATAGCTATGGTTTTAAAGTGGCGTCCAAATAAGCCTTTAGCACCAGACCAAAAGTTACCACTACTCGCAGCACTTTACCTGATTGCTCCCCTAATTTTATGGGGAGCTTCTCAACTAGAGGGGGTGCCTTTCTCCGATTACGGATTGGAGTGGAAATTAAGCGTTTTAGGGTCTCTAGGATTGGGACTAGGAGTAGGTATTCTCAGCTTAATCATAGTATTTACTGGGCAATTATTACTAGGCTGGGTGAGGTGGAATTCTGAAAATTGGCAGCGTTTGGGACCGATATTACTGCCAGTGATGTTATTAGGGCTGTGGATTGGGCTTACAGAAGAGTTAGTCTTTCGTGGCTTCTTAGTCAATCAACTACAGCACGACTATTCTATCTGGGTAGGAGCAGCCATCTCTAGTGGGATTTTTGCCCTGTTACACCTAGTTTGGGAACAAAAAGATACTATCCCTCAGTTACCAGGATTATGGCTAATGGGAATGGTATTAGTCCTAGCCCGTTGGGTGGATGGAGGCAGTCTGGGTTTAGCATGGGGACTACATGCTGGTTGGATTTGGGGTTTAACTTGTTTGGACTCAGCTGAGTTAATTGCTTACACAGGCATTGGACCAATTTGGATAACGGGTTTGGGAGGAAAACCGTTAGCTGGGATAGTGGGTCTTCTTTGTTTATTGGAAGTTGGGGCTTTATTATTACTGATGTTGCCGGATCAGCTGATAAACATTCGATAAAAATTTCACCTGTTTTAAATTGGCTTGAAGCCTGTCAACAAACTCCTATATCCGGCAGGCTGTCTTAAAAGCTAATCACCAAAAAAAATACCGCCAGCTACAAGTTAAACTAGCGATTATCCTTAGGTGCCCTTGACCCATTAAGAATTAAATTCTTAATGGGTCAAGGGCACCTGTGGATTTACTTCATGTTTAATTTCGCGCCTTTCTTTTGGTGCGCGTTACCTTGGCGAGGGAACCTCGCCGGGGTGTTAATCAGAGAAATCGGTCAACCTTACATGGAAGAACCAACTCCCACATAGGCACCATAGAAGAAAAGACCAACCACTACGAGGACACCAGTACCAGCGATAGTGGCAACTATCCATAAAGGAATTCTTCCCCCTCCAGACACAGCTTATACCTCCAATTTTAAATCAAGTTTTTTTTCTTACATGTAGTTAACGATAGAAGGCTTAATAACTAGTAATTTCGTTGAAAAGCCTCCCTCGTGGCTTAGATTTTGCGCAACTCCTATCAGGAGTAATCTTTGCCGGACTTCTTCCTGCTTCCGCGAACGGCAATATTGTAAAGGCTTGTTGAGCTAGCAGCACTTTTCCCTTAACTTAACTACTAGTGACAGGGCTACGAAATAGCGTTCATTCGTAGGTGCCATAACCTAAACAACTTAGGAAAAATGTCTATCGCGGTGCATCTTAGCTAGGAAATTAGCGATTAACCGGAAATTACCAGGGAATTAACTAAGAGTCTTTTCCAGTTTACATCCGAGCCGTCTCCAAGATGGGGATTTAGGCGAATCTGTTAAATCAGTTAATTAAAGAAATAACTGGAAAACAGAATACCAAGCACAAAAATCAGTAATAGACCTAAGTAAAGAGACGTCCGATTGAGTTCAACCGGCTGTCTATTGGGATTGGAATTCCGCTCCATAATTGCTTCTCCTATCGTTGAATAAATTGCATGGCTGCGATCGCGCCTAAGAAAAAGACTGAAGGAACGGCTAGGGTATGAACCGCTAACCATCTAACCGTGAAAATCGGATACGAAACTGGTTGATTGGGATTACTGCTAGTCATGATTGTCTGCCTTTATCTAAAAAACCTTATGGAGCAAATTCTTCAACTTGCTGTTTAGCATTGTCGCGGTCGGAAACGATTGGTAGTTCCATCCGCTCTTGAGTAAAGTATTCATTAGGACGGGGTGTGCCAAACGCATCGTAAGCCAGACCAGTGCTCACAAAAAGCCAACCAGCGATAAATAGGGCTGGGATAGTAACACTGTGAATGACCCAGTAACGAACGCTGGTAATAATGTCACCAAACGGACGTTCTCCAGTTGTACCTGCCATCGTAGATTCCTCCTACCAACAACCGTTTAAAATTCCATAACTATAATAGTTCTAAGTGCCGTTTTTTTCTACATCTTCGATGTTGAAAGATAAAACGAAACTGACTGGCATCGATCATAGGGATTTCCAAGCCCTAAGCTTCCTGGCTAGGCAGCTCATACTTGAGTAAAATCCCTTTCTGACCAATGACAAACCCCTGTTCTGGTGTTACAAAGACTATTTTGTAAAAATTCGAGGGAACATCCCTAAGATCCCGGTCTTTTTGCCAGGTTTTTCCACCATCAAAGCTACAAAGCAAATTACCACTGCCACCTGCTACCCAAATTTCATTGGGTGTGCGATAGGCTAAGTCAAGTAATCCCAAGCTGTTGGAAAAATCTGGATAAATTGGTTCTTCCCACTCTTCTAGGTTTTCGGCAGTGCTAAATTGTACCTGACCACCCCGGGCCAAAATCCACAGACGACCATCGGGGGTAAACCCCATATTCTGGAGACGCTTGGAACTGTAACGATTATGCTGTAACCAAGCACTCTGACCTGGATCCCAAGTGGAGTAAAAGTTCCCTCTAGCAGACACAGCAACGTAACTACCATCTTCAGAGCGGGAAATATTACGGGTGACTCCTACCGCTTGTGCTACCTGAGCCTTCCAGGTTTTACCAGCATCCTTAGTCTGATAAATTGCGCCAACATCAGTGGTCATCTCTGCTGAGTTGGGTCCGAGAGCCAGGATTCTGTTGGGTGAACCTGGTAACTTTTCACTTAAGAGAATGCGAGACCAAGATTCACCCCCATCATTAGTATGAAGCATGATCGAGGGTTGACCAACAATCCACCCCTCATCACCAGCAAAGCTTACAGAGGAGAAGCGATAATTTTCATCTCCGAGATCCAAGCCTTTCTGTTGCCATGTATTACCCCCATCCTTAGTCTCAAAAATTGTGGCATAGCTACCCACAATCCATCCATGACTAAGATCCCCGGTAAAGCCAAGGTCTTGCATGGTCGCTTCTGTAGGTAAGGAAATAACCGCCCAAGGATTATAGCTTATGGATGAAGGAAATTTGCAGCTGACACAAATTAATGCCACCGCCAGTAATATTAAAATTTGTTTCAGCGTTTTCATCAAATATCTCATTATTTCCAGAACTTCTTGAGTATGGCAGCGTTCTCCGTAGGTTTTCAGACCCCACCAAGGGCGATGGCTTCTAGATCTAAGCTTTGGTGATGCCAGCAGTTGCTCACGTTCACGCATACAAGCCAACTGCACCTGATTTCAGTTCAAACCGTAAAGGCTCAGAAAAAACAAAAAGCCTAATCCTAAAGCGGCAAAAATTAAAAGGTTTTTTTGTGCTGGTGTCATGCGGTTAACACCGAAGCCATAGGTAAGATTCTCCTGAAATCCAGACGGGGCATTAACAGCACCAATATTAATAAACTGAATTTTCGGAGCGCTGCACACTGGACAGCGCCAATCATCTGGCAAATCCTTATATAATGTCCCTCCTGGAACATTGCGATTACTATCTCCCTTGGTCGGATCGTAAACATAGCCACAAGCACGGCATTCATAGCTGCTGGGTGCCTGTTCAGCTAGGGTTTGCTCTGGGGCTCGTTCAGTCATTCCTCTGTAAGCTTAAGCAGCAAATCTTAATAACTATGTTAAAAAATATTATCACACACTAAGTGTCAGATTTTCTTAACTTTCGATTTAAGCTCAGGAGTTTCTCCGAGATGCCTGACCCGATTTTTGATGAACCCTTGAAAGAGTAGGGTCTTCTAGGGAGAGGGAGTACAATCAACTACGAGCAACCTTGAAGTCTATGGTAGTCATTGGCTTTTGAGAACCAACCACTGACCCCTGAGGACCGTTCAAAAGGGCAGACCACCTATAATAAAGTTTGTAAAGAAGTACTAACGCCAGTTTTTACCTGGCACTGACCAATTGTGTTTGTTCTTAGCGGTTACGAGTATCTCTTAGGCTTCATACTAGCTTGCAGCTTAGTTCCCTTACTAGCCCTGTCGGCTTCCAAGCTTTTGCGACCTAGCCATCGGGAGCCAGAGCGGCGCACCACCTATGAATCTGGTATGGAACCAGTGGGGGGTGCTTGGATTCAGTTCAACATTCGTTACTATATGTTCGCCCTGGTGTTCGTGATTTTCGATGTTGAAACTGTATTCCTCTATCCCTGGGCTGTCGCCTTCAATCGCCTGGGATTACTGGCATTTGTGGAAGCCCTAATTTTTATTGCAATTCTTGTGGTTGCTCTGGTTTACGCTTGGCGCAAAGGAGCCTTGGAATGGTCATGAAATCTAATGTTACAAAAGATAGTGCTGCTATAGAACAGCAGCAAACAAACAAAATTCTTAACCCGATTGAGCGAACCCAAATCACTCAAGACCTATCGGAAAATGTAATCTTAACTACAGTAGACGACCTTTACAACTGGGCGCGGCTTTCCAGCCTCTGGCCGATGTTGTATGGTACCGCTTGTTGCTTCATTGAATTTGCGGCAATGATTGGGTCGCGGTTTGACTTTGACCGTTTTGGTTTGGTTCCTCGTTCTAGCCCCAGGCAAGCAGATTTAATTATCACAGCGGGTACCATAACCATGAAAATGGGACCAGCACTGGTTCGTCTTTATGAGCAGATGCCAGAGCCGAAGTACGTGATTGCCATGGGAGCTTGTACTATCACTGGCGGAATGTTTAGCGTTGATTCTCCAACAGCAGTCCGTGGTGTGGATAAATTGATTCCAGTGGATGTCTATATACCTGGGTGTCCCCCTCGTCCAGAAGCAATCATGGATGCTATTGTCAAGCTTCGCAAAAAGGTGGCTAACGAGTCGATTCAGGAGCGTGGTCAGCTCAAGCAAACCCACCGTTACTACAGCACCACTCACAACATGAAAGTGGTACCAGAGATTTTGACCGGTAAGTACCTGCAATCTGACGAGCGCTATACTCCCCCCAAAGAGTTGACCGAGGGGATGGGAATGGCAGTACCACCAGCACTCAAATCCTATCAAAAGCAGGAGGTAGAGCGTGGCTGAAGAGTCAAAACCCGTAGAGCAAACCACACAATCCTCTGAGATAGTTGAAGCGGGAAAAGTCTCGGGATGGCTCAAGGAAAACGGTTTTGAGCATGAGTTCATGGAGTTGGATCACCTAGGCGTTGAGGTACTCAAAGTTGAAGCAGATGTCTTGCTTCCCATTGCTACTGCTCTGTATGCCTATGGGTTTAACTACCTCCAATGTCAAGGAGGCTATGATTTTGGTCCTGGGGCAGACTTGGTGAGCTTTTACCACTTGATTAAAGTGAGTGATAATACTGATCAGCCTGAGGAAGTGCGTGTAAAAGTCTTCCTACCGCGAGATAATCCTAAGGTTCCCTCGGTGTACTGGATTTGGAAAGCTGCTGATTGGCAGGAGCGGGAAACCTACGATATGTTCGGTATAGTTTTTGAAGGGCACCCTAACCTGAAGCGGATTTTGATGCCAGAAGATTGGGTGGGTTGGCCTTTGCGGAAGGATTATATATCACCGGACTTCTACGAATTACAGGATGCTTATTGATTAGCTGTCCGGCAAAATTCATCCCACACCTAATGCTGCGCATTAGGTGTGGGATGAATTTTGCACAGAGTATGTATGGAATTGCTATAATATATCTACTGATAAACAAAGCCGTTCACGTAGCGTGGCCTACGGCCTTAAATGCTGGGCAAGTCAGCTATTTACAGCGCGAAAAAATTGAATTTTTGTATTGTTCCGGCTCAGAGACGAAACCTTAGGATAGTGGATCCTTTATGGTCAGCAGGCTATGCAGAAAAGGGTTACAACTTTATGATTAAGGCTCCACTATCCTTACGGTAACTTCATGCGTAGGGGCATCCCGGAGAGGAAACCTTAGAATAGGGCAGCCTTAATCATGGAAAGCGCGCCTCAAAGTTTTAACCCTTTACGCATAACCGACTAACCATAAAGGCTGCCCTATTCTTGCGGTAACTTCTGACCGTGTCGTTAATCAAGCAAGCCTACGTATCCGTTCGCGCAGCGTCGGCGAAAGTCGATACCGCTGGGTGTAGTTGGCAAGAAGCCTAAACTGACTCTTTGAGTTCAGTTTAGGAGTATGTCACTTATGGTTTTGTGATCGTTTCCTCCCTTAAGTATACCAAATAGTTGGAGATATTGCTAGACTATGTGACACTTTTTATAACTGTATACAAACCCTGATGCGATCGCAAACTCAACATCGCACTTTGCTCACTCCCTAAGAGGGCTGATTGGTTATAGTCAAATCAACTTACTTAGGATTCTCGATGACCTGATCAGCTTTTAGCTTCCAGGAAAAAAAGCCCCAAATCTGCAAGCGTGATCGACCACCCATGGCCTACCGCCAAGTGTGAGTGTGGGATAAATTTTGCACAAAGTCTTTCACACAAAACCGGCAAGATGCCTTATATTATATTGACTGACAAGCAAGGTCGAAAATGCTGCTTGTTGGTGAAATGCTTCACGTATTTGGATGCATCAGTTACCTTAAATCTTTGTCGTTGCTCGTAACTTTGCTCTAAATATCTTTCATTCTGATTACTTTTAAAATATAGCTTAGGCACAAAGATGGTGCCAGTTTGGACTAGATAAACAAAGAGCGCATTTTCCACCATGAAATAGCCCTGGTTAGATATACTTATGCATTGGTTAAATGAGCTAGGTTTTTATTTTTGTCTGATCAGGTACAAGAGCTGAGTATACTTAGATACTGCACCAAGTTAAAATTTTACCTGTAAAACTAGGGAACAGGGAACGTGGAACAGGTAAAAGTGATAATATTTGACTATTTAAGTACTGAAATTGATTGTTATCACTGCCGTTATTAAGTTTTTTGTAGTTGTGCAATATTTGATTATTATATAGTGTTTTGGTAATTCAATCAACACTATATAATTTGTAAAATCCCTTGTCAACAAGCACAATAAGCCATGGTTAATTAAGAAATATTACCGATTACCTAACAAGAGACAAGATTTGTTTACTCTAAATTGCTATCCGCGTCAGCATATAGTATATTAATCCTGGTGAATTAAATTAATGTACTGCTTGGATTTAAAAGATGGTTTATACACCAGACCAACCGCAACAAAGCTTAAGTACTCAAACAGCGCGTAATTTAGCGACGACGACTAAAACAGCGCCCCAAATGCGGGGGAAGACCCCACGTTTACTCCTCAAGCTTCTACCTTGGGTTGAGGTTTCAGGTGGTACTTACCGGGTGAACCGCCGAGATATCAGAGTTACAGAAGAGATGCCCACGAACGATGATGGGGAAAAGAACATTGAAATATTAAGTGGTCACGAAGGCGAACCCAGCGTCACCCAAACCTTTGTTGACTACGATGATGAACCTCGGGAGTATCCCCTGAGTATTGTCCAGACAATCTTGAAGGTTCATACCCGAGTCGGTGATCTCTACAGCAATGCCACGGATCAGGTGCGAGAGCAGTTGCGCATCACCGTTGAAGGATTGATGGAACGTAAGGAAAACGACATTATTAACCATGATGGTGATGGTGATCCCGACAAAGCCTATGGCTTAGTCCATGCCGCAGATCCATCTATGCGCATCTCCACTCGTACTGGGCCACCCACACCGGATGACTTTGATGAACTATTGACAAAGGTCTGGAAACAGCCAGCATTTTTCTTAGCCCACCCCCAAGCGATCGCTGCGTTTGGCCGAGAATGTACGCTTCGGGGTGTTCCCCCTGCAACCGTTCAACTATTTGGTTCTCCCTATATCACCTGGCGAGGGGTTCCGGTAGTTCCCAGTAATAAGTTGAAGGTAAACGAGGGCAAAACCAATATTCTGCTGATGCGAGTTGGCGAAGCCGCCCAAGGGGTGGTGGGTCTACACAAAACTGGCGTGTCTGGAGAACAAGTGCCGGGCGTGTCCGTGCGTTTAATGGGGATCAATGACCAGGCGATTGCCACTTACCTGATTACCACCTATTTTTCCGTAGCCTGCCTTGTGCCCGACGCCCTAGGCGTTCTGGAGAACGTAGATATTACGACCTACCATAATTATGACTGAACAACAAGGTTTAAATCTTTCCCCATCGCCTCAGAACAGTCAACCCCTTGAAAGCTCTTTCGGAGGGGATCTATCCGATCCCCAAATGTTAGATCAGATATTGAATCAGCTCTTTGCCCAGCTACCCGAACCGCTAACCTCACCAGAGGCAATAGCTGGCATGATACCACAAATGCTGACTGGACAGGGTTCAAGTCAACCTGTGGCGGCTGCTCAAGCTCAATCCAGCAGCCAGAGTCCCAAGCAACAAGAGACTCAACCCCAGCAGACCAATAGTGGGCAAAGTTCAGAGCAATTGCTCTGTGATGCCCAACAGCAGCTGTCCAGCCTACAGGGTCTAGGTCAAATAATAGACCCAATCATGTCTGAGGCTCAACAAATCATCTCTGGTTTGGGGAGTCTAGACCTATTGGGAGCTGAAGCTCAACAGCAGCTGTCCAGCGGGTCAACCCCAGACCAGATGGCTGGAACTAGTCAGCAATCTCCTGATCTCCAGGGAAAAACACCCACATCTGCCCCATTAACGCCAGTGCCTCAGGGGGATACCTCTGGCTCTGCCTTAATGCCTGAGATCTCCTCAGCACAAACCCCCAACTTGTCTCCGACTCAAACCAGTGAGGCAGCAACCAAAAGCACAACTGCACCCAGCACTGCTGCTACCGAAGCCAATCGGCAAGGGCGTCAAGTACCCAGTCAATCTCCAAGCAGTGGCAATGGCATCACAGGGATGGGGGATCTCAGCCTCAGCGAGTTCCTACCCGACTCAGCCGAATTACAGCGTCTGTTTGAGCAAGGCATGGCAGCCGTTGTGCCAACCGAACCTGCTCTTCCGGCTTCCCCTCAATCTGGCTCAGACCAGATGGGAGCAGCAGAATCTACCAGTACAGCATTGCAGAACCCTGAACAGGTAGGATCGGAGGTTGAACCAAAAGCTAAAACGGTGCTAAACCCTGAACAAGCTGGTGCAGTGGGCCAACAATCCTCTCCTGATATCCAGGGTAAAACAGCGGCTTCTTCCCAACCTGCGTCTTTATTTGATGAAAGTTCCCCCGATTATTACTTTTTGCCAAATCTGTCTCCAACCATCACCTCTGCTGCCTCTACGCTACCTGCTGGTGACCCATCCGGTAGCAACATGGTGGCTCCCGAACAACTCGGAGGGGCAATAGAAACCCAAAGCCGTGAGCTACAAGGTCAAGGGGAAGGGGAAATCCAAAACCTCAAACAACTTGGGGGACGGAGCACCAGCGAGGCTCTACCTCAGGTTGAGATGCTACCCGGTGCCGAGTTCCTGAGCATTTTAGAGGAAGGGGTTGGTCGCATTCCTCTGAGTGAAGCAGATCTGCATCAGTCTCTAACCGAACCTCCAGCAGCGGTGCCCCTGCCCCCTGGAAGCACACCTAAGTTTTACTTTTTGCCAGACTCAAAACCGGCGGAGTCAACTTCATCCAAGCCTTCCACTGAGCAACAAACCTCGCAACTGCCCCAGGATGGCTTTGATGTGGAAGCGGTACGGCGAGACTTCCCAATTCTGCACCAGCAGGTTCATGGCAAGCCACTGATCTGGATGGATAATGCGGCCACTAGTCAAAAACCCCAGAGCGTGATCGATACTCTATCCCAGTTCTACGAGCAGGATAATTCCAATGTACACCGAGGGGCTCATACCCTAGCGGCGCGCTCTACCAATGCCTACGAAGACGCTCGGGAGAAAATTCAACGGTTTCTGGGCGCAAGTTTAGCCAAGGAAATTGTCTTTGTACGGGGTACGACCGAAGGGATTAATCTGGTGGCGCAAACCTATGGTCGCAAGCATGTTAAAGCTGGGGATGAGATTTTGGTCACTACCTTAGAGCACCACTCTAACATTGTGCCCTGGCAGATGCTAGCCCAAGAGAAAGGAGCTGTGTTAAAGGTTGCTCCTATTAGTGATCAAGGGCAAATCCTACTGGAGGAATATCAAAAACTGCTCAGCGATCGCACCCGTATCGTTGCTCTGAGTCATGTTTCCAATGTCTTGGGAACGGTGCTGCCCATCAAAACCATGGCAGCTATGGCTCATCGCCATGGTGCTACGGTGGTGGTCGATGGGGCTCAATCGGTTCCCCATTTCCGAACCAATGTTCAAGACCTGGGGGCTGACTTTTATGTTTTCTCCGGTCACAAGCTCTTTGGCCCCACTGGCATTGGTGCTCTCTATGGCAAGGCAGCTTTACTCAAAGAGATGCCCCCCTGGCAAGGCGGTGGCAACATGATTGAGTCTGTTTCCTTTGAAAAAACCACCTTTAACGACATTCCAGCTAAATTTGAAGCAGGTACCGGCAACCTGGCAGCAGCTGTAGGTTTAGGGGCAGCCATTGACTATCTCAATCAAATTGGTTTTGAAGCGGCGGCTAAACATGAAGAAGCATTGATGGCCTATGCCACAGCGGCAATGGCAGCTATTCCAGGATTGCGCCAGATTGGTACAGCGCCGGATAAGGTCAGTACGTTGTCGTTTACCCTTAAGAATATTTCTTCAGAGGATATGGGGAAATTCTTGGATAGTGAAGGCATTGCCGTACGTGCTGGACATCATTGCGCCCAACCCACCCTGAAACGGTTTGGGTTGACTAGCACTGTGCGCCCATCCTTAGCCTTTTACAACACCTTTGGAGAAGTAGATAAGCTGATCGCAGCAATTAAAAAAGCAAAACACCAGTTATCTTAAGCTGTTGCGTATTTAACTTGTATGTTTCGGATGGGCATCTCGCCCATCCCACAAGAAACTGATGATTGTTGTTTATACAAATTAGATGCGTTGCGAGCTTAAAACTCAATATAAAAACCCTAATCGTTTAAGAGAACCCATCCCATGGTTTACACATCGGAGCAGCCACAACAGAGTTTAAGTGTTCGTGCAGCCAAGAAACTAGCCTGTACCACCAAATCCCCGCCGCAAATGCGGGCCATTTCACCACGCTGGTTGCTCCAGCTATTGCCTTGGGTTGAAGTATCAGGGGGGACTTACCGTGTCAACCGACGGGATGTCAGGATTTCAGAGGGTTTTGCCGCAAACGATGACGGAGAAAAGAACATTGACATCTTAAGTTGTCACGAAGGGGAACCCACCCTCACCCAAACCTTTGTTGACTACGACGATGATCCGCCGGAATATCCGTTAAGGGTGGCTCAAACGATTGTGCGGGTGCATACCCGGGTCAGTGACCTCTACAGCAATGCCAGAGATCAGTTGCAAGAGCAGTTGCGCTTGACTATTGAAGGGCTAAGGGAGCGCAAGGAATGGGAAATTGTCAACAACGATGGCAATGGTGATCCAGACCGAGCCTTTGGGTTACTCCACAGGGCGGATCCTTCCATGCGACTCTCAACGCGCACAGGCCCCCCTACCCCAGATGATTTTGATGAACTCCTGGCTAAGGTGTGGAAACAACCAGCCTTTTTCTTGGCTCACCCCAAGGCGATCGCCGCCTTTGGTCGGGAATGCACTCGTCGTGGGGTTCCCCCAGCCACAGTGAACTTGTTTGGATCGCCCTTTATCACCTGGCGTGGAGTTCCCATTATTGCCAGTAACAAACTTGCTGTGGACGCCAAAGGCAAATCCAATATTCTGCTGATGCGCGTGGGTGAAGCGCAGCAAGGAGTTGTAGGGCTACGTAAAACAGGTTTGATTGGCGAACATGAAGAGATTCCAGGTGTCTCTGTGCGGTTGATGGGCATTGACCAGAAAGCGATCGCCTCCTACCTCGTCACCCTTTACTTTTCCGCCGCCGTGCTGGTTCCCGATGCTTTGGGGGTACTAGAAAATGTAGATACTGGTCGCTATTATGATGAAGATGCAAATAGTAGGAAAAGACCCTCGGCATCTTCTGTGTCTTCCAATGTGTCATCCAAACAGGCCGTTCTCACGTTTGATGGTCAGGATGATTATATCGATTTGGGAAATCAGCCTGAATTTAAAATTGCCAAAGAGATCACCCTAGAAGCTTGGGTTTATTGTGAAGCCCAAGTTAGAGAGGCTGGTATTATTTCCAATGTTTTTGATACAGGTGCTGCTAAGAGTGGATACGGTCTCTTACTCAATGGGAAAAGCGGGATATTTTTTGCTTTGAAAACCTCATCTCAAAAAATTATTTATTTGAATAGTAAAAGCAATAGCCTTACATTAAATCAATGGCATCATATTGCTGGAACTTACGATGGTAAAGAAATGAAGGTCTATGTAGATGGAGTAGAAAAAGCAAATCGAGCTCTAGAATCTTCTGGTATTGATTACAAGCCCGAAAATGATTTAGCAATTGGCAGATATAACGATAACAATGAAACCCATCTTTTTAAGGGTAAGATTGCTGAAGTTAGGCTTTGGGGAGTGACTCGTACTCAGGCAGAAATCCAAAAGGATATATCCCGCCGTTTGATCGGGAATGAACCAGGACTAGAGGGATATTGGCCTTTGAACGAAGGGAGTGGCAATACCGTTTCTGATCGTACAAGTCATGGTAACAATGGCACAATTAATGGTGCAACTTGGGGGACTGCTGATGATTTACAGCTTTGAACAAAATCTGCAAAAGCAGAGCTAGTAGGGTGGGCAAGGACAGGTAAAATGTCTATCCCACAAGTAATCAAAGCTAGTAGGGTGGGCAAAATGAATATCTTTAAGGATTAGACTGATAAATCGCCCATTTTTGCCCACCTAAGCTGTTCGACATTTAACTTGCATGTTTTGGACGGGCGAGACGCCCATTCCACAAAGAACTAAGGACAGGCAAGATGCCCAATACTGCATTCTCAATTCTCAATTCTCAATTCTCAATTCTCAATTCCCAATTCTACATTCCTCAGGGTAATTGGCATAGTTTCCGGAGCAGGAATAACCCTACCAATCAAGGAGCTTTGTTTGTGGCCAAATGTTTTCAACTTCTTGATACATTCATCAACGTTTTCAGCTGGAATAGCAGCCAGGAGTCCACCAGAGGTTTGAGGGTCAAATAACAACTGGTATTTGGCTAAATCACCAACCTGGGTAGCATTATTGATGTAGATGGCTAGTCGTAAATTTTGAGGGTGTAGGGAACTGGTAATTCCTGCTTCCACGGTTTCTATGGCTCCTGGCAAAATCGGTATGGCATCTAAGTCTAATTCAACTCCCACTTGGGAGGCTTTTACCATATCTAAAAGGTGTCCGAACAGCCCAAATCCAGTAATGTCAGTGCAGGCTGTTGCGCCGGATTCAAGAAGGACTTGGGCAGCAGTTTGATTGGAGAGCAACATGGATTCAAGGGCCTGCTCAATCCAGCGACCTTTAGCTTGGTAGCGCATATCAGCTGCAAACAGTGTTCCTGTACCAATAGCTTTGGTTAGCATCAACACTTGCCCAGGTTTCATCCCACTTTTGCGCAAAAGTTGGTCGGGATTAACTAGCCCGTTGCAGGACAGACCAAAGGCTAATTCCGCGCCTTCAGTGGTGTGACCACCAATTAAGGGACTCTGACAGTCTTGGAGGATTTTATTGGCTCCCGACATCAATTGATAGAGGGTTTCCTCGATCTTTTCGTCTGTCCCGTAGGGAATGGTGACGATGGCTAAGGCACTTTGAGGGGTTGCTCCCATGGCAAAAATGTCACTCAAACAGTGATTGCTGGCAACTTGACCGAAGATATAGGGGTCATCGATCAAGCTACGAAAATAATCGACTGTCTGTACCAGCAGTTGACCGGCTGGCACTTGCAAAACAGCTGCGTCATCTGGGTCCCCCAATCCAATCATAATATCGGCTCCTCCCATGATCGGCAGCCGTTTGATCACCTTTTCTAGGATTGTACTACCCACCTTTGAACCACAGCCTGCACAGTGCATTTTGGGTTTGCTAATCGGTGATGGCAACAGGGAACTGGAGAGATTGTCTTCTTGTCTTTTGGACTCTTGATCTCCCCTACTGCTTGGTTCTTCCGCTTCCATTGACGGTAAATCGTCAAACTTATCCATGAATTTGCGGTCAATTTGGTCTTTCCATAGCCACAGCAGCGGTGAGCGCCACTCCAAAAATGACCAAGAAGCGATCGCTTGTTTGTCCCCCGTGCCAATTAAACTTAAATATCGAGCCTGGGGATGGTAAGGGAGCAGTTTTTGGCCTAAGACAATCCGTCGCAGGTTTTCAAATAATGGTTTTCCCTGACGAACAGCAAATACCCCAGCTTTAGGCCGCTGGTAGTTTTGCATGGTGGCAATATCTCCAGTAGCAAAGACATGGGGATGGGAAATCGACTGTAAGGTATCGGCAACGAGAATGAACCCGCGCTCATCAGTGGCTAGTCCTGAGGCTTTAATCCAACTGGGAGCCGAGGCTTGAGTCACCCAAAAGACATGGTGGCATTCAACTTTTAAGCCAGAGTCACAGATCACCTTGAGGGGTTGGGATTGATCGGCATCAGCAGATATTTGACTCACTTCTTCCCTTAAATGGATTCTAATTCCTCGTTGGAATAAAATTTTTTCTAAGTGACCCCGGACCCAACGATTGTGCTGGGGTAACAGTTGAGTACCTCGATGGAATAAATGAATTTGTAACTTCTCCGTCGGTTGACCAGCATCGGTTAAAATTTGATGCAATTTTGCTTGCATGTTCAGGGCCAGTTCTACTCCACCAGCTCCACCCCCAACAATACCCAAGGTGAGAGGGCCCATGGGATTGTGTTCCACCTGGGCAGCGATTTGCTCCCAGGCTGCCAAAAACAGGGGAACCGGTTTTGCAGGAATCGCATACTTAGCTGCACCAGGTGTTCCAACCCTTGCTGGCGTACTGCCAATATCAATGGATAAATAATCAAAGGCAACAGGGGGATGATTGGCACAAATTACTTTCTTTTCAGTTAACTCCAGACCAATCGCTTGGTCTAAATATAACTGGGCTTTGGAAAACACCGCCAGACGACGCAAGTCGATGTGAGCTTCATCGTAGGTGTAAAAACCGGCAACATGACCTGGTAGCATTCCCGAATAGGGGGTGTGGGCATTGTCGGTAATCAGGGTTATACGGACACCAGGCAGAGGTTTCATGGCAAACTTTTTGAGAGCGATCGCATGGCTGTGACCACCACCAACTAAGACTAAATCTGTGGTGATCGGTTGAGGAGCTGGCTGCATGAGACCCGTTGAAAAAATTGAAAAAGCTGTCTTCAGTTTATCTAATTTTGCTTCAATAAAACCCACATCCCAGACTTGACAGTGTCATAGGTAATAATCAGGCTTTATCTGTGGCTGATCAAACATCGATAGCGCCAAATTAACTATTTATAGGGAAAAAAAATCGCCAAGCTACACAGAATTATTAGCGTATTACTTTAATACTACAACTTGATCGGCGAAATCTGGGATAAAAAAAATTCAATTTTTACCTTAGCCAAAGTATAATCTTCACAGTTTGATGATCAAGGAAGAAAACAATGAACAAAAAAATCTTACTAGGTTTTCTTTTAGTCCTATTACTACCGGTTACTGCCTGTTCCCCTAGCTCCGATTCTACATCCTCGTCTGGAAATGGGGCTCAGGTTCAATCTTTTACCACTGGAGCAATCCCCGATCAAGATCCTGAAAAGTTACAGCGACTCTACGGCAAGCTTGCAGCTTACCTAGAAGCAGAATTAAAGGTTCCGGTAGAATACAAGCCTGTGATTGACTATGCAGCAGCGGTAACAGCTTTTCGGGTGGGGGACTTGGATCTGGTCTGGTTTGGTGGACTGACTGGGGTTCAAGCACGGTTACAGGTAGAAGAGGCTGAAGCGATCGCTCAACGGGATATTGATGCTGAATTTCACACCGTTTTTATCGCCAATAAAAGCAGCGGGCTCAAACCCATTAAGGATATTAAAGATTTAAAAGTTTTGAAAGGTCATACCTTAACTTTTGGCAGTGAGTCATCTACCTCTGGACGCTTGATGCCCCAGTATTTTCTCGAACAAGCAGGGGTAACCTTAGACGATTTTAAAGGTGAAGTTGGGTTTTCCAAATCCCACGATGCCACCATTCAATTGGTTGAGGCAGGGAGCTACAAGGTAGGAGCCTTGAACGAACAGGTCTGGAAGAGTCGCGTTGCAGCTGGGAATGTGGACTTAAAAAAAGTAGAGTTGATTTGGCGAACTCCAGCTTACTATGATTATCACTGGGTGATTAATCCTAAAGTCAAAGAACGCTACGGGGATGATTTTGTCGAGCGGGTTCAAGCCGCCTTGTTAAAGCTAGATCCTAATGTTCCCGAGCAAAAAGAAATGGGTGCATCCCGATTTTGCAGTGAGCATAAATACTCAAGTTCGGTTTTGAGCAATCAGAGCTAAGCTTTGAGAAGTTGACCTATAATCAGGTGAGTTCTGCGAATGGATGCTGACAAACATGCCCAA
>NZ_JAAHHW010000101.1 GCF_010692325.1 Moorena sp. SIO3I8 | reverse complement strand
GATATAATTTGGTCAGAAGTTACCGCAAAAATAAGGCAGCCTTTATGGTTGGTCGGCTATGGGTAAAAGGGTTAAAACTTTATGATTAAGGCTGCCTTATTTTAAGGTTTCGTCTCCGGGTTGATTTCTTTTTACTTTAACTAGATAATCATTCCCTGAATCGACAATGGCTGCCAGAGTTTTTTTTGACAATGAAGAGCATCAAATGTAAATACGACACCGGTTAAATCTAATAACTCAATTAAGTCTCGAACCACGGTTATTTCGCTTTCCTGTTTGTTTTCCATAATTTTTAGCCCTAAAACTAATCCTCTTTGATGAGAAAAAGCTGAAACACAGTTGATAAAGTTTTGTTGAGCATGATTGACCTTTGGTCACGCTACGCGATCGTAGTTAGTTACAGTATTTTTTAGACTCTTACCATCTAGGGATATCCATTCTGAAGAGGGAATCAGACTATATTGTTTACTCCATTGATTAAACACAAATTGGAGTTCTTCGTAATCTAAATTAATCATGACTCTTCTGATCGCTGAATAAGAAGGAACACGAGCACAAGGAATTTTAAGTCTACTAATTAATTCTGTGCGGTGGCGTTCCACAAATCTACCCAATTGTCGATAACCCCAATAACCACTCATCATCCCCATAATTATGATTAGAAGCACCAACCACAGAGGATGACGAAGACCATGAGGACTGCGATGATCAGGTATTTCCAAAAGAAACGTCGATTAAGCTTTTCTCCATGATGCATGGCATATAAAGGAAATTAGCCCAATTTTAGGGCTATTGCTTCACTATACAGCTTTTTACTCTATAATGAAACAGCCCTGGACTCCCAGGAGGGGAATGGGGAGATGGGGAGATGGGGACCCACCCCTAACCCCTCCCAGGAGGGGAATGGGGAGATGGGGAGATGGTAGACCGGCTTGTACACAAGTGGATGGATTGGCCGTTGGTCACGCTACGGGAACGGAAATTTAAGCTGATAGCTGATAGCTGAATACTTACGATAGCTGAATGCTTACCAATTTTTTTTATAAATTCACATAATATTCATTAAAAATATTTATTTAATTCATCCAAATTTCATAATTTTAAACTCACAATAAAGCAAAATAAAAACAAATGAAGAAAACCATTAGTGATTTGCGCTAATTACATCAAGGTAAAATCACAATCTTCATACTATAGGGTGCAATGAAAAATTAATTATTTTTTAGGGGAAATAAACATGTCTACTAATTCCACTAACACAACAGTTCTGACCTTCGATGAACTGCCCTTTCAACCCGTTGATGACCTGAGTTTCATGGGGGTCACATTTGATTTCAAAGTAGGTGGGGTAGATTCAACGGATGCCAATTATGCTTCCTCCGGTCCAGGCTCAATTTCCTTTGTACAGGATCCGAGTCTGGAAGGTAATGCCGCCGGAATCCTAACCCTTGACTTTGCTGCACCGGTTTCCGACCTTGAGTTTGGGGTGGCGCTGAGTACCTTTGCTACTCTCACACCTGGTTTTACAGTGGAACTGTTTGATGATGGCTCCACATTGGTAAATACGATCGCAGTCGATACTAGTTCACAGCCAAGCTTTACCGAGGCTCTGTTCTCCCTTTCTGATAGTGATACACCAATAGACCGGGTTGTGATCGATTTCAATGATGCCGCTGCTTTCCGCTTCGCCCTTGACAACCTTAGCTTCGAGGAAGCTGGTGTTACTCTAATCGGTACTTCCAACAATGACATCCTTGAAGGTGGCGGAGGTGACGATATTATCAAAGGGCTTAACAGTCAAGATACTCTTCGAGGCTTTGTTGGGGAAGACTACCTCGACGGTGGAGACGGTGACGATCAACTGTTTGGAGGGGACGGTCATGACACCCTCAAAGGTGGCAATGGTCAGGATACCCTCGAAGGCGGAGATGATGACGATACCCTGATCGGTGGCCCAGGAGATGACATTTTAACTGGTGGCAGTGGGCAAGATACCTTTGTCTTGTCAACAGTAGGCAAACTCACCATCACTGACTTTACCGATGGCGAAGATCTGTTGCAGTTAGATGGTCTGACCTTTGGTCAGATTTCGATTTTTGAACAAAATGACGATACCATAATCACCACCATAAATAATCAACCATTAGCTGTCTTGACTGGTGTAGATTCTGGTGACATTACAGAGGCAGATTTTGTGCTTTAATCTCCTGTTTTCTTAATTAATAATCCCTAAAATCGGCTAGGAAAGGGTAAAGGTTAAAGGTGAAAGGAATTTGAAATAAACCTTAAAAACCTTTACCCTTTTCAGCGACGACCAGGAATTAAACCCCGACGACCTTCCATTAGAGACAACTGCAAAAACTGATGCAGGTGCTGCACATGTGGATTATCTGGTGGCAATTCCAGGGTTTGGAGGGCTTGAGTGAACGGTTCTCCTGAAAGATAGAGCTTCCGGAAGACATTTTTTAGCTGTCTAATCTCACCGGTTGTCAGTCCAGCCCGTTTAAGACCGATTAAGTTAAGCGATCGCACTCGGGATGGATTCCCCTCAACTAGCATATAGGGTGGAACATCCCGGTCAATGCGACTCATCCCACCCACCATAGCTAGACGTCCAATGTGGACAAATTGATGAATCCCCAAGACCCCACTAATTCTCACCTGGGACTCAATATAAACATGACCTGCTATAGCAGTGCCATTAGCGATAATTACAGAATCTTCAATCACGCAATTGTGAGCAACATGACTATAAGCCATTAGCATATTGCCATTGCCAATTACGGTTGCTTCTCCCGCCCCGGTGGCTCGGTTAATGGTGACGTACTCTCGAATTAGATTATTATCACCAATTCTCACCCAGCTAGGAGCACCATCATACTTAAGGTCTTGGGGTTCCGAACCCAGTACTGCTCCTGGAAAGATTTGATTCCTGGCTCCGATCTCCATTGGTCCAGAAAGAACCACATGGGCACCAATGGTTGTTTCTGGGCCAACTTTCACATTATCTTCGATCACCGCGTAGGCACCAATCTGAACTGTCGGGTGTAGTTCAGCACCAGGATGGATAACAGCAGTAGGATGAATAAGTGTTGCCAATTTTCCAAACACCAAAGTGACCAATGACTAACAATACTGGCAGGTTAAAGGTTGCAGGTTGCAGGTTGCAGGTTGCAGCTTTAAGGTTGCAGGTTGCAGGTTGCAGGTTGCAGGTTGCAGGTTGCAGGTTAAAGGTTAAAGGTTGCAGGTTGCAGCTTTAAGGTTGCAGGTTGAAAGATTAAGGTTGACTGTTGCCGGTTTAAGGGTTAATGTTTAGTGTTCCAGGTTTTAGTGCTAAAATAGAACATTAACGTTTAACCTCCAAAGCCAAGTATTTCAACAAAATAACCTACCCTGAACCGAAGGCCAAAGGCAAACAACTAAATAAACAACTAAATAACTTATGCGCTACGCGCACGCTACGCGAACAACCAAATAACCTATCCTAAACCGAGGGGCAAAGGTGAACAACCCAATAACTTTCCTTTGCTCTTACTAATTATGTTTTAATCCACTATAGAAAACATAAGTTCGCCTTCTGCTGCTTTCTTACCATCAACAGTTGCAACTGAGTGCATCTTACCAAAACGACGGCGCTTGATGGACAACAGTTCCGCAGTCATCACCAGTTGATCTCCTGGCACTACGGGACGCCGAAAACGAACTTTGTCAATCCCTGCAAATACGAATAATCCATCAGGACTATCGGGCATTTGGGTTAATACAATCCCCCCAACCTGAGCCATAGCTTCGACTATCATCACCCCAGGCATCAACGGTCTTCCAGGAAAATGTCCTTGAAAAAAAGGTTCATTGAAGGTAACATTCTTGATACCTACAGCTCGTTTACCTGGAACATAGTCAATAATCCGATCAACTAATGCGAAAGGATACCGATGGGGGAGTAGTTTATGAATGTCTTCGACGGTTAGAACTGTTTTAGTCGATGAGTCATCATTGAGCTCCTGGGTACTTCCGGTAGAGTTATTTGGCGTGTTAACATCAGTCAGTGTGGACATAAGCGTACTTTAATATAATTACAGATTGCAGGTTTGTTTACTAATTTTTAAAGGTTCAACCTTCTTTGTATTTAACTTGCAACCCATGCGTTCAGCCAGCTTTTTGGCAAGTTGGACATGGAGATGGTGGCTAGCTTTATAGGCCAGGATGTGAGCGACAGGAAAACGTCCTAATAAACTCAAATCCCCTACTAAGTCTAAAAGTTTATGACGCACTGGCTCATTTGAAAATCGTAAGGGGGGATTAACCCATCCCTGTTGACCACAAACCAGAGCATTGTCCAAGCTACCACCTTTAATTAAACCGCGATCGCGCAGCTGGTCAATTTGATCAGCCAAGCCAAAGGTACGAGCTGGTGCGATCGCATCAGCAAAATTGTCCTGTTCTGGAGTCCAACTATACCATTGTTTACCAATAGCTGGTAACGCAAAGTCAATGCCATAGGTCAATCGAGTTTTGGGTGCTGGTAGAGCCGTTACAAAGGCATCTCCGTGATAAACCGAGACTGGCTCGTTTAATACAAAAGGAATAGGTGTTCTTCCTGAGGCAGTTAGGAGGTGAGGGGGTGTTAGGGTACCTCGAACTTGTCCGGGGGTAAAACTATCGTATGGTTTACCGTCGATGCCTTGAACCCCTGCTGCTACTACTCCCACCTCCTGGATAGCTTCCAGCCAAACCTTCGCCGAACCATCTAAAAGAGGCACTTCTGGACCATCAATCTCAATTTGAGCATTATCCACACCACTACCAGCCAGTGCAGCTAAAAGGTGTTCCACCGTACGAACGGTAGCGTTTCCATACTGGGTTGATGTGGAGAGTTCCGTAGACAGTGTGGTACCTGAAACTGCATCTATGTTTGCTGGAATAACCGGTTTACCTGGTAGGTCAACCCGCACAAAATATCGCCCAACTCCCGCAGCTGCTGGTAGTACCCTTACGTAGGTTGAAATACCGCTGTGCAGTCCGACACCAGAGCGTTCAAACATACCAGCCAAGGTGTAATATACTGAAGACATGTTTTTTGGTCAAGTTTCTATCAATAAATGCTGGAAAATTGAAAATTGAAAATTGAAATTAACCAATCACAAATCCCAATTAACAATTCACAATTAACCACTAACAATTCACAATTAACCACTAACAATTCACAATTAACAATTAAAACTTCTCTCCAATACCAAAGTGAAGACGACTGTCCCCTTCGGTATTCAAACCAAAGTCTACCCGAATCGGACCAAGTGGTGACTGCACTCTAACCCCAAGACCGTAACCGAGACCAGTACCGGGTAAATCTCTCTGCTCACCGGGTTCACCAGGAACAGAACCAGCAGAACCAAGGTCAGTGCCAGCGTCAACAAATAGAGCACCCCCTATGACTGAGAAAATTGGGAAGCGATATTCTGCAGTAGCCTGAAGGTAGCTACGTCCTGATGCTAGGTCTCCCTCAGCAAACCCCCGCACGGAGTTACTACCACCAACAATAAAAGCTTCATAGGGAGGTAAATCCCCCAAGATAGTGCCCCCTTGAATGTTAAAGGCAAGAGCCTGAGGTCCTTCGGTAAAGTTGGTGAATTCCACAGGGATATAGAAACTATAGCTACCTCTTAACCGATTCATTAAGATGCTGCCACTACCAATAGGAATAGATTGTTCCATGCCCAACCTGAGTAGGGAACCGTTAGTAGGTTGGGTTGTACTATTGCGTAAATCCCGCACTGCCCCTAACTGGACAGTAGTTAGGTCATCTTCACCACTGTCACTAAAGCTCAACAGTTCTCCATCTGTAGATTCAGGTCTAACATCCCCATCACTATCTTCAATGGCAACATGTTGATATTTCAAGCCTAGGGATGCTGTCCATTCTGACCGTTTAAATACATCTTGCGATAAAGGACGGCGAAAAGTCACTCCACCACCAGTGCGCACAATCCGGGGGCGGTCTCCATCATCATCATCATTAGGAACTTTAATATTATTCTCACCGCTGCCTCCATTAAAGACCAAGGAAATCGAGCGCCGTCGGAAAGCATTGACCGTGTAAGAAGTGCGGAAGGGGTCTCCTGCAATCCAAGGGTCTGTAAAGCTCAAATCGAACAATAGCTCTCGGGTTCCCAGCTGAAATTCTCCCCCTAAGGTCTGATTATTACCCCCTAGATTTTGCTGTTGATAGCTCACGGTACCAAAAAAACCACTGGCAGAACTCAGACCTGCACCAGCCGCAATCGAGCCACTACTCTTCTCAATCACATCTACTACTATCACCACCTGGCGTGGGTCAGTACCGGGTTCAAAGGAAAAGCGTACATCATCGAAAATCCCTAAACCAAAAACTCGCTGTAGGTCCCTTTGGGCTTTCTTCCGGTTAAATACACTACCGGATTTTAACTCCACCTCCCGGGTAATAATAAAGGGGCGAGTATTACCCCCAACCGGTTCTTCCTGGTCAGTCATTGATGGAAGTGGGTTGCCATTTTCATCTACAATCGGGTTACCATCTTCATCGAGAAAACGCACCTTGACAGCTTCAATCACCCCTTCTGCCACGACCAAGGTGACTGTGCCATCCGGTGTGACTTGCTCAGCATCAATCACTTGAGCTAGGTCATAACCTTCTTTTTTATACCAATCGTTTAATTTTTTGATTCCCTCTTGCAGGTCTCGCAGATTCAGGATTGAGCCATATTGCTCACTGAAGATTTCATTAATTTTTTCCTGGTTTACGATCCGTTGCCCTTCCCCTGGGGGTTCTGTTTTGACTGCAACCTGGCGCAGTACTGGGTTAGCTCTGACAATAAAGCTAATCCTAACTCCCAAGGGAGTATCTTCTGGCTGCACATCCACACTGGAAAAGAAACCTGTGGCAAAGATAGCATTCACATCTTCCTGAAGCTGAGAGCGGGTGGTTGCTCGTCCTGGTCGGGTTTTAATCACCCGATAAATTTCCTCTTCCAGTTGGGGAGGTGCGCCAGTAATCAAGACTTCTGCTACCAGTACTCGTACTTCTGAGGAGTCAGAAGGAGGTTGACTTGAGGGGGGCTCCAGTTGAGTGGGTTCCGGAAGTTGCGACAGTTGATCTGTCCCAAAAGGAGGTGTTAGTTGAGCACTCCCTTCGATGCTATCGATTGATAAAGGAGGTTGAGTTGAAGGGGGCTCCAGTTGAGTGCTTTCGGGGAGTTGGGACGGTTGATCTATCCCAAAAGCAGGTGTTAGTTGAGCACTCCCTTCTATGCTATCCGGTGATGGTTGACGTGGGTTTGGACTAAAGGAGGGTAACTCTGCGGCTGTTGAATCTACCGGAACCACTAGTTTAGTTGGTTTAGTGGGTACTGCCACCTGGGTTGGTGAAGAATTCGACCCACCAAGAGTGGTAGGCACAGACTGCACAACACTCTTGGTGGGTACTGCTACCTGGGTCGGGGAAGAGTGAATCACCGAGGTAGTCGTTGGTTTTGCCTGCACAGCAATTGTTTCAGGAACTGCTTGTAATGGTGTTTTTACGCCACTGGAATCCTGTTGGGGTGCATCCGGTAGGGACTGAAC
Organism: Moorena sp. SIO3I8; assembly: GCF_010692325.1. GTDB lineage: Bacteria > Cyanobacteriota > Cyanobacteriia > Cyanobacteriales > Coleofasciculaceae > Moorena. The sequence continues at coordinate 16,523 of NZ_JAAHHW010000101.1, read as the reverse complement.
GGTTTCCCCACGGGTTGGTTTGGATAAACCAATACTGGCAGTAGCAGCGATCATTGCTGCTAACAAAGGAGATAAACGCATTGTGTTATTTGTTTTTGACACTTCCACACACCATTCCTATTGGGTCATTGGTCATTGGTAAACTCTCAGTAAGCCATTGATTACTGGTTGACGGAGGGCTAACAACTCCAGTGCCATAGGAGCAACTATTATATTAGTTATTAGTTGTCAGCCACAGTACCATGACTGAACACTTGACCTAAGCAAGCAATGCGCATGCCTGTTGTCTATTTTCGTTCGTCTGTGGTTATTTTTACCAATGTGCTGAATTTTTTTGGGTTACGGGTTAACGATGGCATCAATCCCGTCACTTGTTTTTACCCTGTGAGGTCTAGTCAGAGGCTGATTAGAGTTTGCTCTCAAGAATTTTTTGTAGCACTTGCTGATAGGCTTGTTCTACATTTCCCAAGTCCTTACGAAATCGGTCTTTGTCCATCACTCGACGCTCCGGATCAGTTTCGGCTTGGTTCCAAAGGCGGCAGGTATCAGGACTGATTTCATCGGCTAATAGTAGTTCTTCAGACGGGGTTAGACCAAACTCCAACTTGAAGTCTACTAGAGTAATGCCACACTGATAGAAGAAGTCAGTGAGAATTTGGTTAATTCGCAACGCTTGCTCAATCAGTTGGTTCAACTGCTCAGGCGTTGCTAGTTCCAGCAGTAGTAAGCGATCGCGTGTTAACAAGGGATCTCCTAAGTCGTCATTCTTCAAATAAAATTCCACTAAGGGCTTCGGGAGTACCCGACCCTCTGGTATTCCAGTTTGTTGACATAGACTACCAGCAGCAATGTTCCTGACTACCACCTCCAAGGGCAGAATTTTTACCTGTTTGACCAACATTTGGTTGGGAGTAGGACGGTCAATGAAGTGCGTAGCAATTGCCTTCTCTTCTAGGACTTTGAACAAATGAGATGCGATCGCACAATTAATCTCACCCTTCCCAGAAATCTGACCTCGCTTTTGGGCATTAAAGGCAGTGGCATCATCTTTAAAGTAAGTCAGTAGAATCTCTGGGTCATCGGTAGTATATAAGATTTTCGCTTTACCTTCGTAGAGTTTTTGATCAGGGGACATAATCAGTAAGATGATGGTTGACTGACAATATATTGACAGATATACCAGCCCTAAATGATTCGTAAAATATAGTGGCCAAAGCGAACGCGATCGCGTCGGCTGCGCCTAATCGCCCTTAAGGCAAGCCCAGCAATGATTTCAGATTTTTCATGTTTGATAACTGATTTAGGATTGCTATACATCTTGACAATCACATAAAATCAGAAATTTGGCGGAGCGTGAGTTATAATTTAATCAGTTAAGTTAAGGTTAGGTTAAGAAGGTCTGGTACAGGCAATAGCTATGGTAGATCCATCTGATTTTTTACATCCTCGCAGTCCCTATCACGGTCAGTTCAAGCCAGAAAACGTGGTTTTTAACGCTAATTTACAGGAATTTGCTCAAAGAGTCAGCTACATCTGTAATCTGGAAACTGCTGGTAAGCTGCCTCCAAAAGAGGCTTACCAGCAGATTAAACAACTCTGGAAAGAGTTGAAACAAAGCAAAAAGAGCCTGGGTATATAAAAGATGAAATACGTCATTCTTTACTTAGTGGTCATCGTGTAAACTCCATCCCAGGAATCATCAGGAGGATGATCACAATAGTTTTTAGCTCGGTTAATATGGAGCTTGACAGGCCGGTCATTTGGTTGTATTTCTAGTGCATCAGTAAAATACTTGAGTGCCTGTTGAAAGTCTCGTTTGATGTAAGCATTACGCCCTGCTTGATACAAATCCAAGAACCGTTTTCTGTTATCGCTAAGGGATACGTCGGTTTTGCCAATTAATTCATAAATCCTAACGGCTTGGTTTTTACCTTTGACCCGGATTTGATCTAACTCCCGCACCACAATGCGATCGCGGCACAAGTTATAGGTATACTCACTCAAGATAATGTCGCAGCCATACTCTTTGGTAACGCTTTCGAGGCGAGCACTTAGATTCACCCCATCTCCAATAACCGTATAGTCCATCCGTTTTTGGGAGCCGATATTGCCGGAAACCACTTCTCCAGAACTAATTCCCATCCCAATCCGGATTTCGGGTTGGTTATTACGGCTGCGATTGGAATTAAATTTTGCTAAGCGTGAGCGCATATCTAGAGCTGATTTGACAGCCTTCCAAGCATGATTTTGCAGGGGTAAAGGTGCTCCAAACACGGCCATCAAGGCATCTCCAATAAACTTGTCCAAGGTGCCATCGTGATTGAATACAGCCTCTACCATGGTTTCAAAATACTTGTTGAGCAACGATACCACCTCTGTTGCTCCGAGATGTTCTGTGAGGTTTGTGTAGCCCCGGATATCAGAAAATAGAATAGTTACTTCTTGCTTCTTGCCCTGCATTAAGGTATCTTCCCCGAGGGCTAAGACTTGATCAGCAACCCGTGGAGTCATGTAGCGATACATGGCTGTCTTCATACGCTTCTCACGAGTCATATCTTCTAAAACCACCAACCCACCTCGCACACTTCCCTCTGGGTTGAGCAAAGGATTGACGCTTAGGTTCAGACTGCGTTCAATTTCCTGAACTTGGTATTTTGACAAATAATAAGTAGATGAAGATTCCGTCTGGGGTGTTTCATTCCAGGGTACATAAACATTCGGGTCATCCCACTTTGGCATTGCCAGAACCATGGATGGTGACCCTTGTGAATCCCCTTGAGCAGGTTTATAGATACCAATCTTCAGAGTTTGCTCTGGCATATAATGCCGAGTCCCCGTAGCCAAGCTATCTTGCCAACGCCACTGGAGATTTTCAATCGGCACTACATCCCAGATGTATCGACCAGTGAGCTTAGACTGCCAGAATTTCCAATCGGGACTGCCTTTTCTACGATTAGGACCATCTAGAAACTTGATAGCTGCATCATTAATCATCACAATTCGTCCCTGCATGTCAGTGGAAATCACTGCGTCGGTTAAACTTTGCAGGATATCTTGCTGATATTGCTTTTCAATCAGGACGCTTTCAAACAGTTGGGCATTTTCCAGAGCTATGCCTGCCTGAATATTAAACGCCCGCATAAACTCTTGATCAGAGCTGGTAAAGTATCCTTGGTGCTTGTTGATTAACTGAGTCACACCGATTAATATATTTTTGGAGTTAAATACCGGCATACAAAGGATACTTTGGGTGCGATAACCGGTTTGTTTGTCAGTGTTCGGGTCAAAACGCTCGTCTTTATAGGCATCTGGAATATTGAGTGGCTCACCAGTGGATGCTACATAACCAGCAATACCTCGGTTGGCTGGTATTCTTATTTCTATAGTGTTTTGTCCATCCGCTGTAGCTACCTTACTCCAAAGTTCTTTGCGATCTTGGCATAGCAAAAATAGGGTGGAGCGGTCTGCTTGCATGAGATCCCGAGCCTGCTCCATAACTACACCTAGGGTTTCTTCGAGCTTAAGGCTCTTTCCCAGAGACTCAGTTGCCTTGAGCAGAGCAATCACTCCCCGTTGGTTGCGAGCTGCCTGTTGAAATGATTGGCAGGCTTCGAGGATGATGCCAAGGTCGTCGGCAAAGTCCTGAAATTGCTTTTCGTCGGTACTGTCGAACGGCACACCGCCAGTTTTATTGAAAAAATTTATAACAGCAACCACCTGGTTATTGCTATTAAAAATTGGCATACACAGGAGGCTTTGGGTACGATAGCCAGGGATTTCGTCAAATTCTGGGTTAAATAGGGGATGATGGTAAGCAACTGACGTATTGAAAGACTTGCCAGTGGCAGCAACATGACCGACAACACCCTGATTGTGGGGAATGCGGCGTTCTATTGTTTTGTTCGTGTGACGTTGGGGAATGTTTGCCCATAGTTGACCTGTGTCGGTGTCAACCATGAAAATAGTGGCTTGGTCTGCCTGTAGGACTTGACCAACTTTTAGGGTTAAAGCCTCTATCACCTGCTCTAGCCGAGTTTCCAGAGCCTCATTGTTGATCAGTGCGATCGCTCCTAGAAACTGTTGGAAATCAGCAGCAAAGAAATCTAACCAGCAGCTAAATTGAGGAATGGATAGGGTTTTGATGCGATCAATCAGATTGCTGGTTTGTGAGGGTTGAGTTAACTGAGATAGTGTAGCGGTAACACTACTGGTGTTCCGTCTTGTCATACTTTGTCTGCTCCTGCCTTTGGAGGCGCGTGAGGGCAAGTCAACTGGGCAGATAAGAATTGCTGCGTTGATAAGTCTTCTAGCGTCTTTGACTTCAAAAACATGAATTGACACCCTGGTTATAAGTAGATCTGAGGATATCCCGATCCTGATTACAAGTTTGACATATCTCTCCAGTAAAAATTAGTACCCTAGGGGGTACTTTCTAGACTATAGGTTTCCCTAAAACTGTTAAGGATTGTACAATTACAATAGTTAAGTTTTCGATAAGATTTTGCAATAAAGTCAGTAAGCTCAACCCCATTACGCCCCCTGAGACCCTCAAACCCTTCCTTGACATGTTCCCTATGACTAGGCATAAACCCTTGAATTAGGCAGGCTTAATTAGGCCTTAGGTGATTAAAACTTCACACCTAACACCTAAAACCGCTACTGGTGTCAGACCTTTGGGATGCTTACCTCAATGTCGGGAGGAGGATGTGGTTGTCTATGAAGATCTGAAGATACAAAACATGGTCAAGAATCATCATTTGGCTAAGTCGATTTCTGATGCAGGTTGGTATCAATTCACCCAATGGTTAGAATACTTTGGAAAAATCTGGGATAAAACTGTGATATCGGTCAACCCCCACTTCACATCTGCCGATTGTTCTAACTGTGGTTATCGGGTAAAAAAATCCCTCAGCACCCGGACTCATAAATGTCCTCGTTGTCATCTATAAATCTGTCGTGATCCCAACGCAGCTCTCAACATTTTGAAGCGGGGATTAGAGGTTTTAGGTGTTGAATACAACAGTACCCTAGGGCATAGGGAAACTGCTGTTAATACGGAAATGCCCAGGCGTGAGTTCGACCGCTGTTGATGAAGGGAAACCTAATTCAAGAAGTTGTCTGATTGAACCTTGAATCACATATTGTGAGAATCCCCCGTTATCATCTCCGATTTAACGGGGGAGTATGTCAAGCAGCGGAAGACATGGATTCGGAAAACACGATTGCCTGGTAGTAACGTTGCAATTGGCGTGTAGCAGCTGACCAACTCCAGCGTTCAGCTTCTGCTCTAGCATTGCGGCGCAGAGTTTCCCGTTCCTGCTGTTGTGCTAAGAGACGCTGGGTTGCTGCGATCGCTCCTTGCTCATCTGCTGGATCGTATAAATACCCATTCATCCCATCGGTGACAATATCTGGAATCCCTCCAGAGTTGGCTGCTACCACGGGACAACCTGCTGCCATCGCTTCTAGTAAGACTAGTCCTAAGGTTTCTGTCCGAGAAGGAAAGATAAATGCATCAGCAGAGGCAAAGGCAGAGCCGAGGGTTGTACCGGTAAGGTAACCTACGAAATGAGTCGGGGTTCCAGCAAAGTGTGCTTCTAGTTCCTTACGGTGGGGTCCATCTCCTACTAATGCTAGGCAAGCGTTGGGAATTGCTTCTAGCACTAGCTTGATCCGCTCAATTTCTTTTTCAGCCGAAAGACGCCCTACATAAAGGAGTATGGGGCTGTCTGGATTTCCTTGGGAAAGATGCGATCGCATTTGGGATGAAGCTAACTCTGGTTGGAACGTTTCCGTATCCACACCTCGCTGCCACAAGTCTACTCGCTCAACACCATGGTCTCTTAATTCCTGTACCATAGCATTAGAGGTACACAAATTCAGCTCAGCTTGATTGTGACTAACCTTAATTAACTCCCACATAACTCCTTCGAGCATACCCAATCCGTAGTGCTGGAGGTACTGAGGTAAATGGGTGTGGTAGGAGGCAACCAAGGGAATATTCATCACCTTGGCATAATACAGACCTCCCAACCCTAATACTGCTGGGTTTACAACATGGATCAAATCTGGTTGAAACTCTTCTAATACCCCACCAATAGAGGGTCGTGGCAGGGCTAGCTTTAATTCGGGATACAAGGGTAGGGGAAAGCCAGAAACACCGTAAATTTTGGCTCCTTTGTAGGCTTTGAGTCCCCCTTCTGGGCATATAACTAGCACTTGGTCACCGTTACGCTGCAAATGTTCCACTGTGTGGCGCAACCGGGTCACGATGCCATCAACTTTGGGTAGAAATGTTTCAGTAAAAAAAGCAATTCGCATAATTAGTGATTATTGATTAGTCATTAGTTATTATTGATTAGTCATTAGTTATTAGTAGTTTATAGTCCGTTGATCCAACTTGCGTGACCTTACTCGCTAAATGTATCAGGTTTGGGGGACTTGTTGGGCATGAGATTAGTTTATAGGTATTAGAACATTGGTCATGGTGTTAATGGATTCCACCAAGCCCTTAACCCTAAGGTGATCGGTTTCGCTATAATATTTGCAGGCAGTTAGTATGGAACCTTTTTTGAAGTCAAACCGCCACGGTAAGAGTTAATTCTATAGTTCAGTCAATTCTGGAGTTGGGATCAGCACTTCTGACGCGAAGCTAGTCCTAGGTGCAAAATGAAATGCTCCAGCAATCGAACCCCAAATTAGTTCATCGGTTTCGGGGTCACGTCCCCTGTCAAGACTAATCAATGTTTCTTCCATTACTTCAAAGCTACTATCGAGATAGGTTTCTTTGTTATTGCGCACCACCAAGCAAGCTTTACCTGGTTCTACTTCGGCTTTGAAGCTGTGACCAGTCCAGGTAACATTGAACGTGCAACCAGGAAGCTTCTCTAGCTGTTGGGCACTCAGGGATTTTAGACGTTCTAAATCACGGGAAGCTCCGTATAATAGTTTTTCATCCTGAACCTTGTAATTTTCGATTTTGATTTGCCCGTCTAGCTCAACAATCTTTAGTACCCGCACTCGGTAGGGGGTGTTGAGCATATAGTCATAGGCTTGCTCAAGGAACAAGCTACATCCATCTAGCACTGACCAAGGTAGAGGACGCATGCAGACGCGGATGTGAGCATACAATGGTGGATTCTCAAACGCCTGCTCTTGGTTACTAAAATCAGCTGCCATCCAGCGAGCTAAAGTAGCGATATCCGTAGAATGAGTCATTACCAGAAGTGTTGAACTTAGAATCAGGGAACTTCGGATGAAGTAGTGTTCGATGTAGTTGGTATCTTTACCGAAAAAAGCGGGTCATTAGCCCCGTCCTAGAAGGACGGTCAACTTATGCTATCATAAGTTTATCGTTGTCAATCACGATAAACATGATCGTCTACGAGATGAAACTGCAAGGAACACAAGCCCAGTATAGGAGGCTAGATGAAGCCATCCGTACTGGTCGTTTTGTTCGTAACAGCATTATCAGAGCATGGATGGATGGTGATGTTAAAAACCGCAACGATGCCTATAGCTACTGTAAGGTGTTGTCGGACAATCCAGAATTCCCCTGGGTCAGTCGATTAAACTCAATGGCTCGACAGGCACACGCAGAAAGAGCTTGGGCATCAATTGAACGGTTCTATCGCAATTGCAGGCAGAAAGTTCCTGGGAAGAAAGGTTTTCCTCGGTTTAAAAAGTCCCAAATTCGAGCATCTGTTGAATACAAAACAACAGGGTGGAAACTTTCGGAAGATAGACGTTATTTAACATTTTCTGATAAGTTTCAAGCGGGTAAATTCAAACTCTGGGGGAGTCGTGACCTACATTTCTATCAACTCAAACAAATTAAACGAGTAAGAGTGATTAGAAGGCATGACGGATACTATGCCCAGTTTCTGATAGACCATACTAGAGAGGAGAATAAAGAACTCACAGGAAAGCAGACAGGACTAGATGTTGGACTTAACTTTTTCTACACTGATTGTTCTGGTGAACAGATAGATAACCCTCGGTTTTTGAGAAAAGATGAAGCCAAAATCAAGAAATTGCAACGTCGTTTATCAAGAACCCAAAAGGGAAGTCAAAACCGCAAAAAAGCCATAAATAGATTAGGTAGAGCCCATCTTAAGGTTTCACGCAGACGTAACGATTGGGTTTGTAAATTAGCTCAACACGTCATCCAGTCTAACGACTTGGTTGCCATTGAAAACCTACGGATTAAGAACTTGGTTAAGAACCACAAACTAGCCAAATCGATTAATGATGCAGCCTGGTACAAGTTTAGAGAATGGTTAGAGTATTTTGGGAGAGTTTATGGAGTGCCAGTGATTGCCGTTGATCCGGCATATACTTCTACCGATTGCTCAAATTGTGGTGAGAAAGTTGTCAAAACTCTCAGCACTCGAACTCATCGATGTCCCCATTGTTGCTATAGGGCAGATCGTGATAAAAACGCTGCAATAAATATTCTTAAATCTGCACTGAAACAGCTTTCAAATACCGTCGGGCAGACGGAAATCAACGCCTCTGGAGAGATTGATCTCTGCTTAAAAGGGGAAACTCAATTAAGTAAGTCAGCTCGTCGAAAGAGGAAGCCCAAACAGTGATGTTTGGAATCCCCGTGCTTTCATGCCGGGGAGGATGTCAAAATACATGGTCTTGATTCAGTCGCTTATGGTTTGGGTTCTGCATCAAGACCAATGGCTAAAACCTTTAGTTGACAAGCACCCATCATGACCCTGATCCAAAGTTCCCTATTCCGTATTTCCTGTGCCCAGCGCTATAGCTGATAGCTTACTGGCGAGAGCTTGGGAATACCTCTGGTTTTTTTGGGCGTAAGCATTCAGCCGTGAGCTTTTAGCTCACGCTACGCGAACAGCGGTCAGAGGCAAGAGGCATGCATGCTAAAGTTTACTACAAGAGGTTTTCAGCTTGTATCAATGTCCTAACTTTAATGCGTAGTGCTATAGCACCTCAAGTAGCGTGCGCATTAGCTGATAGCTGATAGCTTACCTTTGGGCTATTTAAAACCTTTAATCCCAAACAACAGAAACTGTGTCACCTGAGCCTCACTAAAATTGTTATCACTCACCAAAATTAAACTCTGAGTGCCATCACTCAAGCGCGGACCAAGGGTCATTCCCTCTAAATTATCTAAGTAAATCCCCAATTCACTCAAATCCAACAACAACTTTTTTTGCAGTGGCTTAATCTTGGAAACATTACCCTTGAGAGTAGCAATTTTGGTTGTATCAGTTGCTCCACCCATCACCACTTGATAAAGTTTGGCACTAAATCCAAAGAAACCATAGGTACGCTCCAAACTCAGAAAATGTCCTGCGGTATCCACTGCTAATAACTCAGTCAAACCGTGAGAAAGGGTGTTAGGGGGGTCTGGCTCGAGTAAGTAAAGATGTTCACTAACCAGCATTGGAGGAGTAACGTCTCCAATCAAATAGTGCAACCAACGAATTCCCGCTGCTTGTTCGGTATCTGCTTCTGGCTGGTCTTGGTGTAGGGAGTACTCACTGGCACTAAATAAGCGAAATGACTCTTGCCCACTTGCTGCAGCTAGGCTGATCGGTTCTAAGGTCAATGCCTCAAAGCCTAAGTTATCCTGGATACCATTACTGACTGTTTCTAGGTCAGTGTCATTCGGTAGATAACGCTGGGGAATTTTTAAATTTTGCAACTGTTGTCCTGTTACTATATCAAACTGCCGAATGAATGGAGCAATGCCTTGATTAGTAGCCCCTTCACTAGAGATAAATACAGAATCTTTTCCAGACCAAGCAATCCCTTCTGGATCCAGGGTACCCCTTACAAAGGTTTCTCCATTTTTATCTTTAAGAAAAGTGACATCTTCCACTTCTACGTTTTCAATCCCTATGTTTCCTGTATCGGTGGGATTGAAAGTTAGTTTTAGGGTGTAGAATCGAGCTGGAGCTAATCGAGAACGATCATCAGAAACCGCTAAAAAGCGATCGCGTTCCCGATCATAGGTCAATCCTGACAACCCTCCCACTACTGTATTTTTGAACTTCGTTTGGGGGAGTTGATACTCCCCTAAGAAGTTCACGGAAAGGTTGAGGAAGGTGCGTTCCTCTGCTGTGATGGCTGGTAAAAAGCTACAGGTAGTGGTCAGGCTACCCAGGAATATTATTACCACAACCCATAGCATCGTTGATATTTTTTTAGGTTTTCTTAACATTAGGTCAGTTGAGCAGTACCTTAACTTACTTGTATTATTACTTGCTTCGACCAGAAGTGTTGATTGTTATAAATTATGTCTAAAAAAAAGTACTAAGCTGTCTACCTATTGGTGCTATTTAAAAATTAAATTATGATCGCGTCATGTTTTTAAAACAGTTTACAAAACGAGTCTTGGATAGCTTAACATCTCTCCATAAAAATTACTACCCTGTCTCTTGATGCAGTCGCTCATGGTGCATATCATATTTGTTAAAAAGAAGGTAATTGTGGGAAGTTTCGGAAGTTGTAGAAGTGTGAAAAGTATGATATTATTATGATAATTTTGCCTAATTTAATGCATTTAAATGCACCCTTATGCCTTCTGCAATCTGCCTTCGATACACTTTTATTATGGGTATTGAACCGGACTTGATATAAAATCATAATGACCGAACAATTGGCAATAATTTGACTAGTTTACGACATGTCTATTACAAACATACAAAAACTATTCACCAGATTGGAACCAAATCCAAAACAAACCTTGGCAAAACATCATACCAATTTTTTTTTAGGCATTTTGAAGTTAAGCTGTTGCGCATTTAAATTGGATATTATTCAGTTAGCAAAAAACCATCAAACCCTCTCCCCTGCTACCATTCCTCCCTTACTAAGGGCAGGGCTGTTTCATTCTTTGGGATAAATTCTCAGGTCAATAGGCGTGAAAGGGATGAAACCTTGAAGAGGGTAGCCTTATTACAAAAACTGTAAGCATTCAGCCATCAGCGGTCAGCGGTCAGCCCTGAGCCATTCCCGTAGCGTGAGTCTTGGCCCAAAGCTAATAGCACCTCAAGTAGCGTGCGCGTAGCGCATTAGCTGATAGCTGATAGCTATTAGCTGAATGCTTACCAAAAGCTTAAACCTGTTGCCCATAACCTGCCGACCATAAAGGCTACCCTCAACTACTGTAACTTCAAGGGAAGTGGGGTGCTGGGGAGAGGGTATTTTTAAGGTTAAAAATACCTAAGGTGCGCTTTCCGCATCTAATTATTAAATTCGCCACACCGCTATCTCCCTATCTCCCTATCTCCCTATCTCCCCACCAATCACATTTTAGTCCGACAATGAAACAGCCCTGGCTTACTAAGGGGGGTTAGGGAGGATTGATGCTCCCCTGCTATCAGAAGCATGGAATTTAAATGAAGACCAGCTTAAGGCTCTGCCTTGATATCTGGAAATCGTGACAAATCCTGAAAAAAAGGGTTATAATATCCCTGTGAAGACAAAACATTGATTAACCCTAACAGGTTGATTAACCTTGAGGAATTTACTTAGAATTGCAGAGGGAATGGTTTGTAGATTGTTATCGTTAATCACCCAGAATGTCCAGTTTGTTGTTTTTTGTTGGTGGTTAGTAGAGGCGAACAGCTGTTCGCCCCTACAGTAGTTAGTAGAGATCAACACACTCTCACTAACGACTAACCACTAACTTGTTTCCCAGATTTGATGTAACCTCTACATAGACATACTCCAGCCGCACTGGCTGACGAGCAATGGAATCGAGGGGAATCCCATCAAAACAAGCAATAATATCCTTCAGGTCTAAAGACTCTGGTAGCCAAAAGGCTAAATCATTTCCATAGCGGCGATGAGTAAAGCCTAATTCCTGGGCACGAGCGATCGCTTGTTCTTCTTGAGGGGTGTCTACTACCACAATTTCTTGAGCGGGAATCTTTTGCCGTAACTCAAGCAAACTCCCCTCTGCCACAATCCGTCCCTGTTTAAGAATGCCAATTCTGTGGCAAAGACGTTCTGCTTCATCAAGGGAATGAGTCGTCAGCAAAATAGTAATTCCCTGGCCCTGAAGACGTCGAATCAAGTCCCAAATTTCATATCGGGCTTCAATATCTAAGCCTGTTGTAGGCTCATCTAAAATAAGTAATTTCGGCTGATGCACTAGAGCAACAGCAATATTCATCCGTCGCTGCATTCCACCACTGAGGGTTTCCACTGGACTTTTTGCCCGCTCTAATAAATTTACAGCAGCAAGGGCAGCGTAAACTTGTTTAGAGCACTGCTGACCATCTAACCCATACAGACGAGCAAAAAAATACAAGTTTTCTTGACAACTAAGGGTTTGATACAGTAAATTGTCTTGGGGGGCAACCCCAATCAGCTTTTTCGTTGCCTCGGACACTGGTTGGTTATTGATTGCGATCGCACCACTATCCGCTCGTAGTAAGTTACAGATGATATTGATAGTAGTTGTCTTACCCGCACCATTGGGTCCGAGTAAACCATATATTTCTCCTGCTGGAATATTTAGGCTTAAATCCCGCAGAACGTTTCGATTACCGTAAGACTTACTTAATTTATGGATATTTAGCACTAGTTAAACCTTGAGCAATACTAAGGCAATTTAATCAGACTTTTTTTACGATAATCGGATGATTTTATAGGAGTACTAGCTAATAGATAACTGACCCGACTATACTTGAGTTTATTTTTTTGTGCAAACCTCCTCATTCTTCAATGGTTTAAACTAGGTTACCCTGCACAAAAATTCCGTGGGTAATCACAATCTTCTCTCTACCCGAACCATCCCCTGGTATGACAACCATCCGACTATCACCATCACTGAGGCAAAGCCAAACAAAAACCAGAAATGAGACTCGATTTCCACCAAACCCTTCCCATCAGCCCATACTCCCAGCAAGGCTTCGTTCATATGATAAATTGGGTTAAACTTAGCGATTTCCAGTAACTGTTCCGGAAACAAAGCAGTTGGTAAAAACGCACCCCCCAAAATTAATAGAGGTACACCGAAGGTTCCCACTAAGGCATTAACGTCCTCAGTCCGCCGCGCTAATTGAGTTCCCAGAAAAAATCCCACTCCCACATAAGCAATAATACTCAGGAAAATAATCAATACCCCTAGCAACACGGAACCTTGAAACCTTGCCCCCAAAAATGCTGCTATGGTATAAACCACTAAGCCTTGACCTGTACCAATGCAGCTGTGAGCCAAAAAAATTCCTAAGAAATAGGATATGCCGCCTAATGGAGAGATAAATAAACGCTTGAGCATGTGCTGTTCTCGTTCTGAGACTACTGTTGCCACGCTACCCCCCAAGCAGCTAAAAAACAAAGCAGCACCCACAAGAGTAGTTGGGGCAGCCCGTTGAAATGCTTCTGCGGTTGATAGCTCAGCCTGTTCTGCCATAATCAAACCGTTGAGAAATAGCACAGTAATTGGAAAAATACTCCAAAATAATAGGCTACGCTGCCTTCGCCATAGTTCAATCAAGATTCGCTGTGCTACAGCACAGGTTTCCCGCCAATATTTTATAATTATCCTGTGTGCCATTTATCATGTGGTAATTATTACTACTTTCAACTTTCAACTTTAACCCCATATTTTTGTGTTTAGATTACCTATCGTCTATTGATAACAAACAAGGTATCCAGGTCTCTAAGATAATAAAGGGCAAAACAAGCTGCTAACATTTGCCAAGCGGCAAAAAATAGCAAATTAGTATCAGTAAATAGGCTTAGATATTGCTGATAGGATGAGATAGTTTATATCCCATGAAATACTAATACGCTACCATAAGTCCATCGTTTTTTCCACTAAGAGTAAAAATCCTAGGATGATTACTAGCTGGATAGCGCCAATAAGAATAAAAATGCTGTTACCGAGTCCACTAATAAAGTAAAAGTTTTCATAGACCGCAGCTGCATGTTCAGGACGCACGAATTTATCGATTGTCCACATCAGCATTACTATAAAAACACTGAGGCGCAGTAGAAACAAAACTAGGGGAATTCGATTAGATGCTCTCATGGTAGTTTCAGAAATAATAGATCGCAAGTAATAGATCGGATAACAGAATGATAGATCAGATTATATAACACTACGCATTTAGATTAGGACATTCCTAAACTCCGAAATATAGTCATAGCTTACTTCTGACTTCTGACTTCTAACTTCTGACTTGCGCGTAGCGCTATATCTGGTAGCGTCGTTATTTTATACCTAGGCATAATGAACCATCATGGTAAGCATTAAGGTATCAGCCGTTAGCCGTACCCACTATGAATCCATGACTTTCTTGACAAAGTATAGTTCCTAGTTGTTTTTGAAAAATTACTGTTGACTGGGATTAAACAGTATCAGCTAGTAGCAGGGAAACTGCCACCGATGAAGTGGACATCACTGAAGGTTTCGATCCATAAACGAGCTCCACAATCGAGTGGATTATCTGGCTGATAGACAATCCGACACGGACCAATGATTTCGATCTGATTGCCGTATAGATTGTTGCCGCTTCGTTTTACTGAAATCACTGGCAGCCGGTCTTCAGGGCTTTTGTGGTTATTGGAGCCAATGCGATTGCGGTTGACATTAATCTTAGCCAAAGCAGGAGGACGAGTAGTACGCCATTTGCCTTTTGGTCCACGGGTACCTTTCGTGATTTGTGGCAAATCGTTGAACAGAGGAATAATCCAGAATTTCCCACTTTTATAGGCACCCCGAACCCGACCCTTCTCTAGGAGTTGGCGCAATCGCCGAGAAGAAATACCTAACAGAGATGCGGCTTCAGTAGTACCAACGTGCTTACTCATTGAGGAGACTTGAAATAACTATTCCGATACTAGTATATAATAAAAATTGACCAAATAACAACTTCCCTTAAAGAAGTGATATCGTGTCCAGTTGTTTCAATAGTGTTGAAGGTTGTTCGCGTAGCGTGGCCGAAAGGCCAAGGTTTAATAACCGGGTTACCTGTAACCTAAAAATAGGTTGAAAGTTGTTCGCGTAGCGTGGCCGAAAGGCCAAGGTTGTTCGCGTAGCGTGGCCGAAAGGCCAAGGTTGTTCGCGTAGCGTGGCCGAAAGGCCAAGGTTTAATAACCGCCTAACCTGTAACCTGTAACCGGGTCACCTGTAACCTGTAACCAATAACCTGTAACGGGTTAACCAGATTGCGATCGCGTTTGCTAAAATTCTGCTAAAATCATTTATTGAAAGTAAATTAACCAGCACCCTTAATCATAAGGATTGCTAAACAGCTCAAATCCTTAATTCCATCACTTAATCAAATTAGCCAAATCTCTCGGAAACCGAAAAGCTTTCGCGGCTACTTTAGCTGATTAGCCAACAGCCAGGGTTAGCATCTAGAGCTAGCATCTAGAGCTAGCATCTACCACTAGCATCTACTTAAACCATCCTGATACCAGGGAATTTCTACCGTAATTACTACCGTATGTCATTTAACTGTGACATGCTCCCTCTTAAGAGGACAATCAACAGGAAAAAACTACCCTCTTAATGGCCTAGTCATACCCAAATTCCCTGATGACCTGCCAGTATGATCTGCTGTCTTAATCCCGATTGCCAGAATCCCATTAATCCGGATGATAACCAGTTTTGCCAAAGCTGTGGTAACAAACTAGTACTCCTGAAAAACCGCTATCTTCCGATTCGACCCCTCGGAGATGGGGGCTTTTCCAAAACCTATTTGGCAGAAGATAGGGACAAATTGGATGAACACTGTGTGATTAAGCAGCTAGCGCCCCAAATTGAGGGAACGAAGGCACTCAAGAAGGCACGAGAATTATTTGAGCAAGAGGCCAAACAATTGCAAAGGCTGGGACAACATCCCCAAATCCCTACCTTGCTAGCTTACTTTGAAGAAGATCAGCGCTTATATTTGCTCCAAGAGTATATCGAGGGGAAAACCTTAGAGCAAGAGTTGGCAGAAGCAGGACCGTTCAGTGAAGACAAGATTAGGGATGTTTTATTTGAATTGCTAACTATTCTCAAGTTTGTCCATCAACAGAAGGTGATTCACCGAGATATTAAACCAGGTAATATCATTCGCCGTCCTGCTTCGGCTCAAGGATATGAAAAAAAGACTGAGCTAGTATTAATCGATTTTGGGATAGCCAAGCAATTGAGGGCTACGGTCATGGCTAATATCACTGGCACCACTATCGGTTCCTTTGGCTATGTGCCTATGGAACAAATGGAGGGAGGTAAAGCCTATGCTGCTAGTGATTTATACAGTTTGGGCACGACCTGCTTTCATTTGCTTACTAATGTTCATCCTTGGGATTTGTGGAAGAAACAAGGCTATCGCTGGGTAAATAGTTGGCGAAAGCATTTAAAGCAACCGGTGAGTGAACAATTGTGGTGGATAATGGATCGGCTGCTCCCAGAAAGCTATCAGCACCGTTATCAATCTGTAGACCAAGTCTTGGAGGTGTTGGAGCTTCAGTCTGCGCCCCCGGCTAATCCCTCTAAATCAACCTCTAAGTATCACGAGTCCTTTCTAAATTTTTTA
>NZ_JAAHHW010000100.1 GCF_010692325.1 Moorena sp. SIO3I8 | reverse complement strand
AACTATTGGTTGCTCACTCCTACACCCGCTATCTAGGGGACTTATCTGGCGGACAAATTCTCAAAAAGATTGCCCAGCGCGGGATGAACTTATCAGATGGGCAAGGTACTGCTTTTTATGAATTCAAACAAATCCCTGATGAGAAGGGATTCAAGGCCAACTATCGGCAAGCCATGGATGAGCTACCCATTGATGATGCCACAGCGGATCGGATTGTGGAAGAAGCTAATGCCGCGTTTGGCATGAATATGAAGATGTTCCAGGAACTGGAGGGTAACCTGATTAAAGCCATTGGTATAATGCTATACAACACCCTTACCCGTCGTCGCGTTCGTGGTAGCACAGAACTAGCTACAGCTGAGTAAGCTTATTGCACAAACTGGGATTACCACCAAAGATCGGTGGCGACTAATCGCCTTAACTAGAAATTAAGGCGATTAGCTCTTATCTCCTGTGATTGATTAGTTATTAGTAGTTAGTAGTTTTGAGGTAAGCATTCAGCTGCCCTAGGCTGAATGGTTGCGTTTTGATTACTAACTACTAATTGGCAATCTAATGTTGCAAAATTTAAAAAATAATTAACATAAATATAACTGATCAGATTGAAATTCATAGCCTCTCTGTTTAGAATAGAAGGCGGAATACGTCAAACAAAGCTTTTCTGCTGTGGAGGAAGCCTTTTTTTTGGTTTAGGTCATTCACAAGTGTGAATACTAGCCGAAACAGAGAAGGTAATTATCCTGACATGATATAAGACCTGTTCGCGGTCGAAAGGCGTCTAACCAGCAGTCTCCTTTAAACTTAGAAGCCCCTTGCTCAGGATCAGTAGCAAGGGGTATTTTACCCCTCTCAAGCGTAAAATTCAATATCCTCCCCACACTGATCCACTAGGTAACAGAGGGCGCGGAAACGCAGGCTAGCTAATTGCTCGTAGAGAGGGTTGAGCTTACATAGGGGAGGGATGTGTAGTACTAAGTGACCGAAAAGTTTTAAATCCCGCTCAAAGGGACATTGACCAGGAATAATTTTGGACAGGAATCTAGCTAGGGTTTGATCTGTAATTTCTATGTGATCCAGCCATCGGCGCACAGGTTTGAGTAAATCAACACGTTTTTTGGGCAGTGGCTCAGGCGGAGTGAGACTGCTATTGAGATCAGCTACCTCTGAGAGGAGTGGATTGGTACTGTGCTTGTTGGTTCTGAACATGGCTATACACCTCTAAAATTAGTCAATAAAGTCCTCAGCTAAGGTATTCCGGTGGAATAGCTTTTACAGAGTTCTAGTTAAGTTCATGTAGTTCATGTAGGGTGGGCAGTGCACTAGACAGATAATGAAGCTTGCAAAGCTCGTTGGTAGGCACTGCCCACCCTACGATTAATGAAAATGGTGCAAGATCTCAGTTTTACAGAGTTCTAGTTAAGTAGGTAGACATCAAGTAATCAAACACGATTACTATTGAGCTGTATTGCCATATTGGCGGTAATTTATAAAAATTTATATAGTTAGAATTCATAGCATGTCCGGGAGTCTAGGTATTGTAAAGCTTTTGTGTAAGCATTCAGCTATCAGCCATTGGCCTAAGGCCAACGGCTGACAGCTGACGGCTGACAGCTGACGCTTTTGTAATTGGTAATTGGTAATTGGTAATTGGTAATTGGGATTACTCCCGAGCTATTACCTATTACCAAAAAGATAATCAACGATGAACACTACCAAAACAACCGGACATGAGCTCAATTGTTACCACTTAACTTATTAGGTAAGCTTTCAGATAAAAACTATAATAAATCTAGCTTTTTAATGGTTTTTTCACTATTAAAAAGCTAACAGCTTACCTTATTTCAAGCATAAAAATAGAATGGAAAGGTTTGGTAAAGGTTAAAAGAAGAAAGACCAATCAAACTATGAACTTTTGTTAAAACTAATTGGTTGACTGTTGACTGTTATAGGCATTAGGGATTGGGGATTCGGGTAACCCAACCACAGTAGGTTCTGGCAGTGCCCCTTGCATCTTACCTAACCATTCAATCAGGCTCTCTAGCTGTTTGTTGGTCTTGACTAGACCTAGACCACGAACTGTAACTTTACCAGGAGAATAGACAAAACGCGATCGCAAATGTTGGGGCAGGTTCTCTTGGAGTAACTTCCAGGCTGGTTCCTCCATGGGGGTTTCTAGGATAATGTGTTGTTTACCCTCAGGTCGAATTCGGGCAAATCCCAAAGACTTCCCTAACTGTTTTAGTTCCATCACCCGCAGTAATTGCTCTGCCACTGAGGGAATTGGACCATAGCGATCGCTCCAAGCTGCTGCGATCTGTGCTAACTCCTTCTGGGAGGCTGCTGCAGCTACTGCTCGATAAGCACTAATTTTTTGGTCTAAATCTGGAATATAGTCAGCGGGAATAAAGGCTGTGATCTGAAGGTCAATCTGGGTATCATCTACTTGAGGAATTTCTTGCCCTTGAATTTCCTTGATCGCTTCTTGCAGCATTTCCATGTAGAGGTCAAAGCCAATGGCTTCCATTTGACCGGATTGTTCTACACCTAGGAGATTCCCCACCCCTCGAATTTCCATATCCCGGGTTGCTAACAGATAACCTGACCCGAGTTGAGTGAACTCCTGAATTGCTCGTAAACGTTTCTTGGCTGCTTCTGAGAGTACCTTCTGGTTCGGATAAAGTAACCAAGCGTGGGCTTGAATCCCCGCCCGACCTACTCTTCCTCGCAATTGGTACAGTTGGGCAAGACCAAATTTGTGAGCATCTTCGATCAAAATGGTGTTGACTCTAGGAATATCGAGCCCAGATTCAATAATCGTAGTACACACTAGGATATCTGCCTCACCGTTGCTAAAGGTGAGCATAATTGACTCTAATTCGGCTGGGTCGAGCTGACCGTGAGCAATGGCGATTCTGGCCTCAAGGATCATTTCCCTGAGTTCCGCAGCAACTTCTTCAATCCCTTCAACCCGAGGTACGACATAGAATACCTGACCACCTCGGTCAAGTTCCATACGAATGGCGGTGCGGACAGCTTCTGGTTTATAGGGAGATAAGTGGGTTTTAATGGGACGCCGTAAGGGGGGTGGTGTAGTAATCAAACTCA
This sequence comes from Moorena sp. SIO3I8, assembly GCF_010692325.1. Lineage (GTDB taxonomy): Bacteria > Cyanobacteriota > Cyanobacteriia > Cyanobacteriales > Coleofasciculaceae > Moorena. Next base: position 21,155 of record NZ_JAAHHW010000100.1, on the reverse strand, counting down.
TTTCTCGTACCCCCGATAAGGACATATAGAGGGTACGGGGAATGGGAGTAGCGCTGAGGGTCAATACATCTACTTGAGTTTTGAAAGATTTAATTTTTTCCTTTTGGTTGACACCAAACCGCTGTTCTTCATCTATCACCAGCAGCCCTAACTCTCGAAACGTTACACTCTTCCCCAGTAACTGATGGGTACCTACCACCACATCTAACTCCCCAGTTTTCAGGCGTTGGAGAATATCACGCCTTTCCTGAGGGGTACGAAAGCGGTTGAGTAGACCGACATTGATGGGGTAGGGAGAAAACCGTTCTTTGATGGTATGATAATGCTGCTGAGTAAGGATAGTGGTCGGGGCAAGGAAAGCTACTTGCTTGTCAGAGGTGACAGCTTTAAAAATAGCCCGAATTGCCACTTCTGTTTTACCAAACCCCACATCCCCACAAACTAACCGATCCATAGGGCGATCGCTTTCTAAATCCCGTTTCACATCCTGTATCGCCTTGAGTTGGTCAGGAGTAGGTTGGTAGGGGAAAGAATCTTCTAATTCCTGCTGCCAAGGGGAATCCGGTGGAAAGCAATAACCGGACTGCTGTGCTCGCTGGGCATAGAGCTTCAGCAAATCCACCGCTACTTTCTTAATACTTTTACGGACACGATTTTTGGTTTTCTCCCAGGTTTTACCGGACATCTTGTGGAGTTGAGGCAAACCGGTACCTGTATGTCGAAACCGAGATAGTACCCCCAACTGATCCGCTGCCACCCGGAGCAAACCATCAGCGTACTTGATCACCAAATACTCGCGAGTTTCATTATTTATGCTTAATTTTTCCAGCTTGAGGAACTGACCGATCCCATGATTCTTGTGAACCACATAATCCCCTGGACGTAGCTTATTGGGGTCAACCTGTTGGGAGGCAGCACGGCGGCGCTTACGGATATAACTGGGAGTTGCCAAGGTATGCTGCCCAAAGAACTCCCGGTCTGTTACCACCACGATCCGGTAAGTAGGGAGGATAAATCCCTCTAGTTCTGCTAAGCCCGAATACTTGACTGCTACCGCTGTCCTCTGGAGATTTAATTTGTCAATAGCTGGGTAATCCCGAGGGTTGGGGACAAACTGGGCCGGACAATCATGTTCTTGGAGCAGGGCAACGGAACGACTAGGTTGGGCAGAAACCAGCCAAATAGAGAAACGGCGATCGCTTTGCTCTCGCAGTACTTCCGCTAGTTTGGCAAACTGGTGGGGTGTTACTGGTACAGAGCGGCTAGCCAGATTAACGGCATTTTGGCTAGTTTCTTCCACCAATTCTGACAAATACAGGATTGGTGGAAGGTTAGTAGGTTGTTCGCGAAGCGTGGCCTTTTGGCCAAGGTTATTAGGTTGAAGGTTAGTAGGTTGAAGGTTAGTAGGTTGAAGGTTAGTAGGTTGAAGGTTAGTAGGTTGTTCGCGTAGCGTGGCCTTTTGGCCAAGGTTTGAATCTTCAACCTGGAACTGGTTAACCTTCAACTCTAGAACATGATCAAAATAACGATGGAGACAGGGCAGGGAATGATTCAGTTCCTCTAATTGTTCTTGGGCATGTTCCACCCAGCGATCGCAATGGGCAGCACACTGTTCTGGTTCATCAATGACAATTAAAGTATTTTCTGGCAGGTAATCCAGTAGAGAGGCTGGCTGGTCAAAGGCAATACCCAAGAAACGGCGGCTACCCTCTAAAGACTGACCTCCCTCGAAAGATTCTTGCTCCTGAGGTGAGAGATAAGATTGGATTAGTTCAGCCTTTGAGGTTCTCAGCACTTGGCTAATAATGTGACCAAAATCCGTGGGGGTCAGCACGATGCCGTCAATTTTATCCAGGGAACGCTGGGTTGCGGGGTCAAACTCCCGCAACTGCTCTAACTCATCCCCGAACCATTCCAGCCGCACTGGCAATTCTAAAGCTACGGGGAAAACATCTACAATATCACCGCGCCGACTCCACTGACCTTCTGTTTCCACTAGGGGAACCCGTTCATAACCCAGCTGTGCTAACTTTTTATCAAGGTTTTTCCCATCCCAAGTCATGCCCTGGTTAAGGGTAAGGCAGTAGGGCTTAAAGGCATCGACAGGGGGCAAGTGGGGTTGGAGTGCTGCTTGAGTGGCAACAATCGCCATCCGATCAGTTGAAGGTTGAACCAACGAAGGTTGTAAGTCAGAACTTTCAACTGGCAACCTGTCAACCTTCAGGCTTTCGACCAAATCTGCCAATACTTGCATTTGTCCCCAGGTCATTTCCGACTCTGGGTCAAAGGGTTCATAGGGTGATGCTTCTGAGGTGGGGTATAAGTGGACTGTATCCCAACCCATGGCTTCCAGTTGGGTTGCCCAGCGACTTGCTTCTTCTAGGGTGCTACAGACTACGAATAGGAGGCGTTGGTCTGCCTTGGCCAGGGCTGATGCTACTAATCCCTTTGGCAAACGGGGAATACCATTCAGAGATAGATACTGTTGGCGATTTAGTTTCGTGAGTAGTTCACTGGTGAGAGGGGAGTGCTCTAGTGTCCGAATGATCGAGGAAAGTGCCATTAGTTCAGTGGGTACTTGACAATAGGGCTTCCAGGATAGCTGTTTCTCTCATTTTACTAGGAATAGCACTGCCTGGGAAAAATTGACTGTTGTTGAATAGGTTAACTTATCTCATTAGTGGCCTTACCACTGGATGCAGGAGTGTTTCCAAGTCCGTCGGTCTAGATTAATTGATATTGAATAAGCCAAAATCCTGTTTAGGTAAAGGATTCGGCTATAACAATTTCAGGGGTGACGACTTGATCGGAAGACTAATCTTTAGAAGATTTAATTTTCCTAGGTTAGATTAAACAGATATTGCCGAGCAAAATTCCCCTTAATTTCTAGACAAAATAACAAAGAGCTACCGTTCAGAAATACATGACTGACTCAAGCAGCAATAATGGATAATACTGACTTGAATAACTTTAAGAATAAAACTCCTCAGGTTCTCGTGGTTGATGATGAGAAGATCATGCGCTTGGTGCTACGTCGTAGCTTGACAAAGGAAGGATATAAAGTCATTGAAGCTAGCAACGGTGAGCAATGTCTGAATATCTGTGAGCAGCAATTGCCAGACATTGTGCTTTTAGATGCCAGAATGCCCATAATTGATGGGTTTACCTGCTGTGCTAAATTGAAGGATAACTTTGGTTCCGAATGTCCTCCTATACTAATGATTACAGCCCTCCATGATGAGGAATCTGTAGAACGAGCGTTTGAAGCCGGTGCAACCGATTATATAACTAAGCCAATTAACTGGGCAGTTTTGCGACGAAGAGTACATCGTTTGATTGAATCAAGTTGGACAATGAAACAGTTAAAAATCGCCAATAAAGAGTTGGAACGCCTGGCTACTATCGATGGCTTAACCCAAGTTGCCAACCGCCGAGCCTTTGACGAATATTTGAACAACGAATGGTCTCGACTGGCACGGGAAGAAAAGCCATTATCTTTAGTTTTGTGTGACATTGATTTTTTTAAGCTTTACAATGACACTTATGGACACCAATCAGGAGATGAGTGTCTTAAACAAGTTGCTCAAATCCTTGATCAAGCAGCAAAGCGTCCAGCGGATATGGTGGCTCGCTATGGGGGTGAGGAATTTGTGGTAATGTTGCCGAGTACTGATATACAAGGCGCTATTCAGGTAGCAGAAACCATTGAAACTAAACTCTACAAAAAGGCGATCCCTCATTCTGGTTCTCTGGTGAGTGACATTGTTACCGTCAGCCTAGGGTGTGCCAGTACTATTACCACAGGACAATCATCCCCATATAATTTATTATCCGAGGCTGATAAAGCGCTATATCATGCAAAAGTTTCCGGAAGAAATCGCATGGTTCATGTTAGTTATTAAAAACAAATCAGTAGTAATTATAATGAAAATAATCTTGACGCCAACTAGCATCTTTTCTACGGTCAGTGGGCAATTCTAACACTCTAATGCCTTGGCTAGGAAGTGGTTTTAAACGTTGCTTCAGCTGCTGCCATGATTGAATCAGCTGGTGCTCTACTCCATAACTCAGACACAACTGATAAAAATTGACATCTTGGGGTGTGGCAAAGAATTCTTCAAAGGGTGGGTCAAATTTGGCAATGGGCAACATCTCGAAAATGCCACCACCATTGTTATTAATTAAGATAATGGTTAAATGACCAACAAACTTGTTTTTAATTAGGAAACCATTGGTGTCATGCAAAAATGCTAAGTCACCCGTTAGCATCACACTGCTTTGATTACGATGAGCAATACCTAAAGCTGTTGATAAGGTACCATCAATCCCATTAGCGCCCCGATTAAACCAAGGTCGAATCCTGGTGTTACCAGGTTTCCAAAAGAACTCCACATCTCTGACTGGCATACTGTTAGCAATAAATAGAGGTGTTTCCGGTGGTAGACATTGGGACAGTAACCAAGCAGCTTTGCCTTCAAACAACTGACTCATTTTAGTCATTGTTTGATCAACCTTTGCCCTGACCTTCGCTTCAGCCTCACACCACTTTTGTAGGTAAGGTTGGGTTGCAGGTTGCAGGTTGGTATTGGTTGCAGGTTGCAGGTTATCTGGTTGCAGGTTATCTGGTTGCAGGTTATCTGGTTGCAGGTTATCAGCTTGCAGGTTATCAGCTTGCAGGTTATCAGCTTGCAGGTTATCAGGTTGCAGGTTATCAGGTTGCAGGTTAGAACCGTCAACCTTCAACGGTGGTGAACCTTGGCCAAAAGGCCACGCTTTCGCCGTAGGCGACGCTGCGCGAACGCGAACAACCTTCAACCTTTCAACCTTCAACCTTTCAACCTTCAACCTTTCAACCTTCAACAGTGGTGAACCGTCAACCTTCAACCTGTCAACCTTCAACTCCTTTACCCATATCCCCAGTTGTTCTACACTCATGCGCAGATGAGTTGTTTTGCCATGGAGGGGGTCGAGGTTGTGGTGGCTAGGGTCAATCACCCAACGTCGCGGTTGACATTTATCCAACCAAGCACGCAATTCTTTGCTAATCGGTAGTTCACCGATGTGAATAACCATTGTGGGTTTTAGCTGTTGCGCTAATCGTGGATTACGCAGGATCAAGTCATAGGTGGAAATTAGATCTCGGTTGAGGTCACAATAGTTTCTTACCGGTGAGAGCCCTTCTGCTAATACAGGCCATCTTAAGGTTTTGGACAAGGATGCGATCGCATTACAATAGTCTTTGGGATTTTGGGGTTGAGCTGGACCAGCGATAATAATTCCTTCCTGGGATTCTTGCCACTGTTCTAGGATTTTACCGGTTGCAGGTTCCAGGTTATAAGTTGTAGGTTGCAGGTTGTCAGTTACAGCTTGCTCTTGACAGTGAGCGAAGAATTCTTCTGGTTGTAATTGGGATTTTAATGGGTTAGTGGTTGTGTCGGGAATAGGTGGGAGAGGGTCACGGAAAGGTAGATTTAAGTGTACTGGACCAGGGGTAGGAAAATGTGTTAGTGGAGTGCTGCCAAAGGAGGCTCGCTCCCAAGCATGAACTACGGTTTGCCGTAGATAACGGAGCATACTGATATCAGCTTGAGGTACCGCTAGGGTACTTTGCCAGTTGGGATAGTTGCCGTATAATTTGATTTGGTCAATGGTTTGTCCGGAATGACAATCTTGGAGTTCTGGGGGACGGTCAGCAGTCAATACCAATAGTGGCACTCGGCTTTCTCTGGCTTCAATCACAGCGGGATAGAAATTAGCCCCAGCCGTGCCAGAGGTACAAACCAGTACAACTGGTTTTCCCGATTGTCGAGCAATGCCTAAGGCGAAAAAGCTGGCTGAACGTTCATCTAGAACTGGAATCGCCTCGATCTGTGGGTGTTGAGCAAACGCAACAGTTAGAGGGGTTGAGCGTGACCCTGGACAGATGATTGCTGTGGTCAATCCCAAGCGCTGTAGGGTTTCTACCAGTATGGAAGCCCAGAGGCTATTGGTGTTGCGAAAATCAATAGGCATTCAATTAGGTTAATCAACATTTTATTTGATTATTTTAAATGTTGATTCGGTTTTGTTGACAGTTGACGGTTGACTACCCTAATTCCTAATCGCTAATCCCTACTCCCTAAAAAAAATCTCTGACATTTTTAACAAATTCATTGACGTTCTCAAAATGGATGTTATGTCCACAATCAGCAATGACGTTTAACTTAGCTTCTGTACAACGTGTTACTATTTCTGAGTTAATCGATTTAAATTTATGATCATAGTCTCCGACTAGCAAAAGCAAAGGAACTTGATTATGTTGGAGTGATTCCCACAGAGATGGTTGGCATCCTGTACTCATATGACGCAGAGATTTAGCTAATTCCAGAGGGTTATTTTGTTGTCGAATCTTGATCATCTGTTCAAAGTTAGGGTGCTGCTTGAGGGAGCTGAACAGAGGCTGATTGTACCAATTTGATAAGAAGGTCAATAAATCCCCAGTTTCCAATTTTTCGGCAATTTGCCAATCTCGTTGACGACGCTTTAATTGTTCTTCTTCAGTCTTTAGCCCTGGAGATGCTGATTCGAGTAGTACTTTACTAAAACATTGGGGGAAATGAAGGGTCATGTAGAGAGCTAATCGACCTCCCATAGAATAGCCAACTAAAAAACATGGTTCAAAGTTTAACTGCTCTAGTAAGTTCTTTAAGGCGTGAGCAGTGTTTGGCATGGTGTAGCACTCATCCCCACCTAAAACTTTGGTTTTACCATGACCAGGTAAATCAACAGCTAGACAACAAAATTCCTCACAGAGTAATGATATTGCTTCATCAAATTCCTGGCTGCTACCCATGAATCCATGGCAAAAAAGAATCCGTGGTTGCTCTCGGTTTCCTCTTAACTCATAGTTAAATTGATATCCCATTTATCAAAACTAATTGTTATAATTCATAATAGCTAAATTATTGTAACTGATTATCCAACAGCAACCACCAATGAACACAGGGTTAAACTAAGGCTTTAAGAAGCACCATTAGCTTCAGGTTAATTTCCGCGAGTTCTTTATTGGGATCAGAGCCAGCAACAATTCCAGCACCAGCGTAGAGTCGAGCGTGATTACCTGCTATCAAAGCAGACCGAATCCCAACGATAAATTCACTATTACCTTGATAATCTATCCATCCGAGGGGAGCAGCATAAAGAGAACGGTCAAAGGTTTCGTAGTGTCGGATTTGCTCACAAGCAATTTTGGTAGGAACACCAGCCACTGCTGGAGTAGGATGCAATTTCGCTATAATATCTAGGGGATTGACATCAGCTGGTAATGCTGCTTTAATCGGAGTCCATAAATGCTGAATATTCGAGAGTTTCAGCAGTTGGGGAGATGGCGAAAAATCCAGTTCCAAACCCAGTTGACAAAGACGTTGGATAATAAATTCACTCACTGCGTTATGTTCACGTCTCTCTTTTTCACTACTAAGTAATTGGTTCGCCAAATCCGCATCTTCAGCTGGGGTTTTACCTCGTGGAGCAGACCCTGCTAAAGCATCCGTCTCTAACTGATGGTCGTAAATACTAATCAGACGTTCAGGACTAGCGCCAATAAAGTTTTTGCCTTTGCCGTTACTGATGGAAAAAATATAGCAATCTGGATAGTTATGGCGCAAATTGTCCAGAGAATCCACCAGACTAAAGGGTATTGGTGAGACCACATCCACGGCTTGGGAAAGGACAATTTTGCTAAATTGATTGGCTTGGATAGATTTTAAGGCTGATGAAACCGATAACTTGAAGTCTTTGGCTTTTTTTGAATCTTGCTTGAGAAATTGATGATGGTTAGCCTTACCAGTAAAACAGTAGAGCAGACGACCAGAAGAGCTGATTAGATTGAACTGCCGACCTAGGCTTTCGACCAGCCAATCCAGATTAACTTGAGAGTTGATTTCAAGATTAGCCACTACTACACATCGGCTTTGACAAAGTGAAATTTGCCAACGAGGTAGAAAAATAGTGGCAGATGGGAAAGGGTGGTTACTATTAAGCTGATCACCAAAAAACGTAAAGCTACAGAAGAAATGAGGTCCAGCCAATCGCTGCTGTATTTCACCACTAATTATGGTGTTAGCTAGACATGAGTCGATAAATTTTTGCGCTTTATAGAACCGTTGCTCACCAGCTAAATTAAGGTCAACAGCCGCATCAATAGCAACAATTGATTCTTGATTACTTCTATTTTCAAAATAGAAGTGTAGGGGCTCGGGGGTGGCGGCAAAAGGAGCGGCTCTATCCCGAATTGCCTGAAAAACCGCCAGTGGGTCGAGGGGGGGAATTTCTTGAGAAATACTGGCAATTTTTGCAATACCTTGTTTTTGAGATTTTTTCTGGCAAGCTAGTAGAAACTGATGTAACTCTTTATGCTCATGAAACAGCTTAGCAGGGCAGGGAATGACTGACATATATAGGCTTTCTTGAATTACAGGAGTGTTTACCTCAATGAACGACAACACAAACGCGATTGACCTTGGCCTTTGGGCCACGCTACGCGAATGGTCACGCTACGCGATCGCTCTTTACTACATATTTCTTAACTTGTATTTACATAACTTATTTAATTCACAGACTTTATAGTTACTAATGATCAATTATCAGCATGTTTGGCAATTAAGAAAAGCAGGGTAAGGGCAAAAATCAATAAATAGGCAGTATTATCGTAACTATTGACAAAATATTGCAAGAATTTTGATGCTCAAGGCTTACTATGGTTATAATCCTTGCTCTATTCTTGATGCAGTCGCTCATGGGGGGAACCCCCAAGACCGCGCTGCATCGCTATCACATTTTGGTTGAATTTTTATTGCCCTTACTCTAGAATTGCTCAGCATCATTCTTTTAATTTTAATGATGAGCCCTAGTTTTGGTAGTAAAAATTTTGCTTTGGATGACTAATCATTTATTGGGTCACTAGTCAAGACGGAAATCAAGGGGATACCAGTATAGATAATCCCTGATTAATTTTTCCAACCTACTACAAATAAAAAGCTGCCCTTTTGGGTAGACACCACTTCAGTTTTGATGAAGCCTACTTCTCTTAAGAGGTTAACAATTTTATCGGTAGAGTAAAGAGAGGGAGCTTTAACTCCGCCAATCAATAAATCCATTATTTCTAATTCTGGCAAAAATGATGGTGAAGGAACCAAACTGTCAGTGCTAGGTTCTAGGATAATCACCATACCCTTTGGTCTTAAAACCTGAAAAGATTTTTTGATAAACTGGCTACCATAATCGCTGTACGACAATTTTCTAAATAAGAAGACAATATCATATTCTTCTTTAGCACCCCACTGGTCAGACAAAGCGTTTCCTTCGGCAGATATAATAATCTCTTCCGGAGATTTAGGTAAAGGATACTTGCTTAAAAGTCGATCTAAAAAATCAATTTGATTTTCCAAGCCTGCCAGCACAAAGTCTACATCAGGCTTGCGTTCCAGTAGCTTGCCTATAAAGGTAATACCCACTTCGCCAGTAATAATTCTCTTAACCTGATCAAGAGGAATTTTAGTGAACAATTCTCGGGAGGGTTCTTTCAGATATTCGTTAGCAAATGCATAGTACTCATAAAGGGTTTCATCATTACCATTAAACAAATCCATCTGCTGATTTGAGCTGCCGGTTTGGATAGTTAAGTTTAATGATAACCAGGATGACCATGTCTGAGAGACTAGATTGTAATAATCTCCCAAATAACTTGGACTTTCTATAACTAAGTAATTCTTAGTCATTTGGGTATTAACATAGCCAAAACCTTGATTATGATTATTTTGGCTAATTTTGAGATAACCAAGACTCTCCAAAACCCTCAGCAATCGCTCAGTTGATATCAAATTAAGATTCAAATCCCTGGCTACTAAATTAGCAGAAACTCCGGGATGCTTGTGCAGATAATCAAAAACACCAAGTTTCACAGCTGACATAATAATTGCAGTGCGTTGGAAACTGGTGGCATCTGCCAGCATTTCTGCTCTTTCTAAGAGTCTGATTCGATTACCAATAACTTTGCTTAAGGTATTGATAGTTTCTGGTAAATACTTTTTGATTGCCAAGGCTAAGCCTACCAATTTAGATTGCAGTCCAAATCTTGGCTGTTTCGACTTGATATCTAGAGTATCCCTTTCTAGCACTCTTACATTACTGGTCATACTTTTTAGTCATACTTTTTAGGATTGATTACAAGACTTACAGGGTGCGTTATTAACGCACCCTACTACTTATAGAGTTTGGGGTTCAGTTTTGCGTAAGTCCTATAGTAATAGTAGTTTTTTTATCACTTTAGTTAAGATTTTGTCAATAAAATTTACATAAATTGACGTATTATCAATTCACGACCTTGATTGGGATTAATGGTATTCTGCTATTGCTGCCCCTTAACACCGTTGAAGACCATTTACCCAAGGCTTGAAGAGTCCCAGCAGTATTGGTTGATGGTTTGACGGTGAGCCTAGCACGACTTGCATTCATATTCCGTGACTATTATGACAACAAACACAATTAAAGCTCCTAACTCCAAACGGAAATTGTGGCTAGCAGCAATCAAGCCCCCCATGTATAGCGTGGCAATTATGTATGTTTGGGTGGCAGCTGCTGTGGCATGGTTTGAGACCAATCACTTCAATTGGACGATATTTTTGACCTTTGTCAGTGCTTCGATTCTGATTCTGGCTTGGGAGAATCTGAGTAACGATGTGTTTGACTCTGAGACTGGGATTGATACAAACAAACCTCACTCGATAGTCAACCTGACGGGAAACAAATCCTTGATTTTTTGGCTAGGGAACCTGTGTTTAGGACTGGGTATCCTTGGTATGCTACTGATCTGCTGGTGGCAGCAAGACTTAACAGTGATGGCGTTAGTACTCCTATGCTGCAGCCTTGGCTATATGTACCAAGGACCTCCCTTTCGCCTGGGCTACCAAGGTCTAGGAGAGATTCTGGTCTTTTTGAGCTTTGGTCCGTTAGGTATGTCAGCTGCCTACTACAGTCAAACCCAGAGTTGGTCTGTCACTAACCTGGCGGCATCGATAATTGTGGGTCTGGCGACTACGTTAATTCTATTTTGCTCCCATTTTCACCAAGTAAAGGATGATATAGCAGCTGGGAAGCGATCGCCTATTGTTCGCCTTGGCACCAAAAGGGGTGCTAAACTGTTGCCCTGGATTTGTGGTAGCCTATTTGCTGCTACTGCTGGGTTTGTGATCATGGGGCTATTCCCCATATCGACATTACTCAGTTTGGTAGGATTGCCTTTTGCTATCAAGCTTTGCCGCCATGTTAACGCTAATTACAACCAACCGGAAAAGGTGAGTAATTGTAAGTTTATTGCCGTAGCGCTACATTTTTGGAGTGGACTCTTGTTGGGTGTCGGTTTCTTAATTAACCTTAATTAACCTTAATTGAACGAATCATGTCAGACCAATCCCAGGCGATTCAGGGAATTTTTGATAATATCTCTTCTAACTATGACCAGCTAAATGACTGGATCAGTTGGGGTCAGCATCGAATTTGGAAGCTGATGACGGTTAAATGGGCTGAACCTAAGCCAGGAGATACCTGTGTTGACCTGTGTTGTGGCAGTGGAGACCTGACTCGACTATTAGCGGAGAAAGTAGGCACTCAAGGAAAGGTGTATGGAGTCGATTTTGCTCCCCAGATGTTAGCGATCGCAAAACAAAAATCCTCTGAACCACAGATTGACTGGGTAGAGGCGGATGTTTTAGATTTACCATTTGCTGACAATACCTTTGACGGAGCAACTATGGGATATGGATTACGTAATGTCGTAGATATCCCCAAGAGCCTAAAGGAAATTTACCGTATTCTTAAACCAGGGGCTAAAGCAGCAATTCTTGACTTTCACTTACCGTCTCAGGCTCTGTTTCGACAGTTTCAACAGTGGTATATGGAAACTATTGTTGTTCCCCTAGCCAGTCAGCAAGGACTTGAGGAAGAGTATGCCTATATCTGGCCTAGTGTACAGCGATTCCCCCGTGGTCCGGAGCAAGAATCTTTAGCACGGCAAGTAGGTTTTCGTGCAACTCACTACCCGATTGTTGGCGGAACCTTAGGAGTATTGGTATTAACTAAACCTAGAAGTGTTGAATAGGGAATAGGGAATAGGGAATAGGGAATAGGGAATCGGGAATCGGGATGCAGCGCAATAGCAATTAGCAATTACAGCGTTTTTCATAACTATTAGGTACACAGGATTTTTTACCTATTCCCTCTTACCTGTTCCCTGTTAGCTGTTCCCTGTTCCCTAAAACCCAGGAATTTGTACCTCACCCAATTGCAAACCGCCGTAATAAATGACCAACTATAAGTTCAAGTTTCACCCATACCAGCGTCCCTTTAAACATCCCCTGTCTACCAGTCATGGCCAATGGACAGTCAGAGAAGGTATCATTCTTAGCCTTAGTGATGAAATAGGGAACATTGGCTGGGGTGAAATTGCTCCTATCCCTTGGTTTGGTTCGGAAACTCTGGAACAAGCCTTTAATTTTTGCGAGCAATTACCTCAGGAGATTACTACAGAGGAGATTTTCGCCATTCCTGCTGAACTACCTTGCTGTCAATTTGGGTTTGAATCGGCTTGGGAGCTAGTGATGGGCAAAGGACTTTCTACAAAAGACTTTGAACAAAGCAAACAACACTACAGTTACTTGTTGCCGAGTTATGAAGCAGCAAAACAGTCCTGGGAAGCTCCCTGGAATCAGGGATACCGAAGCTTTAAATGGAAAATTGGTATTGCTCCGATTGAGGATGAAGTCAAGATAGTTAAGGAGTTGGTTGAAGCAATACCTGCTTCTGGCCAATTGCGTTTGGATGCCAATGGGGGATTGACTAAACAAGAAGCTGAGCAGTGGCTGATGGTATGTGACACCATTGGAGCGGTTGAGTTTATCGAACAGCCCCTACCTCCAGAGCAGTTCGATGTGATGTTGGAGATGAGCCACAACTATTCGACTGCGATCGCATTAGATGAATCGGTGGCAACCCTTGACCAACTTGAACAGTGTTACCAGCGGGGATGGCGAGGCATTTTTGTGATTAAAGCTGCGATCGCAGGTTCTCGGAAACGACTACGGCAGTTTTACCAAACCTATCCAATTGATACCGTCTTTTCATCCGCCTTGGAAACTACCATTGGTCAACAAGCGGTTCTCCAGTTAGCCGCAGAACTCTCTGACTTCAAGCGCGCTGTAGGTTTTGGTGTCAACCATTGGTTTGATTAAGGTTTAAGAGATGGTTGAAAGTTGGAATGTTGAAGGTTGGAATGTTGAAGGTTTGATGGTTGAAGGTTTGATGGTTGAAGGTTTGATGGTTGAAGGTTTGATGGTTGAAGGTTTGATGGTTGAAGGTTTGATGGTTGAAGGTTTGATGGTTGAAGGTTTGATGGTTGAAGGTTTGATGGTTTTTAGGTTATTGGGTTTTTAGGTTATTGGGTTATTTGGTTATTGGGTTATTTGGTTAGATGATTGAAGGTTGGAATGTTTAAAGTTATTGGGTGTTAAGGTTATTTGGTTAGATGGTTGAAGCTTTAAAGAGCAAATATCGGCAAGATTCATACGTCCAGCAGCCCCTAAGCTATGTCCAACAACGTTCTGGTGAACAATGGCTGATTGGCTATGACAGTCAGCAACTTAACCAACTCATTGAGCAATACTGTCAGCAATTCTCCCAACTTTCCCAGGAAAAAGCACCGAAAATTCTTTTAGTAGAGCAAAGTCCTCTTAAATTTATCGCCGCTTTCCTAGCTGCTGTTTCCAGTAATTGTCATGTATTCTTAGGGAATCCCTACTGGGTAAAACCAGAATGGCAACAAGTCCTTAACCAAATCCATCCCGATCTAATTATCGGAGAATTAGCCAGTATCATTGAGCCATCAACACTCAATAATAAACACTCAACACTCAATAATCAATATTCAATAATCAATAATCCGCCCTCAGCACTCATTATGATTCCTACAGGGGGCTCATCTGGCAAAATCCGCTTTGCGATTCACACTTGGGAAACCTTAATGGCATCAGTAGCAGGGTTTCATCAGTATTTTGGGAACAAGCCAGTGAATTCCTTTTGTGTCTTGCCTCTTTATCATGTCAGTGGTTTGATGCAGTTTATGCGATCGCTTACTACAGGCGGACGTATGGTAATTTTGCCCTTCAAAGCCTTGAAAGCTGGGGAAGGACGAGACATTGATCCCAAAGAATTTTTTATCTCTCTGGTACCGACTCAACTAGCCAAGCTCATCAACCAAGATGCGGCTGACTGGTTATCCCGCTTTCGGACAGTCTTGTTAGGCGGTGCTCCGGCTTGGGAATCCCTATTAACACAAGCAAAACAGTATCATATTCCTTTAGCTCTTACCTATGGCATGACCGAAACCGCTTCTGGTGTAGTCACCCTTAAACCTGAGGATTTCCTCAGTGGTAACAGTGGTAACAATAGTTGTGGTCAGGTGTTACCCCATGCTAAGGTGACCATTCGCAATGGTAATGGAGAAATTCTCAAGGCTAATCAAACTGGTGTGATTACTATTGAAGCAAAGTCCTTATTCCATGGCTACTATAGCCCTAGCAAAAATCTTGCCCTAGAGTCTGAGGTAAGTAAATTTCCCAACAGACTCCAAACGCTACAATCGGACGATTTAGGCTATTTCGATCAACAGGGTTACTTATATACTGTTGGCCGTCGCAGTAACAAAATTATTACCGGTGGTGAAAATGTGTTTCCCGCTGAGGTAGAACAGGTAATTCGTGGCACAGGGCTCGTCAGTGATGTTTGTGTGATTGGCTTACCCGATGACTATTGGGGTCAAGTGGTAACCGCTGTTTTTGTGCCTAGTTCCGATCAGGTTTCTGTTGCGATGGTGCAACAAAAGGTAGAGGGGAATTTGAGTAAATTCAAGTGTCCTAAGGATTGGGTGGCGGTAGAATCTTTACCGCGCAATGGTCAAGGAAAATTGAATTATCAGCAAGTGAAAGTTATCGCGCGTGATTGTTTAAGTAATTGAAACTCAACGAAATCAATTAGGTCAATCTAAATTGCTAGGCTGGGGATACGGCGGTTTGCATAACTATCAGGTACACAGGATTGTTTTTCCACTTCCGACTTCCCTGCTCCCTGCTCCCTGCTCCCTGCTCCCTAAGTAACTGCCTCAACCCATGACTGCTCCGAGTACAGCTATTTCACCCGAATCACTTCCAACTGAATCCAAAATTATTAGTAGCGGTTATCCCTTAAGTATTGCGCCAATGATGGATCGCACTGACCGCCACTATCGCTATTTCATGCGCCAGATTACACGACGGACATTACTCTACACCGAAATGGTCACCAGTGCAGCAATTCTTCATGGCGATCGCAAACGCTTGCTAGGCTTTTCCCCACAAGAGAAACCCCTAGTCTTACAAGTTGGTGGTGACACTCCCAGTGACTTAGCTGAATGCGCCCGAATTGCTGAAGCTATGGACTATGACCAGATTAATCTCAACGTTGGTTGTCCCAGTAGTCGAGTGCAAAATGGCAATTTTGGAGCTTGTTTGATGGCGCAGCCTGAACAGGTAGCACGCTGTGTAGAGGCAATGGTTAAAGTAGTGAACATACCCGTTACTGTCAAGCACCGTATCGGTATTGATCACCTTGACCGCTATGAAGACATGGCTAATTTTGTTCGCATTGTCTCAGATGCCGGTTGTCAGCATTTTACTGTACATGCTCGCAAGGCTTGGCTACAGGGTTTGAGTCCAAAAGAGAATCGCAACGTCCCACCCTTACGTTACAGTGACGTCCATCGTCTCAAGCAGGAGTTACCTGACTTATTCGTGGAAATTAATGGTGGATTCACTAGTCTTGAACAAGTGCAAGAACAACGGCAGTATGTCGATGGGGTAATGATTGGGCGTGCAGCTTACGACAATCCCTATCTGTTTGCCAAAGCTGATTGTGATATCTATAGCGATAGATTTATACCCCCAACTCGCCATCAGGTTGTCGAAGCTATGTTTTCCTATATTGATCACTGGGTAGCCAAGGGTTTTAAGCTTAACAAAATTACCAGACATATGCTGCAATTATTTGCAGGGCAACCAGGTAGTAGAGCTTGGAAACGTCATCTAACTGAAAATTCCTGCTTGGTTGGTGTTGGTTCTGATGTCGTTCGCGAAGCTTTAGCTAAAATTCCTTAGGTTGACACTCCCCGCCCTGGAAGGACGGGGATTCTTGCTTCAACGGGGTGACTTGTTTAACCAGGCCGGAGCCAGGAAAAATAGAGGTCTCCTCTCCACAAGCGTATTTGGTCTATGACCTAGGTTTCGGTGTGCCCCACCGTACCTTTTCAAAATTTACTTAAATAGATACTTTTTTTATCTAAATTTTTCATAGACGTTTAAGTCGTTAGACCAAATTACGCAATATGTATCTGAGACATATTTTTCACGTTGCCTACTTATGGTTAGATAGTATCTATTTAGTTTAAAAGTCTATTGTTTATGCTTTTATAATAGCACACCTGGTACACATTATCAAGGGCATTGTTTTTTAAAAAAAGCCGTCGAACGAAGGACGGGGCTTTAGACCCCTTTTTTTGGTAAGCATACAGCGGTCAGCGGTCAGCTATCAGCGGTCAGCGGTCAGCGGTCAGCGGTCAGCGGTCAGCGGTCAGCGGTCAGCGGTCAGCGGTCAGCTTTGTGGCACAGGCTGCGTGTGACTTTACTCAGATTAAACAAATGGTTTGAGCAAAGGGAACAGGGAACAGGGAACAGGGAGTAGGGAACTTCGGATCAGAATTCTATCAATTCCTACACGGATTGCTATAGCTGACGGCTGATAGCTGACCGCTGATAGCTGAAGGTTTTTTATTGCCATATATCCGATTTTATAGCATTAAGTATATTTGTACTATTATAGTATATAATAATCATAACCTTAATAGTAGTATTAGCGGATTTAGGGACAAAATTATGATCTGAGTCAGATTTTATATTTCAAAGGCCACCCACCTATAAATAATAAATAATTAACCATGAGATTTATCAGCCCCAAAACCGACTTTGCTTTTAAGAAAATCTTTGGTTCCTCTGAGAGTAAAGAAGTTCTGATCAGCTTTCTAAATGCTTTGATATATCAAGGAGAATCTAGGATAAATAATTTAGATATCATTGACCCATACAATGCTGGCTATACTACGGAATTAAAGGATACCTACCTGGATGTCAAGGCGATTCTAAATGACGGCTCCACGGTAATTATTGAAATGCAAGTGTTAAATGTCCCGGTTTTTGATGAACGAGTAATCTATAATCTCGCCAAAACCTATGGCAATCAATTAAAATCTGGGGAAAGGTCTTCTAAACGTAAGCCGGTGATTGCTTTAACGATTACCGACTTCACCATGTTTGAGGAAACCGACCGATACCTAACTCGTTTTGTATTTAAAGAAGAGCAAAAAAACTTTATCTACCGAAACGAACACCTAACCATGGTGTTTGTGGAACTGCCGAAATTTTCCCGGTCTTTAGAACACTTAGAAACGGCATCGGAGAAATGGATATATTTTATGAAGGAAGCCCCAAATTTAGAAGCAATTCCCGATACCTTATCAGAAATCCCGGAAATTGCTCAGGCGCTAACCATAGCTAATCAAGCGAATATGAGTAGAAAAGACTTGGAGGAATTACACAAACGAGAAGTATTTATGGAAGACCGCAAAGGTGAAATTCGTCAAGCTCTCGAACAAGGCCGGGAAGAAGGGAGATTATTAATGCAGGGACTGATATCCCGTCAACTGGAAGGTAAACTTGGTGCAATACCCTCAGAAATTCTAGAAGGAATTCAACAATTATCTCTAGAACAATTAGAAGGTTTAGGAGTTGCTATGGCAGATTTTACCAGCTCCGTAGATTTGTCGAATTGGTTGCGGAATAACCAATGATATAGCGCTACGCGCAAGTCAGAAGTTAGAAGTCAGAAGTCAAAAGTTTTTGCCTATTAAGTAGGGTGGGAAAATTATAGGATCTAGAATTATCAAAAGAACTAAACGGTTTTTGCCCACCCTACAAGCTATTTAGTAAAATCTTTTGATCTCCAATTGATAATTCCATCCCAATCCTCTTCCTCAACGAGGGAAGTGACCAAATCTCCCAAAGTTCTACCTTTACCGGCAATGGAAGCTGAGGGAGTCCGGCGCAATACTTTTGGTTCACTATCCGAAAGAATTGTCACAATTACACGAGCTTTGGATACTTTTGGTGCATCTGTTAACCATTGAAGTTGACCATTTTCGATAATAGCTTCATAACTTTGAAGCATTGCTCTCTCCTGGTTTAAAAGCTAATGTTGGATAGGAATACAAAGCATTTCTCTATCTCCAAAATTAGCAAGAATATATATAGCGTTTATTGCATTTATGAGGTACGCTTATCAAGGTCAAAGTCCCCCTTAAAAAGGGGGACCAACGGGGGATCACTTTGTACCTCATGGGAAAGAGAATTGCTATAGGAATTTTTGGCCGGATCCCATGGCTTGATCATAACACCAAAAACTAGGCGTTGCTTAATAATGGAATGATTTTAAGAGTGAGGTGGAATAGGCATCTTGCCGTAGAATGGGCATCAGGCGTGGAACTGGCATCTTGCGTAGAACTGGCATCTTGTGTAGAACTGGCATCTTGCCAGTTTCATGCTTATTTTCGCGCGGGCAGGATGCCCACTCTACTCCTATTCATTCAAAGACTGACGCAACGTCAAAAACTATTCGGATGGGTGGTGCGTTACGGGACCGGCTGTTGCAAGCGCGAAGAGGCTCAAAAGCAAACCCATCCCTAACCCACCACTAGCAACTTCCCACCCTCCCGACTCCCTACTCCCTACTCCCTACTCCCTAGTTCCCTTAAAACAGACTAGAACCGATACTTCTCTTAACCACTAATCCTAAGCCCAGAAAGCCCAGAGCCAGTAGACCCTGAGACGACATCGGTTCAGGCACTGGCACTGCCAGAGGCAGTGGACCATTACCTGTCCCGGATTGGGTATCATTCTTAGCCGTGAACCTCCCAAATGGACCAATGGGGGGTTGTGTGGTTTGCCAAAAGAAGGAGATGGTTTCTGGAGTGTCGGAATTAGTACTCCAATCTGATCCACCGACAACACTCCAAACTAGACTGCCATCTTGATCAAGCTTTATGGAAAACTCCCCACTCGAACCCAGTGCCTGCTTCGCTTCCCCAAAGCTATAGCCCGCAACTCCTGTAAAGCCTTCAGCTTTGAACTCCAACCCGAACTGATTGACATCATCAAACCGAAGTAAACCATCCGGTTGAGGGAAGGGGGGATCGTTAGGAAAGTCTACACCAGGGGTAACTTTGTGTATATAAGTGTAGATGGTTCCCGCTGGATTTTGGGGCGGCACACAAGTTAGAAAACCAACAGGACAAGAAACGCTACTGGTCAAGTCCCCCAGGCTGTTTCCGTCACCATTGATCAGGGATGCATCTACTGTCGGACCCACTGGTCCTGTGATGGTTGCTCCCAGGGTAAGATCGTCAAGGTTGATCGGGGTAATCGACGCAGCACTAACCCCTTTTGCGGAAAGATCGAAAACGCTAATTGCGATCAATGCGATCGCTAGTTTACTAGTCATGATTATTTTCTCTCAGTAAAGTTTTAAAGTAAGCATTAGCTGATAGCTTACAACTGTAGTTATCTATTTCAAGGTGATGGCTGATTTTTATTGCCAGGGGTATTTTATATATAAATCCAGCAAGCTTTAGAACATTTAAGGAAAATTCATTAAACTCTGAATTATGTAAATGTTTAGTAAAGGGAATCGGGAGTCGGGAGTCGGGAATCGGGAATCGGGAATCGGGGGCAAATTTGTGTAATTAATAAGTATTAATATTGCTAAATATTAAGATATTTGCATCTAACAAAACGATATATAAAGTTATGCGTTGCTATTTGATTGATTCGCTTTTTTTTTTTATCAAAAATAAAATTAAACTTTAAAAAAAATCAAAATATTGAAAATTCAAGGGGAAGTGTGCGGAGGGTGGAAAGTGTGGGTAATTTGGTAATTTTATTACTAGATCCAGTTTTAAATTAGATCATGAAACCCAATTCTGAGTTATCATAACATCAAAAAATCCTAGGTTTTATTTCCTACTATTCCCGACTCCCGACTCCCGACTCCCGATTCCCGATTCCCTACTCCCCACTCCCTACTCCCTACTCCCTACTCCCTACTCCCTACTCCCTACTCCTTAAACTTATGACTAATCTAAAAATAGACTACACAAACCTTAAGACCTTATTGATGGAAGTGCATTGGAAAGCTGCTGATGTGGAAACCCAAAAAATTGTATTATCCATAGCTAAAACCCTTAGACAACAGCAAAACGCTAGTAAAAAAGACCAAGAATGGCTTCAAGGGTTGAATTATCTCAGAGAATCAGACCTACTACAGTTTCCCTGCGACGATTTGCTAACACTTAATCAGCTTTGGGAGCACTATAGTCAAGGTCATTTTGGATTTAGAGTACAGTCTCAACTGTGGCAGCAAGTTAGTCAAGATTATAATCAATTCGCCGATCTAGTAGGATGGCGCAAAGGTGATGCCGATTCTTGGCATTCTTATTCTCACTTAACCTTTAGTTTAGACGCTCCTAAAGGTCACTTGCCCGCTGCTATATTTTATGCCGAAGAATCCCCTATTGGTTGGGCAGCAACTATTAAAAATAGATGTGATGAATGTTTTTTATAGAACGAGGGAGTCGGGAATCGGGAATCGGGAGTCGGGAATCGGGAATCGGGAATCGGGAATCGGGAGTCGGGAATCGGGAATCGGGAATCGGGAATCGGGAATCGACTATAGCAATCCTCATAGTAATGAGCTAAACAGAATTTTTTCCCACGTCCAACTTTCCTCTTCTTTCTTCCCTAGGGCGTGTTTTCAAAGTTTTCCGCAAGATTATGATCCCCCCCAGCCCCCCTTAAAAAAGGCTATCCATTAGGCAAAAGTAGTCGAAACGGTGATAGAGACTAGGATGTAGAAGCAAGTTGTGAACCTTCAAACAAATGGTAGAAGGTCGTTTGCCCTCGCCAGAGAGTTTTCAGGCCAGGTTCACC
>NZ_JAAHHW010000010.1 GCF_010692325.1 Moorena sp. SIO3I8 | reverse complement strand
TAGTGACTCCGGGGATTGAAGCGGCGACTTTCACGGATTTTTTCATAGTACTCCTGCTCCTGATTGGTGAGGTTTTTCGGAGTTACTATCGTAATTCGCACTAACTGATCACTACGTCCACCCTTAGGTAAAGACCAGCCTTTACCCCGCAACCGCAGAGATTGACCAGAACGAATACCAGCAGGAATATTCATACTCACAGAGCCATCTGGAGTTGGTACGTCGATTGACCCACCCAAAACGGCTTCATCTGGTGTGATTGGCACTTCGCAAACCAGATTCTCACCATCGAACTCAAAGAAAGAGTGAGATTTGAGTTCTACTTTCAAATACAAATCTCCCTTTTGCTGATTCAGAGGGTTGACCTGACCCTTGCCTCGCACCCGAATACGACTACCGGGTTTGGCACCAGGGGGAATCCTAACAGTTATAGTTTCACTACCTAGGCTGAAACGTTTTTGGACACCATTAAAGGCTTCAGACCAACTGAGGCTAATGGTTGCTTCCCGGTCAGCACTTGCTCCCGTAGTGTTGTTAAAGCCCGAGGTGCTGCTATAGCCACTAAAACCACCAAAATCATTAAACCCATTAGAGTTAGAAGTACTTGTACGGTAGGAGTAGCTATGACTACTTCTGCTTCCACCACCGGGCGCACCAGTGCTAAAGCGACCTAACAATTCATTAATGAACTCGTCAAAGCTGCCGTACTGGCTAAAATCAAAGCCACCAACATCAACACCGACTCCACTACCACCAGACCATCCTTGTCCCGCTTGCTTCCAGTACTGACCAAATTGATCGTATTTCTTCCGTTTGTCCGAGTCAGATAACACTTCGTAGGCTTCATTGACTTCCTTAAAGCGAGCCTCGGCTTGTTTGTCCCCAGGATTCAGGTCTGGGTGGTACTTCCGGGCCAAACGGCGAAAGGACTTTTTAATGTCATCAGCACTAGCAGTTTTGCTGACTCCTAGGATGGAGTAATAGTCTTTGAAGTCGGTCGCAGCCATCAAGAGTTTCTCCTAATCGTCTAAGATCGTAACGGGTAAGTTATTGCCCTTGGATTATGGTTTATCTACCTCAACGCTAGGGTAACAAAGGTTTCAACTAAACTTAGTTCGGTTCTTCCTCACTGGTGCGATCGCAATTTCCGTACATGTTAAATACTCTGTCAAGGCTGTTTTCAGGGTTAGGGCAAGGTCTTCGGTAGCAAGGTGTTAGGCTAATGCTTGTAGTAATTAATGCCTAGGCTAAGCATGTCTAATCCCTATCCCTAGGGTAAGTTTGCCTAGCGCCTAATTTTGATGTAGATGAACTTACCGTTTCCACCCCATAGGACTAAATCACGGCTCCATGGGGAATTACGGCATTTTTGAGCACTACAACAATGCCATTACGAATATAAAATCCCTCGCTTTCGCAGTTGGCTTCTTCTACACGATCCTTGTTGAATATTTTGACATTGTTACCGATACAAGCATTTTTATCGATAATTGCACGACGAATAACAGTATCCTTACCAATCCCTAAAGTCACTTGGCCTTGTTCTTGGGCTGATAGACGTTCTGTTAAAGATTGATAGTAGTCAGCCCCCATAATTAAAGAGTCCTCGATAACTGTTCCAGCTTCCACTCGCGATCGCAATCCCAATACCGAGTTATTAATGCGGCAGTCTTTGAGAATACACCCTTCCCCAATGATTGACTCTGTTACCCGACAGTCTAAAAGCTTTGAGGGCGGTAGATAACGAGCCCTGGTGTAAATCGGAGCATCTTCCTGATAAAAGCTAAAGGATGGCTTAGGTTGACGAGTCAGGGATAAGTTAGCATTGTAGAATGCCTCAATAGTGCCGATATCTTGCCAATAATCATTAAATAAATAAGCTTGAATGTTATACTTTTGCATCGAGGCTGGGATAACTTCGTTACCAAAGTCTGTGTGCTCAGAATTAGCTTCGAGGAGTTCTTTCATCACTGCTTTACTAAAGACATAAATCCCCATAGAAGCAATATAAGGACTATTTCTGGCTTGTTCTGGTGTAAGCCCAAGCACAGTAGTATCCACTTGCATTTGTTTGAGCAATTCCCCTGTGGGTTTCTCGCGAAAGTCAATCACCTTGCCCCGATCATCAATTTGCATCAAGCCAAAGCTAGATGCCCGTGTCTCATCAATAGGCACAACCGACAGAGTAATATCCGCTCTAGTGTCCCGGTGACGTTGGAGAAATAACCGATAGTCCATCCGGTAGAGGTGGTCTCCGGATAGAATTAGGTATTCATCAACATCCCAGCCATCAAATAACCAGAGATACTGACGAACCGCATCTGCTGTTCCCTGAAACCAGCTTGGGTTTTCGGCAGTTTTTTGGGCTGGTAAAATTTCAACAAACCCTTCTGTCAAGCCAGAGAAATTATAGGCACGGGTAATGTGGCGATTGAGAGATGCTGAGTTAAATTGGGTTAGGACATAGATTTTGTAAATCTCAGAATTAATGCAGTTACTGACAGGAATATCGATCAACCGGTATTTGCCTGCCAATGACACCGCTGGTTTAGCCCGGGGCTTGGTTAGTGGATATAAGCGGCTTCCTGCACCACCGCCGAGAATGATTCCTAAAACTTTTTTCACAAAACACCTCTGAAAGGCTCATGCCTGAACAACTCCAGTCTCTGATCGGTTTGGGGCAGTTTTCAAGGGGGCTAAGCCAGTACTTTATTATAAATGCAAAGTTTTCGAGAAGTCTATGTAAAATCCCTAGTTAGCGCCACAGTAAGTTCGGTACTTTCCCGGTGAACAGTAGTAGGTCAAGGGGAAGAGAATAAAATCGCTGGGTCAAATTAATTGGGGAAAGGTTTTAAGACAAATTGAAACCCGGTCGGGCATTTGTATTGCCAGAGGATGGATAACTCAGATGGATACCTATACCAGTGGGTGTCCGGAATCCCTTTAGCCAATTCCTATAGACCCAAACCCGAAGCCAATTCTGATGCAGCTATCCCTAATTAGCAATTGGTACTAGCTATTGCTATAGATAACTAACTAAACATTTTGAATCACTATAGCAAACGTTACTCTTCTCCCCCCGCTGTTTTGGGGGGCTAGTTGTGATTCTCAATCAGCTCAAGTTATGACCCTGGGTCATTATCGGTAATTTCAAGGGTGACAGGAGTAAGTTCAGTATCTTCGGGATAGTTGGTTTCGTCATCTGTGGCTGTAACAGTGTGAGTGATGGTGCCGGGGTGAACACCTTCAGGAGTGCCATCATCTATAACCCGCACCGTCACAGATCCAAAGCACAGTTTATGCCTGTGGAAGTTATAGGGACTTGGTATCAGTAGTTCCAGTGAGCTTAGCAGAAAAAACCCCTTACTGAGTAAGGGGTTTTTTCTACTTTTATCAACCTTCCTGTTAATCAACCCTTCTTGGGTTTTTTCCCTGTTTTAGAATTGCTGAAAAGGATTTGGATTAAACGCGATCGCCAATTTCTGCCAACTCACGTCCACCAAAAATTGCTGAACCATCAGAGTAGAACTTAAACTCCATTAAGTTATAAAATGGATCTTGGAGGAAAAAGGTGCGATGCTCTGTAAGTTGACCGGGAAAGCGAGTCTTGGGTTGCTCGTAGAAGGGTAATTCTTTTTGTTGAGTACGGGAAAGTAAGGCTTCCCAATCAGCCAGGGATGTAAAAACTAACCCGAAATGTCGAGGATAAATACCCCGCTGAGGTGTCAGGGGTTCTTTGGTTAGGTGAGCCACGAGTTGATGACCGTATAAATTCAGAATCACCGCATGGCGAGATTCTCTACCGATTTCGCAGCCAAGTCCATCACCGTAGTAAACTTTAGTTTGCTCAATGTCGGTAACGGGAAATGCGAGATGAAATAGCACTGGTTTCATAAGTTTTGGTTTGAAGGGAAAACTGTTGAAGGTTTTGACAGTTGAACGCGCACGCGTGGCCTTTTGGCCAAGGTTTTAAAGTTTGAAGGTTGAACGCGCACGCGTGGCCTTTTGGCCAAGGTTTTGAAGGTTGAACGCGCACGCGTGGCCTTTTGGCCAAGGTTTTGAAGGTTGAACGCGCACGCGTGGCCTTTTGGCCAAGGTTTTGAAGGTTGAATGTTTAAGGTTGTTCTTGCCCAGGGATCTCTTGTAGGGTAGGTTGAACGCGCACGCGTGGCCTTTTGGCCAAGGTTTTGAATAAATTCAACTTTATTCAAGAATCTGAACTAATCTGGTATCCGATTGCTTCAGTAGTGTGCTTTGTTGTTGGTTTTTTGGATAATGGGGAATAGGCAATGAGTAGTGGGGTAATGGCTCAGAAGCAATCACAATTACCAATTACCAATTACTAATTACCACTTCTAGTAATTCTCATACTGATGAGGTACACAGGATTTTTTAGCATTCTCCCCATACCCTCGCCCGATAACCCTACTCCCTACTCCCTACTCCATAACACCCAATAATTTGTACCTCACCCAATTGATAACTGCTAGAGCAATTATCAATTACCAATTACCAATATAACTATTTTGCTATGCTTGATGATATTCTTTCTTTAAATCCTTGGCTAGTTGCTGTTGGAGTGAACACAGTTTTCCTAGCCATGGTATGGATTGCTCCCAAAAAGTTACTCACTGCTGCTGGGATTGTCCACGCTTGGATATTAGGGGTACTGATTTGGGGTACTCTGAACTGGCCGGGTTACACAGTAGTCGGATTTTACTTTTTGGTAGGGTCTGGTGTCACCCGCATTGGCATGGCGCAAAAGGAAGCGGCAGGAATTGCGGAAAAGCGTTCCGGTGCTAGGGGACCAGAGAATGTTTGGGGTTCAGCACTGACTGGAGCGATTTGTGCCTTGGGTACCCTACTAGTGGATGCTCCTTACCAAGAGTTATTGTTACTGGGCTATGTCGCTAGTTTTGCTACTAAGCTGTCCGATACCACTGCCAGTGAGGTGGGTAAGGCTTACGGCAAACGGACTTTCCTGATTACTACCTTACAGCCAGTAGCTCGGGGAACAGAAGGAGCTGTAAGTCTGGAGGGAACCCTAGCTGGAGTAATTGCATCAGCTGCGATCGCATTTGTGGGTTGGGGCGTTGGTTTGGTTAACTTGACAGGAGTATTTTTCTGTGTTATTGCTGCCTTCATCGCCACCAATCTGGAGAGTGTAATTGGTGCGACACTACAATCTAAATTAGAATGGCTGACCAATGAAGTCGTGAATATTATTAATACGATGATTGGTGCGATCGCTGTTGTGCTGTTAGCTCTAGCATGGCACTGGATCAGCCAGGTATGAAGCATGAAGCATGAAGCATGAAGTATGAAGTGTTAATTGCGAAGCATGAAGTGTTAATCGTGAAGTATTAAGGATGAAGGATGAAAACATACAACTTGCTAAGCAACTAATCAATCTAATAAATTGAGATAGCGTTAGACTTCCGACTTCCGAGTTCCCACTTTATACTTCATACTTCATACTTCATACTTTATTCAGATTTTGGTCCAAAGACCATCTGTAGAACCATTGGTTCACCATCATCCCGGTGATACCTATCTGCCCACTGGCGGATAATTTCATCTAACTCTTCCATGGCCTGATTGATTTTCTCTGGCGGGATATCTAGTTCCTCCAACCCTCGCATGACTTGCGGCTGACGCTCTGCCCAGTTTCTCATTAACCGGAAGTATCGCGCTGTTTCGTCAATCATGGTGTAGGTGCGGGCTTTGTCATCTACTGGCGAGTAATATGCATTGGTTAGAGCGTAGTAGGGTAAGCCACCGGTGTGATCGATTCTGGTGACAGTTCCTGAATAGGTTAAGCGACGCTTGATGTGTTCAGCTAGAGCTTCACTCAATGGTAGACGTCGCTCTGGTGGTAAGTCTTCTTGAGATCTCCGGTGGAGAAATTCTATTAATTCAAAGAATTGTAAGGAATTAATGATCTGGGCATCCGGCAGGTGATCTGGCAGCTTGATCTCAAGATTGCGCTTTTCTTCCAGGTCAAGGCTGGTGCCATTGATACGAGATTGCCCTGGTTGCCAGGGATAGTGTTCCATCCAGACATAGGGAAACTGAATCAGATAGCGAGGTTCCTGAGACCCCAGCATCTTGAGCAGTTTCCCTTCTGTTAACGCTTGTCGAACTTCCTCAACAATGACCTTTACCCGCTTTGGCTCAATGTGATGCAAATGCCCAGTCATGCGGATATTGCCATCTTGCTCCAGATAGGTCATGTAAATGGCACATTTGGCAGCGGTTGCTGCTGCATCTAAAAACGCCCCATGTCGGTGTCCACTCGTCCGCAGGGCGCTGAAAGCCAGGTATAGCATGATCTGATCCATTGCACTGGGGCTTAGGGTTTTGATCAGATCGGATTGGTTGATCATCTTAGGGGCAATCACATCTACTTCCGTTGGTTATCAAGCTTATTTAGTTTCATTTTTCCACACTAGAACTAACTCACTGTCATCGAAGAAAGCGAGCTGAGGTTGCTTGGCAGAAAATTGACGAATTAAGAGGCACCCTAATCATGTCTTTTCCAATATATTATATAAAATAAGTCAACTACAAGTACACTATATTGAATTAGCACTTTCCCACTGTAGCCCGCTACTCGTACCCAACAGTGGGATTGAAATGCAGCCAGATATGCCATCAAACTGAATCCAGTCAGTTGACTCTCACACAAGAGACAGACGTCCGCTACCACGATGGGCGATCAGGGTAGTTGGAATTACTGGTGATGAGACAAATTTGTGGTTTTCTTTTCTTCCATAAGAAAAAATTTGTCCTGTTTGCTCTACTAAACTGGGACAATCATTACTATAGTTTAGTGGTGCATTTGAGCCATGGGCAATCATCGGTAAATTAACCCCAAACCAGATGGTTAAAACAGTAATTAAAGCAATAGGAGTGTAAATTCGCATAACCGATATCCGTATCAATGTTCCTCTAATTACTGATACATCTTGCTCGGTAATGGTTCAGGAAAAAATATAAACTATAAGCGAACTTTAAAAAAAGACCGATATTTTAAATTTCTAGTTAAATTATTTATTTAAAAAAAATATAGTTGAATAAATTATGTCAAGCTAGCGAATCTAAGGCGGGGGCGCGGGTATTGTGGGGCGGGGGCGCGGGTATTGTGGGAATTATGGAGATTTTATGATAATTTTTGCCTAATTGCATGCATTGAGATGCACCCAATGTAATCCTTATCATATAAAGATTATTCTAATCTTAATAAGTTATTTATTTCCCGCCATGAATCTTATTGAGCGAATTCTGATGGCAATTACCTTTACTAAAAATAAAGATAGGTAATCCTGCTGATTATATTAAATAACTGCAAACTTGCTAAGTAGGCAAAGGCGATTACCTAGCCACTATTCACATTGCCAACCGCTTATGTAGCAATCCTAAATTATTTGTTAAAAATCCCCAATGGTAATATAATCGATTCTCTTCCGCTACTGCCGGTTTATCCCCTTGTTTGGAAGTTTTACAACTCAAATGGAAGGCTGTATAAAGGGAATGGTTTTTCTTGAATCCGTTCGGCAATCGGTCTAACCTTCTGAACCACCTCAATTAAGTAATCATAATCAGGTGCTTTAGCATTGGGGATGTATCCTGCTGATGCTGCCATGCTGCTGGAGGCAGATTCTAGTGCCTTGTGGATCTCCTGTTGTAGATTTCTCTCGACTGTTGGTCCGATCAGGATAGAACCGCTGGGAATTTTATGAGAATCTATATATAAAATCCGGAACCTGGTTTGACTATAGTCTAGGCGGTAGCGTTCCAACTCTTCTAAAGACAACGCTCCAGCGACTACCTCCTCAGAGGCAATCCACTCTAAGACTTGTTTTGGTGTGGGGGCAAAACGCACTTCCGCTAGGGTCAGACCGTAGAGATTGTAGATTGGCAGATAATATCCTGTGGCAGAACCGGGTTGACCTAAAGCAATGACTTTGCCCGCTAGTTCAGTCAAGTGTTGGATCGGGCTTTCGAGTTCTACTACGATGACTGAGCGCGACTTTTTGACTCCTTGGAGAGGTAGCACTGGTATGTACTGTGCCTCAGCAATGGCGATGGCTGCTAAACCAGGAGGAGCAAACACGATAGACAACTTGCTCTGCTTAATCAAAGTTAGTGCTCTGCGCTCGTTGTACATCGGTTCTAATTCTATAATCATCTTAAGTCGAGCACCAAGATATTCGATTAGCTTTGAGTATCGCTCTATGAAGCGATAGCTTTCCCCGTAACTTACGATCCCAATACTTAATTTCCCTAGCCTAGGGGTATCCGGTGAGTTACAAGCTGTAAAAATCAATATAAGATTCAACAAGAATAGACGGCGGTAAAACATAATTAATTACCTTAAGAACTAAAACAGCTGTGGCACTAATGATACTATGGGAGATGGCTAATGTTAAAAAAACTTAATTTAGGAATCAAGGTAAACTTACTATTGCTATCCATTTTTATAGGACTTGTACTGACTGGTGGGTTGGTTTTGTCTCAACTTTTAGAAGGCTATGCCGAAAAACTCGTAACTGACCAAGCCCTAATTCTGATCGAAACCATGGGTTCGGTGCGGGAGTATACCAATAATCAAGTGAATCCAGAATTAGCTGATCGATTAGAAAATGAAGACAGATTTTTACCCCAAACAGTACCTGCTTATTCAGCTCGTGAAGTTTTTGAAAATTTACGTAAACGTGAGCAATATCGTGATTTTTTCTATAAAGAAGCGACCCTTAATCCAACTAACCTCAGAGATAAAGCTGATAGTTTCGAGACTGAAATCGTGGAGAGTTTTCGACAGCAGCCATATCTAACAGAAAAAACCGGTTTTCGCTCTCTTCCTAGTGGAAAAATTTTTTATGTTGCCCGTCCTCTCGCCGTTTCTGAAAAAAGCTGTTTACGATGCCACAGTACTCCTGAAGCCGCCCCTGCTAGCCAAATTGCTACCTACGGTGATCAGCATGGTTTTGGTTGGAAGCTCGATGAAATTGTTGGGGCAAAAATTGTATCAGTGCCAGGGTTTAAAATCTTTAATTCTGCTAAGCAGTTACAGGTATTGGTGATTGGGATTATTACTGGTTTTTTCCTGGTAGCCATCTTGCTGATTAATCGTTTCCTCAAGGTATCGGTGACCAAACCTCTTAAGCAGATGGCTCAATTAGCTAAGGAAGTGAGTACTGGCAATATGGCTGGAGAATTTGACCATGATTCAGATGATGAAATTGGTATACTCGCCAAATCTCTGAATCGGATGAAAGTTAGTTTAGAAATGGCGATGAATATGCTGAATTCAGAAACTAATTAGTAATCCCAAATTACTAAATGCTTGCTAAGCTGATGGCTGAATGATTACTAAGTATTACTTATATAGCACTACCCATTGAGATTAGGACATTGTCTTGATGCAATAGCGAGTGGTTTGAATTTACCGTAAGATAGGGTCGCCTTATTAAAAAATATTTAACCCTTTTCTGCATAACCTGCTAACTATAAAGGCTCCACTATCTAAGGTTTTGTCTCCGGGGAAACCCCCTGTTCCCTTGCTGCATCGCTCCTAAACTCCGAAACGTGAGTCTAGCTGACTTCTGACTTCTGACTTCTGACTTCTGACGCTAAGCGTAGCGCTATAACTGACCCGATGACATTAAACGCCGTTGAAAGTCTTGGGCATATTTTTGATTGGGAATTTGTTGAGATAAAGCTTTTACAAATTCTTGGGCGGAAGAGTTAGGATGCTGGACAAGAGTACGCTGGCAGACAATGGTAGCCATCGGGCCAATTAACTCAGCGAGTTCCTGTTGGCAAAGAGCTACAAAATTGGGGTCTAGTAAATTACT
Organism: Moorena sp. SIO3I8; assembly: GCF_010692325.1. GTDB lineage: Bacteria > Cyanobacteriota > Cyanobacteriia > Cyanobacteriales > Coleofasciculaceae > Moorena. The sequence goes on along the minus strand of NZ_JAAHHW010000010.1, from coordinate 87,591 downwards.
ATTCCGATTAGGGGCAGAAGAAATTGGCAGTGGTGTAGGACTAACCCAGGGTTGAGTTGTACTGGCTGGCCGTCTTGGGGAAGAACCATTACTGATTCTTGACTTATGGCTTTTTGTTTCTTTGGAGGCTTGGCTAGTTTTGGTATGGAAAGGTATCTTGGTGGGATACAACGCATTGTTAATATCTACTAACTGCTGATAAATTTCTTCAGCAGTTTGGGGACGCTGATTGGGTAAACGAGCCATCAGATAGTCGAGGAAATCTGCCAGTTGTGGCAAAATATTCAGAACACTGTCGTGCCAGCTTAACTCATCATTATAGGATTCATAAAATTTACTCGGGTCTTGACCAGTGAGTAGATAAACAAAGGTGCGCCCCAAAGCAAAAAAGTCTGATTGGGGGACTGCCTGACCGTTAAGCTGCTCTAGTGGTGTATACCCTGCGGAAACTACCCCTGTTACCATACCAGTGGCTTTTTTGGTCACAAAGGTACCTGTAATTTCCCGGGCAGTGCCAAAGTCAATTAACACCAGTTGTCCATCTGTCCTGAGCATAATGTTAGAGGGCTTGATATCCCGATGGAAAAAGTTATGACTGTGTACTGCCTGTAAGATGGCAGCTAGCTGGATCAGCCACCGAATGGCAATTTTCTGGTCAATGGGAGCACCCCGCTTTTGGATGTATTGCTTTAGATTCAATCCTTGAATCTTTTCCATCACCAGACAATGAACTGGCTCGTCCCTGTCTCTGGGGTGGACTGTGAAGTAGGCATCAGGTTCTACTTTGGGAATGCCACTATTCTCTAGTCGGGCGAGAACTTCGGCTTCTCTTTGGAATAGTTCAATATACTTGGGACTATTCTTAATTAGAACTTTCAGGACTCTAGGGTTGCCTTGAGGATCAACAATTTCATAGGTTTTGCCAAAACCGCCACTTCCCAGTTGACTGATCACTCGATAGCGCCCTTCCAGCAACAACTCAGAATTACAACTCTGACAGAATAGTTTACTGTCAGGGTTGCGGGGATTTGAGCAGTTGGGATTAATGCACAGACTCATCTGAATTAGCTGGTACAGGACTTAGGCATCGAATCAGTAGAGTTCTAGCAACAGTCAATTTTGGCTAGGTATCTATATTTACTTATCGGCTGAGCCGTGCCAATTTATGCACCAACCATGACACAACAAGTTATACACATGATATTTTAAAGGGCTATTTGGATTTTGGGTTTCCAACTTGACCAGATGGTGGTTTGGTGGTTTGGTTGAAGGTGGTTTGGTTGAAGGTGGTTTGGTTGAAGGTGGTTTGGTTGAAGGTGGTTTGGTTGAAGGTTGAAGGTGGTTTGGTTGAAGGTTGAAGGTGGTTTGGTTGAAGGTTGAAGGTTGTTTGGTTGAAGGTTGAAGGTTGAAGGTTGAACGCGCACCCGTGGCCTTTTGGCCAAGGTGGTTTGGTTGCAGGTTGAACGCGCACCCGTGGCCTTTTGGCCAAGGTTGAAGGTTGTTTGGTTGAAGGTTTAATCACCTGTAACCTCTAACCTCTAACCTCTAACCTCTAAGCTGTAACCTCTAACCTGATCACCTGTAACCTGTAACCTGTAACCTGTAACCTCTAACCTTCAACCTGTAACCTGTAACCTCTAACCTGTAACCTTCAACCTGTAACCTCTAACCTTCAACCTGTAACCTCTAACCTTCAACCTTCAACATTCAACCTTGGCCAAAAGGCCACGCTACGCGAACAACATTCAACCTTTAACTTTTATAGCTTCCCTGGAATTAAGTATCCCACCCTAGGCGGTACAGTTGGAGGGGCTGGTCTTTACCTTTAACCTTAACCGGGGACATTTTTTCCAACGGTAGAGTTTTATCCCTCAGCTTGTCGAAGGTGCTTTGGGAAATTAGAATCTCTCCCTCCTGAGCAGCACTACAGATGCGGCTAGTAACATTGGTAGTGTCACCGATAGTAGCGTATTGAATCAGCTTCTGTGAACCGATATTACCTGCTGCGACTTTGCCAGTATTGAGTCCAATGTGGATTTCAATCTCTAAATTGCGCCGCTGGAACCAATCCTGATTCAGGTGAATAACTGCCCGTTGCATTGCGATCGCAGCTTGAACGGCTCGGTCAGCATCGTCCGGTTGGCAATAGGGGGCTCCCCACACAGCCAGTAAGGCATCGCCAATATATTTTTCTAAAGTGCCTTCGTATTTAAACACAATATCCTCTACCATCACCTGGAAGTACTCATTGAGCATCTCAATCACTTGGCGTGGCTTCATCCGAGAGGACATTTGGGTAAATTTACTGATGTCGGCAAACAGAGCGGTTACTTCGGTATCTATAATTTCCAAGTGGCCTTCTTCCTTGAGCTTTTTACTCACAGCTTCTGGAAAGAAAAGCTCAAATTTACTCCGCATTACTGCTTCTTCCTGCATCTTCTGGTAAAGTTGAGCATTGTCAATTGCGATCGCAGCTTGGTTAGCCAGAGCCGTCAAAAACTCCAAGTCTTCTTGAGAGTAAATATTGGCTCTAGAGAGATTGTCCGCATACAATACCCCAATCACTTCCTCTCTCGGTTTTAGGGGTACGCACATGGAGGCATGGATTTCTTGCTGGAGCACTGACTGGGAATTACTGAATCGTTGGTCAATGGCAGCATCAGCAATTAAAACCCCATCCCCCTTCTGGTGTACGAAATTGGTGATTCGTTTGCTATAAAATCGCTCATGGGTGGGTATGCCTGTTCGGGAGTTGACAGCTTTTTCCTCTAGCATTCCCGTGTCTTGATTAACCATGAGGATGATTGCCCGGTCTACATTCATAATCTCGAACAGCAGGTCAAGAATTTTTCTCAACAAGTGATCAGGCTCATCGGGAGAGGAAAGTTGCTTACTCACCTCCAATAAGATTTTTAACTTGTCTACTGAGCGTTGACCTGTATCTTGCTCTCGCAGCTTCAGGGCTGAGCCTTTATAAGTTAAACTGTCATGGTGCAGTAATTCCTGAATTTCGACACGGGTTTGTTCTGGGGATAACCTGCTGACAATCGAAAAGTTGGAATCATTATCCTTCAAGATATTTGGGGTGATTCTGCCATCATCACTCACAAATTCAAAGATTACACTGCCCAGACGTATTAAGTCTCCGTCTTTGAGCTCACACTGGTCAATTTTGGCGTCATTAACAAACGTGTGATTTAGGCTACCTAAGTCTTTTAGGATAACCCGATCATTCGTGAGTGTGACCTGAGCATGATGACGGGAAAGACTTTTATGAATTACGGTAATACTATTATTTATTTCCCGTCCTATGGTATTGGCTCCACTGCTCAATTTATAACTTTCTTGGTTATTCGGCTCTGATTTAGCAATTAAATACGGCACAATCTAGCTCTCGTCATTAGTTTCTATATCAGAGTATAATCTAAATTATAAAACTACTAATTTAAGGTTCTAGGATCTAGGTTTAATGGCTAAGGGTATTATGATAAGCCTATGAAGCGCGCCTTTTTTAGCAAGGAGGTAATCAAATGCCCCTGTTTTAACTAATACCTAATACCTGACACCATTACCCTAAGCTGTAATCCCTAACCCCTAAGCTGTAATCCCTAACCCCTAAGCTCTAATCCCTAATCCATAGAATTGGGTTGATAACTGTTTTAAAAACTGGTGAGATAAATTTTGTGGTAGTAGGATAAAACTTGAGATTAGGTTAACACTTCCTTGACTGGTAGTTTCTAGGGCAATGGGTTGACGCTTTTTAAAAGTATATCAAACTATTAAGCCATTTTGGCAAAAATAAGTCATAGTGTAAATACTTAGTTATAATCAAAGAATTGGAAGTACTATCCCCATTGGGGGGAGGAGGAAGCCATGGGGATCGCTACAGTTAACCCAGCAACCGGGGAAACCATCAAAACCTTTGAGCCAGAGAGTCCGTCGTCCATTGCGACCAAGCTAGCAATTGCCCAAGAGGCGTTTGAGCAATACTGCCAAACATCAATGGAGCAAAGAGCAGAGTGGCTAAACGCAGCGGCGGAGATTGTAGAGCGGGATCGAGTCAAATTCGGCGAGCTGATGACCACGGAGATGGGAAAACCCCTCAAAAGTGCGATCGCAGAAGCGCAAAAATGTGCTTTGGTTTGTCGGTACTACGCTGAACACGCAGCTGAATTCCTCGCAGATGTCCCAGCCTCTACCGATGCCACCCAAAGCTTTGTGCGCTACCAACCTCTAGGAGTAATTCTAGCAGTCATGCCCTGGAATTTTCCATTTTGGCAAGTCTTCCGTTTTGCTGCTCCAGCATTGATGGCGGGAAATGTGGGGTTGCTCAAACATGCCTCTAATGTGCCTCAATGCGCCTTAGCCATTGAGCAAATCTTTGCTGAAGCAGGATTTCCGGAAGGGGTGTTTCAGACCTTACTGATTGGTGCTGACCAAGTAGAGCCAGTAATTCAGGATCCACGGGTCAAAGCTGCCACCCTAACTGGTAGTGAGCTAGCAGGAGCTGCTTTAGCGGCTGCGGCTGGGACACAAATCAAGAAAACTGTCCTGGAACTAGGGGGAAGTGACCCGTTTATTGTCCTAGAAAGTGCCGATTTAGAAGCAGCAGCTACTACGGGTGTGACTGCTAGGATGCTCAATAACGGTCAATCGTGTATTGCAGCGAAACGGTTTATTGTGGTGGACGCAGTAGCCGATGAATTTCAGCAACGTCTACTGCACAAATTCCAAGCCCTGAAAGTGGGAGATCCCATGGCGGAAGATACCGATATTGGTCCGTTGGCAACCCCTGGTATTCTTAGAGACTTAGACCAACAGGTACAAGCCTGCATTGAACAAGGGGCAAAGGTTCTTATCGGTGGCCATCCTTTAAGCGATCGCGCTGGTAACTTCTACCCCCCCACAATTCTAACTGACTTCCCACCAGGCACTCCAGCTGATAACGAAGAATTTTTTGGCCCTGTTGCCCTATTGTTTAGAGTTCCGGATATTGATGCTGCTATTAAGCTTGCCAATTCCACAGTATTTGGATTAGGAGCCAGTGCCTGGACAACCAATGAGGAGCAAATCCCCAGGCTGATTGATGAACTTGAAGCTGGAGCAGTTTTTATCAATGGCTTAGTCAAATCCGACCCCCGTTTACCCTTCGGTGGGATCAAACGTTCTGGGTATGGGCGAGAACTAAGCATTCAAGGGATACATGAGTTCGTAAACATCAAAACTGTTTGGGTGAAGTAAAAATTCTAGGTATTAGGCTAAAACCATTAGTAAGCATATGCGCTATGCGCACGCTGCTTGAGGTGCTATCAGCTATCAGCTATCAGCCTATGCGCTACTTGAGGTGCTACTTGAGGTGCTATCAGCCGTGCTTATGGGTCAAGTCCCAGCGTCGAAGCCTGTGCCACACTAGTTGAGGTACTTTTGAATAAAATAAGCTGACAGCTGACGGCTGACTGCTGAATGCTTACAACCATTAGCCTATAGCAATTCTATTTAAATCCTGAACAGTGACAGTTACTACTGACGGATTCTCCGACTCAGGAATCAGGAATCAGGACTCAGCACTATTCTTAAAATTTACCTTGTTGGTGAAGCTATCTGTGTATCCGTCTCTATCCCTGTGGTGCTGGTGAAGGGGAAAATAAAAAGTTTTTAGGTAACATTTTTAACTTTTTTATATCAACTTTTTACTGTTAACTTTTATTAAAGTTACCCAGATAGAAGCCAGAATTGCCATACAACTCAGTACTCTGCTTCTTTCATGGTTATCAAAAGCTTATCAAAAGCTACTTTAACATTGCCCCAACCCCACTTAACTTCTGATAAATTGGCATACACCGGATATCAAATGCTAAATCTTTTGTCATGAAATAATAACAAATATGGACGAAAGCTAATAGAAAAAGCTAAAAAGGAATCTCAAAATAAATCTAAAAATTATTTTTTACAATCAAAGATTATTTTGATACCAAAAACCTATATACCAGGGATGATTAGATATGGGTGACATGAATACCGCTGAACTATTGGTACATTGCTTAGAAAACGAAGGAGTCGAGTACGTTTTTGGACTACCTGGAGAAGAAAATCTCCATGTTCTAGAAGCTCTCAGACATTCTTCAATTCAATTTATTACCACTCGTCATGAACAGGGAGCAGCCTTTATGGCAGACGTTTACGGACGGCTGACAGGAAAGGCTGGAGTTTGCCTGTCTACCCTTGGTCCAGGGGCAACTAACTTAATGACTGGGGTTGCTGATGCCAATTTGGATGGAGCACCCCTAGTAGCAATCACTGGTCAGGTGGGAACGGACCGGATGCATATTGAGTCCCACCAGTACTTGGATTTGGTGGCAATGTTTGCTCCAGTGACTAAGTGGAACCGGCAAATTGTTCGCCCTGATACGACAGCAGAAATTGTCCGTAAAGCGTTTAAACTCGCTCAGACCGAAAAACCAGGAGCGGTACACATAGATTTGCCAGAAAACATTGCGGCTATGCCAGTCAATAGCCAATCCCTAGGCAAAGATGGTCGGGAAAAAACCTTTGCGTCTTTCCGTAGTTTGGGTAAGGCAGCTGTGGCAATTTCTAAGGCGAAAAATCCCCTAATCTTGGCGGGTAATGGCACAATTCGTGCTGGTGCTGCTGAAGCCTTAACCGAATTTGCCACCCGGATGAATATTCCAGTGGTCAATAGCTTCATGGGTAAAGGGTGTATTCCTTACACTCATCCCCTGGCCTTGTGGACTTTGGGATTACAACAACGGGACCACATCACCTGTGCTTTTGAGCAATCGGATTTGGTGATTGCGGTGGGATATGATTTGATTGAATATTCTCCCAAAAAGTGGAATCCAGAGGGCAAGATTCCTATTATTCATATCGGTGCCAGTCCAGCAGAAATTGATAAAAGCTACATTCCTTTAGTGGAGGTAGTAGGGGATATTTCTGACTCTCTTAAGGAAATTATGAAGCAGGGAGACCGGGAAGGTAAACCGATACCATCCGCTGCTGAACTTCGGTCGGAAATCCGAGAGGACTACGAACAGTATGCTAATGATGAAGGTTTTCCGATCAAGCCGCAAAAACTGATCTATGACCTACGCCAGGTCATGGAACCAGAAGATATTGTGATCTCTGATGTAGGAGCTCACAAGATGTGGATGGCTCGTCATTACCATTGTGATTGTCCCAATACCTGTATCATTTCTAATGGTTTCGCAGCGATGGGGATTGCTTTGCCAGGAGCACTAGCGGCTAAGCTGGTTTATCCGGATCGGAATATCGTGGCAGTCACTGGTGATGGGGGCTTTATGATGAATTGCCAGGAACTTGAAACAGCACTCAGAGTAGGGACTGCCTTTGTGACACTGATTTTCAATGATGGTGGCTATGGCTTGATTGATTGGAAGCAACAAAATCACTTTGGTGAGTCGGCTTTCGTGAATTTTGGCAATCCAGATTTTGTCAAATTTGCTGAAAGTATGGGACTAAAAGGCTATCGTGTCAATTCAGTGGATGAGTTGATTCCTATCCTAGAAGAAGCATTAGCTCAAGATGTGCCTGCAGTGATTGATTGTCCGGTGGACTATGGCGAAAACCTACGCTTTAGCCAAAAGACTGGTGATTTAACTTGCAAGATTTAACGCTATTTGGATTGGAGGTTGGAGGTTGGAGGTGGAAGGTTGTTGAAGGTTGAAGGTTGAAGGTTGAAGGTTGAAGGTTGGAGGTTGGAGGTTGGAGGTTGAAGGTTGTTGAAGGTTGAAGGTTGGAGGTTGTTGAAGGTTGAAGGTTGTTGGAGGTTGGAGGTTGAAGGTTGAAGGTTGGAGGTTGAAGGTTGGAGGTTGAAGATTGAAGGTTGTTCGCGTAGCGTGGCCTTTTGGCCAAGGTTGGAGGTTGTTGAAGGTTTAAGGTTGCAGGTTGGAGGTTCTAATCTTCCAGTTGTGAACCCTCTGTTCCCTGTTCCCTGTTCCCTGTTCCCTGTTCCCTGTTCCCTCAACAGTGAATAACTTTCAACCTACCCTACAAGGGATGCCAAGGGCTAACAACCGGTTAACCTTCAACCTATTAACCTTCAACCTGTTAACCTTGGCCTTTGGCCACGCTACGCGAACAACTTGTTAACCTTCAACCTATTAACCTTCAACCTATTAACCTTCAACCTGTTAACCTTAAACTTGTTAACCTTAAACTTGTTAACCTTAAACAAACCTTTGGGCCACAATGGCGAGACAGCAGGAATTTATATAGTTATCTTATTAAATACAACTAGGTTGGTTTCAACAACCAATCATTGCATCAATAAATTTGGCACTAGAGAGTTGATCCAGGAAGAATAGGTGAAGGATTTTACTCTGGATTGGCAAAGTCTACTTTATCCTTCGCCAAACCTCTAGGGTTTAGAAAAAAACTATTCCTAACTGGGACGAAAAACTGCTTTACTGGCTGCGGAAGGAATAACTAAACTTTGGGCGATATATATATGATTGCCCTGATGTTTAATGCCTACCCATAATCGTCATTACTGGATCGATTCTCTAAAGCAAGTTTAACCCAAATTAAACCTTTTGAAAAGGGATAGTACTCAATATGGATGAGATGGAAATTTATAATTAGCGTCCTGCTGGTTCTGCTCTGTTTTCAACTTCGGAAAGCTTTATGGATTCCATCAAAGATTTGGACTTCATGACAGATGTGTCAGAAGATCAGCTCGACAAGATTGAAGGAGGCGAAGACAACAGACACCCTCGCATTATTCCCAAAGACTTTGTCGGCGCAGGCCAGCCTTTTCTCATTAGTAATGAGGTGGATTTGGAACGAATCGCGATCGCTAAAAACGGTGGTACTGCAATCGTTAATCAAAACGTTAACATTTTCAACGTATTCATAATTCTCTGAACTCACTTGTCCTAGCCGTATTCCTGCCTAAGTCCTAAGGTTTTGATTATGGAATTACTGGATGCTTTACGAAATCAACGACTGGATTCTTCTATACCTGGATTGTTTGATGTTTTTTATGATATTCTTAACAATGTTCAGATTCAATCTAATTTCTATATTACTCATCCAAAGTACAAACCCCTGGAACTTCCAGATGGAGTGGTGCCTCTGTTTACCAAGCAGCTGCTACCAGGACTGGCTCTATCAGAAGAACCGGATTATAAATTTACAGCTAAAGAAGATTTTGGGATGAATCGCTGCCAAATTGTTGCTAATGCGTTACTAGAAGCTTGGCTACAAGGTCACGACTCCCCAGAAGGTCGGATGAATTTTATCCTCCACAACTTTTCTTTGCTTGGAATTGATCTGAAGCGTCCTTACTTGAATGCTAACTCTAAGGATATTTATTAAAGATGGTTTGTAAGCTATCAGCTTATGCGCTACGCGCACGCTACGCGAACAGCTATAGCAAAGGGAACAGGGAACAGGGAACAGGGAGTAGGGAACAGGGAACAAACATTCTCTCAATTGATTTAGGATTGCTATATAGCGCTACGCGCTACTAATGGTGCTACTTGAGGTGCTTTTGAATAAGCCATGCAGAGGTGCGACCCGTGGCGAATTTAATTACGGGTCAAACGCACCATTACGGTCTTGGGGGAAACCCCCAAGACCGCGCTGCATCAAGACAAGAGGTAAGCATTCGTTAGGTCACAGGCTAGAAGCCTGTGCCACATAGAAGCCTGAGCCTGTGCCACATAGAAGCCTGTTTTATATATGGGTTGTAAACCATTTCTGGCAGGAATTGGCAAAAGGTAAGAGGCAAAAAGCAAGAGGTAAAAGAGATTCAGAGTTTTATTGGACAATAAAAAACGACCTCCTAAATTTACATCTCATTTGTAAACCCTATAGTCACACAATTAAAACTGATAGACCACTAGTTAGAGAACTAAAAATTTTAGAAACATTTCGGATAGGAATAAGCTTAGTGGGTAAGTACTCAGTATAATCAGATCAGGGTAACATAGATCACCAACTCCAGCTTGTTACCACCTCTTGATGGTACGGGTGAAGAGTTGAACTCGTTCAATTGTTGGCTGCTACTCGTAACTCTCTTACAAAACTATCTAATCACAAGATAGGTCTTAGGGAAAATCTTAGAAATAGAAATATCCTATATTATCTGTAGTACACCCTAAACGAACGGGATGTGTCTAATCAAACAAACATAATGTGCATCTACCTTAAGTAGTAATTTTGGAGAAAAGCAGAAATGGCACGAAGAATTTGGTCATCAGGTCAAAGTTTATTAGCTGGCAGTTTCTTGAGCTTAGTGTGAATAGCTCCAATAGTGGCTCAATCCCCAGGGGGGCAAGCGGGCAGGGTAAACGCATCTAATTTTTTGATTCCTACATATAGTGTTTATTGAATTGAATGAACACTATCTCTATAAAATCCATTGTCAATAAGCAAAATAGCGATGCAGCGCGGTCTTGGGGGTTTCCCCGGAGACAAAACCTTAGATAGTGGAGCCTTTATAGTTAGCAGGTTATGCAGAAAAGGGTTAAATATTTTTTAATAAGGCGACCCTATCTTACGGTAAATTCAAACCATGAGCGACTGCATCAAGACAAGACCGGGTTTATTGATAACTACCCCCAGTTTATTGACAATATGCGCTTACCCTGAGCAAGCGGGGGGTTGACGGTTGACACTTTCAGTCTACCTGCTTCCCTCGTCCTCATCCAAAACTGACGTTAATAAATGATGATTTTTGCTAATTAAACCATATTCTATTGACTATTATCAATAGGAAATTACTTGCTGCTTTTTTGCAAAATATATAGAGAGATGATACCTGATGAAACATAAGTTCTTTTTTAATCAAGGATTTGTTGCTAGTAGTTTTATTGGACTGTTTTTTTCAGTTTCCGTACAAGCTCAACAATGCGAATGCCCTGTACAAGCTCAAAAATGCATTGAACCTGGGTCAGCAACAAATAATCTCAACCAGGCAAGGATATGTGATTATTCCGGTCGAGTAAGTGCCTATCAAGGTAAAAAAAAGCTTGACAATATTCTCAGAAAAGTTTTACAGCCTCCGGCTCGATTGACTGTGGATCAAACTTCAAGATCAAATGCAGACCTGCTGTTTAATGAGGGAACTTTTGTGCGATTTTTACCTGGTGCTAAATTTGAGTTTGAAAAGGGACTTACTCGTCTTAAACTTAAAGAAAGACCAGACATAGAAGATATTGGTTTGGAGCGCTTTAATCTTGCTTTAACTCCTACAAAAATAGATTTTATATCTCAAAAACATCATCTCCAAAAAGTGAATTCCATTGCAGTCAAACGTTTAGCTCAAGAGCAATCTGATTTAATTACAGAAGCGACAATCTTTAAGCTAAATCAAGGAACTCTTCTAACGATGAATCCACCAAATAGCGTTCTGACTGAAATTAGAACGCCAGGAAACTCTTTGGTGGAGTTGGGAGCAAAGCTTTCAGAACCATCTCAAGACCAAAATCTGCTTTTAGGACCAACGCGCAGTAGTGCTGTAATTGTGCGACACGACTCTGCCAACAACACAACACAGGTTTTCTCCCTTACTAATAGTGGGATTAGGGTATCTGGTCAGGATGGAGATACGGTAGTTCTTCAAGGTGGTGAAACTGTGTCAGTAACTAATGGAATTGTTGGAGAGGTACAATCATTCGACCTTTTGAGATTTTACCAGACTACTACACTAGCCTATGGTTTGGGACCGGGACAGAAGGAGGCTATAGCAGTAGAACCGGTTGAAGTTCAGAAGACAATTAGGGCAGTCCGAGTTGAAACACTGGCAGCACTAGAGGATCAAAGGACGGAACTAGATGGAGGTTCTCCTATAGAACTAGAACCGCTACCGCCTACAGGAGAAGACTTTGAATAGTTTGAGTTTTGATTAGGGTGATTCATAGTTAACAACCTCTTCAATAGTTCAACTTTCTATAATTCCAGATTAAAAAACATCTTCAATTTTACAGTAAATCAGTTAAACCCAGATAAAATAACTCTTTTTTAGAGACAGTTTATAGCATTGATATGAACTATAAATCATGTATTGAATTGAAAATTATGCGAGTACTTTACTTTGTCTTTTGTTCTCTAGCTGTTTGGGTTATTTATAACTTAACCCAGAGTGCAAAAGCAAATTCCAAAGCAGAGTTACTAGAACAACCTACGCTGGAAAATATTGAAGATATAGGAATTTATGTAGAAAATCTACCAGAATCAGTTTCGGTGATTATACCTCTGAAAGTAATTAGCAGTTCTCTTTATCCAACCTGGAGTTCTGGGAATCAAGACTCTACTGCTATAGAACCTGCTCTACAAAGTTCAGAGACTCTTTTTGTCCAAAATTCCCCAGCCACTACTAATCAATCTCTCGAATCCGACGACGAAGAAACAGAGCAGTTAGATAATGTTTGTGATGGACTCGGTGACATTCGGATTCTCCCTCGTTCAGGTCCGTTGCGTCAACCTCTCGAATCTGACAACGAGGAAGTAGAGCAGTTAGATAATGTCTGTGACGGACTCGGTGACATTCAGGTTATCCTTCGTCCACGTCCGTCCCGTCAACCAGATATCCAGTTGATTTTGGAATCTTCAGTTTCTACTAATACTGAATTTGGCTTTGACACAGCGTTATTATTTGTCAACAGTGTTCGACTTCTAGCAACACCGAAGCTAAGTCCAAAAACCCGTCTAATTGCTTCTGCCAAGGCTGGAAGAGTATTGGTAGTGAGGTCTTTCTTACCTGATTACAATTTCCTCAATCTTAACTTAGCAGTACGACAGCAAGTAGCACGAGGTACTTATGTTCAGCTAGGATATGTACACCAGCGATTAAAACGTTTTTCATTACTAGTTGAAAATTCAGCTCAACTCCTTGTAGATCGAGACGACCAATTAGCAACTAATTTGCGCTTGAATTCGTTCTACGAACTGAGAGTAGGGTCACGAGGAGATAATAATCTCTTTCAAAACACTTTGGGAGCACGCCTACGTCATGATGTTACACCTAAGCTAGAAACAGCTTTGGACTCTCGGATTCTTGTAATTAACCAGAATTTTTCCGGCAGGTCCGAAGTGAATGTACGACCTCAAGTTAGTGCGCTGGCAATCTACCGACCCAATAAAAATATTGCTGTGACGGCTTCAGTACGCTACTTAATTAATATTGATGATAATTCGGTTGAAAATAATTTAGTGACAGGGTTGAAGGTTCGGTTAAATCTGTTCTAGAGATTATCGCAAATTTGACGATCGCTCTTTTTGACCTTAGGATTTGTTTTTAGATAGTCCTGTAGGCGATCGCATCCTTCCTGCAAAAGATGCTCTGGATCTAAGTTCCATAGAATCACCGTTTGATTCTTGTCGCTGCTTAGCAAAGCCTTGCTGTCTGGACTGAATTGAACACTTTTGAAAAAACTTTGATGGCTTGGCAAGGTTTTGATTAGAAAACCATCTTTCACACTCCAGAGTTTAAGTGTCTTGTCGGTGCTACTAGAAGCTAGGGTTTTGCCATCCCTGCTGAAGTTTACATCGGTCACTCCACCTCTGTGTCCATTGAATGTTTCAATTTCTACTCCCTTGTTCACATCCCAGAGTTTGATGGTGCGATCCCAACTAGCAGAGGCAAGCATTTTGCTATCAGGACTAAAACTGACAGCGGCAATTTCCTGCTGGTGTTTTTTAAAAGTTTTCAGTGGCTTACTATCTCGACTCTTCTTAATATCATCTAAACGCCAAATATCGATGTTTGAGTCGTCACTCCCAGAGGCTAACAGCTTGCCATTGGGACTGAAACTGACACTCGTGAAATCGAAACTATCTTTCCCCTTTCTTGTCAGGGTGTTAAGTAATTTTCCATTCTCAACATTCCAGAGCTTAATCGTTTGGTCACCACTGGCGGATGCTAAGATTCTACCATTGGGACTGAAACTGACACTCGTGACGTAATCATTATGCCCATTAAGGGTTTCGAGTAACTTATGTTTAGCTACATCCCAAAGTTTAATTGTGTTGTCGTCACTTGCTGAGGCTAATCTCTGACCATTAGGGCTAAAGCTGATGCTTTTAATACACTCCCCATGAGGTTCGGAATCTAGGATTCCCGCTCTAGAGGTAATTTCCTTAGAATCCGAAAGGTAGATCTTTCCATCACAGGCAGGGATAGCAATAATTTTGCCATTGGGACTGAAACGGGCACCATCAATACCCCTATTGTATCTAATAATGTGGTGATTAGCTTCAATACTCCAAAACTTGATCGTATTGTCAAGGCTACCCGATGCTATGAGTTTACCATCAGGACTAAACTTTACAGTGCTAACATCATTGCTGTGGCCATCTAGGACTGCCACTGGTTTATGCTCGATATCCGACACCCCACCCTCTATATCCCACAAAAGTACCTTTTTATCACTCCCAGATGCAAGCATTTTACCGTCAGGACTAAAACTGACAGTCTTCACTAGGTGGTTATGCTTAAGTGAGGTGAGGAACTTACCTTGAGTCACATTCCAAAGTCTCACTGTTTTATCGAGACTGGTTGAGGCAAGCATTTGACCGTCAGGACTAAAGCTGACACTTGTGACATAATCTTCATGGCCTTCGAGAGATTTCAGTAATGAGCATTCTTTCACGTTCCAGAGTTTGATGGTTTTATCATTACTGCTAGTAGCCAATATCTTACCATCTGGACTGAAACTAACATAATTGACCCAATCATCATGGGCTTTTTTGCACAAGTCTGAAACTTTTAACTCTGAACAGCAAACAGGAGAAGAAGAGAACTGTTCTTCGTTTTCTGTCCCCTGTTGCTTACCTCTTGTAAAATGCCAGAGCTTGACTGTGCCATCACGGCTAGCTGAGGCAAACATCTGACCATTGGGACTGAAACTAACATGATTGACATGACTATCATGAGCCTCAACAGTTTCGAGCAATTTGCCATCCGAATCCCAGAGTTTTACAGTCTTATCAGCACTGGCAGAAGCGAGAAGTTTACCGTCAGGACTAAACGTAATACCTCTAACCCGTCTCTTGTGTCCTCGGAGAGTGTTAAGCTTGCTTCCATCTTGGTTCCAAAGCACAATTGTATGGTCATCACTAGCTGAAGCCAAAATTTTGCCGTCTGGAGAAAAACTAATACTATTGACACTCTCCAGATGTCCTTCCAATCGGTTAAGTTCTTGGGTTTCATAAACAGCTTGTTGTAGAGTTGCTACAGCCTGAACGTGGATACGATTCGGCATCCACCATTTCAATTGTTTGACTGCCTTTACACCTACCATCAGTGCCTCAAGCTGGTCATTTCGAGAAAGTTGAGATTCGGACAAAAGAGCCAGAGTAGTAACCTGGCGCTGAGAAGCTACTTTTAGCGCTATCATAAGCCCCAGAGTTACTGTAACGACTCCCCCTATGCCATAGATTAAAGTTCTGTTTCTACTCTGAACTGCCTTGCGTACCTTCTTTTCTTCCTCTAGCCTTTCTTGAATCAGTTTTAACTCTCGTTGTCTCCTTGCTTCTTCCCGCTCTTTAGCTTCCTGAATAGCCCGATCACTCACTTCTACCAGTTCAAGTAGCATCTCATCATAGCCCAGCTCATCAGCATCAGGACTACTCAACCAGCGCCCCGCCTCAGCTAGCTCAACCTCGTCGAGTAAACCACCCTTACCTTGAAGCCGTTCCCATTCCTTAGCTCTGTACACTAGCCTTCTACGGATTTGTTCTGCCTCCCAACGTTGATTAATCCATATATCTAGAGCTGGCCAACCACTGATTAAGGCTTCATGGGCAATATCTACATAGATATCGGAGTTTGTCTGGGAATTAGCTACTTTGTAACTACCACTGAGCGCTAGCGGCTGATTCTCTGCTAGATATTCCATTGCCTCTTTCATCATTGGCTCTGTAAAGCTAGACCGGACTTGAGGGCTACTCAGTGTTAACAGGCGACAATCTGTCAGATGGTTCAATGTTTCTTTAAACAGTCTTGGGTCATCACTAAAAGAACGTAACTGTTCAACTGACTGCTGGCGGCGAGTATGGACACTTCCTTCACCAAACTGAATCAAGCGTAGGAAGATACGACGAGCTATCTGCTGTTGTTTTTCGGGCAGTTTGAAAACAGTAGAATCAGCATGATTAGCGATTACAGCCTGCAATCCTTTACGGTTGCTACCATCTATATTTTCATAGCTTGTGCTGTTCAGTACTAGGGTGTCATAGGCTCTCAGGGGCAGATATCGTCGTTCGATGTTCTCCCATAACTGCACCATTACTTCTTGCACTAGGGGCAAAACTCCTGGTTCCTCAGCAGCATCTGCCACCAAACGCTCTACTAGCACTGACTCTATAAAAACTTTGACTTTTTCGGCTGGTTTGGTAATGGCTTCACGCAATCCCTCAGCATTGAGAGGAACAATCTCCAGCCGAGATATTTGAATCTGGTCCCATAGCATAGACTCCATTAGTTCAGGATAAAAGTCTGCTCTGACGGTCAAAATTACATAGCAGTCAGGAATTTCCAGTAGACCCAGTAAAACATCTTGAAAAGGTACTGCTTCTTGCTCAGCTTGCGTAAATACTTCCTCAAACTGGTCTACCACTAAAAGTAATCGTCGAGCATTGTCTTCAGTCGCTAAACCTGTAGTAACTGCTAAGGTTGGATCAGCTAGGTCACTTCCTAATGCTGTTTTTAAAGCCGCCAAAGGTTCCTCACCAGGACGGATTTTGCGAATTAACCACTTTCCATCCCCAAAAAGTCCACTTCGCTCTAAAGCCGGAATTAGACCTGCAAATACCAAGGAAGATTTTCCACTACCTGACGGACCAATTACACTCACAAAATTATGATGACGCAAGCGGTCTACGAGTATCTTTACGTCATCATCACGCCCAAAAAAGCGATCGCTGTTTTCCTCACTAAAGGGTCTCATGCCAAGATAAGGGCATTCTGGTTTAGATGGAGCGTCAGGCACTGAACGTTGTAGATCCTGACACAAGCGTTCAATTGCCTTTTCCGATTCATCTTCATCGGTTGCCTTCAGTGGTACGAGAGCACTGAGGCTAGGGGGCAATTCCAGAGTTTCATCCCTGATCATAGGGATAACTGGCCAAATCCCTTTGTCTAAGCCATAGGATTGACCTAGCAAACGAATAAATTCGGTGACATCATTGGCCAGATAGGCATCAGAGAGTACCAGTAACGTGAGATCGCTTTGCTCAATAGCACGCTCAAATTCTGCTATCCGAGGCGCACCAGGAGTAAAGGCAGTTTCTACCAGATAGCGGACATTAGCCTGTTGCAAGGCATCTAGTAAATAGCCTTCTACCCAAGCTCGATCAGCATCTGCATAGGAGATAAAGAGGTCGTATTCTGTAGCCTGCATCCTAATCCTTACCTATAGGAAATTCTGGTTTGATGCAGATACAAGCCTGAAGTATTAAACCTATAATAAACACTGAAATCTCTAAAGAGATCTCTAGATTAAATGACAACTATATTGTAGTGGCTATTTCAGGCTTTGACAGTATCCTTGAGGGTACTTTTTAGGTTTTTCCATCAACCATTTCTCCTCGATGGGGGCTGCCACAGTTGGTAAAGCAAGCGTTTTATGTTAGTCTCAAACTCATCGTGATCAGTCATGTCCAACAAGGGGAGCATGCGCAGTCCCAGTCGTGGCGTGCATTCGACCCGTAGAATCGGTATTAAATGATACTGACTTTCTTCTAGTCCGAAATGTTGACTCGCCACGTTCTCAAACTGACCATAACTACTCTGTAAGTAAGCTGGGGAAAGTACCACAAGAGTATAGCGACTTCGCTCAATAGCACCTTCGATGCTGGTAATTATAGGTACGCCCAAGGGAAAGCTAATATCAAGATAAACCTTTAGCCCCTGTGACTCCAAGTAAGGCAGCAACGCCTTGCGCACCCAAGGCTTATCCTCTCCCTTGGCTTGATAGCTGATAAAGACATCGTACTCGTAATCATCACTAGGCAAAGTTAGAGGCATTGGCGTTTCCGCCTTTCCTCCTCGGTAACGGGCGATGGGAAAGTTGTCCTCAATCTCAGCTTTGAGAATGGGATGCTGATTGGCCTGATCACTGGTAACTCTGGGCTGTAAGTAATTAAAAAGGTCAAGGATACGGATAACTCCCCCTGAACCGATCGCACCCCCTTTCAACCCAGCCAGCAAGTGTTGGGTAAACAGACTATTTTCAGCATCCCGTAAAACATAGGATTGTTCACTGCTGCGAGAAGAAGCGAGGATAACCCGACCTCGTCCCTGGGTGAGGGAGTCATAATACTTTTCTGGTAAGCCCTGTTTAAGGGTAGACCCATCCACATCTTTGGGTTGACCAATGCCGCCAGCATGACAGCAGTCAAAAACAACGACTAATTTCCGAGCTGGAATCGCCCGTAGAGCCTCGGTAAACTGATCGCCAGAAATGGCAGTTTGAGCTAATAATGATCCGCCGGATGTCAGGTTTGTGTCTACTGGTAACAGGTACTCTCCTTGGTAAGCACCTTCTTTAATCTGTCCCCCATGACTGGAAATATAAATCAAAACGGTAGAGTCTTTGTTACTCTGTTGGGCTAGATTTGCTAATGCCTCACTGAGTGCTGCCTTAGTTGCTTTAGTATCTAGCAGTAATTGCACCCTCTCAGGTGAATAGCCACAGTATTCCGGGTCAATCAGCAGGTTGTAAATGTTCTGAGCATCTTGGAGGATAGTGTTTGGGAGTTGGTTGATGTTTTGATAGTTGGCGATGCCAACAACTAATGCATGAGCGTTATCCATTGCAGGTACGATCGAACAATTTTGATAGGGACAGGTAATGAGTTGGAAGTGTTGAACGTTTCAAAGTTTTAAAGGTTTAACGCTTATGTTCCAAACCCTTTGTTAATTCCCTGGTAATTTCCCGTGAATCCGGAATGGCGTTGCTGAATTTCGTAGGTAAGCATATGCGCTACGCGCACGCTACGCGAACAGCGGTCAGCGGTCAGCGGTCAGCTTAAAATAAACCTCGTTCGTGTAGTGTGCGCACCTCAAGTAGCGTGCGTGTATTTAGCGCAGTTGCGATCGCAACACCAGTACCAGAGCGTAGCCAAACCACTACATCTTGACCAATACCAACCCTATATAGCGTTTCTCATACAGAATTTTTTACCTCTTCCCTCTTCCCTACTCCCTGCTCCCTGCTCCCTGCTCCCTAAAACCCAGGAGGAAAGTACCTCACCCAAATAAGAATTGCTATATCATCTGTTCGATCACAAGAAAATCCTGTTCTATCTGAGCACACAGAGACTTATTGTAGGGGTCAGTCTTGAGGGCTTTTCTGAGATAATTTCTAGCTTTATCGAGCTTGTGCTGTTTAAGCAAGTGTCTTGCCCAACTTTGATAAGCGATCGCTTGCCACTGACGCACTTCTGGGTCTTGGGGCATTCTTTGGGCCAAGGCTTCGACTAATGCGATCGCTCTCATCAACCGTCGCTCTCGAAGCAATTGCTGGAGTTGATGATAGGAATCCCACTTCAGCTGTTGTTCAACTGCTGATAGGGGTTGATTGAATTCAACGGATGGTGGCTTAGGCGTGACCCAAGTTGAGGTTGCCGGATGTGAGTCCTCAGGCTGATTACTCTGATTACCAAAGCTAGTGGCGGAGGTTAATACTGGTTCACGGTCAGACTCTTTGATAACACTGAGGAGAAGCTTATAAGCCTCCGTAAACCGAATAAACTTTTCTTGGGCAAGCTTGTCTCCAGGGTTAATATCAGGATGATACCGACGTGCCAGACGCCGATAAGACTCCTTTACTTCAACCTGCTTCGCTCCTGGACCGACACCCAATAAGCGATAGCAATCAGCCAGATTCATCAATGGGATAAGCAATCAATAAGCGTTTAGACAGACTTACCTGTTTCTCTGTTTCCTATATATAGAGTACCCTGCTGAATAATGTCACTACTTTTCCCTTTATAATACTTGATCACCAGATCATCAAACAGCGATTACGCACCAAGACGGTTACAACGGGGTTTCTGGTTATAAATCAAAGTGTAATTACCGTTAATAACCGGCTTGGCGGCTTAAGTACTGATCAAATTTACCAGACCAACACTCTAGGGTGCTCTCTGGTCAATAACTTGGTCAATCAAGCCATACTCCTTGGCTTCATCGGCTGACATGAAAAAGTCCCGATCCATGTCTTTTTCGATTTTCTCTAGGGCTTGACCAGTATTTTGGGCGTAGATTTCATTGAGTTGATGGCGGATCCGCAAAATTTCCCTAGCTTCAATCTCAATATCCGTAGCTTGTCCACGGGTTCCCCCAGAGGGTTGGTGAATCATAATCCTGGAGTGAGGCAAGGCGATCCGTTTTCCTTTTTTACCTGCAGCTAGCAGGAAAGACCCCATGGAAGCAGCTAGACCAACACAAACGGTTACTACATCGGATTTGATATGCTGCATGGTGTCATAAATAGCCATGCCTGCGGTGACTGAACCACCAGGAGAGTTTATGTAGAGTATGATATCTTTGCTATTATCTTCAGAGTCGAGATATAGCATGACGGCAATGATTTGGTTGGTAATTTCGTCATCAACCTCTTTGCCTAGAAAAATAATCCGTTCCCGGTAGAGACGGTTGTAGATGTCAATCCATTCAGTATACTGACTTCCTGGCATCTGGTAGGGAACTTTGGGCACACCAATTGGCATAATTTGCTCCGAGTTAGTACTAGATTGTGGGAAGGTGATAGCACCTCAAGTAGCTTGCGTGGCACAGGCTTCTAGCCTGTGGGTAGCGCATAAGCTGATTGCTGATTGCTGATTGCTGATTGCTGATTGCTGATTGCTGATAACTTACAACTTAAGTAATACCAGCAGGAATCGGAGTATCAAGCTCTTGAGGTTCTAGCACCCTGTCGATCAGACCATACTCTTGGGCTTGGTGAGGTGTCATGTAAAGGAACCGATCCATATCCTTGGCAATTTTTTCTTGGTCTTGACCGGTATTGCGAGACAAGATATTGAGCATCGTCTTCTTATTGGTCAGAACTTCTTGAGCACGAATTTGGATATCCGTGGCTTGACCCTGGGCATAACTCCTGGGCTGATGTAGGACAATAGTGGCATTGGGTAAACTTGCCCGACAGCCTTTGGTTCCTGCGGAGAGGAGCATCGCTGCCATCCCAAGGGCTGAACCAATACAAATAGTGTGGATAGGGGGCTTGATGTAATTTATGGTGTCACAGATGGCAAAGGCTTCGGTTTCAAAACCCACGGGTTGGCCATCGTAACGGGATGTGCCGGTGGAATTGATGTAAATTTTAATGGGCTTGTCTGGGTCGTCGTACTGTAAATACAACAGTTCGGCAATAATTAATTCTGTTACCGCACTCACCAAGGGCATACCCAAATATACAATCCGCTCACTTAACAACAGCGAGGGTAAGTCTGGTGGCGGTGTCCGCTGGGCAGGTCTACCATAGTAGGTGGATTGAACAGCCTGGATGGGTCGTTTCATGATATTTGGGGCTGCAATAATGGCACTATCTTTAACCAGTGTAGCTTGCCATACTTTCTTCGTGATTTTCTTCGTGTCGGTTAGCCCCCTGAAGGTTAAAAGTGTAACATAGGGGAAAACTGCCTACACCCATAATCAATTACCCTTGCTGCCTGAGGAGCTATCTAAAGTCAATAACTCACCGCTAAGTCTTTCGGCGTAGCCGAACGCGCCCCGCGTGGCCTACGGCCTCCGCTGCGCGAAAAGACTATAGCGGGAGCTTGTGAAAAGCTCATAGTTGACCAGTCTAAGTTCTATAAGAACTCCGTTATTTCCAAGAGTTAAAGTCCTACCTGGGGATGCGTAGCTAGTCCCCAGCTCTAGAACCCGGTCGTTAAACAGACCTAGTTGAGTTAAGTCAGTGCGATCAGGAAAGTACCGAGAAATAACTTTGACGAAGCTAACTTTACCCTAGCAATAGGAGGAAACACAATTATGCGTGTATTTGTACTAAATAAAAATCGACAACCTTTAGACCCCTGCAAACCGGCGAGAGCTAGAATTATACTTTCGACAGGCAAAGCTAAGGTCTATCGTCGTTACCCATTTACTATAATTTTAACGGAGGAAATAGAAGAGCCAATAACTCATACTCATCAGCTCAAAATAGACCCTGGTGCAAAAACAAGTGGTTTGGCCATTGTTCAAAATAGCAGAGTGGTTTGGGGAGGTGAACTTACCCATAGAGGCTTTCAAATTAGAGACGCTTTGACTTCTCGTAGACAGTTAAGGCGCGCCCGTCGCAATCGTAAAACTCGGTATCGCAAGCCCAGGTTTCTTAACCGACCATGGTCAGAAGGCTGGTTAGCTCCTAGTCTGATGTCTAGAGTTTACAACATTTTAACTTGGGTCAAAAAACTAACTCGTTTATGTCCCATTACAGGGTTCTCTCAAGAGTTGGTTAGATTTGATACTCAGAAACTGCAAAATCCTGAAATATCTGGGATCGAGTATCAGCAAGGTACGCTTTACGGTTACGAGCTTCGAGAGTATCTACTTGAAAAATGGAATCGTAAATGTGCTTACTGTGGGACAACAGATACTCAGTTAGAGATTGAGCATATCAAGCCATTATCTAAAGGCGGTTCTGATAGAGTTTATAATTTAGCTATCGCGTGTCATTCATGTAATCAAGCTAAGTCTAATCAGGAGGTTGAGCATTTCTTGTCTGGAAAGCCTGATGTCTTGAGGCGGGTTAAAGCTCAAGCAAAACGACCTTTAGCTGATGCGGCATCTGTTAATGCGACTCGCTGGAAGTTGTACCATGAACTAAAATCTATTGGGTTGCCTGTCGAAGTTGGTAGCGGCGGATTGACTAAGTTTAACCGATGTCGCCAAAACCTCCCTAAGACTCATTGGTTAGATGCTGCAAACGTCGGAAAAATTGAAACATTGGTTATCGAAGTAACCCATCCTTTGATAATTACCGCCAAAGGTCACGGCACTCGTCAACTTTGTCGAACCAACAAGTACGGATTCCCCATTCGTTACTGCTCAAGAACCAAAGTGCATAAAGGGTTCCAAACAGGGGACATTGTTCGTGCTGTGGTAACTAAAGGTAAAAAAATAGGTACTTACGTGGGGAGAGTCGCAACTCGAAAATCGGGTTCTTTCAATATCTCCACTAAATCAGGATTAGTACAGGGAATTAGCCACAAATATTGTCAGTTTATTCACAGAAAGGATGGTTATGCTTATACGATTTAAACCCTGTCCTCCCTTTCCTCTCACCGCTAAATCAAAGATTATAGCGGGAGACGACCGGGAGGCGGACAGATGAAAGTTGGTTTGCACCCAGCCCTTAACGATACTAATATTGATGCTAATCAACCGAGTAGTCAGCGTCAATTATCCGTGGCGATTTCTGCGATCGCTGCTTCCTCTAGTCGAAGTGTACCCTTGAATTTGTGTCTGGTACTCGACCACAGTGGCTCCATGCATGGGCAGCCCCTGGAAACTGTCAAGCAAGCAGCAGTGGGGTTAATTGAGCGCCTGCAACCGGATGACCGCCTCTCGATTGTGGCCTTTGACCACAGAGCCAAAGTGCTAGTTCGCAATCAACCGATGGGCAACCTAGACCAAATCAAACGAAAGATTAACCGACTTGCGGCTGATGGGGGTACCGCCATTGATGAAGGTCTAAAGCTAGGGGTTAAAGAATTAATTAAAGCTAAACAAGACACGGTATCTCAGGTGTTTCTGCTCACTGATGGGGAAAACGAACATGGAAATAATGAAAGCTGCATAAAATTAGCTGAACTGGCTGCTGAAAATAACTTGACTATTAACAGTCTGGGATTCGGTTCCAACTGGAACCAAGATATTTTGGAAAAAATTTCGGATATTGCTACTGGTAGCTTGTCTTACATTGAAGAACCAGAGCAAGCCCTGAGTGAGTTTGCACGTTTGTTCAACCGCATGCAGTCTGTTGGCTTAACTAATGCTTATCTGTTGTTGGATTTAATGCCAAAAGTGAGGTTAGCAGAACTTAAACCCATTGCCCAAGTAGAACCAGATGCCATTGAACTCCCAGCACAATCAGAAGGCAATCGCTTTATGGTACGTTTGGGAGATTTGATGACTGATTCAAAACGGGTGATTCTCGCTAACTTGTATGTTGGTAAAATGCCAGAGGGTCGTCAAACCATTGCCCATGTACAAGTCAGATATGATGACCCATCCAGTGGTGGACAAGAGTTACTCTCGGAAATCGTGCCAGTTCAGGCAAATTTCCAGGAGGGTTATCAACCAGTTCCCAATCCTGAGGTACAGAAGCATATTCTAGCTTTAGCTAAATACCGTCAGACTCAAATTGCGGAAACGAAATTACAGCAGGGCGATCGCGCCGGGGCTGCCACCATGTTACAAACTGCGGCAAAAACCGCTATCCAGATGGGGGATAAAGGAGCTGCAACGGTACTGCAAACCAATGCTACGATTTTGCAAACTGGGGAAGAGCTCTCAGAAGCTGATCGTAAGAAAACCAGAATTGTATCTAAGACTCTGTTACAAGAGTGATCAATTGTAGGGGTAATCAATAAGGGTAGGGCATGATCCTTGCCCTTTCAAGGGTATGTTTTTTACAAAGACGTCAGGTGTGGGGTGTAGGGTGACCGGGTGTGGGGTGTGGGGGAGAAGAAAGCGATGCAGTCGCTCCTAAACTCCGAAACGTGAGTCTAGCTTACTTCTGACTTCTGACTTCTGACGCTAAGCGTAGCGCTATAACTCCTCATTATCTAAAGGCTGACTAGGATCGGGCTGGGGGGATGCCATCTATTCCTAAAGATATAGGCCGAAAGTAAGAACTTAAACACTAATACTTAAACCCTTAGACGTAAACACTTAGATTTAAACACTTATAAATAAGGATTATCAGCCATTATTTGGTTTTATAGGCGTAATTAGCAGTAATTACGCCTATTTACTGTTGTTAACTATTCACAACTTAGGCTTTTTACCTTTTTGTCGGGTTTTTACACCTGACTCTATACGGTATGCACTACAAAAAGTATCTGTCAAGATATTGAAACAAAAAGTTACATAGTGTTATATTTATTTACAGAAAGACGAAAGGAGAAAAAAACCAAATGACTTTCAGCACTAACACCATGACCAAGTCCACTATGTACACCACCGTTGATGAAACTGGAGTGCTCAATAACTACGCCCCTGAAACCGAGATTTACTACGCAGATTTCCCAACACCCGAACAGCAACGTAATTATATTTCCCAAGGTGCTATTGCTAGCTTCTTAGTCAGCTTGTTAATTTTGACCGCCTTCGGTATCAGCTAAACCATTCGTTACTTATTTGACCACTACCTCGTAAAACACAAAGGAGAAAATGATGACTATTGTAATTGCACTGTTAATTGTGGGTTGGACTGCTGCAGCTCTAATTGGTACTCAAGCTTACTTCCGTGGTGAGCAAACCAAACCCATCCATGAGCGCAACTGGCGTAGTGAGTCTTTCAACAAACTGGCCAAATCCGTGACTGGTCAAGAAACTGACTATAGCGATCGCACTCCCGCCTATGCCATGGATGCTTTTGCTAGCAACTCTCTGCCCAATTCCTAATAACAAAGCATTTGACACTTTAATCAAGCAATGCTTTAAGGGTTTGACCCAAACCTCGTAAAACATAGACGAAAGGAGAAAAAACCAAATGACTTTCAGCACTAACACCATTACCAAGTCCACTATGTACACCACCGTTGATGAAACCGGAGTGCTCAACAACTACGCTCCTGAAACCGAGATTTACTACGCAGATTTCCCTTCAGTAGAACAGCAGCGTAATTATATTTCCCAAGGTGCGATAGCTAGCTTGTTAGTCAGCTTGTTAATTTTGACCGCCTTCGGTATCAGCTAAACCATTGGTTACTTGTTTGACCCAAAGCTTGTAAAAAACACAAAGGAGAAAATGATGACTATTGTAATTTCACTGTTAATTGTTGGTTGGACTGCTGCGGCGCTAATTGGTACTCAAGCTTACTTCCGTGGTGAGCAAACCAAGCCCATCCATGAGCGCAACTGGCGTAGTAAGTCTTTCAACAAACTGGCCAAATCCGTTACTGGTCAAGAAACTGACTATAGCGATCGCACTCCGGCCTATGCCATGGATGCTTTTGCTAGCAACTCTCTGCCCAATTCCTAATCTTGAAGCATTTGACAGATTAAGCAATGCTTTAACGGTTTGACCCAAAGCTTGTAAAAAACACAAAGGAGAAAATGATGACTATTGTAATTGCACTGTTAATTGTTGGTTGGACTGCTGGGGCGCTAATTGGTACTCAAGCTTACTTCCGTGGTGAGCAAACCAAGCCCATCCATGAGCGCAACTGGCGTAGTGAGTCTTTCAACAAACTGGCCAAATCCTTCACTGGTCAAGACACTGACTATAGCGATCGCACTCCGGCCTATGCCATGGATGCTTTTGCTAGCAACTCTCTGCCCAATTCCTAAACCAGAGGTCGATGCAGTATTCAGTGCTCACTAAATTGATTCGCTGGTTACAGGAAGACTTAGAGATTCCTGGGGCTTCCATTGCCCTGGCACTACGCCAGGGCGAACCAAGCCCAACCTTTTTACCCATGATTCTTTGGCAATACGGACTAATTACATTAGATCAATTAGATCAAATCTTTGATTGGTTGGAAGCCGTCTAAGTCTATTTCTGAATATATAGCAATTATCTTCACGAGTGAAGTCCAAATTTCTGGTTTTTAGGGAACAGGGAGCAGGGAGCAGGGAGCAGGGAATAGGTAATAATGAAAAAAAAATCTGTACATCATAGCTATGATAAACGCTATAACTATTTCAGGTAACTATAGTAGTTTAATTTGAAATATCAAACTAGGATTGATATAAAAAGGGAACAGGTAATAGGTAAATGGAATTTCATGATCTATTTGGAAATGGTAGATAAGTCAACTCTATAAGGTAAGTCCGGGATTTGATAGTTAATACAAATTTTTTGCGCTCACACGGCTACACATCAATTTCATCTCCCCATCTCCCCATCTCCCCATCTCCCCATCTCCCCATCTCCCCATCTCCCCATCTCCCCATCTCCCCATCTCCCCAATTCACAATTTAAATGGGTGACAGCTTATAACTTTTAACCCTACCCTGGTAGGCTAAGAATGAGGGCTTTCACCCTCTATAAGAAAAAGATTTTAAACAAAGACTACGTTGCATCTATGAGTATTAAAGACAAACCTCAACCCCCTCGATCTCGCCTAATTGGCAATATTCTCTTGTTTTTAGGGGGTTTATTTCTCGTAGCTAACTTATTCTTGCCTGGGTTTTTTGGACCGAAAATCCCTCGGGTACCCTACAGCTTGTTTATTGACCAAGTCCAAGATGGAAAGGTAGCGCGGGTTTATGTTGGGCAAGACCAAATCCAATATCAGCTCAAAGCTGATACTGAACAGCAAGGACAAATTCTGATCACGACCCCAATCTATGACCTAGAGTTACCCCAACGGTTAGAAGATAAAGGAGTAGAATTTGCTGCTGCTCCTCCCCCTAAACGAAGCTGGTTTACCATCGTGCTCAGCTGGGTGATACCTCCACTAATTTTTGTTGGCATTTTGCAGTTTTTTGCAGGGCGTTTTGGTGGTGGTGGACCCCAAGGTGCTTTGTCTATTAGCAAGAGTAAAGCTAAGGTTTATGTGCAAGATGATACCACTAAAGTTACCTTTAATGATGTGGCTGGGGTAGAAGAAGCCAAGACTGAATTACAGGAAATTGTGGATTTTCTTAAAACGCCCCAACGGTTTACTAACATAGGAGCACGAATTCCAAAAGGAGTGCTATTAGTTGGACCTCCTGGAACGGGTAAAACCCTAATGGCTAAAGCAGTAGCTGGGGAAGCTGGTGTACCATTCTTTAGTATTTCTGGATCTGAGTTTGTAGAACTGTTTGTTGGTGCTGGTGCTGCCAGAGTCCGGGATTTATTTGAACAGGCCAAAAAGAAAGCTCCCTGTATTATTTTCATTGATGAGTTGGATGCTATTGGTAAATCCCGTGCTAGTGGTTCTGGTTTTGTTGGTGGGAACGATGAGCGGGAACAAACCCTCAACCAGTTGCTAACGGAAATGGATGGGTTTGCTGCTGGTGATGCTACGGTAATTGTGCTAGCAGCCACTAACCGCCCTGAAACCCTAGATCCAGCTCTGTTACGACCAGGACGATTCGATCGACAAGTGTTAGTAGACCGTCCCGATTTATCCGGTCGCTTGAAAATTCTAGAAATCTATGCTAAGAAAGTGAAGCTGGGGGAGGATGTGGATCTAAAAGCGATCGCAACTCGTACTCCTGGTTTTGCTGGTGCTGACCTTGCTAATCTGGTTAATGAAGCAGCGCTGTTAGCTGCCCGCAACCGCAAAGAAAAAGTAACCCAGGCAGACTTTGCGGAAGCGATTGAGCGAGTAGTGGCTGGTCTAGAGAAGAAAAGCCGGGTACTCAATGACAAAGAGAAAACCATCGTTGCTTACCATGAAGTCGGTCATGCTCTAGTTGGTGCTTTGATGCCTGGTGGAAGTAAAGTCGCTAAAATCTCGATTGTGCCACGGGGGATGGCAGCACTAGGCTACACCTTGCAAATGCCTACAGAAGACCGCTTCTTAATGGACGAGAAAGAACTCCAAGGTCAGATTGCTACCTTACTTGGTGGACGGGCAGCAGAAGAGATTGTGTTTAATAGCATTACCACTGGCGCTTCCAATGACCTCCAACGAGCTACGGATTTAGCGGAGCAGATGGTAACCACCTATGGCATGAGTAAAGTTCTCGGACCGTTAGCTTACCAGAAAGGTCAGCAGTCAAGCTTTCTCGGAGATGGGATGATGAATCCCCGCCGCAATGTCAGCGATGAAACTGCTAAGGCGATTGATGATGAAGTCAAAGAGATTGTCGAAACAGGTCATCAACAAGCATTAGCGATTCTGAACGAGAATCGGGAGTTGCTCGAAACCATTGCTAAAGAAATATTGGACACGGAAGTAATTGAGGGTGACAAATTGCAAGAGCTTTTGAGTAAAGTTAAGTCTGCCGAGCAGGAGCCTGCTGTCGTTTAATCGCAATTTTCAATTGCAAGGATTACAAGGGTTGGGTGCGGAGTTTCCCCGTGCCCAACCCTTTGATTAATCAAGTAATCTGAAAACTGCCTAAGCATTCAGCCGTCAGCCTAATGCCCTCCTGGGATGCATTAGCTGATAGCTGTTGGCGTAGCCTGCGCGTAGCGCATATGCTTACAATCGCTACAAAGAGATTGAGTATGAAGAGGTGGAATATGAACCACCAAAGGTTATTTTAGAAAAATTGCGATCGCTTGAGGATGAGATTCGGGCAGATCTTGATGAACTGGAGAGGATGTTGGGATAAGTTGCATCTCCCCCAGCCCTTACTCACGATTCCCTATCTCACAGCCTCGAAGCCTGTGCTACGGAATTACTCGGTGGTCAAAAAAAAGTAGAAACTTGGCACCAGGCATCAGCAGTTTCAGAACCTGCACATAGCCCTTCGCATCAGCAGGGTTCTCGAAGCGAGCGAAAACCACTGGTGGCATCGGTCGTAACAACCGAACCACCACCCATGGGTATAGGCGATGGGACATAATATTAAGTTATCTCCTGTAAAGGTGACCCAGAGCCAGCCTTCCAGCCTGACGAAAACTCTAGGCTGGCTCTTCCCGTGGATTTTCTTGTCCACCATTTCAGTATAGCACAAAAAAATTAATATCATAGCATATTTTTAAAATTTTTGTAATTTTTTTTTTTGAGGCACTATTTACTAAGTCCCAACTCCCAAAGGACGGTTAATTTATGCCTAATAGATTCCTCTTAGATCAGATTAGAGCCAATTTCCTTCAGCTGCAGGGGATGCTATCTGAAAGTCTCCCCAGGGCAAACCCATCTAAATTCTCGAAACCTTAATCAGAAGTAATAAGTAAAAATACTTATTTTATGACTCTCATATCCAGTAGGTATTTGTAACTAAAATGTGTTTACCCTGAACAAAATTTGGAAAGCGTGAACCACCCCAGCCCCTGTTACCACAGTCAATACAGCTTGAACAGGCAATAAGTTAATGATTTTCGGAGATAAGAGGATATAAGGATAGGTAAATGGCTAAATAAAACTAAATTTGATTAAAAATAATCGAATAAGCACCTTTGACACCATACTAATTAGTCTGCTTTAATCTACTGACGTGGGTAAAGAAATGTTAAGTAGCAAAAATTAGTGTTCAACAAATTTGCCAAAAACCCCGACTATGACCTTTTCTTGATGCAGTTGCTCATCAAGAAAACCCGTAATACCAAGCCGGTAGTCGCTCATGGGGGGGATCCCCAACACCGCGCTACCTCCCTGCATCGCTTGTCGAAAATTATCCCCATCTGACCACCCGACCATCTCCCTACCTATTTTTTCCAAGGTTGAAACTGCCCTACTAGCACAACAGCTGTACCGGTCGCAATCAGGAATTGAGGAGGGTGATGATCACGGGTATGGCTACTGTGAGTGGGGTTAGCCCGAGCAGCAGGTTAGTAGTAATAAATACTTATCTTAATAGGATAGCCGTCTAATGTCAACCACAAGGAATGACACCCTTCACCCTAGAAGAGACTCGTCCTGACTGCCTGTGTTGCCATCATTCGCAGTGCAGTGCTCCGGTTTTATTAAACCTTGACCGTCCATTAAGTCTGTTCTTAGAAATACAGTTTTGTGACATACTCCCACACGCTCATCAAAGATTACAGTGTGGGCTTCTTACCAACTCCACCCAACGGTTCGGATACTCGGTAAGCTTTATTAACGACACGGGATGCCCCTCCGCGCCGGAACAATACAATAAGTTCTGTTTTTTAGTGGCTGACAAACCAGCATTTAAGGCCTTTGGCCACGCTGCGCGAACGGCTTTGTTTATCAGAATATATTATAGCAATTTTATTAATACCCTGTGCAAAATTCATCCCACACCTATGCTATGCATAGGTGTGGGATGAATTTTGCCGGACAGCCAAAAAAATTTGTTGCTACCCCTAGGAAAATTTGTAAATTTTTGTTACAATACTTAAGTAGCGATGCTAAGGTTAAGGTTGTCACTCCTTACAAAGCAAATCTAAAGAAAATATAAAATTAGCGTTGCTCAAGCAGTGCAGCGAGGTAGCGCCTTCATGCGGGGGTTCCCCCACCATGAGTGACTACCGGTACAGCCAAAGGGGTTTTTCCCCCCTCGCGCTTTGCATAAAGACATTCAAGAATGAATTTAGATGGTCTGGTTTTGGTAAATCCCCCGTTGCTTCCCTAATTTTCGGTGAAGTTGAGGCTTTTGTGCCCTGCCCCGGTGCCCTTGCAGTGGTCGAATTAAATTCGCCGCGAGTCGCACCGGCAAATTGGGGGGCTAGGGGGACGGAAATATACCTAGAAATCTGCCTTGCCATGTAAATTCTTCCATAGCAGTCGGTACATCCAAACAAGCAATCTCCAAACAACACAATTATGGTTCAAGCTAAACCTAATGCAACATCACCAAAGCTCTCTCCTTCAGAGTCAGAGCAAATTATTCAATTCCACCACCCAGAAAAGTACCGTACCTCAGAGTGGTACACCGGTCATGGAGAAATCGCTGCTAGTGGAGACGGTCGCTCTTTTGAAATCTCTGCTACCTATGCGCTAAAGGCAACAGTTAAATTAGTAGACGGAGTTTTCAACCCTGCTAATCCCACTTTGGCGGAGGTTTACAGTCGTCGCGGTCGTTGTGTGGCAATTGTGGATCAGACCGTAGATGAGCTTTACGGAGCCTCAATTCGCCGCTACTTCGAGGAGTATGAAATTCCTCTAAACTTGCAGCCCTGCCGCGCTTGGGAATCTGACAAAACTCCCGAAACCGTCCACCGCTTGCTGAAATTTTTAGGTAAAGATGGCTGCGACGTGTCCCGCAACGAACCCGTACTAGTAGTAGGGGGCGGTGTGCTGAGTGACGTAGCTGGACTTGCCTGCGCCCTGCAGCACCGACGCACTCCTTATATTATGGTCGGAACCACGGTTGTGGCTGCTATTGATGCTGGTCCGTCGCCCCGCACTTGCACCAATGGTGCCCAATTCAAGAACAGCATTGGCTCCTATCATCCTCCAGTAATGACTTTGGTAGACCGCAGTTTCTTCCGTACTTTGGCGACAGGTCACGTCCGCAACGGTATGGCAGAAATTATTAAAATGGCAGTCACCGATGATCCGGTTCTGTTTGAGTTAATGGAACAATACGGTCCGCGCTTAGTAGAAACTCACTTTGCGACCATAAATGGCGATGAGAAACTCGCAGCGATCGCTGATACCATCATCTATCGGGCATTGTTTTCCTACATGAAGCATGAAGGAACAAATATGTTCGAGACTTACCAAGACCGTCCCCACGCTTATGGTCACACCTGGAGTCCTCGCTTTGAACCTGCTGCCAAATTGATGCATGGTCATTCTGTCACTATTGGCATGGCGTTCGGCGCGACTTTAGCTGCAGAAATGGGCTGGGTCAAACCAGAAGAACGCGATCGCATTATCGCTTTGTGTCGCTCTCTGGGTCTGTCTGTTTACCACCCCATCCTAGAAGATATTGACCTGATGCTTGAAGGTCAGAAAAATATGCGGCGCAAGCGGGGAGAAGGGGGTTTGTGGGCTCCATTGCCAACAGGGATTGGTTCCTGTGATTACGCTCAAGAAGTATCGTCAGGATTGCTACAACTAGCCATTGACAAGCATAAGGAATTATGTTCTTCTTTTCCTGATGATGGAAAAGGCACAGAAATGTACCTCAGCGACCTCGGCCTTGAATAAAAGGAGTAAAAATGACTAACCTATTACAAAGTCCCCCAACTCCAAGGCCCGTAACTCCCTTAGGAATTTTAGTGCAACAGCTGGAAGGAATCGTGGAGATGGCCGAACAGGAGAAAGTGCCCGCTTCTCTGATGGCGTCTCTCCAACAAGCACTAGCCCTAGCCGCTGGCATCGATCCTTACCTTGAAGAATGTGCGACTCCAGAGTCTCCTGCCCTAGCGGCCTTAGCCCAGAAAACGGCAAGAGAAGATTGGAGCAAGCTTTTCTCAGATGAAGAAACCGTGCGCCAGTTGGAGCAAGAGATGCTCTCTGGGCATATTGAAGGACAAACCCTCAAGTTGTTTGTCTACATGACTAAGGCAAAGCGCATCCTAGAAGTCGGGATGTTTACTGGATATTCCGCTCTAGCCATGGCAGAAGCCTTGCCTGAAGATGGGGACTTGGTTGCCTGTGAAGTCGATCAATATGTCGCCGACTTTGCCCGTGCTTGCTTTGAAGCATCTCCTCACGGCAGCAAAATTAAAGTGGAAGTCGCTCCAGCTTTGGAAACCCTAGAAAAGTTGGCAGATGCCCAGGAATCCTTCGATTTGGTATTTATTGATGCTGATAAGAAGGAGTATGTCGATTATTTCAAGGTCTTGCTAGACAGGGATGTATTGACTCCTGGTGGCTTTATCTGTGTGGATAATACCCTGCTTCAGGGACAACCTTATTTACCCCCAGAGCAACAGACTGCCAATGGAAGTGCGATCGCTAAATTTAACCGGTTTGTAGCGGATGACCCCCGAGTAGAACAAGTGTTACTACCGTTGCGAGATGGTTTAACTATCATCCGACGCACCTAGATAAATTACGATCAGACAATAAACAAAAGGCAATGAACAGCTCCATTGCCTTGTTCTTCCCCTAGTAAATAATGATTGCTTTACTAAAAAATATCGGCACCTTAACCTTACTGTTAATTGCCTTACCTCTAAATGCCACTCTCGTCTTTATTTCCCTAGTAATCAATTGGATAACTTCCCCATTTCGCAGAGGACGAATAGGGTGCATCCCGATTTTGCAGTGAGCATAAATACTCAAGTTCGGTTTTGAGCAATCAGAGCTAAGCTTTGAGAAGTTGACCTATAATCAGGTGAGTTCTGCGAATGGATGCTGACAAACATGCCCAAAGATAGGGAGATAGGGAGATAGGGAGATAGGGAGATAGGGAGATAGGGAGATAGGGAGATAGGGAGATAGGGAGATAGGGAGATAGGGAGATAGGGAGATAGGGAGATAGGGAGATAGGGAGATAGGCGGAAGAGAAAGTTGTACGTTTGACCGCAACTTGGTATGAGTAAATTAGGGTATAAGTAAATTAGGAGAAGACCGCTTGTAGTCGTTGCAATGTACGAGTATTCTCCTCAGGAGAGCCCACGGTGATCCGCAATCCTCCTCCAGTATGACGTAATAGGGTGCCTTGATCTTTCATAGCCTGAGTTACCTGAGTCAGGTCTTTGCTAGTAGACTCGTTACCGGATTGTGCTAGACGCAGGTAGATGAAGTTGGCAGCACTTGGCCAAACCTGTAAGGCTGGATGTTCTGATAGGGCTTTTAGTAACTTATCTCGCTCGGCGATAATCTCGGGAATTGATGCTAGCAGAGTTTGTCTGTGATTGAGAGCGAGTATAGCAGCAGCTTGGGAAAAGCTGGGTAAGTTGTAGGGTAAGCGAATTTTTTCCAGAGCAGCAATTAGTTCTGGGTGAGCGATGCTATAACCAACACGGTGAGTGGCTAAACGAAATGCTTTGGAAAATGTCCTCAATACTATCCAGTTGGGATGGTCGGCTAATTCTGAGACTACTGAGGCTTGGCTGAATTCAAAGTAGGCTTCATCAATAACCACTAAAATGTTCTCTGGTAGACCACGCAACCACTCTAATTCCTGGGGAGTCAAGGGGTTGGCGGTGGGAGAGTTAGGATGAACCACAAATACTACTCGTATTGGTGGTCGTTGGGTCGAGGTTTCTGTTACGGTCTGTTCAATGGCTGCTTGGGCATCGTCGATCTTGATTTCAAAGTTTTCTTCCCGACGCCCTACACTCACTGCTGGTATTCCTAAGGTCTGTGCGAGTATAGAATACATCGAGAAGGTGGGATTAGCGATTAGGATCGAGCCTTCTCCTCCTAAGCAGGTGGCAATTAAGATAGAACGAATTAGTTCATCGGAACCGTTGCCTACGGAAATCTGGTTTGCTGTTACTACCTTTTCTAGGGCAGCCGATTCGTTAACGTATTCTGCGATCGCATTTTTGAGTTCCTCATGTCCGCCATCGGGATATCGATTAGCTTGAATCAGCTGTTGATAGCTCCAAGCTAATTTTTCCTTTAACTCTCCTGGTAAGTCAAAGGGACATTCATTAGTATCCAGGCGATCTAGGGGAACAGTTGATTCTGGTGTTTTCCCTTCCTCGCCCCCAGGATGAGGTGTGTAGGCCGTTAATTCGGCTAGATCTGACCGGATGAATTCTAGCATTATCTGTTCTATGTTGTCGGTTTGCTTTGTTACCTTTTACCTTATTCTTTCTCAAGAGGTGGATAGTGTATTGCCAGAAATGCTTTAGCCTCAGCCTGATCCTGAATCACCCTGTCTAGGGTGGCGTCTAAGAGTGCATCCAGAATTTCCCGATACTGTGCTCCTGGCTTATAGCCTAACGTTCTGAGATCATTGCCATCCAGTGGTGGTTTAACATGCCTCCAAGTGGTGAGATACTGCCAAATTTTACGTCGGATCGCTCTAGGACTATACACCCCAATCAATACTAAGGTAGGTAATTTATACTCGCGCAACATGTGGACGATTTGACTGTTGAGCTGGCATGTTGTTAGAGATTCTAGGATATCAGCTTGCCATCCCTCAAGTTTTTCAAGACGCTCAACACTGTCTACGGGCAACTGTAAATTCTTGGCTACCTTAACCCGTTCGTCTGGTGCTAGATCAGCAATTAATACTTCCAAACGCATCTGCCAGTGCCTTAAGGTTTGCTTTGGGTCAAATCTCTGTAGCCAGCGCCCAACCAAACGCACTCGCCACCATAATGGTTTATCTAGGGTCAGGGTAGGATGAAGACACTGCAACGCTCCCAATGAGGACAA
This sequence comes from Moorena sp. SIO3I8, assembly GCF_010692325.1. Taxonomy (GTDB): domain Bacteria; phylum Cyanobacteriota; class Cyanobacteriia; order Cyanobacteriales; family Coleofasciculaceae; genus Moorena. The sequence continues at coordinate 51,546 of NZ_JAAHHW010000010.1, read as the reverse complement.
TAACTGCAATGCTGGTTGCCAGTAGGGGGCTTGCAACATATAGTTAAGTTCTGCTTTGAGTCGGGTTTGGAGTGCTGGTACTTTGGTGTTTTCGGCTAGGGTGCGCTGATATACCCCACTCTCAATGGCATAGTGGATATATTCCTTGGTTTGGGGTTCAATGTCAAATCCCAATCGCACCGCAAACCTTACGGCTCGATAGATTCGGGTTGGGTCTTCAATAAAGCTATTGGCGTGTAGGACTCGAATTTTTTGCGATCGCAAATCTAACATACCCCCAAAAAAGTCCAACAGGGGCAATTGAGATTGGGGATTAACCTTTGTCAGCCTTGCCGCCATGGCGTTGATGGTAAAGTCTCGGCGGTAAAGGTCTTGACGAATGGAACTAGCTTCGACTTGAGGATTGGCGGCGGGATAAGGATAAAACTCGGTACGAGCAGTGGCAATATCTACACAAAGGGAGCCAAATGTCGGGTCATTATGCCATAGCAAGGCAGCGGTTTGAAAAGACCCGTGTACTTCCAAGCGCACCTTACGGTAAATTTTACGGAGTTCCTTGGCAAGGGTGACTCCTGCGATCGCATCCGCTGAGCGGTTAAAGCCATCGACAACCAAGTCTATATCATTTAGGAGTAGTTGCTTTTTCCCATCCGCTAGTAACAAGTCTCTGACAGCTCCCCCAACTAGGTACAGATGCCAACCCCGCTCCTGAGCTTTCTCGGCAGCTATGGTCAGAAGTTCCCATAGGGGCGAAGCCAACAGAGGTTTTAAGTTAGCCGGTTTCAGGTTAGCCGGTTTCAGGTTTGACCCATCAACCTTCAACTGCTTAACCTTCAACTCTTCCTGAAACAGTTGCCGCAATACATCAGTGCGGGTCACAATCCCCATTAGTTGCCCATCCTCTAGAACGGGTAAACGCCCAATATCGTAAGTCACCATCAAGGACTGAATGTCTGCCATCGAGGTTTCCGGAGTAATGGTCTTAACATCCTTCGTCATGTAGCCCTTGACTGGGGCATGGCCAAAACCGTGGTGCAAGGCTAAATCCAGGTCTCTTCGAGAGATAATTCCCACCAGCTGGTCTAGTTTATCTACTACTGAAAGCCCCGAATGACCATAGCGCAACAAAATTCTCTGGGCTTCCTTAATCTTGGTATTGGGGCGAATGGTGCGCACGGGGGAGGACATTAAATCCCGAGCGGTCAGAGGTTGGGGAATTTGGTCTTTTAGTTGGTTGACCAGCTGCTCTAGGATTGTCTGGGCATCACAGTCTCGTAAGGTAACCGCAGCGGCTTGGGAATGTCCACCCCCTCCTAGGGGTTGCAACAACTGGTTCAAATCCGTCCCCTCAATTCGCGTCCGCCCAATTATAGTCAGCTTTGTAACTGAGGTTGACAGTTGTTCACCCTTGGCCTTCGAGTAGGGTAGGTTAGTGTCGGTTGAAGGTTGAAGGTTATTTGGTTGAAGGTTATTTGGTTGAAGGTTATTTGCTTGAAGGTTATTTGGTTGAAGGTTATTTGGTTGAAGGTTATTTGGTTGAAAGTTAGTCTGGGATTGAGTTTCAAGGTTATTTTGGCTTGGAGGTTGTATTTTGAAATTTTGCTTGTTATAATAATTTCCAGAACCTTCAACCGTTAAACCGCCAACCGGCAACGGTGAATAACCTTCAACCTGAAACCTTACAACTGGTAAATCTGCCGGTTGTAAGGTTTCCCCTTTGGACTTTCGTTTATACTCAGCCCCCAAAAGCAGGGCATCGCTTTCAGTTACTTCTAGTAAGCGTGATGCCAAACTGGATAAGCCAGGCACATGCCCAGGAGTCTTTAGGAATACCCAAGAAATGGTGTAACCCAAGTGGGTTTGTCGCTGCAAAAGGTCTAGAGATTGCCTAAATAATTTTTCCAATTGAGGAGATAGCCCTGGCTCAACATACTGAGCTATCTGCCGCAGATTAGCTCCCTGCTCCATTAACCAGGTCAAAGCAGCCCCATCTCTTGGTGTTGTCTGGTCAAAGGTCAAGGAACCTGTATCCACATGGATTCCCAATGCCATCACCGTGGCTTCAGCAGTAGTTAACTGGATTTGGGATTGCTGTAATTGCTCCACAATTAAGGTGGTGGTTGCTCCGACAGGTTCAATCTGTGTATAGGTAGCCTGGATATCAGTTTGGGGTACGGGATGATGGTCGTAAATTTCAATAGCCTTTAACTGTGGTAAGTCTAACCACTCAGCTGCTTTCCCTAAGCGATCGCGTTTTTGAGTATCTACAATAATTACGGAATTAATCTGAGCCAATTGTACAGAGCGGTGCTCGATCAGGGCATACTCATCCCGATGCAGTGCCAAAAAATCTCTTACAGCCGGATGAGTCCCCCCAGTTAGTACAGCTTTGGCTCCTGGCTTGAGGCGAGTCAGTCCTACAGCTGCTCCTAGGGCATCAAAGTCAGCAGTGGTATGACACAAAATCAGATCCATAGTGATTAGTCTACCAATTCTGGAAATTAAGGCTAAACATCAATTTCATCTGGCCATCTCCCCATCTCTCCCTTTTGACTTTATTGATGCTATTAATCTATCAATAGTTTACACTTTTTTAACCCTTTATTCCCTATCCCCACACTCCTCGCATTCCCCACACTCCTCGCACTCATCACCTGGATCGGAAAGTTCAAACCGCATTGATTGCAACAAATTTTGGCAGAAAAGGTAAAACCATCTGGTAGAATCTATAGTGCTTAGCTAGGCATTAGCCTGTTTTAAACAAGTTTTAGGAAAGTTTAGCGTCAAGGTATCAGCACAGAAAATGACTATTATATTCCAACTATTACTCACTGCTCTAGTCCTATTGTCATTTGTCTTGGTAGTCGGTGTACCAGTAGCTTATGCCACACCTCAGAACTGGGAGCAATCAAAACGCTTGCTTTGGCTTGGTTCAGGGGTCTGGGTGCTTCTAGTGCTTCTAGTCGGTGCCCTCAACTTTTTGGTGGTTTAGGTTATAATTGCCCTCAGCTAGACCTAAATTATTACTGTAATCAGCCTTTAGAACGATAGTCATGGCAGTTTTCGAGGGAAATTTTACGTCATCTACCTCCCTGAGGTTTGCGATTATCATTGGTCGCTTTAATGACCTAGTGACAGGTAAACTCTTAGAGGGGTGTAAAGATTGCTTAAAACGCCATGGCATTGATCCCAATCCCCAAGGTACTCAAGTTGACTATATTTGGGTACCGGGTAGCTTTGAAATTTCATTGATGGCTCGCCAAGCTGCTCTTAGCGGTCGTTATGATGCAGTGATTTGCTTGGGATCAGTGATTCGGGGTCAAACTCCCCATTTTGATTACGTCGCTGCTGAAGTAGCTAAGGGCATTGCTGCTGCCGGTTTTAAAACCGGGGTACCTGTTATTTTTGGTATTCTAACCGTAGATACCATGCAGCAAGCTCTAGAAAGGGCGGGAATCAAGAGCAATAAAGGTTGGGATTATGCCATGAATGCCATAGAAATGGCTAACCTGATCCGGAGTTTTCGGGGTCAAGAGTCAATATTAGGCTATGAAGAGTCTGAACAGGGAACTTTGGGCCAACAAACTCTACCATTCTCGACAAATTGGACAATTGCTTCAGAATCTGACCCTGATTCCTAACATATGAGTTAATCTTGGAACATTTTCCTAATTTTCTTGAATCTGAAAACTCAGTAGAAGGGGTTGACAAATTTTGGCGGATCTGACATACTAGAAGGAGATAAGTTGAGGTGCGGGTATAGCTCAGTGGTAGAGCGTCACCTTGCCAAGGTGAATGTCGCGCGTTCGAATCGCGTTACCCGCTTGCGAATAGTAAATAAACCTGTCAGACCTAGAGTAAGGGAACCTGAGGGAGGCTGTGTTAAGCTTAAGCATCCCACTTGATGCCAACCGTGGCAATGAATAAGCTTATATAATAGATGGGGACATGCTTGGCTTTGTAGTGTCCCTATATTTAATTAAATCAAGCAGCACTACCAACCAATTAAAGGTTTTTTGATAAACCTAACCACCTAGTTTAAGCCTAGGCAATTCCCGGTAATTTCTGGGATTGCCGACTAGGTTGCAGACTAAGGATTTGTTTCCTACGTTGTTTTGGTCAAGATACCCAAGGATGAACTCCAGTCCCTGGCTCTATCGTTAACCATTAAGGTGAAGGCAAATGTGTGGTTAACCTAACAAGCTATTACAACCTTGTCGTTCGCGCAAGCGTGTGCGAAGCACTTGGAAAACATTACCGAATTGAGATGCACTAAAAATGCAGAATTATGTATTTGTCATTGACACAAACAAACAACCATTAAACCCCATTCCACCAAAGAAGGCACGAAGGTTATTAGACAAAGGCAAAGCGGCGGTTTTTAGGATGTACCCTTTTACTATTATTTTGAAAACTGCGATTCTGCAAAGCCGACGCTGCGCGAACGAGAATCCTGTTGTTACCAACTGTCAACTAAAAATTGATCCTGGTAGCCAGGTCACTGGGTTTGCTCTAGTCCAAAACAATCAGGTTATTTGGGGAATGGAATTAGAGCACAGGGGAGGACTAATCAAGAAAAAACTAGAATCTAGAAGAGCTGTAAGACACCGAAGACGTAATCGCAATACCCGTTACAGAAAGCCAAGATTCCTTAACCGCAAACGTTCAGAGGGCTGGCTTCCACCTAGTTTAGAGCATAGGATTTTGACTATTGAGACTTGGGTAAAACGATTAATCAAATTTTGTCCGGTTAACGAGATTTGGATCGAAAGAGTTAAATTTGATGCTCAAAAGATGCAGAATCCTGAAATCAGCGGCGTTGAGTACCAGCAAGGTGAGCGACGCGGATATGAGGTGAGAGAGTACTTACTAGAAAAATGGGGAAGGGAATGCACTTACTGCGGTAAACAATCCGTACCATTGCAAATCGAACACATTCACCCAAAGTCTAAGGGAGGAAGTAATCGGGTGAGCAATCTTTGTCTAGCCTGCGAGAAATGTAATCAACGGAAAGGTAATAAACCAATAGAAGAGTTTTTGAACAAGAAACCAAGCTTACTTCAGAAAATCAAGACCAAAGCCAAACAACCATTGAAAGATGCAGCGGCAGTCAATGCAACTCGCCAAAAATTAGTAAAAGTGCTTCGAGCAATCAAGTCTGTGGTTACTGGAACCGGAGCACAAACCAAGTACAACCGGACTAAGTTAGGTTTTCCTAAAGAGCATTGGATTGACGCTGCCTGTGTTGGGGATATTGAGCCTTTATGGTTAAGGACAAATCAACCACTATTAGTTACCTGCAAAGGGCAGGGAGGTAGACAGAAGGCAGCGCTCAATAAGTATGGCTATCCCATTAGGCACAACCCATTAAAGCCGATTAAGGGCTGGTGCAGTGGAGATATAGCCAAGAATGTGTTAACCGGTGAGTTTGGAAGAGTCAACCCTAGGAGTAAAAGCAATTCTTTCAATTACACAGTTCCAGGGAAAAAGGCCGTGAGCTTACACGTTAAAAATTTGACTAAAGTCCATAAAAAAGATGGATACGTTTACAACTTTTGCAAATAAATACCAGGAATTACCTGGGAATAATCGTCCTATCCCATCCAGATGTCTTTTGGTTTTTAATAACGCTTGTGCAATCTCAAAAAGGTCAAAAGATTGACTTAAACTCTGAGTATCCCTGCCCTTGTCGGCGTCGGGGTCATTTAGTGCCAATTACACTGACAGAAGCCCTTGGCTGCCATCGCTGTCAGCAAATTTTTGTGGTAGACGAAAGTGGTTATGTGATTGAGCAACTATCCACCCACTACCCCTATAAAAAAGCTTGGCGTTGGACAGGACATCGTTGGAATACAATCCATGGTAGTCTTGGGGAAAGCTACTTACCTGTAGCGTTGGGTATTGTATTAGTTCTGCTGATTGTCTGGTTGCCTTTGGCACTTCACTCCCAAAAAGGGCCAGGTATCATAGTCTGGGCATTACTGGCAGTACTGCTAGCAGTACTTCCGGCTATGATGGTTTGGCTAGCTTACCGGCGTTAATAAACAATGAACACAGACTCTGGGAGCAAGGCCTCGAAGTTACATGATTTAATGGCCAGTGTCCACCATGCTTCTCGGGCATTGGCAAACACCAAGGGAGAAGAGCGCTCTCGTGGCATCGAGGCCATGGCTCAAGGAATGCGAAATTCCTTTGATGATATTTTGGAAGCTAACACCCTAGATCTGGAAACCAGTAGGGACATGGCAGTGCCAGACCTAATTTTGGACTGGCTGAAGCTAACACCAGAAAGGCTACAGATGGCTATCGGGATCCTGGAAAGGATTGGAAAGTTATCTGATCCAATCCGGCGGGTAATGAACGCTTCCTATCAAACTGACCAATCTCAGACCTACTGTCAGCTAATGCCGTTGGGAGTGATTGCTCTAATTTATGAGGCATTCCCTGAACTAGGTGCAATTGCCGCAGGCTTTTGTCTCAAAACTGGTAACTCCCTGATTCTCAAAGGCAGTAGCGAAGCCAGTCAATCTAACCAGGTGATTGCTCAAGCGTTGCAAAATGCTTTGGATGAGGTCGGTTTGCCAACGGGATGTCTGGAACTATTCCCCTCTGGACAGGGAGCTTCGATTCGGGATTTGGTCACTCAAAATCCATATCTGAATTTGGTAATTCCCCACGGACGACCAACCCTGCTCAAGCAGGTGATCCAGCAATCAACTGCACCAGTTTTGCAATCGGCCATTGGTAACTGCTACCTTTACTGGTCTGCTAATGGTAACGTCGATCTGCTTAGGCATATGGTTTTAGATAGCCACGCCAGTCAGCCGGATCCCGTCAATGCTATTGAAAAAATTCTGATTAATCAGAATCAAAAAACCTCTGCCTTAGTTACCCTGTTGAACAACCTCAAGGAAAACGGTTTTGAACTCAGAGGTGATGCCAATCTAGTGGCTAAGTTTCCTGAACAATTGACCTTGGCAGCAGAATCCGAGTGGGGTCAAGCCTACTTGACCAAAACTATTGCGTTGAAAGTGGTAGATTCTATAGAATCAGGCATTGCTTGGATTAATCAATATAGTAGTGGTCATGCTGACTGCCTGGTGACAGATTCTTATCAGGAAAGCCGTCAGTTTGCCTTAGGTGTAGATAGTGCATCGGTTTACATTAATTCTTCACCAAGATTTTCACGGAATCCGCAACCAGGAGACTCCGTGTTTCTAGGTATGTCTAATCAAAAAGGACATTCTCGCGGCATGATTAGCCTGGAGACTCTCACTACCCTTAAACACGTAGTTCAGGGTAATGGGCAGTTTTAGGCGTTGGTCATTTGACCATTGGCTGCTCTTAAGCGGGAGGGGATCAATCGATCCATCCAGTATTCCAAATAGGCTCGATTTTCCTCAAGTTCAGCAGGATCCGTGGTATCCATCGGATGAGGTGCTAGCCCCAAAATCGCAGCTGTAGTGACACAAAACATAGATTTCTGGAAAGTTTGGCAAATTTTGACCCGCAAGTCAATTTCACCCCGATGCGATCGCATAAAAAAATCGCTGAGATACTTGGGTAGATAATGCCTCATATCCTGCATCAGCAATGTCGGTGGAATTCCAGCACCACCAATAGGCAATGGGTCAGCATACAATGCGCCATAGGTAAATCGGGTTTGATCTGGGGAAATCTGGTAGGCTTGGGCATTCAGAGATACTGTCCCCAGAAAGGGTGTTCCCCGGAAGAAAATTGCCTCTACATAGGGTACTCCTGTATCAGACAAGAAAGTCAAACCAACCGATTCGGGAATAATCTCATACCTTTGAGCGCCAATCTGAGGGGCATAGGTAATGGGTTTGTTTGCTGCTGCGACTAACCCTGCTTTAATATGGTCTACTACTTGGGGAATCGACTTAATTTCCCCTTCGTCATAGCCCTGAGATAGGGACATGAATATATCACTCATCACCCGCCAGAATTGCCCTAATCCACTGGTATAGGCAAGCATTCGCACTTGTTCGGGCAGGAATTCAGGAAATAGCTTGTTCATTCCCAGCATCAAGGGATTGCTCTTAAACTTTGCCTGAATTGCTTCGGCACATCGCTGCTCAAATTCATCGGTATCGAGATGACTATCTAAGCCCCCACCACCGTGCCATAACATCGAGCGCATACAGTATTCAGCGTACTCAAAGTTAATTCGGTCGTGCCACCAATGACGTAAAAGCTTTGAGAATGAAATGTCGCCATTGAAGTATTTAAAGAAGGGAAAAAATACTAAAAATTGATGATCTGCAGTGTAGATAAGATTGCGGGAGTAAGCATCTAAAACAATGCCGTAGCTGTGAAGTATACCGACTACTTCCATCAGGTTTTCTGGGGAATCCGATAGCAGGGCACTACCAGTTTGTAGTCGCTTTATATACTCCTCTAGGGGATGAGTTCGTTTCGTTTTCTGGCTAACTAACATAATAATTAGGGTGAAGGGTGAAGGTTGAAAGTTGTTGAAGGTTGAAGGTTGTTTAAGGTTGAAAGTTTAAGGTTGAAGGTTGTTTAAGGTTTAAAGTTTAAGGTTTAAAGTTTAAGGTTTAAAGTTTAAGGTTTTTTAGGTGTTGAACGCGCACGCGTGGCCTTTTGGCTAAGGTTGAATGCGTTCGCTGAAAGCGGGCCTATCGGCAGAGCCGTTCGCCTTTGGCGTGGCCTACGGCCTCCGCTACGCGAACGTCCATCGCATTCAACCAGCTAACTTTCAACCAGCTAACTTTCAACCTGTTAACTTTCAACCTGTTAACCTACCCTACACCGAACGCCAAGGGCAAACAACCTGTTAACCTTCAACTATTGCTTGATACATTCACAGCTACATTCGGTGGTGTCGTTACCAAAGTTGCTGTGATCGGTTCACTTAAATTAAGTAACCATCCTGGCTGTAGTCCCAGAACCACAATCAATAGGGCTAAAACCAGCCCTGGTAATTGTTCTGTGAACTTAACGGTTGGTAAATCAGTTAAATGGTTAGCCAGACGACCAAAGAAGGCTCCACCAACTAGTTGTAAAAAGTAAACAACCGTTAAACCGGTGCTGAGCATGCATAGGATAGTTGGGATTGGTAATACCTGGAGACTACCCCAGTAGACCAGAAACTCAGAGATAAATCCCACCATGCCAGGGATACCAGCACTAGCCATTACACCAAGCACTATCAAACTACCAACTACTGGCATACCCCGTTCCGGATTTAATAGACCATTGAGGATAGTGATATCCCGTGAGCCAGTTTTCTTATAAATGATACCGACTAATAAAAACAGTAGCGCTGATATTAAACCGTGACTGATCATATGCAAAACTGAGGCTACCAACGCTAGCTTAGTGGCAGCAGCAGCAGCTAACAGAATGTATGCCATGTGAGCGACAGAACTATATGCCACCATTTTTTTCATATCTTTCTGGACAATGGCATTGAATGCTCCGTAAAGGGAACTCACTGCTGCCCAAATTCCCAACCAAGGTGCCAGAATTGTCCAAGGTTCCGGAAACAAACCTAAGCCAAACCGCAACAAACCATAGGTACCTAATTTCAGGAGCACACCAGCTAATAGAATTGAAACTGGGGTTGATGCTTCCACGTGGGCATCTGGCAACCAGGTATGGAATGGCACAAAGGGAATTTTAATCCCGAAGCCAATTAGAACCGCTCCTAAGAGAATTAATTGCTGAGCAACGGGTAGTAATGATGCCAGCTCCCTGGTCTCGGCGTAGCTAAAGCTAGAGGAACCACTCAAAAACACTAAGCCCAGGAATGACGCTAGAACCAAGGCTCCGGAAAGGGCTGTGTAGAGGAGAAACTTGGTTGCAGCATAGCCTCTGCGCTTACCCCCCCAAATTGCAATCAACAAATATAGGGGAATCAGTTCCAGCTCATAGAAGATAAAAAACAGCAGTAAATCCTGAGCTAGGAAGGCACCGGCAACAGCGCCATTTAGCAACAGCATCAGAGCGTAATACAACCTAGGGCGAATGACGTTGGAATCTGTGCAGTACAGGGCAATTGCGGTTAGCAGACCATTTAGGATTAGTAAGGGCAACGATAGACCATCTACCCCTAAACTATAGGTCAAACCAATCACCTGAATCCAAGGAAGATTTTCCTGAAATTGTAGATTCACGTCACCGGGGTTAAACATGGTCATCAATATTACTGACCAGAGGAAAATACCACCAGTAACCACCAAGGCAACTTGACGAGCTGCTTTAGCGGTGACATTCCCGGGCCAAAACCCCACTATAGCGGCACTCAGTATTGGTACCAAAATCAAGGCACTCAACATAAATCGACCAGTCTCCTAATCATTGGTTTACTAACTCTTGTCATGGGGTTGGTTTGTTGAAGGTTGAAGGTTGGTTTGTTGAAGGTTGAAGGTTGGTTTGTTGAAGGTTGAAGGTTGGTTTGTTGAAGGTTGTTTGGTTGAAGGTTGTTTGGTTGAAGGTTGTTTGGTTGAAGGTTGTTTGGTTGAAGGTTGAAGGTTGTTTGGTTGCAGGTTGTTTAGTTGAAGGTTGAAGGTTGTTTGGTTGCAGGTTGTTTAGTTGAACGCGATGGACGTTCGCGTAGCGTCGGCTCTGCCGATAGGCCCGCTTTCAGCGATCGCGTGGCCAATAGGCCAAGGTTGATTGGTTGAACGCGATGGACGTTCGCGTAGCGTCGGCTCTGCCGATAGGCCCGCTTTCAGCGATCGCGTGGCCAATAGGCCAAGGTTCAACAGTCAAAGGGCTAACTTTCAACGGGCTAACCTTGGCCTATTGGCCACGCTACGCGAACAACCTGCTCACCTTCAACCTGCTCACCTTCAACCTGCTAACTTTCAACCTGCTCACCTTCAACCTGCTCACCTTCAACCTGCTCACCTTCAACCTGCTCACCTTCAACCTGCTAACTTTCAACCTGCTAACTTTCAACGGGCTAACCTTGGCCTATTGGCCACGCTACGCGAACAACCTGCTAACCTTCAACGGGCTAACCTTGGCCTATTGGCCACGCTACGCGAACAACCTGCTAACATTCAACCTGCTAACCTTGGCCTATTGGCCACGCTACGCGAACAACTAATCACCTATCAACAAAGACCACTGCTCCAAAGACCACTGACTCAAAGACCACTGATTCAAGGGCCAGGTGATGAAGATTGCTAATAAGCTGATTCCTAATAGGATAGTCAGTACATAAAACTGTGATTTACCGGAAACGCTGTATTTTAGGCTTTGACCACTAAATACTGTTCCTAAACCAACCAGATTGACTAACCCATCAACGATATATCTATCAACCCAAGCTGTAATCTTGGAAAATAGGAGAACAGCAAACACGATGGTGTAACGATACAGTTCGTCCAGGTAAAAGTCATAGGCGAATAGGTCTTGGAACAATTTCAACGGCATCCGAATTGACCGCGACCAGGTTCTGGGTAGGTAAATTAAAGCCCCTGTAGTGCAACCTACGACACTAGAGATTATCAAGCTTACCTCGGCTAGGAGATTGAGATCCTCCCATTCCGATAGCAATTCCATCGGACGTATTAGCACTGGTACCAGCAATGTCAGTATGGTTAACGCTACCATTGGTAAGGCCATAGCCCACGGTACTTCTGGTGCTCGACGGGTCTTCGCTTGGGGTTTCCCTAGGAAAACTAGCCGAAACACCCGGACTAAACCTAAGGCAGTAACTGCGTTAACGAAGAGAAAGGGTATGACCAGAAGAGGGGCATCAAACCAAAAGGCGTTAATCCCTTCACTCATTGCCCAAAAGCCACCCAGGGGGAAAAGTCCAATCAGACCAACGATACCCACGGCAAAGGCAGTGCTAGTAGCGGGCATTTTTGACCCTAAGCCCCCCAATTCAGCTAAATTTTGGTTATTAGTGTTGAAGATTACCCCCCCGATGCTCATAAACATCAAGGCTTTAGCAAAGGCATGGGCAACCAGTAAAATCACACCAATATCAGCGCGCTGCATTCCAACCGCGATAAATACTAAACCAATGTAAGCGCTGGTGGAATGGGAAAGCGATCGCTTAATATCGATTTGTGCGATCGCTACCATTGAGGTGCCTAGTGCTGTGATAGTACCAATAACTACTAACACCGATAAGGTCAACGGTGAGACCATGGTCACGATCGGCACCAGTTTAATCAGCACATAAGTACCACAAGTCACCACCAAGGAATTCCGCAGTACTGAAGCGGGATTGGGTCCCTCCATCGCCTCATCCAACCATAAATTCAAGGGGAATTGGGCACATTTACCAATTGGACCAGCAATCAAAGCCAATCCCAGTAAGTTACCCACTAGTGGCGGTAGATTAGCTGAATAAGCCCAGGTATACAAGTCTGAAAAGGTTAAGCTTCCCGCAAAGGTTGCTAAGCTCACCACCCCAACTAGCAGCAATATATCTCCTACACGCTTGGTTAGAAAAGCATCTCGGGCAGCTTTGAGTGCTAAAGGCTGAGCGTACCAAAAACCCACAATGAGCAAAGTACACACCGTGAGCATCTCCAACAGAGCATAGGTCAGGAATAAGGAATTACTCAAGACAATTCCGATCAATGCCCCTTCAAAAAATCCCATCAGGGCAAAGAAGCGAGCTAATCCCCAATCTTTCTCCATATATCCGAGAGCATAGAGTTGCGCCAATAGACTTAGGCTGGTGATAAACTCCATTGCTGCAGTACTCACTGGTGAGACTTCCAGAACAAAGGATATGTCAATATCAGCAACCATTAGCCAGTGAAACTCTATCTCTTGCACCGCTTCCTGTAATGAAGCTTGGAAGATCAGCCAGCCATGAATGCAGGCGAAAAGTGTCATCAACAGGTTAAAGTAAGCCGCTGGTCTCGGTCCCGTACGACGCACTATTCCTGTTGCCCAGGGGATAGTTAAAAATGCCCCAATCCAACTGTAAATGGGAACTACCCAAATCGTCTGAGTAAGCAACTCAGTCATCACGCCTTGACCTCATCATTTCTGCAATCAATTAAATAAAAATCGGTACTAATTAGCCCAAACGTCTTTTTAAAGTGACGATTTTCCTCGGTTTACAGCTAATAATGTGGTGATTTGTCTTAAATCATTACTATTTTTACAACTTTATCAGTTAAGGGTTATCTTGGACATAATCCAGGCTTATTTTTTCCGAATATTTTTTTGATTATTACCATAAAACACTGCTTTTGGAATCATGACAAGTAACCTTTATAGAACCCATCAAGCTAACTTATTCAAGGTCAAGTCTGGCTTGACAACCGATCAAGCTAAGGGATTAAAGCTCAAATCAGGCTTGACAACCCATCTATCCACCCATCTATCCTTAGTCAGGTTAGAGCGACCCAGTTCCCAGTGCCGTAACCCAGGAACTCGGTGACCGCACTCAAATTCTGGCGCTTAGTGAGGATTACTTATCTAAAAGTTATAAAAAAATTATAAAACAAAAGCAACCATTCTCCAAAACGGTGAATTTTCGTTAACTAATCTAGCTGACCCCCTCGGAATGTTAAGTTTTGTTAAGGTCTCTCATTAAGAAGTATTATCATATTTTATATTGTCAAATACGCCAAGGTTCTCTATGCTTAGTTTTGGTTGTCCTTTAAACAAAGATGTTGAGGGCATTCCCCGTCTACTATCTTTGTTTCAGCCGGGGTGTTAGCGTAGCGTGGCCGAAAGGCCAGGGAAACAATCACTTTTGGTTAGGCAAACCCACACCCCCCTCCACCCTTTAATCCCCCCCAAACTAACCATGAGGCGGATTAAGCGAGGAGCAAGGGAAGTACAGAAGCACGACCAATACACTTAGCTACCTGAGTTAGCTAGGTGAATTAGCTAGGTCAGTTAGCTAGGTCAGTTAGCTACCTGCTATGGGCTTGGTCGGCTCACGTTCTGACGGTGTATCGAAAAGGCCGATTTACCCGGCAACATTGCAGTTATCTGCAATACCACAGAAACCCTAACTACACTGCCCTAACTACACTGCAAGGTTAGTTAGGGAGCGTTCATCACTCTTATTTGACTAATCCACTAGGAGAAAAGCGAAATGCCAATTGCTGTTGGAATGATTGAAACTGAGGGCTTTCCAGCTGTTGTAGAAGCAGCTGATGCGATGGTTAAAGCCGCTCGCGTCACCCTTGTGGGTTATGAAAAAATCGGTAGCGCTCGTGTAACCGTGATTGTGCGGGGAGATGTCTCCGAGGTGCAAGCTTCCGTATCCGCTGGGATAGAATCAGCAAACCGGGTGAATGGAGGTAAGGTGGTATCAACCCACATCATCGCTCGTCCCCATGAAAACTTAGAGTATGTCCTACCAATTCGTTACAGCGAAGCTGTGGAACAGTTCCGTAGCTACTAGCCAAGATGCTCCTAAAAACCATAGAGAGTCTAGAGGCAATTGGCACAAGCTTGGGTGCTGAACTCGTTGGTATGCAGTGACTATAGGTTTAGCAAAGAGCGCTTATATGCCGTCACAACCATCCCACGTGTGGTCAGCGCGTGGGTTGATCAAAATCTTGATAAACGTCTAGGAGTAAAATTCATGTCAATTGCTGTGGGAATGGTGGAAACCCTTGGTTTTCCAGCGGTTGTAGAAGCCGCAGATGCTATGGTGAAAGCGGCTCGTGTCACCCTTGTGGGTTATGAAAAAATTGGTAGCGCTCGTGTAACCGTGATTGTGCGGGGAGATGTTTCCGAAGTGCAAGCCTCGGTAGCTGCTGGAATTGATAACGTTAAGCGTGTCAATGGAGGTCAGGTATTATCTACCCATATTATTGCTCGACCTCACGAAAACCTGGAGTATGTTCTACCAATTCGTTATACCGAAGATGTGGAACAGTTCCGGGAGAGTACTAACGCCATCCGTCCGATGAACCGTCCATAATCGTCCGCCAATTTGAGATTCAAGACATGCCGGTGTCAAGTAGGGGATGTGCTTACCATGAGGGGAGAGATTGCTTGATCCACTAGTTTTGGCTTGGCCATATAACTGCTCCCTAATCCATCTCCCCCCAAGTCCTGTCACCCCAAGTCCTGTTAATAATTTAGGTCAATGCAAATTGCCAAGGTCCGAGGCACGGTCGTTAGTACTTATAAAGATCCTAGTCTTAGAGGAACTAAATTCCTTTTCCTGCAATACCTAGATGATGCAGGAGAACCACTCCCCAAGTATGAGGTAGCTGCTGACATAGTCGGTGCTGGTATAAATGAGTGGGTGCTAGTCAGCCGTGGCAGCGCGGCTCGGCAAGTCGGTGAGAGTGACAAGCGTCCCATCGACGCTATGGTGGTGGGGATTATTGACACGGTCAGTGTGGACAATAGCATGCTCTACAGCAAAAAAGACCAGTATTAGTGAGTAGGTTCGGACAATAGTAGCTTTGGGTAGTAGCTTTGGGTAGTAGCTTTGGGTAGTAGCTTTGGGTAGTAGCTTATGCCTGGTAATCCATTGCTCGATTCTGACCCGACCCCTATAGCTTTCCAAAGCAGTTATTTGTAACGATAAGCCATAACGGTAGAGGTTAACTATTAACAATCCAGCAATTTCTGCATGATTACATTTCCCGAGTGGGAGCAGCAGAAATAACTAACCCCAATCCTCAAGTGTGGGGCTTGACAAAAATCTATTTCATGACAGTGTATCTCAAATAAAAATTAGGAGGAAAACATCTATGGCATTTAGCACCCAGGCAGCTCCCCCAACACCGTGGTCACGGGATCTGGCTGAACCAAAAATTGATGACACAGCTTATGTCCATTCTTTTTCCAACATTATTGGAGATGTAGAGATTGGTCCAAATGTATTGATTGCCTCGGGAACCTCGATTCGAGCTGATGAAGGGGGACCATTTTACATCGGTGAAGGTACCAATATTCAAGATGGTGTTGTGATTCATGGTCTTGAAGAAGGTCGGGTTGTTGGGGATGACCAGAAAGATTACTCGGTGTGGATTGGCAAGAATGCATCGATTACCCACATGAGCCTGATTCATGGTCCTGCTTATGTTGGGGATGATTGCTTTATTGGCTTTCGCTCTACGGTGTTTAATGCTAGAGTTGGCGAGGGCTGTATTGTGATGATGCATGCCCTTGTTCAGGATGTCGAAATTCCTCCCGGTAAATATGTTCCTTCCGGAGCGGTGATTACTAATCAGCAGCAAGCTGACCGACTACCGGATGTAGAAGAGCAAGATAGAACGTTTGCTAACCATGTGGTGGCAATCAATGAGGCATTGCGGGCGGGTTATCAGTGTGCAGAGGATGATTCCTGCATGATGCCCATCCGCAAAGAAATTGCTGAAAATGCTGACTCTAATGGTCATAGTAGCCCTGATAGTTCCCATAAATCTTTCAGATCAATGTCTTCAAATACAGGATTAAGTTCAGAGCTTCAACAACGAGTTCGTCAACTGTTAGGCCAAGGATACCGAATTGGTGCTGAATATGCTGATGAGCGTCGCTTCCGTACTAGTTCCTGGAAGAGTGCTTCCGGAATACACTCCGATCGTGAATCAGAAGTGCTGCAAGCCTTGGATGATTGTCTGGCAGACCACGCTGGTGAGTATGTCCGACTAATTGGGATTGACCCGAAAGCTAAACGCCGGGTGTGTGAAGAGATTATCCAAAAACCGGGTGGCCCTGTTTCTGGAAGTTCCACTGGATCTGGTTCAAGAAGCTACAGCCCCTACAGCTCTGCTCCTCAACCTACTGCGGGTTTCTCTAGCAATGGCTTAGACTCATCAGTCGATGATCTAGTTCGTCAACTGTTGTCCCAAGGGTATCGGATTGGTATTGAGTATGCTGATGAGCGTCGCTTCCGGACTAGTTCCTGGAAGAGTGCTCCTGGCATAAGCTCCGATAACCTATCACAGGCTTTGGCAGACCTAGGGGCTTGTTTGGCAGACCACGCTGGTGAGTATGTCCGACTGATTGGGATTGACCCGAAAGCCAAGCGCCGGGTGATGGAAAAGATTATTCAAAAACCAGGGGACACTGCAAAGCCTGCTGCTAAACCTAGTAGTAGTTATAGCTATACTCCCCGTTCAACCCAATCCTCAGGATTCAATGGCAGCAAGGTTTCTGGTTCATCCTTGAGTCAAGATATCGTTGAGAAGATCCGTAACCTGTTGTCCCAAGGTTATCGGATTGGTACTGAACATGCGGATAAACGTCGATTCCGCACCAGTTCTTGGCAGAGTTGCTCCCCCATTGACTCTACTCGGGTTTCAGAGGTGGTTGAAGGTCTAGAAACCTGCTTGGTTCAACATTCGGGTGAGTATGTACGGTTGATTGGTATTGATCCGAAAGCTAAACGGCGTGTTCTAGAGACGCTGATTCAAAAGCCTTAATTTATAAGCATAGCACAGGGAACAGGGAACAGATAGGGAAGTGTGGGAAGTGTGGGAAGTGTGGGAAGTGTGGGTAGATGGGGGGAAGCCCCAATACCGCACTGCATCCCTTAGAAAACAAACCGTCAAACCCTATCCCCCTACTCCCTTGCTGCGAGAACCATTTAATTTAAATCAAGACCAGCTTATTTATAGGTATTAGACTTCTTGCAACGGTAAAGAAGCCCTCAAAAATGATAGTGCTAGAGTCAAATTTAATCCCAAAACCCTTTACCCAAAACCCTTTACCCCCAAAACTGCGGCGAAGTCTACTGTGCCAAAAATTATGCACTTGCCTAAACTTCAATTGAGTAATAATTCTCATATATACGTGGAAGGAAATGTGAGCATTGATCCTAGTGCTGTTATTTCAGCAGGGGTAATTTTGCGAGCGGATCGAGATAGTAAAATAACGATTGCAGCCGGTGTTTGTATCGGTATGGGAGCAATTATTCATGCTCACAAAGGTACTGTGGAGGTGGAATCAGGAGCGAGTTTAGGCGCTGGGGTTCTGGTCGTGGGGAAGGGAAAAATTGGCGCTAATGCTAGTATTGGCTCCCTGACGACAATTTGGAATCATTCTGTAGAATCCTTACAAGTGGTGCCATCAGCGTCGGTGTTGGGGGATAAGGGGCGTCCATTACCGGAAGAGTCTCAACCAACTCCTGATACGTTGGAGCAGAACCCTCAGGAGTTATCATCAACTGTACCTGAAAACAGCTTTACCACGGAATCTGTAAATGGTAAATTTCCATCCACTAGTAATACGGTGGCTACAGATACAACAGATACAACGCAGACCAATTTTATAGAGACTAATTCTACAGATACCAATTCTATAGAGACTAATACTATAGATACCAATACTACAGATACCAATACTACAGAGACTAATACTACAGAAACTATTGAAGCTGAGACGACCCCTGAGTCACAGACAGAATCACCAGCCCCGAAGACTCAGCCTACTGTTCATGGGCAGGGGAGCTTGAACCGATTACTGGATACTCTGTTTCCTTACAATCAATCTTTTAATAGTTCTAGCAAAGATACATAGCAGCTGCGTAGACTCATCCGTTTGATGCGATCGCAAACGCAGCTCCGTAGACCCATCTCTTTTATGCGATCGCTTAATTTGTGTTCGCGCAGCGTGACCAAAGGTCAATCGAGTAATTTGCGAACGCGCCCCGCGTGACCATTCGCGTAGCGTGGCCTTTTGGCCAAGGTCAATCCCATAGCGGCTCGCTAGAACCATCCCATAACAGCTCCTCAATCACAATAACTCCCGGCTGATCTGAGGGAAAACTCCGCTTTCTGCCAACTCAAAGTCGGCAAAGTCAAAGCCTGGTGCAACAACGCAGCTCACCAGAGAAAAACTATCATCTTGTGAAGGAATCGCCCCAAACCATGTACCGCCTGGCAAACAATAGTAAGGATGAGCACCGTCTGTCAAACTGGCTCCCAGTAGTATGCCCCGTTGTGAACCGGTCTCGTCAAGGTAGTTGAGACACAATGGTACACCAGCATGATAAAACCACAGTTCATCAGACCTGATACGATGCCACGATGAATATTCACCACTACGGAGGAGATAATAGATTGAGGTAGCAACAGACCGTACTCCAAAAGGTGTCTTTACGACCTGATCTGATCGATACATCTCTCGATAAAACCCCCCCTCAGGATGTGGTACGAGTTGCAATGCTTGTATAATGTACTCCGCATCCATATCTGTTCTATCGTTTTTACAAAAGTTAGATATTGATAGTTTTTCGGAAAGATGTAGTTATTTTGGCATTGCTTCGTTTTAGAATCAATCCTATGTTTGCCACAGCTGAGGTCTGCCTAGGTGACGTTCCTACACTTCACTATCCGTTAAGTGTAAGCTTCTAGCACTCCTTAGAGCTACTAAAACTTCCTTTGAGGTACTATTAGTTATAGAGCTATTTATAACCGGATTCCCTATGAGCGCGTTTTATAGTGGGGAACACGCCCAGCCCCACTCGTTTTAGGTTAATTGCGGCATTAATATCGCGGTCAACCAATAACATTTCTTGCTCATCCCAATACTCGCGGAGGTCGCAATCCGTGAATACAAACTCGTCTCGATAGCTTAACAGCTGAGAGGTATAGGCAGGGTTACACTTTTTCGTTACTGCTCCAGCTTTTCCAGCTATGTAGCCCAGTACCTCAAAGAACTGCCCAAACCCTGCGTCCAACCAAGACTTATTTAATCCAGATTTAGCGGACTGTCCATTAGGCAAATATCCACCCTTCCCATCTGGCTTGGGTTTATTTCGTTTATTTAAACCAGTAAGGTTCAAATTTTCATAATAGAAAACTTTTTTTCCGCTTCTAACCAGAACATGAGCTGTTTTATAGGCATGATCCTTTCGGCTCCTAGCAATCCGTTGATGTATTCTCGCTTCACGGGATTGCAATTTCCTTCTAGCTTTACTACCTTTTGTCTTGGCATTCTTTTTTGTCTGTACCTTTTCTAAATAGGACTTACGCACAGAATCCATGGGTAGGGTGGGCAAGGTTTTGCCCACCCTACAGGTAGCGTTAAATTGAGGGATTTGCGTAAGTCCTACTAAATAAGAATGATTCTTACGGTAAGACTTAAGTGAAGGTAGTTTGGTATTTTCAGATGTTGCTAGATAATCGTCTCCGTAAAGTACGGCATCCAACCCTATGCCATTATCCCAAGTGGGAATAACACTTTCTGGTGTAAACGCTGGTACTGTAGAATCTTCTAAGCATAAGGTTGTGTACCAACCATCGGTTTTCTTGGTGATTAGAATATTCTTGATCTTAAACCCGTCGGGCAGCGGACGATGTAGGCGTACTTTGAGCCAGCCCTTGAGTTTACTTATCTTTAGCCATATCCATTTCTTCTCGATTCTGGCTACAGAAAAACAGTCTTTCCCATCTATCTTTAAAGTCCTATATCTAGCTTGATTTTTAAATCTAGGTTTTCCGCTACGACTACCATTACAATCGCCTTTGATGAATCGACTGAAAGCTAGGTCTGCTCTTTTACATACGTCCTGTAAAGTATTCGCCGGAACTCGGGTAAAGTCCAGCAATTCACCTGAGTGGACAACTGTCACCAAGTCTTTTTTCCAGATTGGTAACAGCTTTTTTTGACTGAAATAACCGGGGTTATCTCTGAGTTCTGGTAGATAAGTAATCAACGGACAAGAATTAACAGCAGTGCGGTTTTCATTCCACCACCGAAAGCGATCGCCCAACTGCCAGTTGTACCAGTACCGACAAATCCGTAGCCAATCATTTAGTTCTAGTTTTTGTTGAGTACTTGGATAAGCCTGGTATTGGTAGTTGAGCAGCATCACGATCACCTCCTAGTTTTTATTGCGCTTTACATATTATAGACTGTTCTAAATTGGGTGAGGGACTTTCGTCTTAGGGAGTAGGGAAATGGGGAGATGGGGAGATGGGGAGATGGGGAGATGGGGAGATGGGGAGATGGGGAGATGGGGAGATGGGGAGATGGGGAGATGAAGAGATGGGGAGATGGGGAGATGGGGATTTTATTATAATTTTTGCCTAATTTCAAAATTAATTAATTCATTACTATTATCAATCCTATACTAATCAGGCAATTTGGCATCGTCAATTTTAGGGCTTTTTATCAAGTATTGACATTTATTTTTTATGTGACTATAATTCAAGCTAAATTTATTAGTTTAAAAGCGATTATGATAAATCATAATAATTTATCATAACCCAAAAATCCTGTTAACTATTTCTTGCTGTTACCTGCTCCCTGTTCCCTATTATTTTATACATACTGAAGGAGGATACTTTCTGTGACTAATATTTATCACCAATTAGCTCTTGTGACTACTGCTGTCGCTTTAACCTCTGCTACTGTTGCCGTTTTACCGGCTGCTGCTGAGCAAATAATTAACCAAGAATTCAGTGGCGAACTTGAATTGTCGGATTTTCCTAGTTTTCTGCCAGAGCCTCCTCCCAAAACTAGAGATTACGAGGGGTTTGTTGAGTACAATCCTGAAGGAGAATTACTTTCTTGGTTTCTTGATGTAGAAGGGTTAGAGCAAGTCGGTTCTGATATTACTCTTGAACCGTTTCCTTCTCCGTTTCCTCTTCCTCCTAGAACCTTTGTTACTACCTTTAACGCTACCCCTGATAGTTGGATTATAGATATCGATTTTGGTAGGGCTTTTGATGCCGGGGCTTATATCCTTACCTGGAACAGAGAGTCAGGAATTACCTTTACTCTTGGAGGTTCCCTATTACCTCCAACTGTCTATGTTGATCCCAATCCTAATTTTAAGGAAACTATCACCGAGGATCCTTCAAAGCCAGATGCAACTAGTGTACCTGAACCTGTGTCTGGATTGGCGCTACTGGGACTTAGTGCTTTAGGGGCTGGTTCTTTGTTTAGAAAAAAGGATAAATAATCAGGGATTATTGTTCAGTCGTATTTCAGAGTTATAGACTCTAAGTATAGAGCGAGTTAAGTCCATTATTATGGACTTTTTTTTGTGTTATAATCTATCAAATTCATTGTAATTATACTTGTAATGTATCCTAATAATTACAAAGACTGGCTAGATATTGCAAATGAACGGGCGGCAGATGCAGACGCTATACTCAAAAATAGAAGTCAATCAATTGGATCAGTTTATATGGCAGGCTATGCCATTGAATCTAGTCTCAAGGCTTTATTACGATCTAGAAATAAATCATTTCCGAAACATGGCAATCAGGGGCATAATCTACGGGGTTTATGGGAAGCAGCGGGATTTCGTCTCTCCGATATCCGTGACTCTACAGGTGCAAAGACATTTTTTATAGAAAACTGGGATACATCCCTACGTTATCAAATAACCTGTAATAGTAGCCTGACAATGGCGGAGTTGGTAGATGGAGCAAAGCAGTTAACAAACTTTATAAAGTTTAAAATTAGTCCTAAATCCGGGAGGCGCAGATGAACCATTCAGAAATCAAAGAGCGTATTCATCAAAATATGTCACGTGCAGCTTTAGAGATTACGGAGCTGCGGGTTCAACCGGATCCGTTTCTAGGCTGGCGTATTGCTGTCATTTCCCGAGGATTTGATGACAAATCCAAACAAGAACGTAAGAACATTGCTCTAGAGGGACTAAAAGAATTGACCATTCAGTGGTTAGATTTACTAACTCCTGAAGAGCAGCAATGGGCTGGCCCTCTTCCCATTGATTCTACCCTGGAAAACGTACCTTTTTGGCCTGAAGCTCTGGCTCGCTCTCGCTCTGGCTCTAGTAATCCTGAAGCAATCCTATTTCCATCGGATCTAGACGAAGACCTTGACCGACCGATCGTTGCAACATTTTATTCCCTCAGAGGAGGAGTTGGTCGCTCAACTGCCCTGGCTTATACTGCCCGAATTCTTGCTAGTCGTGGACGCACTGTGCTCTGTGTTGACATGGATTTAGAAGCTCCAGGATTAGCGGCTTTGTTTGGAAAGGAAGACGAGGTTAAGGATCAACAGGGGTTGGTATTTGTGTTACTAAGTTTGGAGCAAGGGGAAGAGCCTGACATCCGTAATCATATTCTGAGGGTTTCTGAAACTGATGAGATTTACTGTATTCCGGCAGGTTTGCCCAATGCCAATTATGCGCGTTTACTGAGCTTTATGGAACCTGGAGCTTGGTATCGGGAAGATAGAAATCCATTACGTGAACTGATTCAGATTTTAAGTAGTGATCGTCTTCCTTTCAAACCTGATGTCATTTTACTAGATGCTCGCACAGGAATGACTCCTCTCAATGGACCGCTCCTGTTTGACTTGGCTGATCTGGCAATTATTGTGTTCTTTCCTCATCCTCAAGCTCAAAGGGGTACGGGTGAACTGGTTCGTGCATTGCTTGCTGCTGAGACTAGACGAACTGAAACTGAACAGCGGCTTACTCCAGAGCCACGATTTATTGTGTCTCCAATTCCTGCTAGTAAAGCACCAGAAGTTGTGGAACGATATCAACATAGAGCTATTGAATGGATTGGAGAGTGGCTCTCTATTCTGAGGGATAAACAATCGAGATCAGAGCCGATTAAAGAATCAGATATTACACATTTTATTCCCTATCGAGAAGAGATTGCTACATCAGATAAAATCTTATCTAATCAAGAAACGTGGCGTGACTTTGAGCCGGTTGCTGAATGGTTAGAACGTTTTATCCCTACAGCTAGTGAAGAAGAGCTACCGGATAGTTTACCCGATAGTAAGGGGCAAATTTTACAGGAATTAGAATTTTCTGCAGGAACAGCAGAATACCAAGATAATTTTCTGGAAACCTTTGTAGAAACACAGTTAGTCAATCGCGCCCTTAAGCCTAACATAGTTCTAATCCGTGGTCGTAAAGGTACTGGTAAAACGGCTATTTTCCGCCGCCTCCTGGAAGATTCTAAGCAAGATTCCATTGTAGTGTTATCTCCCAGTCCTCTTAAAGGCGATCGCCCGTGGGTTATTAACTCTGAAGGTTTCAAGGCCATTGATGAGGCTTTAGAAACTACGGGAAAAAGCTGGCGTGACTTTTGGTTACTCCAGACTTGTCTTGCCTGTCACCTATCCTGGCGTGGAGAGAAGCCTCAACCAGATGACGCTGTCTCAC
The DNA here is from genome assembly GCF_010692325.1 of Moorena sp. SIO3I8. Taxonomy (GTDB): domain Bacteria; phylum Cyanobacteriota; class Cyanobacteriia; order Cyanobacteriales; family Coleofasciculaceae; genus Moorena. The sequence continues at coordinate 27,500 of NZ_JAAHHW010000010.1, read as the reverse complement.
AAGTTCTAGGAACTGATCCTACTAACGAATTAGAACTTGTCCGATGGTTTCAGAATTTACTACCACAATCTCAAATTGGTTTATTGGCAAGAGATTGGCTGACTCGTTTCGATGGTGCTGCACAATCTACTATTCTTCTTCTTTTCGATGGACTGGATACAGGATTTGGAAATACACAGGCAGATCGAGAAAGACGCACTAAAGCCATTGAAGGACTGCTTTCGTTGATTACTGACTTAGGGGACAATATGAAAAACTTAAAATTCAAAGTTCTATTGCGAGAAGATATCTGGCGTAGCCTTCGTTTCGATAATAAAAGTCACTTTTTCGGGCGATCTGTAGTCCTTGAATGGCGTGAGCGATCAGATTTTTTTAAAGTTATAATTAAGCAAGCTCTGAAATCGGATAGATTTAAAGGACTTGTAGTAGACTCAATTCAGCAAGGTAGTTTGTTATCAAATTTGTCATCAAGTAGTGACGCCTTTAGTGACTATTTGAGTGAATCACAGGTCTTTGAAATTTGGAATCTTTTGGTTGGTGAGCGGATGAAAGGGGGTAAATCTGCCTTTACTCGGAACTGGGTCTGGAAGCGAATTGCTGATGGCAGTAACAACCATAGTCCCCGTGCTCTGTTACAACTTTTTGCTGAGGCGAAAGATTGGGAAATAAACGAACAAGAGCGAAATCCTTATCAGAAAACTATCATCCGACCACGGGCTTTGAGTTCATCTCTTGAAAAGGTATCAGAAAAAGCATTAGATGCTTTGATAAATGAAGAGTTTAGTGAACTTCAAGAGTTGATTGATTGTCTTAAAGGAATAGGACGTTCGCCCTTCTATGCAACTGATGTAAGTGAATTATATGATGAATTGAGTTTTGCTAGAGAAGTGGGTTTGTTATCTATTTATGAAGGGACTAAAGATGATGTTAAACGTTATAAAGTTCCTGATCTTTATCTTTCTGGTATCGGTATGACGCGAAAGGGGCAAGCATAAATAATATATTATTGCACCAAGCTTAAACTTGATCTGTAAAGGTAGGGAATAGGGAATAGGGAACAGGGAACAGGGAATAGGGAACAGGGAAAAAAAATTGTTTACCTAATTAGCCTACAGACCGCTATACAAAAAAAGCGATCGCATAATCTTTGCGATGCTCTGAAAGAGCCGCTACGCGATCGCTTTTTTTTACCATTAAAATACCCCCCCCAAAAAAATTCTAAAAACCCTTGACAATAAAATATATAATCATTACAATAATCAAATAAACTAAATTAAACTATTGAGCTATGTCGCAAGAATTTATCCCTAACCCCGACAATAATCCTGAAGATCAAATTCCCGGAATTAATCTTGAAGATTTTTTCCCAAAGCAACAACCTGTTCAGCACATTTTAAAGGGGCCTCGTCAAGGAGTAACTAATACTATTCATACCCTGTCTGCCATGAACTACGCACAGGCTTCCGAGTGGAGTCCTCTGCAACCTACGGGCATGCCAGGGGAGGTGATTACGATCATCACTAAGTATTGGATGCTCCGTTAAAACGTTAGTTTCTGGGGGGGTTGCCCCCCCTTGGCAAAAACAAAAGTTCCGGTATGATTAAATAGGAGCATTTCTCGATAGGTTCGGGAACTGAGTGACATAGCGATTTGAATCCACTTACTGTGGACTTGAAATAGCCGTGGACATTATTTCTACGGCTATTTTTTTTTGTTGTTAAGTATCTAATTGGGTAGGGAGTAGGGAGTAGGGAGTAGGGAGTAGGGAGTAGGGAAGAAAATTTAAATGTATATCACGGTTACTATAAAATGCTATAACTCTACTAATAACTTTTATGATTAAATCCCTAACTAGATCATGGTTTCTGTGCTTAAGTCTATCCTTAGTGTTAATAGCTTGCAATGCTCTTACCTTTAACAATCAACAGCCAGAAGTGGTGAGCCTAACGGTATCAGTGGCTGCTAGCTTACAAGATGCGATGAAAGCTATCAAAGTACTCTACACTAAGGAAACACCAGATGTTACCATTATTTATAATTTTGCATCCTCTGGTTCGTTGCAGCAACAAATCGAACAGGGAGCGCCAGTGGATGTTTTTATTTCAGCAGCTCCGAAACAGATGAATGCTCTGGAATCTAAGGGGCTTTTACTAGAAGGGACAAGGCAAAGTCTTCTTAATAATCAGGTAGTTTTAGTTACTCCTAAAGACCAGACGGGTATCTCTAATTTTCAGGACTTAACCTCTGATAAAATTAGTAAAATAGCAATGGGAGACCCGGAAAGTGTACCAGCTGGACAGTATGCTAAGGAAGTTTTCACTACTCTTAATTTGTTTGAGCAGCTGAAACCGAAGTTGGTTTTTGGCAAAGATGTTCGTCAAGTTCTATCCTATGTGGAAACAGGTAATGTGGATGCTGGATTGGTGTATGCAACAGATGCTAAGGTATCAAACCAAGTTAAACGAGTTGCTACTGCTCCGCCAGAGTCTTACTCCCGGATTATCTACCCAGTAGCAGTATTAAAGGAGTCTAAAAACCATGATCATGCTAACCAGTTTGTACAGTTTATAATCAGTGATTCAGCTAAAACTATATTTTTGAGGTATGGGTTTATTATGGCGGATAAGGGAGTAGGGAGTAGGGAGTAGGGAATAGGGAATAGGGAACAGGGAATAGGGAATAGGGAGTCGGGAGTCGGGAGTCGGGAGTCGGGAGTCGGGGTAATAAAATTGAATTTGCCTTATAACTATTAGAGACCCTATATATGCCGTTTTTTCTGCCCACACTACCCACACTTTCCACACTACCCATACTCTTTGTTCAACACTATGGAAGATTTATCTCCTTTATGGATTTCCCTAAAGACTGCTGGCTTGGCTACTATCTTTGCTTTCTTTCTGGGAATTACAGTAGCGGGTTGGATGTTTAGCTATCAAGGGAAAGCTAAAGGAATTATTGATAGTATCTTAACCCTTCCGATAGTGCTACCGCCTACAGTAGTTGGCTTCTTATTACTGTTGTTACTAGGTAGAAATAGCCCAGTGGGACAGCTATTAAGGCAATTGGGATTATCTGTAATCTTGTCTTGGCCTGCTACTGTGATTGCTGCTACTGTCGTTGCCTTTCCTTTGATGTATAAAACTGTATTGGGAGCTTTCAAACAAGTTAATCAGGATTTGATTAACTGTGCCCGTACGTTGGGGGCTTCTGAATGTAGGGTATTTTGGCAAGTGTTGCTACCGTTGGCTTGGCCAGGGGTGATGGCGGGGACAGTTCTGGCTTTTGCTAGAGCTTTGGGAGAGTTTGGCGCTACGTTAATGCTAGCCGGGAGTATTCCTGGCAGAACCCAAACCATTGCGATCGCTATCTTTTTTGCAGCCCAAGCCGGGAGGATGGGGGAAGCACTACTATGGGTGTTGATTATGGTTGCGATCGCTCTCGTGGCAATCACCATCATTAACTATGAGCAGGGAGCAGGGAACAGGGAGCAGGGAGCAGGGAGCAGGGAGCAGGGAGCAGGGACAAAATCTAACATAGAAGTAAGTAAGGGATCCCCCCTAACCCCCCTTATTAAGGGGGGGACTAGAGCTTCCCTTATTAAGGGGGGAAAAGAACAGGGAATAGGGAAAAAATCTAACATAGAAGTAAGGAAGGGATCCCCCCTAACCCCCCTTAATAAGGGGGGGACTAGAGCTTTCCTTAATCAGGGGGGAAAAGAACAGGGAACAGGGAAAAAATCTAACATAGAACCAAGTCAAGGACTTTTAGTAGAGTTACGAAAAGAGGTAAGCTCTAGCTTTACCCTAGATGCTAAATTTACTGCTAATGGTAAGCCCTTAGGTATCTTAGGGGCTTCTGGTTCTGGTAAAAGTATGACGCTACGGTGTATTGCTGGTTTGGCTACACCCACTCAAGGCCGCATTGTCTTGAACGGAAGAGTTTTGTTTGATTCTAAACAGGGTATTAATCTTCCTCCTCACCAACGTCGCATTGGTTTTGTGTTTCAAAACTACGCCCTCTTTCCCCACATGAATGTTGCTCAAAATATCGGCTTTGGCTTGCAGGAATTGCCGAAAGCCCAAAGGAATGAACGGGTATGGAAATACATTGAACTGATGCATTTACAGGGACTAGAAAAGCGCTATCCTCACGAACTTTCTGGGGGACAGCAGCAGCGGGTAGCCTTGGCAAGAGCAATGGCGATCGCACCAGAAGCGTTACTATTAGATGAGCCCCTTTCTGCCCTTGATACCTATCTCCGGAATCAGATCGAAATGCTACTAACGGAAGTTTTCTCTACTTATCAAGGAGCCACTCTTTTCGTGACCCATAAATTAGAGGAAGCTTACCGAGTTTGTGGTAATCTGTTAGTCCTTTCCGAAGGAAAGGTTATTGCTTCTGGTTCTAAAGAAGCTATTTTTGAGCATCCTCCTAGCTTTAGGGTAGCACAATTAACGGAGTGTAAAAACTTTTCTCGGGTTGAAATTATTGACCACCAAAAAATTCAAGCCCTGGACTGGAACTGTAGTCTTTCAGTTGTAGAACCGATCAGGAAATCGTTGGCTTATGTTGGCATCCGTGCCCATCATCTGATATTTCTCAAAGAGCCAAATCACGACAATACGTTTCCCTGTTGGCTGGTGACGATGAGTGAAACCCAGCACAGAGTTACACTGTATCTGAATTTATATACTGCTTCTAGGAATACAGGAGTTATAGATTGCCCCCTAAATCCCCCAATTCTGGGGGACTTTGACATGATTCCCCCCCAAAGTTGGGGGGTTAGGGGGGCAAAACCAACTAAACTTGGTAAGTCCTACAATCCTCAGCAATACCACCTCCAAGCTGAAGTTTTCAAGGAAAAATGGCATCAGATTAAAGCTTGGCCTCAGCCATGGTATGTGCAGTTAGATGCTTTGCGGTTGATTTTGATGGAGAGTTGATTGAACTATAGAAGTTTTCAATTGGGTGAGGTACAAAGTCTTGGGTTTTAGGGAGCAGGGAGCAGGGAGCAGGGAATAGGGAATAGGGAACAGGGAATAGGGAATAGGGAGAGGAAGTGCGATGCTCCTTGGCCTTTGGGCCACGCTACGCGAATGGAGTCGCTATGGGATGAAGCGAAGCTTCCGCTAAGAGCGATCGCAAATCTTTGATAAACCCAACACGAGTCATTTCACCCTTGACTAGCGGACAATAATGTCCCATAGTTTTATCATGAAAGGAAGTGAGTTCATTAGGAGGGTAAAAAAGTTAGCCAGAGAGCGTGGTCTCGAATCTCGTGTTGACAAAAAGCGCGGGAAAGGAAGCCACGTCACACTTTATTTTGGTGACCGATTTACTATTGTCCGCAATCCCAAAGATGAACTCAAGACTGGGACATTGAAGGCAATGCTACGTCAGCTTGGTCTACAGGAAGATGAGATTTAACCATGCCATTACTATGAGTCGATTTTCATTCCCAGCTACATTTACCCCTGACGAGTCGGATGGCGGGTTTGTGGTAACTTTTCAGGATCTGCCAGAAGCTATTACTCAGGGAGATTCCATGGAACAAGGCTTGGCTGAAGCAGCGGACTGTTTGGAAGAAGCGATCGCTGCGAGGATTGATGACCAACTCGACATCCCCAACCCCTCACCCCCGGCAGGCGGAGACTATTTAGTCCCAGTGCCAATTCAGACTGCCTTAAAAGCTGCCCTTTACCTGGCCATGTCCGAGGCAGGGATCACATCACTCCAATTAGCCCATACTCTCAATACCGATGAACAGGAAGTCAGGCGCATTCTCAACCCCGATCACGGGACGAAACTTCCTACACTGGAACGGGCACTAGCTGCTTTAGGTAAGCGGATTGAACTTCGCCTTTTTTAGGGGAATGTGGTCAATATCATCAAGACGGGAATACCCACAATGCACCCTCAATACACCTCATCGTGGGTGCCAATATCGAGTAAAATAATTACTTCATCTTGAATCTGTTGGTCTGTCTCAATGGAAAACACAATCCGGCAATCGTATCCACAGGAGCAGGCTTTGAGGCCCAATAACTCTCCTTTCAGAGAATGGGTACCTAGTTTTGGGTCAAAAACATCTTCTTCCATTTGCCTCAGGGTGTTTTCAATGCGTTTCTGGAGTTTGGCGTTGCGAGAGACAAACTTACGATAAGCCCGCTTAAATTTTGGGGTAAGTACCAGTTGCCTCATGGGTTTTCGTCAAGAGCCTTTTGCAATTGAGAAATTACAGTCTCTGCTGACTGAGGTCGTAACTTGCCCTGTTTAAATCTAGCAATCGATTCTTTGGCATCCTCAGCAATTTCTTTACGACGGGATTCGATCAGACGGTTTTGGATGATTTCAACCAGCATAGCCTGCTGTTCAGGAGGCAGTTGACTAACCGTGTTGAGGGCTTCTTCAAGGGAAGTTGTCATTGGCTTAACAGAGAGGTTTGGTCGCTAGATTCAATTCTATCGGGTTGAATACTTACACGCTTGCGCCGAATCGAAGATCGAAGTTGGAGCCGCTACGCGATCGCATTCTCTTGTAGCTTGGTTTGAAGCAAGGAAACCCAACACTATCTTTTGGCTTAGAAATCGCTACCATTTCCAATCCTCTTCATCCCAATAATTTTTAATCCGATCATCAATTAATAATTCATCATCACCATTTTCTGCCATTTCTTTAAACGCTTCTTCCCATCCTTGACGAGACTGGGATACTGGCGAAATGATTACCTTCCCATCTTCTACTGTTATTTCAACTACATTGGCTAAACCACATTCTTCAATAATTGCTTTAGGAATTCTAATTCCTTGGGAATCTCCAATACGTACAATGGCAGCTTTCATCAGCTTAATTAATAGATAAACTTATTGGTAATTAATATCTTAGCACTAATAATTAATAATCTCTATATAGTGTACCTAAATGAATTGTGAGTGATAATTTTTGTCCCCTGTTTCCTACTCCCTACTCCCTACTCCCTACTCTCTGTTTCCTACTCCCTACTCCCTACTCCCTACTCCCTACTCCCTATTCCCTATTCCCTTTACTATTTTAATTGAAAGTCCAATATCCCACTTAAACATGCTGCTCAACCCAACTGCGGTCAAAGATGGATTCATAAATCCGGTTATTGACTCTCAGACATCCCTGTTGCTTCACCACTAACCCAGACAACAGCAATTCCTTTTCCTCTGGACTGTCAACAGCCACCACTTCTCCCTGCTCGACAATTTGTCGATAGATTTCCAGTAGCCCTACAGATTGTTTACTCTCCAGGATGCGATCGCGTATAGTTCTCAAATGCTCTGGTTCATCCTGGGATTCCCAATTTTCTATCACCTTGGTTCGCACCAAATTTTCAATCCATTCAGCTTCGTCGTTGGTAGGGATAGCAGATGAAGTACTGCGGATGAATTGACAGATCTTTTGGGTCAAAAAAGGCTGACCACTCGTCCATGCTAACAGTTCTTTGAGCAGTGTTTGAGGATTGCTCACTTTCTCTGCTAATCCTTGAAGCAAAGGTTGGGCTTCATGCTCTTTAAAGCCCTCCAGTTGAATCGCCTGACCAATATTAAAAGGAGTTCTTTGGTGGTCTGTAATTAAGCCAGAGGGGGTAGCAACCCCAAACAGAGCAAAGGTTAAATTGCCATAGTCTGGATTGATAGTACGCTGATTATAGCAAGAGCGAATCAGAGCAAAAAAGTCATTAACTGGAAAATTCAAGCCCAAGACGCTATCAACTTCATCGATAAAAACTACCCGTTTATTCGGTAAACTGTTATCTGGTTGATCAACCTCACCCAGTAAGACTTCTTCAATAAATTGACTCAACCGCTGAACCGTAGAAATATCTCCTCGTTCATTCCACCACTTTTTTAAATTCACCTTTCTTAGTAAACCAAAACTTCGCCATAGCTCTACTGCCAATCCCTTATACCATTGGTCAGGGGTAACATTTTCGCTGCCAATCCGAGTCAGGTCAATCGCCGCGCAGCTAATCCCCTCATTGTTCAGGTGGTTAATCATACGTACCATCAGGCTTGACTTGCCCATCTGGCGGGGATTGAGAATATAACAAAACTCCCCTTGCTTTAAAGCTTTATAGAGAGTTCTGTCAGCAGAACGCACCACATAAGTGAGAGCATCCATCGGTAAACTTCCCCCCACTTGATAATCAAAATTCGCGGCTTGTTCGTCACTCTTGAGTAACTCGTTTTCAAATATTAGTTCCGCTTGAGTAGCTTTGAGAACGTCCAAAGTTTGAGATAGTTCTTGAGTGCGCTCTTCTACTTTAAGCTCTAGATTGCGGTTATAGTCTTCTAACTGTCCATAGAGACGAGCATTTTCAATAGAGATAGCAGCTTGAGCAGAAAGCATTCTTAACACTTCAATGCGATCGCTCGTAAATGCGTCTGTAGTTAAATTATTTTCTAAATATAAAATACCGCTTAGTTTACCTTGATTTAACAAAGGACTACAGATAATCGATTTGGGTTGAGTGGCAACAATGTAGGGGTCACGAGTAAATTGTCCTTGATTAGCCGCATCACTTAAAACTAAATTTTCCTGGGTGCGAGCCACATAATTGACGATAGAGACTGACAAGACCGGGGTTTTACTGGCAGCATCCACAGAGTCTACTGGCAGGGATTGCAGTGTAGTCACCTGATCAGAATCCACTTTTCCTTCAGCTTCAATTACCCAATCACCGTCCTTATCCAGTATCATAAAACCTTTTTGAGCCCCAGCATTCTCAATCAGGATTTTCATTAACTTTTCCAGCAACTTGTCTGGGATAATTTCCCCAGAAATAGTTTGCGATGCTTTGAGAATGCTATTGATATCCAAAACACCGGATGTAGTTTTACCTGAGTCGGTAATTGACGGATTTAAGCTAGTTTTAATACTATCTGTTGAAACTGTAGCCAAAAATTGTGGGTATCGAGCTTCCAAATCCTTTACCTTAGCCACAGCTCCCCAGCCTTGATAAGTATAGTGGGCATCTTGTAGGTAGTGGCGAGCAACGTGGTTTTGGTTTCTAGCTAAATAGAATTTGCCTGCTAGTTCATAAGCTAGGGCTTCTTCGTTGAGATAGTCGTTTTTATGGGCTAAGGTAATAGCGCGGTCGTAATAGTCTCTAGCTTCGCTATCTTTGCCTAAAACTCGGGCTCGTTCAGCTTCGACTAGATAAAATTTGTGTAGAAAATTCATCGGAGCTTGCTTTGCCCAGAGTTCCATTTTTTCTTGTTTAGCAGCAACCTTGGTCAAAATTTCTGCTCTTTCAGTCTCTGAAGCATCAGGATAAAATGCTAGCCGAGCCAGGGCATCATAGAAGTAAGCAGTGGTAAGGATGAATGATGAGCCAGCATTAGCAGCATAGTCTTCAAACTGGTCTGCATTTTCAACCGCTTGCTGAAATTCCTGGAAAAGATAACACAGAGCGAGTTTATGGGAATAAGCATGCATCAGTGCCGTGCGATCTCCACTGCCTAGATGGACTGGCATCATCTTTTCTTCATCGTATGCTTCACCAATCAAACGGCAGGGATTTTCTGTTTCTCCCATCAAGTTAAGGATAGCCTGCATATAGGTTTGAGTCCAATGAAGGTAAGCTTCCTGCTGAGTTTGAATAGTAGCTACAATTGCTTTCGCCGTCTCTTTCTTAGCATCCGTCAGCTCAATGCCACTTAGGTATAAAGCGTAGGCATAGGTAACCATAGCACTAGCAGCATATTCAAGATCTCCAGTTTCTATTCCACTTTGATAAGCTTCCGTGGAAACAGATGATATATCCCTGAGCGGTTCCTTCCAATGCTTTAGAGAGAAATTATATATTGCATAAGTTCTGGCTTTGAATGTTTTATCTTTGAATCGTTCTAGTAACTTCAAAGCCAGTTGACCAAACTGATAGCCAGCCTCCAGCTCTCCTCTTAAGCAGAGGATAAGCCCGTAACCGGCATAGGGAAAAGCGAAATCAGGGGAATTACCAAACTGAATCGATAAATTCACCTGTCGGCACCAATTTACCAAGCTGAGTTGATTCATTGCTATGTAGGCAGGGCTCAACAAGTAGTTCATAACCCCCATAGCTGCTAGTTTATGGGGATCGGTCATTTGGGGTAAGTCCATTAGCTGCTGGGCTTGCCTGCCCCCCAAGGCAGACTTGATCTGCTCTATCTCTCCCGTCAGATCACACTGGTTGGGTTGTTCGGGTAATTCGATCCCAAGTAATTTCAGAACGTCTAGCCCAGTTTTGACTGCTTCTATAAATTTTCTTTGAGCACAATAGGCTTGCATTTTGACTTCATAGACTTTGACTTTGTCTAGCAGTGTTTGGGCTTTTTGCAAGACTATCTCAGTCAAGGGCTCCATTTGGTCGTAGTTGGCAATTGTATAAGCTGCTTCTGCTGCCTCCACATACAAATCTAAGCTGAGGTTATACTGCTGCGACCAACTCTGGTTACCTAATAAACTTAAGCCGGTCTGGAGATAATTGAAACCAAGTTGACGAGCAGCTGAAGATTTTGCTTTTTTGCCTGCCCGCAGATTTAATCGAGCTAACTCATCTCGCTCTGTTTGTTCCTCAATTAGCTCCCGACCTTTGTTCAACTGGTTAACAATCTCAAACAGCTTCTGTTCAGATTCTTCAGAGGATTTATTTTGCAGTAACAACTTGCCAATACCCAGATGTACTGCTTGGGTATCTACTTTGGGAATGAGCGAGTAAACTGCTTGTTGGATACGGTCGTGGGCAAATTTGTATTCTACAACTAACTGATTTGACAACCCTTCGATATCAAGTTCCACCAACTGGTAGGCATAGCTAAGGGGTACAATTAGACCAGATTGGAGTGCTGACTGTAAATCCGTTGCAGTTTCCTGTATAGATTTTTCATATATCACTGCCAGTGTTTTCAGATAAAACTGGTTCCCTATGCAAGCTGCTAATTTTAATAATGCCTGAGTTGCTGTCGGTATTTTTTTTACCTTTTTGATCATCAACTCCACCACATTATCTGTAAGTGGTTGCGCTTTTATTTGCTCTATATCCCACTCCCATTTATGAGAATGATAGTTAAAATAAAACCAACCTTCAGAATACATAGATTTTATAAACTCATTGATAAAAAACGGATTTCCACCAGTTTTTTCCTGTATCAATTCGGCAAGCTGCTTGGCAGTTATTGAATCTACTAAAAAGGTATCAACGATAAGTTGAGTAACATCGGTTAAGGCTAAGGGGAGAAGTAGTATTCTCTTAATTGTTACTCTTGCTTTTTCAAGCTGTTCCAAGCTTTGAGTCAAAGGATGTACGTCGTTTACTTCATTATCCCGATATGCCCCAATTATAAACAGATATTTATTATCTGCTGCTGTCATCAGTAGTTGAATTAATTTCAACGAAGCTCTATCTGCCCACTGTAAGTCGTCAAGGAAAATGACTAACGGATGTTCGGGTTGAGTGAATATCTTAATAAATTTTTGAAAAACAAAATTAAAGCGATTCCGCAATTCTGATGGCGGAAGCTCTGGGACAGGTGGTTGTGGACCAATAATCAGTTCTACTTCAGGAATAAATTCAATGATTACCTGTCCATTTTTCCCTAATTCCCCTTGCAGCTTCTCTCGCCAATTGTGAATCTCTGCTTGACTTTCTGTGAGTAACTGTTGTACTAATGACCGAAATGCCTGAATTAAGGAAGCGTAAGGAATATTTCGTTGAAACTGGTCAAACTTACCAGAAATAAAATAGCCATGTTGGCGAGTCAGTGGCTTATATACCTCCTGTATTAATACGGACTTGCCAATACCAGAATACCCCGAAACCAGCATGATTTCACTAGCTCCTTGGCTGACTCGTTCAAAGGCAGCTAATAGGGTAGAAATCTCCTGTTCTCGCCCATACAGTTTTTGTGGTATTTGAAATTGATCGGAAACATTGTGCTGATCGATCACGAAAGCATCAATTTGCCCTTTGGTTTGCCACTGTCTGAAACATTCTTCTAAATCTGCCTTGATCCGATAGGCTGATAGATAGCGTTCTTCAGCATTTTTCGCCATCAATTTCAACAGGAGCGCTGAAAGAATTGCTGGAATCTCTGGTTTTAGTTCCTGTGGTGGTGTCGGTTGTTTAGCAATATGACAATGGACTAATTCCAAAACATCATTGCTGGGGAAGGGTAACTCTCCCGTCAGCAATTCATAAAAGGTCACCCCCAGGGAGTAAAAATCAGTGCGGTAATCGATGGCTCGATTCATTCGACCCGTTTGTTCTGGGGAGATATAAGCTAGGGTTCCTTCTAATACATTCGGGTTGCGAAAGGTTGAGATTTCTCGCGACAGTGTGGTTGAAATACCAAAATCAATTAGCTTAAGCTTACCAGTATTCTGATTTAAGATAATATTTGATGGGTTAATATCTTTGTGAATAATATGCTGCTGGTGAACCTGACCGAGAATGTCAACAATCTCAATGGCCAGGTGGAGAAACTCACCAATTGTGAATTCCTGCTTCGGAATGATCCGATTGAGAGATTCGCCCCCAAAATCTTCTAACACCATTACCCAGTTAGTTTCTAGGTTTTCCCAGCTGTAAACATCTATGACACCGGGTAAGTTAATAGTTTGGGTTGTTTCATACTCTCGCTTGAACCAAGCAATGCTTTCAGGGGAAGGATAAGCCTGTTTGAGCATTTTAAGGATAACAGGTTGGTGATCTGCTCGCCGATGTCCGCGATAGACTAAGGAGTTGGTGCTCTCATGGAGTTTTTCCGTAACTTGGTAACCTGATAAATCGCGCATACTTACCTCCTTTAAAGGAGTTTTTATGATAAAAAACCGCACTGGTTGTGGTTTGAGCTGATCAAATAATAATCCACTTTTCCAAGTGTACAAAGTTATCAGTGATTTAAAATTAACAACCCCACCTAACCTAACGGTTAAGTGAGGTGCATTTCCTAAAAGCTGTTTGACCCGGTGGGTGGAATGGGCACCTTTACAAAAGCGATGCAGCTTCTTCGGTGTTGCTGATTATGGGTATGGTTTCGCCCCCCTAGCCCCCCAATTCTGGGGGGAACAAAACTCTCAAGCGATGCAGCGCGGTCTTGGGGAGGCAGCGCGGTCTTGGGGGTTCCCCCCACTCGCTATTGCCGTGGTTTCCCCCATGAGCGACTGCATCAAGACAAGTCCCCCAGAATTGGGGGATTTAGGGGGCTTTAATAAAACCAGATGTCCGCGCATTCATTCCTTAATTCAGCGATGCAGCTTCTTCTTCTTCTTCTGATGGAGAAGGGTCTGGATCTGGCATCGGAAAAGGGTCTGGATCTGGCAAGGGATCGGGACCGGGATCGCCAATACTTAAGGCAAGAGGAACTTGTTCATCAGCAAATAACGCTGTAATTTTAGCAGCTTCTTTGCTGATCATCGCCGTCTGCTCTGCTTCAGATAAACCCACCTTGTCCATTACCGAACTGGGGTTATTGATAAAAACACTTTGTTTCTTGGGATCAAGGGCCAAATCGGTTAATAAATGAAATAGTTTACTCATGAAATATCCTGCTAATTTTTAATCTAGTCACGAATCAAGAATCTAAGCTAATGGTAGTGGTTTTATCGACGGCAACAATTTCTTAAATTCTTTTTCCCGTTCTGCTTCTGACAATGTTGCAGTTTGATAAAGCCTTTCCAGTGCGTATTGATCATAGATTATCAAGGCAAGCTCTCGATAAGGCAATGGTTCACCAGTTATATCATCATAGTGTTGATCAAAATATCGCAGAACTTCACTTAAATCAGCAAGGAAGGAAAGAGCACTGGCAGATCCTTCGACCCATCCAAAGTTTTGCCACAGCCATAATTGTGCCTCTGCTTTAATCTCAGGATTGTTGGGTTCAATATTTTTGGGTTCAATATTTTTGGGTTCAATATTGTTGGGAAACTTCTTGAGGACATCATCAACAAGCTTCTTTAATTTATGTCCTGACATACCTTCTGCCTGAGCCAGCATCTCCAACTTATGCTTGGTTTTAGGCTCAGCCTTTATCATGTATATCAATACTGCTTTACATATCTCAGCAAGCTTGGCATCTATCTTTTCAATAAGTATTTTGCATTCTTTTAGAAATTTATTATTAAGTTTATCTTCTTCATTCTTTTGTGTACCTTCAATTACCTTTAAAATGAGTTGACCTATCAAATCACCTGGCTTCAGGATCAAGATTTGTTGGGCACAAGCGATCGCTCCACTATAGTATCTCTCTTTCTTTTCTGAGTTATCTTGTATCTTCGTTAAATAAAAAAACAGAAATGCATGTTCATAAAGACTTACCCTCCTGCTTACTAAGAATGGAACAGGAGAAGGAGAGTGTTGTAAAGTCTCCATGTCTGGAGATATTTGTGTTTCTACTCCCAAATCCCACAATGACTCCTCGTATTCTTGAGCTAATCTGTGAACTGTCGATCGCATACCCCAAGCCCAGGCATATGTGGGCATAAGTTCAATCGCTCTGTCAAGATAATTCAAAGCTTGTTTTTTACTTTTTTCATCTATCTCATTCTTGGCTAATTTATTCTTATCCAGAGTTATTTTCAGGCGGTAGGTTGCTCCCAAGTGAGCTAATGCCCACCCATAGTTGCTGTTTTCTGGTGCTTTATGATCAAGCGCTGTTTTGAAATGTCTTAGAGCTGATTTAATAGATTCATTTTTCTGCTCTTTATCATTTTCTGTAATTGCTCGTAGACGGTAGGTTTCACCTAGATGTGCATGAGCCCAGAGATACTTATGATTCTTTTCGACGGCTTTTGTCAAGTATTTTTCGGCCTTACCATAATCCATCAACTGGTAGTAAGTTGTTCCTAGGTGGGCATTGATCCAAGCATTGTCCGAGTCACTTTTTTGAAGTTCTTCAAATTTCTCTATCGCCTGTTCATAAGCTCCTGACAAGCGAAGAGTTTCTGCTTTTTGAGCAAGAGCCCAAGTGTTATTATCCATCTGGATCAAATTCCTCCTTGACTGTTATTTGAAACTTAATTGATTGAGCTTTGTTGTTTCAAACCCTTAACTATAGGGGTTTTCAATTGGGTGAGGTGCATGTTTTTAGGGAGCAGGGAGCAGGGAGCAGGGAAGAGTAACCCACCCCTAACCCCTCCCAGGAGGGGAACAGGGAACAGGGAAAAAATCCTGTGTACCTCATTAGGCTATAAAACGCTATATAGCAATCCCTGTAGGAATTGTGAGCATTGTTGATGCCATATTCCCTACTCCCTACTCCCTACTCCCTACTCCCTTTCCTATAGCGAGTAATGCCTGAGTTTTCGGGTGATCTCGCCACTCCATCCAAGCTGGGTCGTGACTGACTAACTCAATGGCTTCATCATTAATAGGAATAGCTTCTTCTAGATATTCCCATGCTTGTTCGCAGTTACCTACCAAGATGGCTAAGGCGCTCAGTCGGTACAGAATATCTCCTCGATCCCCTGTGTCCCATTGAGACAGCAATACTGTCCGCGTAAGCTCAATCTCGCTTTTGGCCTGGGTCAATCCCTGCCAGCGAGCCTTCGCTACTGCAATACAGTATAAAGCTGTAGTGTCATCAGGAACTTCCTCTAACCTCTGCTGGCAACAAGCGATCGCCTCAGCATATTGGCCGTCATAGCAAAGGATTAACCCTCTCTCAATCCGCCAATTTTTCACAAATATCGTTTTGTCAAGGGCGATCGCTCGGTCAAAATCAATCAGGGCTTTCTGGTAGCACTTCATCAGCTCATAAACTCGGGCACGATAGGCAATTGCCCAAAGGTAATCCGGCTTCAGCTCAATGGCTCGATCCAAGTCAGCCACTGCCATTGTGTAATATGCTTCCCCCATAAAGCGGTAGGTTACGCCCCGGTGAGCAAGGGCCCAAAGGTAGTTAGGGTTGAGATCAATAGCGCGGCTAAAATCTGTTCGGGCTTCCTGATAACGTTTGATCTGATAGTAGGTTTCTCCACGGTGAGCGAGAGCCCAAGGGTAGTTAGAATTTAGCTCAAGGGCATCGGTGAACTTAGCGAGGGCAGCTTCAAAATCTCCCATCAGCCGATCAGCCTCACCTTGCTGAGCTAGAGCCTTAGCTTTCTCAGGGTTCTGTGCGATCGCTAACTTGAGGTTGGACACAGTTTGTTGATAAGCTGTCATCAGATCTGTTTCTCCCCTGTAGCTTCTTTAACAAAAGACATACCTAAGCGCGCCATCATGTCTTTGTCCACAGGTGCTAGAGCGTGAGGCGGAATATAAAGGGTTGAAACCTCAGTAACACTGCTCTGTGGTAGCTTGGACAGAGGAATACGCTGGATAACTGGTTTGCAAACTGGATAATAAACAGCTGCTTCGTAAACAATCACTTCATGGTCACCTCCATAATGTGTTTTTAAGACCTCGGTCAATATAGTTAGAGGACGAAACTGTTCCTCCGGTTTGTAAAAACCGAGATTGCCAACCATGGCAATCTGCCACAAAATCAAGGGGCTAGTGGGGTCAAATTTACGCCGTCGAATCAAAAAGTCCGTTGCTTCAAAACTTTGACACCCGTTTCGACCAGGATCGACACCAAGGTCAGCAAATAAGCAATCTTCCGCAGAAATCCCAGGTAGCATCTGTGCTCTGAAGCCTTCACGATGTGCCTGTTTAATAGCTGCCTGGGCTGGATTGGCAAAAACCCCAGGATGACCGTAAAACACAGCACAGACATTCAGCCCCTTACGAACGTCTGTCAATATCCTTTCGGTCATTTCTTGATAAGTGTCTCTGCGCCATTGATTGTTCCGGTTATATGGCAAAGCTTCTGCTGTGGCATTCAATTCTTTGAGCCATTTAGCCGTTACTGGGTCAGCCAAAGCATATAAAACCTTGTCCGCTTGTTCTATCCAGGCTTTCGCCCCCAAGGTCAGATGACTTACCAATTGAATCCCCGTACCAACAATTGTTAAGGAGCCAGTTTCCAAATTCAATTTACTCTTCAGCTTATAATCGGAGTTTTTCATCAGACTAACAGACACAAGACACAGACATTGAACTGGGATTTATGGAGCATTGTTTTAGTTCGTAGGGTGCGTTAGGGGCGGACTTGCCCTTATTTTTCGCCTCGAGCGCCAGCGTTGGGATAGTCCGCACCGTAACGCACCACCCAAGGGCTCGCCCTCATTTTCCGTCTCGAGCGCCAGGGTTGGGACAGCCCGCCCCTAACGCACCCTACGCACTACCAAAAGAGGTTTATTTTAAGCATTAAGCTGACCGCTGACCGCTGACCGCTGAATACTTACTATATTAGTTTGACTTTTGACCTACTAAACTCATAAAACTCATCTCATAACTCATATAAAATCTCATGAAAAAACTAATAAACAAAACATTGAATCGTGAACGGAGCATTAAAAACTGATCGTAAGCATTCAGCTATCAGCTAATGCGCTAGATCACAGGCTAGAAGCCTGTGCCACAAAGCACCTCAAGTCGCGAATGGCTGACCGCTGACCGCTGACCGCTGACCGCTGACCGCTGATCAATCATGATTAGGCTACGAGACAGATGCTGTATACATAAACTGTTGCTCTCCCTTGTTCGTAAAAAACTGCCGATACAATTCACAAGCTGCGATCGCTTGAGCACCTGAAAGTTTAATCAACCCCATACTGCTTAACTTGTGAGTTAGGATGGGGTCTAAGGGCACAGGTTCAGTGGCCTTGAGAACCGTATCAAGAGCTTGTGCTAATTCCGGCTGTTTTGCCAATGTTGCCCAATGACGCTGCAAGTGATTAGCATAAATTCCGGTAGCAGTGGGAGCACTTGCTAGCAGTTGGGAAAGAGTTATATCCTTGCGACTAAGATGATAGAGCGTTAAGTTTACCAGTGCCGGATGTCCCCCCAGCATTACCATTAATTGTTTAGCATCTTCGGGACCTATCCAGTCGAGTCCGTAGCGTTGAGCTAACTGCTGCACCTCGTCCTGGCTGAAGTTGTTTAACTGAACCGGCAGCCCCACATTGAAAGGAGACTGGTTAAGCTCGAGGGGAACGTAAATTTCCGTGGAGTGAACCACTACCAGGCGAAGCTTTTGCCAGATGGGCAGTCTTTTCCCTTCT
The DNA here is from genome assembly GCF_010692325.1 of Moorena sp. SIO3I8. Taxonomy (GTDB): domain Bacteria; phylum Cyanobacteriota; class Cyanobacteriia; order Cyanobacteriales; family Coleofasciculaceae; genus Moorena. Next base: position 9,386 of record NZ_JAAHHW010000010.1, on the reverse strand, counting down.
TCGTACCAAGAACGCAACAGAGGTAAAAAATCCTTGGCGACTTGGGGATGCTCGAAAATCTGGCTCACCTCATCCAATGCCAAGATTAGGGGAGTATCAATTAAATCTAGTAGATAGTCTTGGAAGTAGAGGGTGCAGCTAATTTTACTGCCCAGGTCTTCATCCCAATACTCATCTAGCATCGGTTTACGCTGAAGCTGTTGAGCGATGTTGGCACACAGCCAGCGCAAAAATTGATTCAAATTGCTCAAAATTCCCTGCTCGACTTGCTCTAGGTTCAAGCTGACAGTATGGTAGCCCAGGCGGTTGCCATGGTCAAGAATCCTCAGCAGCAGAGAGGTTTTGCCCATTTCTCTGGGAGCTTTAATCCTGATTAACGCTCCCGGTTTCTTGATTTCTTGATAAACTTGCTCCTCAAGGGAAGAGCGTTCTAGGTAAAAGGGAGAGTTGATAGGGATTGAGCCACTGGGATAGCAAGGTAGTATCTCATGGGTTTCATTGGCAGCATTTCCCGTCAGCTCTGGCTTCACCAGATCTGGGTTCAAAGGGTTTGTCTCTGGGGATGCTTGGGTGGTGGCATAAGACTCCAGCAGCACCCGACAGTTTTTCTTGTTTACCCGCTGGCCAATCACCTGGGAGAGTCGCTGATACAAATCTGGAGCAACGACATTAGTAAGGTAGCCTGCACTATAACCTGCTTCGAGGGCAATTTGGTTATAAGTTCTATACTGCCAAATCCCACCCAGCATCATAACTTCTGTGGATGTAAGGGGTCGATGTTGACTCTCTTTTAGTTGACGGTCAACAATTTCCAGAATACAATCAATATTCATCTAAAATGTCACCCCAATTTATAAACAAGCACCTTTTAAGTGCTCGAGCAAACGTGACACACCGAAACGAGCGATCGAAGTTTTGCCCTCCCCTTTTGAGAACTAAAAGCTATAGTGTTTGTTGAATTTAAAAAACACTATTATGTATATAGGAATCAGCAAATTAGATGGGTTTCCCCTGAATGAGCCACCAATTTTAGAGCTGATGACTGGGCAATGGCACCCCAGTTAACCAGCAGTTAACCATAGGAGGTTTAATAACTAGTATTAATAACTAGTTATTACTAGTTATTTCCTATGATACCTAGTCTTGGTGGGGAGTCTTGGTGGGTATCAATCATACCCATAAATCAGAATTTACGAATAGATAGCTAGTCTTGATTGACACTCCCCGCCCGCTTATGAGCGGGGATTCTTAGTTCTTCGACATGCCTTAAAGCTAGTTATCCGCCAAAGGCAATACTTAAGCCGAGTATCCGTTTAAAAACAAAATACCTAGCCTAACTTAACTAACCCCAGTGGGCTTATCTCCGTTAGCGTTGAGCTTCCTCAGTTTCCGTGTGCCGGAGACGAAACCTTATCAGAGGGTCGCCTTTATGGTTAGTCGGCTATGGGTAAAAGGGTTAAAACTTTGCCGATTTTGGCTCCACTCTTCTTACGGTAACTTCTAACCCCACGGTACTTTTAGTTTTTAAGGAAAGCTTTACTGGTTTTCGGTATCTGGCACGGATCCATACGTTTTTAATGAGGTTTTTCGCGCCTCACGTGCTAACATCGCAAAACGCTCGTGGGGTTTATGACAGTACCGACGAATCCTGTCTGTGTTAGGCCACTCTTTGATTATAACTAATCAGATAAAAGCCGTCTAACCAAGGACGGGGCTTGAAACCCAATTTTTTTCAGCTACCAGTCGATTAAAGGGATAATAGCACTCCTCTCGGTGGAACGGGCATCTTGCCCGTTTCTTGCGAGTAGGGAGCTTACCGATATGGCAGGCATTCAAGGCTTACTTTCCTCCTTTGATTTATTATCCTGACCTTAAATTATCATACCTTATATAATTTCCAGCTGAATATTAAATATTGTTAACTATTTTTATTGCTGGGACTCCCTGACAGGGGAGTGTAATAATAGCAGATAATAGCAGATAATAGCAGATAAGCGGCAATATAGGGGTTTTGCTACCCTCACAGCCATTGATTTTGTTTGTATAAACGCGATTTCGTCAGATTTTTATAAGCGGTAAATGGGTATATAGGGATAATTATCCCCATTTACCGCTTCTGTTGACTCCCCACTTTCGACTGTATATAGGGTTTTTATTTGACATGTAAACGTGTATGGTCTTTTTTGATTGGACAATAAAACTTTGAATCTCTTTCCCCTCTTGCGTTTTGCATCTTGCCTCTTGCTTTTTTGAGCAATAATTTTGTTTACAACCTATATAAAAACCATATATATGAGTTTTTACATGAGTTTTTACATGAGTTTTTACATGAGTTTTTACATGAGTTTTATGAGATTAACAGACTAAAAACCGCTATACTCTCAAATGGTGATCGGGTATCGAGGTCAAAAATGTGGAGTACAAATCGTAAGCATATGCGCTACTTGAGGTGCTACTTGAGGTGCCGTCAGCCGTCAGCCGTCAGCCTAAGGCTCACGGCTGATAGCTGATAGCTGATAGCTGAATGCTTACTACAACAAATCAGCCCTGGACTCCAGTGGAGACCATACACCATTGTGTTGATCAATCAATTATGATGTCAAATATTCAATTAGAAGCCAGTTCTACTGCATTCGGCCAATCCCATCACTTTTGCTGAGAAAGAGTTTTGGCAGCAATGGCAGCAAGATCAAGATTATCTCTATCATCGCTGTCTCAGGTGGATGGGTGGAAACCCTACCGATGCTGAAGATGCCCTGAGTCGAGCGATGATCAAGGCATGGGAAAAGGTGCAAAAATTTGCCGGGAAAATCGCTAATTTTAAGGCTTGGCTGACAAAGCTGACTCATAACCTCTGCGTGGATATACATCGAGAACATGGTCGCAGCGCTAACCACGTTGAGGATATAGAAGGGATTCGAGAGGAAAAAGGACTGGTTTCCTGTGAGGATACCCCAGAAAGGGCTTTGGAAACAGACGAGAAAAAGATTGCGATCCGCCGTGCCATTGATAACTTACCTGCTCGGCTCCACCACACCTTTATCCTGCATTTTTATCAAGAACTGTCTTATCGAGAGATAGCCCAACAGCAAAATATTTCCTACCAGAATGTCTGCAAGCGCATCTCCCAGGCGCGGGCGATTCTGAGAGAGGAGTTGAGGGGATATTTTATCGGCGAGGATGAGACTGATCCGGAATTATCGGTTACACCAACTAATCAGGCAACTGAGTCAGCAATTAGGGAAATGTCCCAGCTGAATAGGGAAGTTGAACCGATTGTGGGCGAGACGGTGACATCATCTGTTGCGGTGGAGGAAGTGGAGAGTGTTGTTGGTGAGGAAGTGCAGGAGGTAGTGCGATTGGTGCAGGAGTCTGAGTCGGTTCCTGTTGCAGCTACTTCTGATCAGAAGTTAGAAGTCAACAATGAGGCATTGCTGAGGGGCGGGATGAACATCAGTGGGGTGGGCATCTTGCCTGCCCGGAAATTGAAACAGGCAAGATGCCTGTTCCACCAAGATGGCCATTCCACAGCCAGATGCCTGTTCCAGCAAGATGGCCATTCCACAGCCAGATGCCTGTTCCAGCAAGATGGCCATTCCACAGCCAGATGCCTGTTCCAGCAAGATGGCCATTCTACAAAACTCTTAAAATCATCCCCCATTTATGCAACCCTAAACATGGTTGTCTGTGTGTTGAAGCAGCGGTGTGTGAAAGGCAGCCTGCACCAATTAATAAAAATCTCCTCCATCTTCCCATTCTTCCCACACTCCCCACCTCCCCATATCCCCATAGTCCCCAACAGTTATAGATTTACAACAAAAAGATGCACCCATCGTGTAGGTTGGACTCAAGGCAATGAAATCCAACATTATCTCTCCCTTTTGTTACCTTGAGAGAGTTAGATTTCAGAAAGTTCAACCCAACCTACGGCTACTGCTATAAAGTTCGATAAAGTGCCTTCCCGTAGCGGCTTGTACCGATAATCCCGTAGCGGCTCTTTCAGAGAATCGCTTTTTGGACGAGGTACAAATTTCTGGGTTTTAGAGAGCTAAGGCCGTAGCCCACGTTTTGGCCTACGTCCTCCGCTGCGCGTTCGCGTAGCGTGGCCCACGGCCAAACGCGAACAGAGCAGGAAATAGGAAACTTCAAAATTGGGAACAGGGAAGAAATTCTGTGTACCTCGAAAAACCCTGTCTTGAGACTTATTTATAAAAAAAGCCAACTAAAAAAATTCAGAAAAGGCTCTCTGGAATCGTCTTTAAAGTGTAGAGACTGAAGACAAAAAGTAAAATTTGTCCATCGGTTTATCCAAATTTAGAGGTTAAATCTACATGAAACTTAACAAGATTTTGAAGAGCTTCCTCATTGTTTTTGCTGGGTTCCTTATTACACTCAACTTCATGGCTGGTTCTGCGTTGGCGGATGCGCCTATCAAACTCGACCTGGCTGGACAATTTAAGGTGTATGCCAATAACGAACAAGGTGTTAAAGTTTTCTACCCCGCCACTAAATTTTCTGACTATGGAGATTACTTTTTTCACGCAGACGGTATATGGAAAGGAGGACCGGATATAGATAAATGTGGACCTGAAGGGGATCCAGATTACTGGAATCGAGGACAAATGATGGATCCTCAGTATGATCCATTTTCTCTGATTATAAACTGTGACATACCCTTAGAAGAATATCAATATACCAGGAATCCCGAAATACCACTGTATAAAGATCAAACCTGTGCCTTTTTGATGAATGATGCAAACTATCCCGACAACACAGGTTATCTAACTGTTGAGTACGTACGTATGAACTAACAGTTTAGGTGATATATGTATTTGTTGAATGTAGTAGACGTGTCCGAAAATTTGAAAGCAAGTCTAAGACAACCTTTGACTTCTGTTGAATGAGTTTGAATAAAAAACTCATACGCAACGATATTTAGGTACTCAGAAGCTTTTAATTTCAATAAAAGTGCGATCGCGAAGCGTAGCCCTTTGGGCTAATCGCCGATCTTGTCGGGTGCGTTAACAAAGTGTAACGCACCTGTTTAAATTATCAGTAATGGAATGGCTTATCCTAGGATTAATACTCCCATGGTAGAATCTACAACTAGTCGATTTTCATTCCCGGCTACATTTACCCCTGACCAGTCTGATGGCGGGTTTGTGGTAACTTTCAGGATTTGCCAGAAGCTATTACTCAGGGAGATTCCATGGAAGAAGCCTTAGCTGAAGCAGCTGACTGTTTGGAAGAAGCGATGCGCGCGCATTGAGCCGCTACGCGATCGCACTCGAGAATTGATGACCAACTCGACATCCCCAATCCCTCACCCGGTGGCAGGCGGAGACTATTTAGTCCCGGTGCCAATTCAGACTGCCTTAAAAGCTGCCTTTACCTGGGGATAACTGAGGCAGGGATCACATCACTGCTACTGGCCGATACTCTACAATTAGAATAGGAAGTTCTTGAGGAAGAAAGCCAATGACATGGCAAGAATTGCAAAACCAAGCATTGCAATTACCAATAAGCGTACGCTGGCGTTTAGTCCAGTCCCTTTTGGCCTCAATTGAACAAGAAACCCTGTTATCTAGGTCTTATAGCTCAAGTTCAACACCAATGACTGGTCTTGATCCTTGGACTCAAAGCCTACTTGGTGTGGTTGAGCTAAGTCCAGAGGATTCCAAAGAGTCGTACATCGATTATCTTGAGGCAAAATACAAGTGAGACGGGTGTTGTTTGATAGCGACGTATTACTTGATGTTCTAGCTCAACGCCAACCATTTGTGGTTGCTTCGGCACAAGCATTAAATACAGTAACCCAGGAAGACGTTGAAGGATATGTTTCAGGCCATGCCATAACCAATATTTTCTATATTTTGCGTCGTCAGGTGGGCAGTGAGGTTGCACTGAGACTACTATCAACTTTATTAGAACGTATTGAAGTTGCCAGCATAACCGATCAGGTGATTCGAGCTGCTCTGCAAAGCTCCATGACGGATTTTGAGGATGCAGTGAGCAGTGAAGCTGCACTTGCCTTAGGTCTCGACCTGATCGTTACACGCAATATATCTGATTTTGTGTCATCTTCAGTTCCCGTAATGCTACCGGAGGAATTCTTGGCAGCGCGATCAGAATCAACTTAAGTGCAGGGTTTTCGAGCGATGCAGCGCGGTCTTGGGGGTTTCCCCCATGAGCGACTGCATCAAGACAGAGAGCGATCGCATTTCTATTTTCAACCCCACACCCGACCCAAATCCAACACAAAACCCGGTAACACCTCTTCCCCCGACAACTCAGTTGGATTCTGCAACACTTCCACCGCCAAACCCGGTCGATAAATTTCCACCAGTCGCTGCTGTGGATCGATTAACCAGGCCAGTCTCGCGCCATTGTCGATATACTCTGTCATTTTAGCTTCCAGAGACTGAACCCGATCTGAGCTAGACCGTAACTCAAGCACAAAATCCGGGCAGATATTAGCAAACGTGCCTTTTTGTTCTGGAGTAAGTGCCTGCCAACGTTCTCGGCTCACCCAACAGGCATCGGGAGAACAAGTCGCACCATTAGGTAAAATGAAGCCAGTAGAAGAGTCAAAGGCTTTACCTGGTTCCCCTGCATTACGCCACCACAAATACAACTCTCCAGAAATACTCCAATTTAGTTTTCCAGTTTTCCAGCCTGTTGGTGGGTTCACAATTAACTCTCCAAGTGCCGTTCTTTCCAGTCTCAAGTCGCGGTTGGCTGCTGCAAGGGCTGTAAACTGTTCCTGGGTGACGTACAACCCGATTGTCCTAGGCAACTCAATCAATAGGGTTTCAGTTTCTGGACTGGCAGGTGTTTGTATCATCTTGACCTATATTTATAAGACCCGGTGGTAAGGAAATCCTCGTGTCACTATTCAAAAGGGAAAGAGTGGAAAGGCTAAAGTTTATCAAGTTCGTCAAGTCTTAGAGGCTATTGATAAGTTGGAGGACAGTAATGAAAGTTAATCACCAACACTACACTTATAGCATTACATGGTCAAAAGAAGACGGGGAGTTTGTGGGATTGTGTGCAGAATTTCCCAGTCTATCTCACCTTGACACATCTCTGATCGCTGCTTTAGAAGGCATTAGTAATTTAGTCGCAGAAGTCCTCGAAGAAATGGAAGCCTCTGGAGAACCTATTCCACAACCTCTTGCCGAGAAAAAATATAGCGGTAAATTTCAAATACGAATTCCACCGGAGCAACATCGTTCGTTGGCAATAAAAGCTGCTGAGTCTGGAGTAAGTCTTAACCGTTACATAAGTTTGAAGCTTATGTAGCTAGGGATTCGAGCATCATAGAGCAATCGAGAACAAGCGATGCGCGTGGATTGAGCCCCATCGCGAGTCACTCGAACGCGCCCCGCGTGGCCTACGGCCTCAGCTTCCGCGCTTATGCGATCGCCCTTGACTTTACCCTTAGAAAAGTAAAGTGCTTGAGGCAGAGAGCCAATGACATGGTAAGAATTGCCAAACCAAGCCTTGCAATTACCTATAGGGTTTATCCTACTTATGAGGTATAATAATACAGAGATTAACTAGTGAGTTATAACAATCTGGGATAAAACCTTACTCAATTGACTTTCGGCCAAAAATTCTAGAAGTCCATAAAAACTAAAATCTATTAATATGAGTAAGAAAAAAAAGAAAAAACATCCTGGGGGACATAAGTTTTATGAACCTAGCGACTATAGGCCGGTAAACTGTAAAAACGTCCCAGGAGAACGAGCTAGGAAAAAGTGTAAAAAATGGAACAAATTTGTTGCAGAAAGAGCTAAGCTGAAGAAACAAGGTCTGTTTGAAGAGATGAAAAAACTAGAGCAAGAGTATCACGGAATAGACTTAACAGAAGAGACGACTGTGGATACTCCAGATTGCCTTGAAGAAGAAGAATTGTACTACGACGGTTATTTAGATGAATACAGAACTTGGTTTTAAGTCACTGGTTTGACCTAGCCTATGAATGCTTCCCATTTAATCAGCTCTCCAAACTTTTCTGATAATCTAAGTTAAGAAATAGAAGTATATTACCAATGGTAATCCCGATGACGATAAATTGAGGGAAAACTACTGAAAGTAAATCACCCCAAATATTTTTCATAAAAGGAAGACTAGTTAAGACACTATTCAAGATAAATTGTAAGCATAAAACACTCAATACACTTAGAAAAATGAAGAAGAATACTTTCCACCAATTCCCTTCAACGATAGAGCGACTGTAATCGAAAGCATCTTTTCCCCTTTGGTCTCGGAGAATAAAAGCCAGCCCATAGTATTGATTATTTACCGCATAAACTATCCCTGGGATTATAAGTAGTATAAATCTGATCAAATAGTTAATACTAAATATCAAAGATAGCCCAACTAGAGGAATGAAACTCGAAACTATTTTTTGGACTATAGTCTGATAAGTGGTATGTCTTCCATGAAGAGAATTTTCTGTAATCAGCGATAGGGCTATGTAATAGTCAAACTTGCTAAACCTATAACAATAGAAACAACTACAAAAAAAGCCAGAAACAATCCTTAAGTCTTATTTGTATTTTCCGGGTTCAAAGCTGACAAAATTATCAGCAAAGGGAAATAGATTGTACAAAACAACAGTAGGATAGGCTTCAAATTTTTCAGATAAACACCACATCCCATTGAGATTAATTCAATTAATCCAAGTTTTCGGCTTTTAAGTTCAGATAGACTACTCATAGTTACGGCTCCATCAACGGGTATTTATATAGTAGTTATCAACTAGGTAAGGTTGAGGTTACTTTTTGAGTTTAGGTAATAGGTAAAAGGTAACCGAAAAAAAATATGTTTACCTTATTACTAGGATAAGCGCTATCAAATAAACAAGGGTTTAATTCTATGTGATTTAATCTAAATTTCCTACTGGTATAGAAAAAAGGACTCGAAAGGCGATTGTCAGAAGTTTGATCACCAGAAGGAACGCCCTTGGGATAGCTAGAACGACACAAGTTGGGAGTCTCAAGCCAACAGCCACCCCATATGCCTCAATGTGACGCTCTATAGTTAGTTGTCCTAGCGGTTTCGCCTACAGTTTTATTAGTATAATTAATTGTAATTATAAATTATAGTTATAGCAGTTTTCGTAGTAATGAGGTAAACAGGATTTTTTCCCACTTTCGTTCCCCCCTTATTAAGTTCCCCCCTTATTAAGGGCAGGGCTGTTTCATTCTCGCCAAAAATAGATGGGGAGATGGGGAGATGGGGAGATGGGGATAATTTTGGACGAATAGTCGTGATTTTGGCCAAATTTATCTAACCCTCCTCGAAGGCCGAATCACGAATTGTTAGTCATTGGAGTTGCTTCCTCCCAACTAATTTGTCAGATTTTAATGACTAAATTG
>NZ_JAAHHW010000001.1 GCF_010692325.1 Moorena sp. SIO3I8 | reverse complement strand
TGGGTTGAAGGTTATTGGGTTGAAGGTTATTGGGTTGAAGGTTATTGGGTTGAAGGTTATTGGGTTGAAGGTTATTGGGTTGAAGGTTATTGGGTTGAAGGTTATTGGGTTGAAGGTTATTGGGTTGTTCGCGAACAACCTGTAACTTGCTAACCTGTAACGGTTCCTCCAACTCTTTAACCTGTAACGGTTCCTCCAACTCTTTAACCTGTAACGGTTCCTCCAACTCTTTAACCTGTAACTCGTCATAGTTATTGAAGTCAGATAAGTCAAAGGTAACTGTGACACTCGCTTCGACAGTGCCTCGATGTTCTTTATTGTGGTTAACTAAATCAGGAAGGCGTTCAGCTCGCATTCCTTTGGAACTGGCGATACCAAGACAAAATAGAAGAGCATCAAGGATGTTGGATTTGCCTGACCCGTTTGGCCCAGAAATTACGGTAAATCCTTCCAGGAGGGGGATTTTTGTGGTGCCGCCGAAGGATTTGAACCGCGAGAGTTCCACTCGCTTGATGTGTACCATAGGCGTTTCTGGGTTTAGGTTAACCGGTTGGTCACACAGAGTGTGCGTACTGAACACATTGCTGATCAGCGTAGCATGGGCAATAGGCAGATGGCGCAACTGATGGGTTAATATATGATGTAAATGGGTTAACAGATGGAACGGATGGCGGATGGAGGGGGGACAGTGTGGGGCTGCAATTAAAATGCTCTATACTATATCAAAAAAACCAATAACTAATGACTAGTGACTAATCACCAATGAGTTAACAAACTAATATTTCACTAATAGTTCAGTATGTCATCGCCGTGAAACAAGCTATATAATCACTCCTTGAACCCATTGGTAATACTTGCGTCGTGATTGCAATCTATCCAGGCAGCTTCGATCCCATTACCCTAGGACACCTTGACATCATCCAGCGTGGCTGTAGACTCTTTGATAAGGTGATTGTGACGGTGCTGCGCAATCCAAATAAATCTCCCTTGTTCACAGTGCTTGAGCGAGTCGAGCAGATTAAACTTTGCACCCAAGACTTACCTAATGTGGAAGTGGACAGTTTCACTGGTTTAACGGTGGAATATGCCAAACTGAAGAAAGCTCAAGTACTGTTGCGAGGGTTAAGGGTGCTTTCTGACTTTGAGAAGGAACTCCAGATGGCTCATACTAATCATACCCTCTGGGATGAAATCGAAACGGTTTTTCTCGCCACCTCTAACGAATATAGTTTCTTGAGTAGTAGCGTAGTCAAAGAGATTGCCAAATTTGGCGGCTCCGTCGATCATCTTGTCCCCCAACAGGTTGCCTTAGATATATACCGATGTTACGCCAAGAATCATCCCGGTACGACCCACCCGAGCAAAACAAACCCCCAAACCCTACTGAATCCTTTAATCCTGGATCAGGAGACATAGATATTCAGGGGCAATTTAACTATATCGAGGACATAATCTTCGATAGCCCCCACATCCCCTTTACCCGGCGCACCCTGATTGATGAAGAACTGTTGCTGGCTCAACTCGACTTGGTGCGGGAAAATTTGCCCTTAGCTTTTCAACAAGCTACTAGAATAATTGAAGAACACGATGCAATAATCCAGCAAGCTGAACAGTACGCTCAAGAAATCATTGAGACAGCTCAGCGGCGTGCTGAAATGATTTTAGATGAACTCGGTATTATTCAGCAAGCGGAACACGAAGCCCAACAAATCAGCCAACAAGTTCAAAAAGAGTGTGAGGCGATGCACAAGCAAACGGTATCGGAGCTTGAGCAGATGCGCCGCAAAGCCCAGCAGGAACTGGAGCAAATGCGCCAAATGACCCTAGCGGAGTGTGAGGAAATTCAAAATGGGGCAGATGCCTACGCTGACGGAGTGCTCTACAATATTGAGCAGCACCTCAGTGACATGCTTAGAGTAATTCGCAATGGACGTCAGCAACTCAATGGTCCTGTCAAACCCCAAAACTCTGGCAAGAAAGATAATGGTAAGAAAGACAATGGTAAGAAAGACAATGGTAAGAAAGACAATGGTAAGGGGGGTTCACGCTCACCTAAAACCCCATCGAAGTCAAAAAAAGGATGAACGAAGGATTAAGGATTAAGGATTAAGGATTAACTAAGAACTAAGGACATTTCTAGAACTTATTAGGTACAGTATTTTTTGACGCTTATTACCTGAAAACCCTCTTTTATATTGCCTTTTGCATTAAAAGGATAATAAGTTTCGATAATCGTTATTATAATTGCAATATTTAATTTATTCGGTTGTTAAAGAGCCGCTACGCGATTGGCCGTAGGTCACGCTACGCGAACGCATTTTTGATGGAGAATCAGTTTAAGCCCTAATTTAGGATAACACTGGATGTTTAACCCTTACCGCCATACACAAGAGTTAGAGCGACCTTTTTCCTTTGAGCGCCTGTATCGTCATCCTGGTTCCCTTAGTCCCTACGATCAAGGTGGTACTCGCAAACGAATTGCGATTATCGGTGGAGGAATTGCTGGGCTTGTTAGTGCTTATGAACTCAGTCAACTCAACCATCAAGTTACTATATTAGAAGCTGATTCTCGCCTTGGAGGAAGAATTAAGACTCATTATTTTAGTGATGGTACTTATGGGGAATTAGGCGCAATGCGAATTCCTACTAGTCATGGCTGCACATTACACTATATAGATAAATTTAATTTACCAAAAAGACCTTTTATTAATTACAATCCCGGCGCTTTTTCTTATCTACGGGGTAATAAAACTCGTTTAGATAGTTACCAAGAGTTGTTTGGTGTTTACAAGTTAACCCCTGATGAGCAACAAGACCCAGGGGTAATTTACGACCAGTTATTGGAAGAATTAATCGATTCTTTGACTGAAAAAGAGAAATGGGAGTTATTTGCACCCACTTTTACCAGTGATCAAGTTAGAAAATGGGATACCCTAACGGTTACCGACTATTTTCGCAGTCATCTTTCTCCCGATGCTTTTGAGTTACTCGGTCATGCTACTGGAGCAATTCATTACGACAAAGTATCTCTGTTAAATGGTTTAATTGACTTCTTTGCTTGGCATCGAGTAGAACAATATGAGCTAATCGGAGGACTGGAAACGTTAATTAAGGCTTTGGTTAAAAGGATATCAGGCATAATCCAGACTGAAGCCAGAGTAACAACTATAGAAATGACCGATAGAGGGGTTAGGCTGGTCTGGAATAAGCTGGATAAGCAACAAACCGCTGAATTTGACTATATTATCTGTACCATTCCTGCTACTGCTCTGGCTCAGATTAATTTTGACCCTAGTTTACCTAGCCAACAACGGGAAGCTATTAACAATTTGGGGTATTGCAGTGCCAGTAAAACTCTATTACACTGTACCGCTCGTCCTTGGGAATTTGCCGATCATGTCTATGGGGGTGGTAGCTTTACGGATTTAAATTTCGAAAAGTGTTGGTATCCTTCTGATAATGCTCAATTAGACTCAACAAACATTTCTCAACCTCACTTTATTGCTAAAGATAAGGATATTTCTTATCAGCCATCAGTATTAACGGCTGCTTATCGCTGGGAAGATAATTCCAGGAAATTTAGGACTTTAGAGGAAACAGCTAAAACCGATTTAACCTTAGACGAAGTTTCCCAACTGCATCCTGAGATTAAAGACTATACTGATGATATTATTCATAGTATTTGGGATGAAGATAATCAGTCTGGTTCTGGTTCTTATGCCTATTTTGCTCCAGGGGATCGGGAGAACTATCAACCATTACTTGGTCAAGCTTATCCAGTAGATAATCCCCGTGTTTTCTTTGCAGGGGAACACTTGGCAATTAATCATGCTTCAGTTCAAGGAGCGGTACAAACAGCTGTTTCAGCAGTTATTGATCTTCTCGAAAGTTCTATTTTTGAGATTTAATCGATTCTATTTATTTTCCTGGCTTCTCAAGCACTACCTAAACTAGATAAAGGCAAAAACAACAATAATGGATGCTCTTTAGTTCCTTCAAACCCGTATCTATCATAATAAGCCAGAAGTTCAATCTTTTCCACTGAAAAAAGCCTGATGTCGTTGGATAGCTTCTTTTAAATGCTTATTAGGGGTGGGTGGATTCTCAATAAGACTAAAAATTATATCCGCATCTTGGGGTGATAAATGAATCACCTGTTCTGTATTAATCACTTTTTGGGCTTCTTTAACCTGAGCATGAACCATAAATTGATTTAAGGTTGCCCCCGTTAAATCCGCAGCCTTTTGTAAAGTATCTTTGACCGATGCAGGAAGCCTAGCTGTCACACGAGTATCATTAGGAGTGGTACTTGCCATCTGAATTTATGCCTCAATTTCTTTCACTATAGCAATTCTCTATCCCATTAGGTACCAAGGGATCCCCCTAAATCCCCCTTAAAAAGGGGGACTTTGAGGTTGATCAGCGTACCTGGTAAATGCCATAAAGACTATATAACAGAATAGTGTCATTTTGTCACCATAAATTTCAGCTTCAAGAAGAACGATCTATGACTCAAGCCAAAGCCGAACAGAAATTATACAGCTTTGATGAATTTATCAGCTGGTATCCCGAAAACTCAGCAGTCCGTTACGAGCTACATGATGGAGTAATTATTGAAATGCCCAAGCCAAAGGGGAAACATTCAGATCTAACTGGTTCCCTGATCGAGCAACTATTGATAGTTATCAGGCAGATAGACAAAGGAGGCATTTGGACTATTCCTAGAGAGTCAATTGTTAAACCAAAACGGGAAAACTCAGGTTATGAACCGGACATTATTGTTTTGAATCAAGACGTTATGGGGGCAGAATCTCGGTGGGAAAGCGAATCAATTATTCAAAATCCTGATTCCGTCAAATTAATCGTCGAAGTTGTTTCAACTAATTGGCGTGACGATTACTACAATAAGCTTAGAGATTATGAAGAGATGGGGATCGAAGAATATTGGATTATCGATTATGCCGCATTGGGGGCGAGAAAGTTTATCGGCAACCCCAAGCAACCCACATTTTTTGTTTGTCATTTAGTTGACGGCGAATATCAGATGACGCCCTTTACGGAAAATACTCCCATTGTTTCCCCGACTTTTCCCCAGTTCAAGTTATCCGCACAGCATATTTTTAACCTAGCTTTGTAGGAAAAGGTTAGCCATCGGCGTTTAGCTTAGTGTAAGTATTCAACTGGACATGATATCAGATCATCCCACGGCTACGCCTTGAGCTTACCAACCTCACAGTTGGGCATTTCTGCCCCAGTCAAAACCCTTGCGGTCATGAGTTTTACTGAGAAGTTAAATCTTTTTAACTAAAAAAAGCCTGATGTGGTTGGATAGCTTCTTTTAAGAGTCTAGAAGAAATAACGTGAACTATTGCTAAAATTCAGGAAAAGCATATCATATGTCTGCTAAGGATTATTTTCATGAAGCTGTCAAAGGAGGACTAATTAAGGATGGATGGATTATCACTCACGATCCACTCTACCTGGATTTTGATAACGCTCGTATTCAAATAGATCTGGCAGGAGAGAAACTAATTGCAGCGGAGCAAGGTCTTGAAAAAATTGCTGTTGAGGTGAAAAGTTTTATCGGTTCTTCTACAATTTATGAATTTTACTTAGCAGTGGGACAATGTTTAAGTTATCGAATTGCCTTAAAAGCGCAACAACCGGAACGTAAACTTTATCTAGCGGTTCCTACCTATACTTACGAAGAATTTTTTCGTCGTCCTTTCGCAAAGCAAACGATTCAAGAATCTCACATAAACCTATTGGTATATGAGCCAAATCAGGAGGTAATTTTGCAGTGGATAAGTTAATTCAGTATCGTCATTTGATTCAGGAAATCTTGGAAAAGCATAGTCTGGTTAAGCTAGCCAATGAAGATATCAAAGTCTATAAATTCTTCGATCCTGAGCAAGATCATTATCAAGTCTTTCATGCAGGATGGCAAAATTATCGTCGTGTTTTCGGACCTTTGATTCACATTGATATTCTTGATGGAAAAATCTGGATTCAACATGATGGCACCGAGTTTGGGGTGGCGAATGAGTTACTTGAATTAGGGATACCAAAACAGGATATTGTCCTAGGGTATCATGCCCCATTTATGCGTCAATATGATGGATTTGCTGTTGGTTAGAAAGTAGATATTTATGGTTTTTTAGGGAAAAGGGAAAAGGGAACAGGGAACAGGGAACAGGGAACAGGGAACGGGTGCGTCCCTATCTCCCTATCTCCCTATCTCCCTATCTCCCTATCTCCCTATCTCCCTATCTCCCTATCTCCCTATCTCCCCACCAATCACATTTGAGTCCGACACAAGAAACAGCCCTGGGTTCAGAGGGAATTCCTGCTCCCTAAAAACCAATAATTTGTAGCTCAGTTAATAAAAAAATCAGGTAAATTTATTAGACAGAATTGAGTCTAAAAATGGTTAATAAAACTAATTGCAAATAAATGTAAAATATTTTAATTAACCCTTGCATTTTTTCGAGGATTTATCTATACTATATAAGGTAAAGACTGATACTAATAACCGCGCTGGTCATGCCCGTTAATCATATCCAGCGCGGTTTTCCTCCCACCTAAATAGGAGCTACTTCCATGATGCCAAAAAAATCACGATCATCAATCCTGGCTTTTCAGCAATCCACCGGATCTCTCTTGGGGATACGGCATTGTCTTGATGCAGTCGCTCATGGGGGAAACCCCCAAGACCGCGCTGCATCGCTTCTGAATCAAGGGATTAATATGAGTGGCATGGGCATACTGCCCGCCCGGAAATTGAAACGGGCAAGATGCCCGTTCCACCAAGATGCCCGTTCCACCAAGATGCCCGTTTCACCAAGATGCCCGTTCCACCAAGATGCCCGCATACTGCCCGCCCGGAAATTGAAACGGGCAAGATGCCCGTTCCACCAAGATGCCCGTTCCACCAAGATGTCCATGGCACGGCAAGATGCCCGTTCCACCAAGATGCCCATGGCACGGCAAGATGCCCATGGCACAGCCAGATGCCCATGGCACAGCCAGATGCCCATGGCACGGCAAGATACCCATGGCACAAAACTATTAAAATCATCCCGTATTTATTCAACGACAAAATTTGTCCATCACCTTTTTTTAAACCGCTATATAGCACTATGCATTAAAGTTAGGACATTGATAAAAGCTGAAAAGCTAATGCACGTCAACTTTGAGGTGCGACCCGTGGCGAATTTAATAATTAGATGCGGAAAGCGCACTTTTGCCTTTTGCCTTTTGCCTCTTGCCTTGCCCGTAGCGCTATATAGGGATCCGTGTAGGAATTGTGATAATTTTTGTTCCCTACTCCCTACTCCCTACTCCCTACTCCCTGTTCCCTGTTCCCTGTTCCCTGTTCCCTGTTATATAACTGATTATAGTGCAAACCCTCCCAGCCAAAACTGTGACTATAAAAGTCAAGACATTAGCTAATAACTAAACGGTTTAATTAACCCTGTAAAACCATGAAATTCATCAGTCCTAAAACTGACTTTGCTTTCAATAAAATATTTGGATCAGATCAGAGTAAAGATATTCTGATTTCCTTCCTCAATGCCATGATTTACTCTGGGAATTCGGTCATCCAGGATTTAGAAATTATAGATCCCTACAGTGCGGGGGATGTGGTTGATTTAAAAGACACCTATCTGGATGTTAAGGCAGTATTAGACGATAAAACGACTGTGATCATTGAAATGCAGCTCTGGAATGTGGAGGCTTTCGAGAAGCGAGTCGTTTATAATTTGTGCAAAACCTACGGGAATCAACTAAAATCCGGACAGGGATATTTCGATCTCAATCCGGTCATTGCTTTAACTATCACTGATTTTAAGCTGTTCCCCTCAACAGATAAAGTCATTAGCAGTTTTTACTTTCAAGAAGAAGAAGACCACTTACCTTATCAGGAAAATGAGTTAAAGATGGTGTTTGTGGAACTTCCCAAATTTACTAAGCAGCTGGAAGAGTTAGAAAGTGTGGTCGATAAGTGGATCTATTTTATCAAAGAAGCTCCCAGCTTAGAAATTATTCCTGATCAAATGAGGGAAATCCCACAGCTGGAACAAGCTTTAACTATAGCAAATCAAGCTGGCTTGAGTGTAGAAGAATTGGAAAAACTCCACAAACAGGAGATGTTCTTGGAGGACTGGCGAGGTGCATTGAGTCTAGCGAAAAGGGAAGGACAAGAAGAGGGAAGACAAGAGGCAAGACAAAAGGCAAGACAAAAGGCAATACTAGAAGGCGAAAGAAGCTTACTATTGCGACAGCTTGAGCGTCGTTTTGGAAAACTAACAAGTAATGAGAACGCATTACTTGAAGCCTTGAATTCCCAAGACCTAGAACCCTTATCAGAAGCAATCTGGGATTTTAATACCAGTGAGGATTTACTCAACTGGCTCCAAGAGCACTCTCACTAAGGCTAGCTATGGCTTAGTTGCCTAAAATCACACTAGACCTCTTGGAAAAATTGGGAATCAAAAGGGATTACTTTTCACTTTCCTATGGACTTAACCTCCTACGTCCCTACTACTTTTTACTGTATTCAACCAATGACTCATTATGGTTCAAACTATTCAAGCTCAAGATCTTAGCCTAGAAGAACTGCAAGAACACTTTAAACTACAATTAACAACTGATCATCAATTTTTTCGAGAATGGCAAGACAACTTACCCTCTTTAACGGATCAGGAAAAACGTTCTCTCGAAAGAGTCCGCAGTAACTACTTTAACTTGGTTAATCGCCGCCCTCTCTTAGAAGAGGCTGTAAAAATGGTGGTTCTATCACCGTTACTCGATCTAGCTGGATTCTTTCAACCACCCTTTTCGATCAGAACTGAAACTTCTGTGGCAATTGCTGCTGAAGACAATCGAGTAATTGTAAGAGGCAGGATAGATGTTTTAGTAGTGCGACAGAGACTTTGGATACTGGTGATCGAATCCAAAAGTACCAAGTTTGATGTGATGGCAGCACTGCCTCAAGCTCTAGCTTATATGCTGGATGGATCCAACAGTGACAAGCCAAGGTTTGGTTTTCTAGTCAATGGGAGAGAGTTTGTGTTTGTTAAACTCCAACCAGCAGATGTTCCCATCTATGGTCGTTCCTACGCCTTATCTATTGACAGGGAAAATGAACTGGAGCAAGTTTTAGCTGCTCTCAAAGCTATTGGTCAATTGGTATTAGATTAACTTTTGATGTTTATCCACAATCCGAAATCATAGAAGATTCACGATGGCTGTTACTCTCCTACTCCAACAACTTACCGTTCCCCCAGGCCAAAGACTATTGATTCATAACCTAGAGTGGGCTGAATTTGAGTCTGTTCTGGAAGAACTAGGGGAACATCGCTCTGCCCGTATTGCCTATAGCCACGGAACCTTAGAAATCAGAATGCCTACCCCAGAACAGGAAGTCGATAAAGAACTGCTCGGTGATTTAGTGAAAATTTTGCTTGATGAGTTAGAAATCGACTGCGAGTGCTTTGGTTCCACTACCTTCAAGGGAGAAAATATGGACAGTGGCATTGAACCAGATCAATGCTTCTACATCCAAAACCACGCTAGAATGCGAGGCAAGCGGCGCGTCGATCTCACTATTGACCCACCGCCAGATCTAGCCATTGAAGTGGATGTTACCTCCAAGACTCAACTAGATGTCTATGGCAACTTAGGTGTGCCTGAACTCTGGCGCTATGAAAAAAATAAACTCAGGATTGACCTGTTGCAAGGAGGTGAGTACCGGCAAGTTACCACCAGTCCGACCTTCCCCAGATTACCGATTAGGGATCTGGTAGCAGACGTTTTAGCTCAAAGCCGTGAAACCGGGAGAAGTCCTGCATTACGAGCCTTTCGCCAAAGACTAAAGCAACTGCTTCAATAAATTGATAGTTTAGTTTTGGGGGATAAACCGATAGGAATCAGTAATGGAATTGACTTCTAAAACACTACCCAAACTAATTGAATAGCATTTCTAAATAGGTCATGAATAATATTGCTAATTTCTCATAACATCAAAAATTATTCGGAGCTCTTTACTACTGTTACCTGCTCCCTGCTCCCTGCTCCCTGCTCCCTGCTCCCTGCTCCCTTTTACCATCACTCTTATGTTTACATCTAAAAAAAAATGCTATATATGATATCAATCAAGAGTTTATTAAACAATGGAAAAACTAAATCACTATAGAGAATTAGTCAAAAAAATCATCAATGAATACGGGCAATATAAACCTAAATGTCAATAACTCACCGCTAAGTCCTATGGGACTATAGCGGGAGCTTGTAGAAGCTCATAGTTGACCAGACTGAGACTTAGATTAGGTCTACGTTATTTGAGTTATAACACCTGTAGGTGCGTGCCAGCCTTCAGCTCTGTTGTTAACAATTAAACATCTGTAGCGAGTTAAGGAAGTGTTGTTAACCTCTCAAGCTCTTATAACATTGTCGAGGCAAACTTTACCCACATCGTGGAGTGTTCAAAGTAATGCGAGTTTTCGTTTTAGATCAAAATAAAAAACCCCTGGATCCATGCCACCCGGCACGAGCTAGGGAACTACTTAAGAAAAGAAGGGCTAAAGTATTTAAGCGCTATCCATTCACTATTATCATGCAGGACAGAAGTGTTAATAATTCTGTAACTCATCCACACAGAATCAAAATAGATCCTGGTTCAAAAACAACCGGAATAGCTGTTATTCAAGAACAGACTGGACGAGTGACAAGTGCATTAGAAATTAACCATCGAGGACAGAGTATCAAGAATTCTTTAGAATCCAGAAGAGCCTTAAGGCGAGGTAGGCGAAACAGAAAAACTCGTTACCGCAAGCCTCGATTTCTTAATCGGAAGCGCCCAGAAGGGTGGTTACCTCCGTCACTAATGAGTCGAATATTTAACGTTGAGACTTGGGTAAGACGACTGAGGAAGTTGTGTCCAGTGACTGCAATATCTCAAGAGCTAGTGCGGTTTGATACTCAGAAGATGCAAAATCCAGAAGTATCAGGTGTTGAATATCAACATGGCGAGCTATACGGGTTTGAGGTTAAAGAGTACCTTCTTGCCAAATGGGGACACAGTTGTGTTTATTGTGGTGCTATGAATACGCCCTTAGAAGTTGAACACATTGTCCCAAAATCAAAAGGTGGCAGCAATCGGGTCAGCAACCTAACCCTTGCTTGTCGGTGTTGTAATCAGAAAAAAGGTAATGACCCCATTGAAAAATTTTTAAAGAAAAAACCAGCAATTCTCAAAAAAGTATTAGCTAAAGCAAAAATTCCTTTAAAAGATGCCGCAGTCGTCAACTCAACCCGTTGGGAATTATGGAGAAGACTACAATCAACTGGATTACCCGTCGAAACAGGCTCGGGTGGATTGACTAAGTTTAATCGCAAGACTAGGGGTCTCGGAAAAACTCACTGGATCGATGCTCTTTGTGTTGGTAAAACCACCCCTGAGCAAATATTACTGAACGGAACAAAGCCACTAACAGTAACAGCTAAAGGTCATGGTATTCGTCAAAGGTGCCGACCTAATAAATACGGGTTTCCAAAGGCTCATGCTCCTTCTGCTAAGTCGTTTAAAGGCTTTCAGACAGGAGATATCGTCAAAGCTGACATAAAGAAAGGAAAATATGCCGGGCAGTATACAGGACGGATAGCTATTCGTTATCGTCCAAGTTTTGTACTTCAGACTCCCGAGAAGAAGTTCGATGTTCATCCAAAGTATCTGAGAATAATATTTAAAGCTGACGGATACGAATATGCGTCTAACTAGCAATGATTCGCGCTTCGCTCAATTTATTGACCTGCGGGAATTCCCCTCCCGCTAAAACTAACGTTTATAACGGGAGTCCCCTTCCCGTATTTAAGATGGAGATATTGAAGTCCAAAAAATCTTTGATGTTCAAGGAGATCACTATCAACTAATGAACGTGGGGTGGCATGGAAATCGGCGTTTAAGAGGCTGTGTTCTCCAAATTGACCTTAAAAACGACAAAATTTGGATACAACATGATGGCACAGAAATTGGCGTTGCTAATGAATTAGTAGAATGGGGTGTTCCCCCTGAAGATATTGTCTTAGCCTACCATGCTCCTTATAAACGCCAATATACTGGATTTGCTGTTGATTGATTAAATATAGCAATTCTATTTTCCATGAAGTGAAAAGGGCTCCCCCTAAATCCCCCTTAATAAGGGGGACTTTAATGCAATAATCGCTAGAAATAAATAGGAGATTTTAACAATGCCTAGTTTAACAGTAAAAGACTTAGAAAAACTGCAAGCTGAACATCCTGATTATCAGATGGAACTAGTGGATGGAGAAATTCTTGTTATGAGTCCTTCAGGTATAGAATCGGATGAAGTAGCTGCTGCTATTGTTACCCAGTTATCAAACTGGGTACGACCTCGTAGACTAGGCAGGGTAACTGCTTCTAGTGGTGGTTTTCATTTACCTAACGAAGATGGAGATGTTCGCGCTCCCGATGCTTCTTTTATCCTAGCCGAACGTTTACCTCGCACTACAGAAGGTTACGCGGAGTTAGTTCCTGACTTGATGTTTGAGGTTAAATCTAGAACTGATAGTTTGGCTAAATTACGTCAGAAGATCCAGCAATTTCTGGAATTGGGAACTAAAATTGGGGTGTTAGTCGATCCGAGAACTCGCACCATGGAAGTTTATCGCCTTAATAGAGATAAAGTTGTGCTGGGAGATGGGGATGTGCTGCAAGTGCCAGAATTGCTTCCTGGTTGGGAATTGCCTGTGGTGGAAGTGTGGGCACCTGAGTTTGATTGAGAAGACTGTTTATTCTTCTCAAGTATTAGATTAAGTTTGAATATTTGTAAGGGATTGAATATGATTATATCAAATATCAAAATTAGTCAAACTTCTCAAGACATTTTGATAAAAGCGGCGGCGAAAAAACGAATGTCTGTAGAGGAGCTGGCTTCAGAAATATTAAATGAAGCTATTCAAAATAAGCTTTCCGAAATTGTCACTATTGGTGAAGTCAAAAAGGAATATTCCTCTAATCCATTGGCAAACAAGCAGCCCTACGCATACTATGCTGATCCTGAAGAGCCAGCTATCCCTCTAGAAGACTGGGATATAGAGAATAGTTATGAAGAGGTTTTATGATTGTTCTGGACACTCATATTTTTGTTTGGTGGAATCAGAACGATCCTAAAGTGACGTACTCCTTATAAACTGTCCTCTGGTAACAGAGGCATTGACTCTAACATCTACTATTGAGATCTAGCGATGAAAAAAATTTTGGTATTATGGACAACTTTTCGATCAACATCCACCGCTTTTAAAATGATGATGCAAGCAAGGGGAGACTTTATTGTTCTTCATGAACCCTTTAGCCTATACTATTACGGTAGCGAGGAAAGGAAATCTGATCGCTGTGCAAAAGCTGAGATTAATCCAGCTTATAATTTTCAACCCCTATTCCAAGACCTAATCAATAAGGCTCAAAGCCAACCTGTCTTTATTAAAGATATGGCTTTATATATTTACGATCGAGCCGATGAAGCTTTTTTATCCCACTTTAACCACACTTTCCTTATTCGTCATCCTGCCAAAAGCCTTCCTTCTCTATTTGCCGGTTGGCCTGACTTCCACTTAAGTGAAACTGGGTATGCAGAACTTTACCAATTGTTTGAAGTCACCAAAGCCTTTCTGGGACAAGTCCCCCCCCTCATTGACTCAGATGACTTGGTACAAAAACCAGAGGCCACGATTAAAGCTTACTGTGATGCTGTAGGAATTCCGTTTATGCCCCAAGCGTTAAAATGGAATCCTAAGATATGCTCTAAAATATGGACTCTTCCATGGGAAGGAGATTGGCACACTTACTTACAATCGAGTCGGGAATTTAAAGAAAGGGACAGAAAAAATTACGTTAGTGTTGAAAACAATGAACACTTGAAGCAGACCTATGACTACTGTTTACCTTATTACCAAAGACTTTATGAACATCGACTGCGGATTGAATAACCACTTTTAACTACAGACTTTAAGCAATGAAAAGAGTAGTTTTTATCCTTCGTAGGGGAAATGGGTAGTGGTGCATTGTAATGATATCGGTAACGGTATGGTTAGGGTTTCAGCCCCCACCCACCATCACTATGCAGGACTACCTAATCTTCTAAGTCATCAATAGAAACTTTACACTTAAACCTGTTTTTTTGCAAATCGTTTATTATTTCGTTTATTCTAGATTTGTTAATCATTGTTATTTACATCCTTTTTAACATCGAATTCCAATTCTTCGAGCCGTTATAACCAAACAAATCTTGATAGTGAGTATCAATTAAGTACTCATTTTTGTGCTGCATCAGCCATTTTTTTAGTAAATCAAGCTTACCTTTCATCCGTTCAATAAATTCTTTATCTTCCCAATCTGACCAAGCCTCCCATAAAGCTTTATTTGTGTCTTCAATAATTAAATAATCTCCATTTTGTAAGCCATTGTGATGAAAATAATTCAGGATACCGACTAAATTAACATGAGCATCTTCTATGATTAACCAAGGATGAGGAAGTGTAGAAAGCAGTGTGGTGGATAAAACCATATCGATCTGGTGACAATCACCTTCCAAAAATTTTATATTGGGTTGGGCTTTGGCTTTTTCATCAAGTAAGGATAAATCGATATCAACAGAGTAGAGAAGACCTTCAATTTCAAATAACTTCAACTGATCTGCTAACCATACTGCACTTCCTCCAGTATCTGCACCAAGTTCAATAATTGTCTTTGGTTGGAGTTCGTAAATGAGCATTGGATAAAGGGCAATTTCTATAGGACTTTTGTCCATTGGTATCCCTTTCCAGGTTTGTAAATGATAGTTTTCAGTCAGAGGTCTCCAAATACCCTTGGGAAGGGAGGAGATATCTTCTCGATCAGAAATTTTGACAAGTCTTTTATTCTGTGAGATGTCTTGATCAGATCTAATGGATTGATCAGCACTTTGATTCTTCATTGCGATCACTCCTCAAACAGATTTAACTTTTGGTGATCGTATTTTCCCCTCTTCAATACCAACCCCATCTTCATTCCACTGCCAATCAAAAGCATAGATCCAATACATAATCCCAGACATCCTAGTATTGTGAGGCGTGTTAGCAGGTACTTTGAAGAATTCACCAATGGAAGGATGGTGAGTTTTACCTTGAAAATAAACTTCTAATTCCCCTTCTATCATGATAATAAATTCATCAGCTTTATGACCTGGATTTGACCAAAACTCTACAGAATTTGTTCTATATAACTCGCATTTAAAACCTTTTGGTTCCTGACGGGGTGACGAAACAGGCTGAAATGCTTGCTATGTAAAGCTAGTAGCATTTTGTGGTAAAAAAAAGTAGGTCTCTAAATTTGCAACAAGACCTACGTATTGACAATGTTACCAACATTCTACCAAAACCACCTAAAAAGTCAATTAAGTCTAGCCGATTATATTTTTTTAAAAATCCTGATTAATCTTTTACAATTAATCAAGAAAGTCAGTTTGGAAAAGTTAGCAAATGCTCTCCNCCTCCATTAATAAAAATAGCGCAATGCTTTTGGCATTGCTTTGTCGGCAACAACCATTAGTTAAAACTAATGCTATACCATCGTCCTATCTGCTTGTGAGTAGGTTTGTACAGGTTAAATGTTGCACTACTTATGTTGACTAGTTATGTAGTGTTGTTAATCAAGAAGGGAAAACAATTTAAAATTGTCAATGGTCAATTGCCAAAGGGATTTAGGCGAATCTGTTAAGACTCTGACGCCAGCGGCTACCCAGCCATAACAACCCACCGATAGCAAGTAATCCTCCAGTAGTAGAAGATTCTGGCACTTTCTCGACTTTGATACGTGCTATCTGGTAGCCATCCACTGTGAAGTCAGCTTGAGCAAACGCCGGAGTTGATAAAATCGGTCCACCTGGAATAAAACCTGGATGCAGGGTGACAACTCCGTTTTCTGGTGTACCGGTATCAGGAATAGTTTGACCGAAGAAAGCAGTAGTCGTCTCCTGCTCGTCGTTAACTTCAGTACCTGCATCCAGAACTTGAGAACCGAGAACGGTAAAGTCAGCTCCAGTGAAATTACCTTCTTCATCAAAAATCTCAATAGCCAAGGGGTTGCCATTAGCAATGAAAGCATCATTACTGGGAAGAATCATTGCTGCGTAGCTGAAGTAACGGCTAGTAGAATCTACAGTAAATGTGGCTTGGGCAATATCCCCAGAAGCAACTGGACCATTTGGACCAGGAATTACCCCATCAACTGAACCCGCACCACTAGCAAAAAACTCTTCACTAAGCACTGCTGCATTGCCATCCTCAGCAATGCGCTCAAGTCCTGGTGAAGCTGCCTCACCCCGATCATAAATATCAAAAAGACCATTATGAAAACCTACCCAGACTGGAGTCAATAACGTGCCGTTGTCCGGTGCCAGGCTTTGAATTGTCACCTTGAGGGTAGCTGCTGTTGCGCTAGATGCCATGGCTAGTGTAGAGGTTACCGTAACCATGGTGATGATTTTGAGTGATTTAATAATTGAATGCTTCATGGTGATCCTGATCAATGATATCAATATGGTAGATTTGTCAATGAGTGTGTTGCTCAACTATCTATGTAGCTACATCATTATCCGTAGAGTTAATCAGCTAAGTGTTTAAAACTTAGTATTCAAAACTTAGTGTTCAAAACTTAGTGTTCAAAACTGATTTTGCTGGCACCCCATCAAGTGGATAATTTTAGGTTAGTAGCTTGACTAGGATTATTGGTTTCTTGGTTTAGTTGTTGCTGAACAGAGGCTGAAAATTTGCTGATAATTTACTGATAATTTCCAGCCTCTATCAGCCTGGAATGACGACGTGATATTAGTTGCGGTTGACTACTTATCCTGGAAGGGTATTCGTCAATTGAAAATTTCAAATTTCAAATTTCAAATTGTTACTTAACACATCACAGGTCACAGTTCACAGGTCACACTTACGTTTAAGATTTCTCGTTTAAGATTTCTTTAGCAGTCGTGGTTCGTGTTGAGAAACGACAATTAAATAGTCACCATTCTCAAGTTTATAATCTGTCGGTGGATTGGAGATAACGTCTCCTTCAATTCCTTTTTGTACCGCTAAGACAATACTTTGATAGGCTTGCTTCATATACGTAAATACTTCCATAAAGGAACTACCAACCCGAGAGTCAGGAATCGCAATTTTATAAAGCTTGTTCCCAGTTTGAGTACTTAATATTTCAGAGACAACTTTGGTAATTCCATGGTTAAGAGCAGCTTGGGAAATGAGCATACTACTTAACTCACTACTAACGATTATTTCGTCAACCTTAGCCCGCTGACAGGATTTAACATGAGTTTCATCTACCAGCTCCACAACTGTGTAAGCCTTGGGATTAATACTTTCTACTGTCAGGGTAGATAGTATAACTTTTGCGTCGCGAGCTGTGTCATCTATACTGTCATCCCCTAAAATTATAACAGTTCTAGCCTGGATCAAGTTGGCTCGAATCAAGGTTTCATCACTTACATTACCTTTAAGAAAAAACAAATTATTGTCTTCGATAGGCTTCCGGTCTATATTAGCAATTAAAATAATTTTCTCATCTTGAGTTTTAGGAAACCTTCGCAACTCATTGATGATAAATCTTGCTCTAGAATTCCATTCGCAAATAATCAAGTGATTGTTAAAATTATAAGATCCCATACCTAGATCATTTTTGAGTTTTTGATCGACAAAAATACCAGCGAGGCTAGCGGTGAAGATGGCTAAGAATCCAATCCCCACAAACATATCGAGAATAGCAATAACGCGACCACCAACTGTGACAGGGGTGATATCACCATAGCCAACAGTTGTTAGGGTGACGATGCTCCACCAGAAAGCATCTGCTTTTGAGATATCTGGTTCCAGCCATGATATAGTGATGGTGTTAATGGTAATGATTATTATAATAACCCCCATTACTTTATCAAGGTTTTCACTGCGCAAAAAGTTCCAGAATTTTCGATTCCATAGTAATATCATTTGACTTAGACGTAATGGTCAGTTCATGTCGGTTTAAGAGCTGATTCGTAAACTCGCACTAAACCTTGTAGGATAAGGCTTGCGCTAAAATAGAACAATTGAACTATTTAATACCGAAAAGACAATCATAGCAAGGCTTTCAGACTTCTTAAGATTTACTTTACGAATCAGCTCTAAGTAACTATAATACAGCGGTTTTGAATTGGGTGAGGTACTTTCGTTATAGATTTTAGGGAGCAGGGACTTCGGAGCAGGGAGCAGGGACTTCGGAACAGGGACTTCGGAACAGGGCAAAAAACCTGTGTAGCTCATAGTTATGAAAAACGCTGTATCTATTCTCTATAATTTATAGATTGAATCGGCAGGGGGGCTCAGGAGCTCGGGAGTGGGCTTTGGAGTGTGCGCGAGCTTACTGAAAACTATACAAAAACTATATAATTGAAGTCTGGGATCGCTGAAGCTGAAAGCTAGAGGGCGTCCGGCAAACGGCTGAATGCTTATTGAACATTACTATGGGAACGGATAGCGCTACTATTGTTAAGGAGTTTAAAGCCGCTGTCGGTCATGCCAAAATCCTCTAACCTCAACCACACCCAGGACCACACCCCTAACTCTGCTCAAAACACCATTCGGATTCGGGGGGCTAGACAGCATAACCTGAAAAACATTGATCTGGAACTGCCACGCGATCGCATTATTGTCTTTACTGGTGTTTCCGGTTCCGGCAAATCCTCCCTGGCATTCGACACTATCTTTGCGGAAGGACAACGCCGTTATGTAGAATCCCTGAGTGCCTATGCTCGTCAATTCCTCGGACAACTGGATAAACCGGATGTGGATGCCATCGAAGGCTTAAGCCCCGCTATCTCCATTGACCAGAAATCTACATCCCATAACCCCCGTTCCACCGTTGGTACAGTTACGGAAATTTACGATTACCTGCGATTACTGTTTGGACGGGCTGGTGAACCCCATTGTCCCAAATGCGATCGCAATATTGCGCCCCAGACCATCGACCAGATGTGCGATCGCATTATGGAACTCCCTGACCGGACTCGCTTCCATATCCTGGCTCCGGTTATCCGAGGCAAAAAAGGCACTCACAAGAAACTATTATCCAGCTTAGCCACCGAAGGATTTGTGCGCGTCAGAGTCGATGGTGAAACCTTTGACCTCTCCGATACCATCGAATTGGATAAAAATTATACCCACAACATTGAAGTGGTGGTTGACCGTCTCATCAAAAAGCCTAGTATTCAAGAACGAATTACCGATTCCCTTGCTACTTGCCTAAAACGTTCTACTGGAATTGCAGTTATCCAAGTTTTAGATAATACATCAGCACAGTCAGCAGAAGTCAAATCTGATCATAATTATAGACGTACTCCTCCAAAAAATGGCAGTTCATCTGACCAAGACATTCCTCAAGAAATCGTATTTTCAGAAAACTTTGCTTGCCCAGAACATGGGGCAGTAATGGAAGAATTATCTCCCCGATTATTTTCCTTTAATTCCCCCTATGGTGCTTGTCCAGTTTGTCACGGTATCGGTAATTTACAAACCTTTTCTCCAGAACTAGTAGTACCTGACCCTACTCAACCCTTATATAGTGCTATTGCCCCCTGGTCAGAAAAAGACAACACCTACTACATCTCCCTACTCTATAGCGTAGGAGAAGCCTATGGTTTTGAAATCCAAACTCCCTGGAATCAGCTAACCTCTGAACAACAAGACATTCTGCTCTACGGCACCGACGAAAAAATTTATATTCAAAATGATTCTGCTTATGGCAAAGAAAAAGGATACTACAAGCGCTATGCTGGCATTATCCCGATTCTAGAAAAACAGTATAAAGACACTAGCTCTGAAGCATCAAAACAAAAACTAGAGCAGTATTTAATTTATCAACCCTGTCCAGAGTGTCATGGTAAACGCCTCAAACCAGAAGCACTATCGGTGCGGTTAGGACAATATCATATTGATGATTTAACTAGTGTCTCAATTCGCCAATGTCGTCAACGGATTGATAATTTACAACTCTCCCCCCGCCAAGCTCAAATTGGAGACCTTGCCCTCAAAGAAATTAAAGCCCGATTACAATTTCTAATTGATGTAGGATTAGATTATCTTACCCTTGACCGTCCAGCGATGACCCTTTCCGGTGGAGAAGCTCAACGGATTCGCCTAGCGACTCAGATTGGAGCAGGCTTAACTGGAGTTCTGTATGTATTAGATGAACCAAGTATTGGATTGCACCAAAGAGATAATGGACGGTTACTGACTACCCTAATCAAATTGCGGGATTTGGGCAATACCTTGATTGTTGTAGAACATGATGAAGAAACCATTCGTACTGCCGATCATATTGTCGATATTGGTCCGAAAGCTGGAATTCATGGGGGAGAAATTGTTGCTCAAGGGGATTTAGAGACTATAATCAAAAGTGATAATTCCCTGACGGGAGCGTATTTATCAAAACGGCAAGTAATTGAAACCCCTAGTAAACGTCGAGAGGGTAATGGTCGTTCCTTTGTGATTAAAAATGCTCATCGTAACAATCTTAAAAACATTGAGGTAGAGATACCACTAGGGAAATTAGTCAGCATTACAGGTGTCTCTGGGTCTGGGAAATCTACCTTAGTCAATGAATTACTTTACCCGGCATTACAACATCATATGACTCGTAAAGTACCCTTTCCCAAAGAATTGGATCAAGTTGAGGGACTCAATGCTATTAATAAAGCAATCGTAATCGATCAATCTCCCATTGGTCGCACTCCCCGGTCTAATCCTGCTACGTATACAGGAGTGTTTGATGCAATTCGAGAGGTATTTTCTAAAACTATTGAAGCTAAAGCTAGAGGTTACAAGCCAGGGCAATTTTCGTTTAATGTTAAAGGGGGACGTTGCGAAGCTTGTTCGGGACAGGGTGTGAATATCATTGAGATGAACTTTTTGCCCGATGTCTATGTACAATGTGACGTTTGTAAGGGAGCGCGATATAATCGAGAAACGTTGCAAGTGAAGTATAAAGGATATTCCATTGCTGATATTTTAAATATGCCAGTGGCAGAAGCATTGGAGGTATTTAAGAATATTCCAAGAGCAGCATCTCGGTTACAAACTTTAGTAGATGTAGGGTTAGGATATATTCACTTAGGGCAACCAGCACCAACATTATCTGGTGGAGAAGCACAGCGGGTGAAGTTGGCAACAGAATTGTCACGTCGGGCAACGGGAAAGACATTGTATTTAATCGATGAACCGACAACAGGATTGTCATTTTATGATGTTCATCACTTGTTGAATGTATTGCAGCGGTTGGTAGATAAAGGAAATTCTGTTTTGGTGATTGAACACAATTTAGATGTGATTCGCTGTGCTGATTGGGTAATAGACTTAGGACCAGAAGGTGGCGATAAAGGGGGAGAAGTAATTGCGTCAGGAACACCGGAGGAGGTAGCAGAAAATCCTAAGTCCTATACGGGGAAGTATTTGAAGGAGGTTCTCCAGGAGTACCCCCGACAGGAAGGACTGCTGAGTGCTTAGTGTTCAGTGGGTTAATTATAGGGCATGTTTGAGGTATGGCTTTTTTGATGCGATCGCTTAATTTGGATGCGATCGCTTAATTTGAAAGAAACAACCTCAACTCCACAGTGAAACCTTCATTGAATGGATACCAGATTAAACTACCAAGACATCATCAAAAAAGTATTAATGGAACACGCTGACTATCGTGCTTCCCTACCTGACAGCTATGACTCTCAAGTGCTTTTCGATGATCAGCGAGGACACTATTTAGTATTAGACATCGGTTGGAATGATGACTATTACCTACACGCTACACCAATTCACCTAGATTTAATTGGTGACACAATTTGGATTCAATACGATGATACGGAAGAGGGGATTGCTACCGATTTACTGGAAGCAGGTATTCCCGCAAACGATATTGTACTTGGTTTCCGCCATCCTCAAGTAAGACAATATACAGGTTTTGCAGTAGGCTAAAGGTTGAAGAATGAAGAATGAAGAATGAAGAATGAAGAATGAAGAATGTAGAATGTAGAATGTAGAATGAAGAATGTAGAATGAAGAATGTAGAATGAAGTAAAATTCTAAATTCTACATTCTCAATTATAAATTCAAAAATGTATAATTCCAAATTCTAAATTCTAAATTCTAAATTCTAAATTCTAAATTCTAAATTCTAAAATCCCTAATGACTGTCTATCTAGGCATCGATTTCGGAACCTCTGGCGCAAGGGCAGTAGTGATAGACTCTGTTGGTACTATCGAAGCTGAGACTCAATATCCCTTTCCAGAGGTGCGCACAAAGAGCGAATTTAATTCGACGACTGTAAACGAACCGGGGGGAAATTGAGTTGTCGAACTCAGGTTTTATTAGTATTTAATAACTGTTCTATTTCTTGACAAGATAACAACTCAAAACAACCTCTATACAAAAACTTCAGCCATCAGTTATTCTATCAGCTTTTTTTGGTGCAAGATCTGAGTAAGGCTTGTTCGTTTTCTGGGCTCATTGGGATAGCACAATAGAGTAATGCTCTATTTTACCTCAATTTTGCTTTCCCTGCCAAGACCCCTGGAATAAGGTTAGCGGACAATGTCCGCTAACTAATACCTCCTCGTGAAAAAGTGACATGCCTTGCTGACGGACACAAGTGCTTGAAAAGCAAGTAGGGGAGGGGTTGGACAAAACAGAAAAATCTGGGTAAATGGGGTAGTCAATAAAAATCCCAATTATGACCCAGAAAAAAATCTACTCACAAGTATATTGCCTTTCCCCCATACCTTAGATCAACGCTACCTCATATGGCGTCTTTTCTCCCCACACTCCCCCCTCTCCCCATCTCCCCATCTCCCCCTCTCCCCCTCTCCCCATCTCCCCATCTCCCCATCTCCCCATCTCCCCATCTCCCCATCTCCCCATCTCCCCATCTCCCCATCTCCCCACACTTCCCACACTCCCCCATCTCCCCATCTCCCCATCTCCCCACACTTCCCACACTCCCCCATCTCCCCATCTCCCCATCTCCCCATCTCCCCATCTCCCTATCTTCAAGCAGGAGAGATCTCAAGGGCGTTGAATAATCTTTTCCAGAACCCGCCGCTTGGCTTTGGTGTCGATACCAATTAGGCGCACATACTCACCCTTATGCTCCCCTAAGCGTTCTGTCAAAGCAGCGATCGCTTCCGATACATTGTTTTCTGGTAATGGATTCCCACTTTTCCAAGCATTATGCTTAACCCGACGCTCATTGCCGTATTCTAGGGTAAGGCGGTAACCTTGAGCCAAAAGCTCTCCAATCTGGTTTTGGGTTTCTAGATCTAATCCTAGATCTAATGGCATTTTGCTACCGTTGTGCTGTCTTGTCTCAGAGTGATTTAACCCGTTCGTGACTTTAGGGCTAGTTGACTCACTGATGACTGGATTGGATACAGGTGCCTTGTGGTTTGCTTGAGGTTGGTCAGGGGTTGGGATATTATAATTAGTATTTCTAGTATTTGTATTAGTTGCTTGGCTCGTCAGGGAGGGGACTTGATTGTACTCCCTAGCTAGTCCGCTGAGTTCCAACCGTTGCTGTTCAGCTTTAATCAGTTCTCCAAACTCAATTAAGCGGGAGATGCTAAAGTTTGGTGTTTCAAATTTGGGCGGTCCTTGCTTACTGTTGACTACACGAGAAGAAACTCGGTCTATACCAATATCGTAAATAAACTTACGGATTTGTTCATCGTAAATACGCGATCGCAAAGCACTGAAGAAATCAATCGCTTGATTGTCGAAGGTATCAATCAGTTGTTCAATCTCCCCGGTAGAGAGTCCATCTTCGTGAAAGATACCACTAACAATACCAATCCGGTCCTCTCGGTTGGGCTCCCAGTAGAATTTCGCCATCCGACCATCCCGAGTCAAGGGCGCATAGAGAGTAGAAAAATCATTACCAGTGACAATAATCGGTACTCGGTGGATCGGTTGTGAGTCATAACTCCCTGGAAGTTGGACATTGGTGGGATTATCAGCAATGTTCATCAAAGTACCATGCACCAGCTGGGTATTTACCGTATATTGGGTGCGTTCATCGAACCGTCCCGCCCCAGCATCCAAGTCATTGATCATCAGCACACACATCTTACCCTTGACTCGGATCATTTCAGCGGTTTCTCGGTAGCGCAAGCGGATCAGACGGGCTGGATCCCCAGCATCTGGGCTTTCTAGCTCACCAGAAGACATATGAACCGCTTCAATGCCCATGCGCTCGAACACAAGCTCACACTGAAAGGACTTACCCTCCCCCTTCCGTCCATGAATTCCCAGAATTAGAGGCACACGGACATGGGGTATATCAAGGAAGTTTTTAGTGATGTGAACCGCCAGTTTATCGATAAACCGGGGAGAAATGTAATAGTGCTGGGACATACAAACAGGTGCTATGGTGATAATCTCGTCAAATCCGGCAATTTTTTAGCCTATTGGAAATACTATTACAGTTTGTTGAAGGTTTAATCGGGTTGTTCGCGTAGCGTGGCCTTTGGCCAAGGTTGAAGGTTGAAGGTTGGAAGGTTGAAGGTTGAAGGTTGGCGGGTTGAAGGTTGAAGGTTGGCGGGTTGAAGGTTGAAGGGTGAAGGTTGAAGGTTGGCGGGTTGAAGGTTGAAGGTTGAACGCGATCGCGTGGCCTTTTGGCCAAGGTTATTTGGTTGTTCCCCTGAGGCGTCCGAAGTAGGGTCGGTTGACAGTTGACAGCGAACAGCCAACATTCAACCATCAACCCGATTAACCCTTCAAGCATCAACCCAATTAACCTTTCAACCATCCAACCATCAAGCCGATTAACCCTTCAACCAGCCAACCATCAACCATCACCCTTCAACCTTGGCCAATAGGCCACGCTACGCGAACAAGCTTCAACCTTTAACTCGATTAACCCGATTAAACCTTCAACCTTCAACATTCAACCTTCAACCAGCCAACATTCAACCCGATTAAACCTTCAACCTTCAACCTTCAACAACAAACAGTAATCAAATTGGCGTATTGGCACAATTGAGACTATTGGCTGGGCTAGGATATCCCTAAATAAGCATCAGGTACTTAAATTTTTTCTTGAGCTATTTATGGAATCTCCTGAATCCTCAAGGTTTGAACAATATTGGTGGATCCTGAAGCGACGTTGGCTACCAGCTTCCGGTATTTTTGTATCAGTTTCTGTGATTATGTCTTTGGTGGCATCATTCCAAAAGCCGGTATATGTAGCCCAAGGATTGCTGTTATTTAAGCGGCTTAATACGACGTCTTCAGTCACCGAGGTAGGTAAATAAATCGGTATTTTACAACCTCTGGTAGACCAAAGTAATCCTCTAGATACAGAAGCCAACATCATGATGTCTGAGCCTCTGGCTCAAAAGACAATCACCGCACTAAATCTTAAAGATAATCAGGGTAAACCTTTAGCAATT
The DNA here is from genome assembly GCF_010692325.1 of Moorena sp. SIO3I8. Lineage (GTDB taxonomy): Bacteria > Cyanobacteriota > Cyanobacteriia > Cyanobacteriales > Coleofasciculaceae > Moorena. Next base: position 138,154 of record NZ_JAAHHW010000001.1, on the reverse strand, counting down.
AAATACTTTTTACACAATGTCAGTGTAACCAATATCCGGAAAACTGATCTTCTAGAAGTGTCTTACCAATCTCAAGACCCTAAAGAAGCAGCAGCAGTTGTTAATCAACTAATGAGTATTTATTTAGAAAATCACTTAGATTTTCAACGGACTGAAGCTGTAGCTGCTCGGAAGTTTATTGAGAAACAGTTACCTCAAGCAGAAGCTACTGTTAGTAAAACAGAAGCAGCTTTGCGTCAGTTCAAACAAGAGAATGAAGTGATATCCTTAGACGCAGAAGCTCGCTCAGCTATCGAAGTCCTGACAGATTTGCAAAAAGAAATTGCTCAAAATCAGTCTAAAATGGCTGATGTCAATGCCCAGTACGAATCGCTCCAACAACGATTGGGCATGAACTCCAAGCAAGCGATCGCTCTAACGGCTCTCAAGCAGTCTCCTGAGGTGCAGGAGGCACTCCAAGAATTGCGCCAAGTGGAAGTCGAACTGGCTCTTGAGCGTAACCGTTTCCAACCCACCCATCCCACAATTGCTAACTTAGAAAGTAAGGTAGCCAGCCTAAAAGGTATCCTAAACCAACGAGTTAAACAGGTTTCTAAGGCTAAGCCGAAACCTGCTAGCCAGCTTTTTCAACTCGGAGAGTTACAACAAGACCTGACTAAAGAGCTAGTAGAATTAGAAGCAGCTCGTTTAGGTTTGGCTAATCAGACAAAAGCCTTAGTCAATGCTCAAACCGCTTACCGAAAAAGACTTAACGATCTCCCTAGACTGGAACAACAGCAGCGCGAGTTAGAACGCCAACTTGATGTGTCCCAATCCACCTATTCTCTGTTGCTAAATAAGCTTGGAGAAATTCATGTAGCGGAAAATCAAAACATGGGTAATGCCCGCATTATTGCAGGGGATCAGGTGCCGATGATTCCGATTTCATCTGCTAAAATAGCCTATATTGCTGCTTGTTTTCAGGGACTGTTGGCCACCGCAGCAATTATTTATATTTTAGAAACCAGAGATAAATCTCTGAAAACGATTAAAGACGTTAAGCAATTATTTAAATTTACCTTGCTGGGTGTGATTACCCACTTTAGTAAATCTCAATTATTAAATCCATCACAGGAAGTTTTAGATCCATTTACGCCCCAAGTTATTGTTCGGAATACCCCTCGGTCTCCCATCAGTGAATCCTATCGGATGCTGCAAGCAAATCTCAAGTTTTTGAGTTCAGATAAAGCTCTCAAAGCGGTGACTGTGACTAGCTCCTTACCTCAAGAAGGTAAGTCAACGGTGTCTGCTAATTTAGCAGCAGTGATTGCTCAGCGAGGAAGTAAGGTATTGCTAATTGATGCTGATCTCCATAAGCCTGTTCAACATCGAATCTGGGATTTATCGAATGAAGTGGGCTTGAGCAATATGCTTGTTAATCAAGTTAAATTAGGGGATGCCATTAAACCAGTGAGCGAGACTCTGGATGTCCTGACCTCTGGAGTAGTACCTCCTAATCCAGCAGTGCTTCTGGATTCCGAGCGCATGGCTTCATTGATTAACCATGTTGCTAGTCGTTACGACTTTGTGATTATTGATACCCCTTCTTTAAACGTTGCTGCTGATGCTCCTATCCTAGGAAAAATGACCGATGGTGTGCTGTTAGTTTCCCGACCTGGAGTGGTCGATTCCGGTAGTGCTGCTTTCGCCAAGGGACTTTTGGAGCAGTCTGGTCAGACTGTTCTGGGCTTAGTCGTTAATGGCGTGATTCCTGATAATGAGCCTAACAGTTATTACTATTTTTCTCAGGAATACATTTCAGATGAGAGCGTTGCTCTTAATAGAATACTTGATGTTGCTAGTTATGAGTAATTAGATCATATAGCAAAGGGAGTCGGGAGTCGGGAGTCGGGAGTCGGGAGTCGGGAGTCGGGAGTCGGGAGTAGAGAGGACGATTGGGTGCATCTCCTAAAAGCTGTTTGACCTGATGGTGCGTTACGGGGCGGGCTGTTTCAACCAGGAACGAAGAGGCGGAAAATCAGGGCTAGCCCGCCCCTAACGCACCCTACGCAACTTTCAAGAACTTTTAACTTCAATCACTTCCCCCGGAGCAATTGTATTCAGAACGTTACGAACATCTGGTATCAGAGGAACTAAATCAGGGAGCCTATTGCTAGGTGCCACAAGAACAATGACTGCTACTCCAGCTTGCTGCAAGTTTTGCTGATAACGCAAATTTTGATCTGTAGTGAGTAGAACCGTGAAACCCTCCTGAATCATGAGCCGCAGCAACTCACCGTTCTTTTTTCCTGACCATCCCATCTCGACAACTGTGCGTATCTCGTAATCAGCAAGTTCGCGCTTTAAAGGTCGTGGGGCGCACTCATCAAGCAGGATTCGCATAGGCTGTCAGCATTTCCTTTGCCAATTCAAGGGCTGCGATCGCATGCTCACGGCTAACACTGGGAAAATGCTCTAAGAATTCGTCGAGTGGATCCCCTGCTTTGAGATAATCGAGCAAAGTTTTTATTGGCACACGAGTTCCAACAAAAACAGGGGTTCCTCCCAGGATGTCAGGGTCGCTATGAATAACACGGGCTGCGGTTTTCATGTCCGTTATTCCGTATACTAGGAGTTTCTCTAATTTTAGCCTACCGCTAACTGCTCCGAACTTATTTAATCTGAATTGATATCCTCATCTTGTTTGCTGGCAATGGTGATAGCCTGCTAACTGGCGGTGATGACGCCGATCAGTTTTGGATTGCGGCGGCGGCTTTTCCCAGCACTGCTAACACCATTACTGACTTTGAGTTGGATGTTGATGTACTGGTGATGAGCGGTCTAGGGGTCACCTTTGAAGATATTGCGATCGCTCAAAATCAGGATAATATTTTAACCAGTACTTTAGGTCAAGACTTGGCTGTTCTGAAGGAAGTTCAGGGCAGTGCTCTTGAGAGCGATAATTTTCTTTTCCTGTAAACAAAAAAAAGAACGGGAGGTAGTATTTTCCGGAATCCTGATTCCTTGACTGTAGTTTACAGTAGGACGCGAGGCAACATTCACGCTAACCATAAGTAGACAGCGTAAAGTGGTTGGTGTAAACCTGTTATTAGCTTGGTTCGTCGTTGATTCAATAATTCCCTATTTCCACTGATGTCGCTACTCAGTTTGGAAGGAATACTGGTGAAAATTAGAGCAATTCTCTAAACTAAACATATTGAGGAATAGTGATATGGATGAAGTGGTTAGAAAGGTTGCTGCACTAGGCTTACCTGGTGTGATACTTCTGATTGCGATGGCAACAACGGGATTCACTGGAGCAGCAGCGATCACAGCGGCTTTGGCAATGTTAGGTCCATTCGGAATGATCGGAGGCATTGCTTTCCTTGGGGTGGTGGGAATAGCTGCTGATGGCTTATCGAAATTCGGACTTGAAGCGTTACTGGTTGGAATATATAAACAGCGCCAACAAGAAGGAGAATCTAAAGCATCTCTCTGTAAAGAGATTGAACGGTTAATGGTTTCTGCTGATTTGAAACGCAAACTCAAAGAAGAATTATAGACTGTTTCTAAAGTAAATATTATTGGTGGGTTACGGGGGACAGCTCTGTTAACAGGTGAGCTTTTAAAGTCCTCGCCGCCTAACCCACCCTACGTGGCTGATTTAAGCAAAGTTTAACAAACAGTCTCTTAGGTATTTCAAAATAAGATGCGTTTCCACTGTTATTTCCACTGATTTCGTTACTCAGTTTGGAGGGAATACTGGTGAACATTATATCAACTTTATAAGCTAACAATATTGAGGTATAGTGATATGGATGAAGTGGTTAGAAAGGTTGCTGCACTAGGCTTACCTGGTGTGATACTTCTGATTGCTATGGCAACAACGGGATTTACTGGAGCAGCAGCGATCACAGCGGCTTTGGCAATGTTAGGTCCATTCGGAATGATCGGAGGCATTGCTTTCCTTGGGGTGGTGGGAATAGCTGCTGATGGCTTATCGAAATTCGGACTTGAAGCGTTACTGGTTGGAATATATAAACAGCGCCAACAAGAAGGAGAATCTAAAGCATCTCTCTGTAAAGAGATTGAACGGTTAATGGTTTCTCGTGATTTGAAACGCAAACTCAAAGAAGAAGTGAATAATGGTAAATCTTCGGTTGAGGATAGGCGGGCATCGAAGTCATCATCTTATGATAATATAGGTAAAAATAAATATAAAGGTGATTTAAAACGCAAAGTCAAAGCAGAAGTTAATAATGGTAAATCTTCGGTTGAGGATAGCCGTGCATCGAAACAGGATATTGATGAACAGTTAGATGCAATTGATAACATGAATGGGAGGGAGTTTGAAGAATATCTGGCTAAATTATTTAAGCAACTGGGCTACCAAGTGAGTAGCACCTGACTGCCTGACACATCTTGGAAAATGGCAGTCATCAAGGGGTGCAGTGCTTCGAGCGAATACGAGTAAACCAGATTCGGTCGTAGTAATGCTGCTCAGCCTTCAAAGAAGCAAAGCTTGGTTGCGGGTCGCGGGGTAACTTGAACACAGGGGTTAACAATTGGCGTCCAATGTTCGTGAACCCCCTTGAGCCAGCGTAGACCTATTTTGAGATAACTGATGCCTCGCCGCCAATGGGGATTGACCTTTGGTCACGCTACGCGAACAACTTGTTGACGCAAGCGGTGCAAGTTGTACGGCCAGACAAAGAGTAGTGCTGTTTTGGAGAGCTACAGCGGCCACTAAGTATAAGCGTTCGAGAGCTTCGGGGGAGTTAATCCGAGAATCTTCCAGTTCATTTGCTCCTGATTTGCTACCCTTGAAACAACTCTTCGACTCCTTACCGCTCTGTGTATTGCCACAAGGAAATCAAAGTAGGAGATTCATCAGTAATAACTGCCCAGGGTTCTTTGACACCTTTGACAGTAGCCAGTACCAAGTTACAATGATACAAACCATCTTCCCACAAGCCTACATTGTGATAGAATGCCGCTTCTCCTAAGGTCGGCCAAAGATAACTCAATTCAAGGGGATAGCGGCGGGGGCCATGGAGCAGTAAATCACGCTCGGAGCCGTAGGCAGTAATGCCAACCACTGGCTTGCAACCAACTCATCAGGTTATGATTGGCTTGCGCCTCGATCCGCTAACAGCATCACATCGGGGTGATACGTTACGAACCACCGGGCTTTCCGCAACAGTGGTTTGTACTCCCGGAACTTTACAGTGGCGCTGCTATGTTCTAGCACCCGCCAGAACAGAGGCACTGCTCGACCACAACAAATTACACATAAATGAATCATACAGTAGCGATTCCATAATACTGTGGTGTCTAAGGCTAAATAGAGACGATGATTTTGCCAGCCTCTCAAGGCTACCAGTACCAAAGGTACATAGAGCGCTTCTACCCTAATTCGGTTGTTGACAAGAAATCTACTCCAACGACGTTCCACACTCTGAGCTTTTTGGGCGCGGCATTGAACGTAAGGCTCCCAAGCGGGTAAGCTAAGCTGACCACTACAGATCAGGCCGCTAACCATCCAGGCTTCGACTTTGAGGTGACGCAAATCGCAGTAGTTACTATATTGACGCAGGAGGTCCAATAGTTGACTATAGAGACGGGTAGAGTTTGACATCAGAAAAGGCTGTTTTTGTAGTAACTCTAGCTTCTCATGCCACTCTACCCTTTTTGACTCAAAACCTTGTCCCCAGCACCAAGGGTGCTCCGGCAAACAGTTGAAGATCTCGATAGCCCTTGGATTGTCGGTAGCGATTCGGGCAAAGCCCGACGCTACGCGAACACCAACGAATCCTAGTCCGAGTGCGGGCATAAGCTGAGCTTTTAAAGATCCCGTTCTTGTAGGCTTTCGAGCACTTCTGTCAGGCAGTCAGGAGTAGCACTAAGGCAAGTGGGGATTATGGAGCCGATCTGGTAATTCAAAAAGGGGAGATCAAGGCTGTTGTTCAAGCCAAGAGACAACAAGGTAGCGTAGGGATTAAGGCCATTCAGGAAGTAACAGGGGCAATTGGCTATTATCAGGCGAACCTGGGACTAGTTATCACTAATAGTAAGTTTACAGAAAATGCCAAAGAACTGGCAGCTAGTAATCAAATTGAGCTTTTTGAGAGGGATGATTTGAAAAAATTAATTAAAAAAGTATATAGTGCAGGGTAAACCCATTTAATTTTTTTAATATTATATATAATAAAAACGTAAGCATATGCGCTACGCGCAGGCTACGCCAACAGCATATGCGCTACGCGCACGCTACGGGAACAGCTAATGCTTACCTTGCTTTTGCTTAAGGGAGTATGTTCACAATTCAAATAAAAAAGTTATATCATGTCAGGATAATTACCCTTAATAAAAATCTCCCCCATCTCCCCATATTCCCCTCCTGGGAGGGGTTAGGGGTGGGTTCCCATCTCCCCATCTCCCCATCTCCCCATCTCCCCACACTCTCCATTAATTATGGGTATTCAACCAGACTTGATATTACTTGTGTACTGGACAACGAGAGGTTGCCTTAATCCTCTTTAACCTGTTGCTCAATCATGACTAATTCAGCAACAGCATTACCAGTACTTGTTGCCATCCACAAAAAAGCGATCGCGTAGCGTGGCCAAAGGCCAATCGCTACCCCTGTCCGAAAGCTATTGTTCTTCACGATTACGTTCACACCCCAGCAGACTCTTTATAAAAATTGGTGTTCAAGTATATTACCTGAAGGGGTGACCAAGATTGGCAGTTGCGGGAAGTAATATTGTAAACATTGATGGGAAGATGGGGAGATGGGGAGAGAGTCAATTGAGGCAATTGCAAGTTGTCAACCGATGCTACCAGATTTGATATAATCCCCCCAACAGTTCTTGAGTTCACTTACCTGCACCTACTTACAACCTGCAACCTGCAACCTGCAACCTCGAACCTGCAACCTACAACCTCGAACCTTCAACCTTCAACCTTTACCATTGATTGGGCTTGGTAGCGGATATTAGCTTGTTTCAACCGATTGAGGGCTTCACCCAAGCGATCGCATTCCGCAATCAAACTAATCCGCACATACCCTTCACCCCCGATACCAAAAGCATTTCCTGGGGTGAGGACTACTCCAGTTTGCTGCAAAACATTCAGAGCAAAATCCGTTGAACCTACCCCTACTGGGCAAGGAACCCACAGATACATAGTTGCCTTGGATTTAGGAATCTGCCAACCCAACTCTGCCAAACCCTCAATCATGAAATCTCGGCGGCGGCGGTAACGGTTTTGGACGTCTTGAAGGTAAACATCTGACAGTTGCAAGGCCGCTTCAGCAGCAGTTTGTAAGGCAGCAAAGATGCCATAGTCCAGATTAGTTTTTAAGGTACGCAACCCTTGAATAATGCGGCTATTCCCCACTACAAAGCCAACGCGCCAGCCAGCCATATTATAAGTTTTCGATAGGGTATGGAATTCTACCCCAATATCTTTAGCGCCAGTAATTTCCAGCAAACTAGTAGGCTGATAGCCATCAAATGCTAATTCGGCGTAACATAAGTCATGTACCAGCAGAATTGAGTACCGACGGGCAAACGCAACAATTTCTTCAAAAAACTCCCTTGGGGCGGTAGCGGTGGTTGGATTACTTGGATAGTTAAAATAGAGGATCTTAGCTCGTTGGGCAACCTGATCCGGAATCGCCCCTAAATCAATCAGCCAATCATTTTCCGGTTTCAAAACCAAACTGTGAATTTCCCCCCCAGCAATCAACGGACCCCGGAAGTGTACTGGATAAGCAGGAGAAGGTACTAAAATCAAATCTCCCGGATTCACATAGGCTAAGGCTAGGTGAGCTAGTCCTTCCTTAGACCCTAACAGAGGTAAAGCTTCACTGTCTGGGTCTAGCTCCACATCATAGCGGCGGTGATACCAATTCGTAATTGCCCGACGGAAACTAGCAGTCCCCTCAAACGGAGGATAACCGTGGTTAGCGGGATTTTTTAAGGCTGCGATCGCTGCTTCGATCACCGGCTGGGGTGCTGAACCATCAGGATTACCCATCCCTAAGTCTATCAAATCTAGCCCTTGCTCACGGGCTCTTGCTTTTAATTCATCTAAACGAGCAAATACGTAGGGAGGGAGTGCGCTTAGTCGTTGTGCTGGGGTAATCAAATCTACCATCATCAGTGTCAGGTTTAGAAGTTAGCCGGTTGAAGGTCAAGATCTATAATTTTTGACTTTGGCCAAAAGGCCACGCGATGAAGCGAAGCTTCCGCTAAAAGCGATCGCGAACGAGTTGAGAGCCAGAGTATGGGAAAATGCTAGTAATATTAAAGGTTATCAGGTTTGAGCTCAAAATCTGCAACCGGCAACCTTCAAAATTTTTGAATTAAGAATTAAGAATTAAGAATTAAGAATTAATTCTGCATTCTGACAGACAACCTACCCTACACCGAATACGGGGCGAACAACCGGCAACCGGCAACCTGACAAGGTGGAACCTACACTACACCGAATACGGGGCGAACAACATTGTTGAATGAAGAATGTGTAATTCTTCATTCTTCATTCTTCATTCTTCATTCTTCATTCTTCATTCTTCATTCTTCATTCTTCATTCTTCATTCTTCATTCTTCATTCTGACAGACAACCTTGGCCTTTGGCCACGCTACGCGAACAACCTTCAACCGCTGGCAAACTTAACTCCTTACGACTCCCCTCAACTAGGACCCTAGTAGAAACCATTGCTGCCATCAGCTGTTCTGGAAGCACCTTAAACGGTAGCCGATGAATATCAGAATTTTCCCCACAGGCAATCTCAGCTGCTTTCTGTAACTGAGCCAAGGTAATCGACCCCAATCCCAGGTCTTGGAGAGTTTGGGGCAAACCAAGCTCTCCATAAAACTTCAGCAACTGTTGCCGTGCTGATGCTGCCAGTTGGTTCCCCTGAAGCATTTGTTCCAAACGCAGCTGCACCAAAATGCCATAAGCCACCTTTTCACCATGTAAAGAATCGTGAGCTGCTGGTATATGAGTTAAACCATTATGTACAGCATGGGCAGCAACAGTACGACATCGAGCTCCACCCAAGCCCCCAATCACACCAGCCAGTAAAACTGTTGCATCAACAACTTCCCGCCACACTTCACTACCAGGTTGGGTTAGAGCATCAACGGACTTTTGGAACAAAATATCTCGCAATACCCTTGCCTGTTGGACAGCGGCAATAATTAGAGTATCTGTAGCGCTACCACTACTAACTGAAGCTTCGTACCACTTCGCTAAGGCATCACCAATCCCAGCAACTAGGGTACGTTGGGGCGCTGTCTGAATCAAGCTGTAATCAAGTACCAATAAATCTGGGCAACGGTCAAGTCCAACATCATACAGGAAAGCCCCTTGGTCAGAATAGATATTAGATAGAGCTGTCCAAGCGGCACAGGTAGCAGCAGAGGTGGGTACAGTGACTACAGGTAACTGGCACTGGTGCGCTAGGATTTTAGCAATATCCAACGCCTTACCACCACCAATCCCAATAATTAAGTCAGATTGATGAGCAGCAACGGCTTCTGAGAGTTTAGCTAAAGACTTCTCACTACAATCAGGACTGTAGGATGCGCATTCATAACTTAGTTGATGCTGTTCCAAAACTGATTCCAGTGATGAGGCTAGGGTAGCCAGAGTATGCTGGCCTCCTACAATCAAAGGACGATTTCCCAGCCGTGCGATCGCATTTCCTGAGTCTTCCAAGGAGCAACGCACTACTTGAGTCGGTGCCACGTTTAGGGAAAGCAAGGAGGTAGGTGCTTGTTTGGTCATGCCTGTAGCCCAAATAAACTTTTGGTTTAGTAAGGTGAGTAATGACCTTACTGGGTGATAGGTCTTTTATTATACATTTTGCCAAACTTAGAGGGGTTAGGGATTAGGTCTAGCCTTGGCTGACAACCTTAAACCTGCAACCTTTAACCTTCAACCTTGGCCAAAAGGCCACGCAATCGCGTTCAACCTTCAACCTTTAAACCTTTAAACCTGCAACCTGCAACCTGCAACCTTCAACCTTTAACATTTAACCTTGGCCAAAAGGCCACGCAATCGCGTTCAATTTGACTTAGCTCAGAAACAGTTTACGCTCCGCTTCTCTGCGTTTGCTCAAGCCTAATAGGACTCGACCACCACCCTTGTTCCAACGAAGAAACTCATTGGCCGCCCCTTGAACATCACCCTGATTCAACTTACGTAACAATGTAGAGCGCCTAAACGCTGTTGGTCCTATATTGAACACAAAGCTAACTAGAGCAGAGAATTGATTATCAGTCAGTGATACTTTGACAAGATTACTCACCGTAGATTCAGAACTTTCTAAATCTTGTCTGAGCAATTTTTCCGCTTGCTCAACAGTGATGATATCTCCTATGCGAACACCAGCTGTATGACCCCATCCAATAGTAGGAATTCCCACCGGATCGATATAAGCTTCTACTCTGCCATCGGGGCACCTTTTATGGAGTCCTTCAAACTCTTTAACCAGATCTAAACCAGCTTGGTTAATATTTCGATCGGTACCTGGGGGCAACTCTGGTGTTACTTTATTGATGATAGCATCAAAGTAAAACTGAGCCGTTTGAGGACCAATAATTCCTCTGACAGCTCCAGTATTCCCAAGTTTGTTAGCATCTTTAAACTTATTGACTCCTGCCTCAGACAAGTCCAAGCCGCATTCTTTACACAGTTCAATAAAATTTTCTAAAATTATAGGGCTAATAACGTCTTCTACCTCCAATTCCATTAATTCTTGGAGTTTACTAACCTGAGGCACTGGCAGGTTGACTATAATGTCAAGTGCATAGCGTTCTTCTACAGAAAGGCTATCGGTGTTGATGTCTTTAATAGTTAGAGCTGACATAGTTAGATGACTTATAAAATAAACGTAACGTTATTGGCGATAAAATCTGCTTTACTAATTATTCTATCCCTAATTTTTATTGGTAAAGGTTAAGGGTAAATTAGTAATTCGCAATTGGTAATGGGTCAAAATAAGCGACAAACCAGATTTTAAGATACAAGAGTCTCCCAGGAAAAAAATCCCATGAGTTGACTCTGTTTCTTGACTAAGCTCATAGCTGACTGCTTACTCAACCACTAGGGTTTTGAGTTACTAAGTTAGTCTTCAGCGTGAGTTTTCGCTTTTACGTTAATTGTGATAAGTTTGAAACAAAAATTTACAAAACGAGTAATTCCCCTTTCCCGTCTCTTGGTGCGCGTTCCCGTGGGCGACAGATTATTAAGGGTAATTATCCGGAGATGATATGACAAGCCGAGCCAAACCTTGATTTAGCTTGATTTAGATCTAGGGTGAGTTAAAGGGGTTAAAGTGATCGAAAAAATTGCGAAAAATTAATCTTGATAATAACTAACTTAGGTGAAGTCGCCTGTGAGCAAGGACTTCACCTAAGAGAAATGGGATGCGGTGACAATTGCCTCCACAACCAAATTTATAGTGAAAAAAATCGGTCTATTATCAGAGTGGGAGAGTTTGAGAGGGAAAAGAATACCCCGTCCTATTAGGTCTTAAAGTTACCGTAAGGATAGTGGAGCCTTTATGGTTAGTCGGCTATTCATAAAAGGGTTAAAACTTTTTGATTAAGGCTCCACTATCCTAAGGTTTCGTCTCTGAGGATGAATTTTTACTCTCAAATAGTGTTAATATAAAAAGTAAGGGTCTCAAAAACTGGGTATTGACCCTACTCAGCTACCGACCGTGCGGGGGAAAGTTACGCCCAGGTCGATAACAGCCAATTAGGTTGTGCAAAGGATACCCCATTCCTGCGACGGATGGGGAAGTTCAATGGTCAATCTACCGATTCTAAAGGTGCGCTTGACCTTGGCGAATTAAATTCGCCAGAGGTCGCACCTAAAGGTATTGTAGGGATTGACACCTGTGGTAGGTGTATTTTTTCAACTGTTGGAGTGTAACCCAGCCATTGTAGGGACTGTTGGGCAAACTGTTGAGGACAACCGCTGACCCCAAAGCGAGTTGGTCTTGCCTCACCAGTATTCTTCCCTCCAATTAAATCCAGTTCTTGAGCAGCAGCAGCAACAACGTATTTCGCTGGGTCTACCAATTTAACGTCTGGGGGTAATATTTCCCGCAGGATCGGTTCTAGATGGGGATAATGAGTACAGCCATAAACTAGGGTATCGATTTGGGCTGCTAGCAAAGGTTCTAGGTACTGCCGTGCTATCGCTTTAGTGTAGGGTTCGCACAAGCGATTTTGCTCCACTAATGGCACAAACTCCGGACAACCCACTTGCCATACCTGAGCAGTTGGTTCAACCTCCAAAATAGCATTTCGATAAGCATTGCTGGCAGCCGTAGCTGGTGTAGCAATCACCCCAACGCGACGACCTTGGTGGACTGCCGCACGGGCACCCGGTAGAATCAGCCCCAGAATTGGGATGTCAAACTCACTACGCAGAGTTTCCAATGCCAGAGCCGAACTGGTATTGCAGGCCATCACCACCATTTTGACCTCCTGTCGCACCATCCAGCTGAGAATCTCGAAGCCGAACTGCACGATTTCATCCGCAGACCTGGTACCGTAGGGTAGCCGTGCTGTGTCAGCAAAGTAAATAATTGATTCGGATGGTAGTTGTTTGTATAGTTCCCTCAGAACAGTCAGACCCCCCACACCACTGTCGAAAATCCCGATGGGACGACTCTGGGGTTGAGTTCGAGAGATCAAAATTGGGTTATTGATCATTGGTTAAGAATTGGCACCTACCCACCCAGGGGCAAGAAACAGATTACTTGGGTTCGCTCAAAACAAGAAAATCGTTAGATTATAGGTTAACAATTATCAATTAAGAATTGACACAATATTAGAACTCAACTTAGGTCAACCGATTTTGCCGAATATATAGGAGGATGCCACGAGCGATCGCTCTAGCCATCTGGCTGCGATAGGCGGCAGTTTTCAGTTTAGCTGAGTCTTCATAGCCGGTTAGAAAACCAACTTCTACCAAAACTGCTGGCATGGAGGTTTTCCTGAGCACATAAAACCTCGCCCGTCGGGTACGTCGGTCACTAACATCCACGCTCCGCAAGATAGTGTAGTGGATGGTTTGGGCAAGACTCTGACCAGTAGAGTAGTAGTAAGTCTCTAATCCATTCACATCCGGTCGCTTACCCCCGATAGCATTGGCGTGGATGCTTACAAATAAATCAGCATCAGTCCGTTCTGCCACTTGAACTCGTCCATTCAGACTGATGAATCGGTCATCTGAGCGAGTCATGACAACCTGAATCCCCTGTTTTTCCAACAGCGCTTCCACCTGTCGGGAAATCGACAAATTAACATCCTTCTCTTGTATACCCCCAAGCCCAATAGCACCAGGGTCTTTGCCACCGTGTCCGGCATCAATGACCACTACCAGGCGCTCTTTGGGAACCCGACGTCTGGGAATTGGTGGGCGAGTCCGGTTAGGCGGTGGCACAGGAATCGAGTTAGGCGGTGGCACAGGAATCGAGCGGGGGGGTATCCTGGTTGGCCTGCGTGATATCAATGGTCTCAGTTGCAGAGCCAACAGCTGATCATTGAGCTGATTGAGGCTACCAATCCGGGTCCCGTTTGATGGCTGTACCAAAATCAGCACCGTGTTTTTGTCCTCCTGTCGCACCATCACTTCTGATACGGGACTAGTGCTATTAAGTTGAGGGCCACTGAACTTCTCAGCTAGTTTGGCATTCGGTATAGTAATTTGGTAAGCCTTTGAACGAGGATCCCATTTGCTAGTGGCTCTGACCCGTTGGTTAGCTTTAATCAACAGCTGAGTCTGATTGCTAGCCAATTCCACTGACCCAATGGTGGCTAACTTACCGGTATTAGCCGAGCCACGGGATTGAATCGGTTTCGTTGGCACTTTGGATGTTGGTCCATTATCTAACCTTTGAGCCGGGACACCCCTAGGGAAAATCAACACCCCCCCCAATCTTTCACTGAACGATGCTAGCCAATCAGGGCTGTCACTATCCACATTCAGGGTCATCCGGACAATCGGTGGGGACTCTTTTTTCTTTTCAAACTCGATTTTGCTAACCCCGTAGCGATTTACCTCCAAATCTTCCCCTAACAGACTCTCGGCAATCGTAACCCCTTCTAGGTCGATGTTAATGCGGCGGTTATTGCGACTTCGTTCGATTTGAATGATGGGTTTCCCACCATCGGTACTGACAAAAAATCCATTTCTATTGATCTGAAAGCCTTGTCGGCGAATCCCCGGATTGGATCTCGGAATAGTTGGATTGGATCTCGGAATAGTTGGCCGTGGTGGAGGGGATTGAGTGCGGGTCGGTGGCTCAGCCGGTGGTATAGATGGCGGTGCTGGGTTAGGCAGAACCGGCAGTGACCCTCGATAAGGCTGAGGTAATTGTACAGTCCACTGATTGGGGCTAATACCCCGAAATTTTACCTGCTGGGGGTCTATAGTGTAACCAGGAGCCAATTCAACCACAATCCGAGTGGTTTGTCTCTCAAATTGACCCACTCGCACTTCTCGAATCGCCCCGCTTAGACGCTGATTTGTTGATGGACCTCCGACGTTAATTCCTGGTAAATCAATGACTAACCGGGTAGGATTAGAAATGAGTTGGGCTGTGGGTTGTACACCCACATCAGTCGTAAATTCCAGGCGATTCTGATTGCGATCATATTGCCAAAATAGTAGTTCACGGGCTTGAGCCGCCAATGAAAATAGAGAAAATGTCAAAGAGCTGGAGAGTAGCAGTAGCCAGCGAAACCTCACAATTCTTACTCCTGTATCATGTATCTTAGGTAATTGGTTATAGCAATTGGTTATAGCAATTGGTTATACCAGCTGTTAGCGGTTAAGTATTAGACCCCAACAGCTGCCTAGAGTAGGCTATAGTTAACCGCTAATCCCTAACCGCTCACGATGAATACCCCTAATTAATAGCCCAGTCAAGCAATGTCTAGTCTGTCAGATGAATCAGATGAATCAGATTAATCTGATTAAAACCGTTAACAGACTCGGACGTAGAGTAGCTTGGTTAAGTTTCAAGAGTTTCAGTATACACGGGTTGCTCTGAATCGAAAATTTGGTTTTAGTTAACACACTTAGCTTTGTCAAATCTTAAAGCATACACAATCAACTAAATTGAACAGGATTCTTCAAGAATCCTGCATCAATAATTGTCTTTAATCAGCCAGCTCAGATACCATTAGAACAAGTCTCAAGACTCTCCAGCTGTTTCCACCTGCTCAGATGGCTCTTGAAAGACCAACCGCAACAAAGGCGGAGCAATAAAAGTCGTTAAGATAACCATCATGATAATCGCTGCTTCAGTTGCTTCTGAAAGAGCACCACTTGCTGAACCAACACCAGCAAAGACTAGCCCCACTTCACCTCTGGGAATCATGCCAACTCCAATAGCCAGACGGTTAATTCCTGATTGACCAAAGACTGTCAATCCTGTGATCACCTTACCAAGAATTGCAACCACAATCAGGAAAGTTGCCAAGATCAAACCCTCGCGATTACTGGGAACTGCTGGGTTAAGCACACTCAAATCAGTTTTGGCTCCCACTGTAACAAAGAAGATCGGCACAAGTATATCTGCCACTGGTAGGACCTGTTCTTCCAATTCTCGACGCTTATCCGTCTCTGCCAAGACTAGCCCAGCAGCAAAGGCTCCCAAAATGGCTTCTAATTGGATAGCTGTGGCAATATAGGACAAGACAAAGGCAAAAATGAGTGCTGTCAGTAATACCTGACCTCGTGTTTTCATTTCCTTGACCAAGGCAACGAAATACGGACCGAGGAAGCGACCGATTAGAATTGCTCCAACTAGGAAGACACCAGCACTAATAATCAAATAGATCACATTAGTGATCACGACTTCCCCAGTTTTTGCCAAACTAGCCACTACAGCCAGGACGATAATTCCTAAGACATCATCGAGTACAGCAGCACCAATGATAATTTGCCCTTCTTTAGAACTGAGCTGTCCAATTTCTGCTAGGACTTTAGCGGTAATCCCGATACTAGTGGCAGTTAGGGCAGCACCAGCGAAAATAGCAGGGACAGCAGAAATATGAAATAGGTAAGCTAAACCAGCAGTACCAGCAGCAAAGGGAACAACCACCCCAACTACAGCTACCACAGCGGCCTGCGGACCAACACGGATCAGTTCTTTGAGGTCAGACTCTAGTCCAATTTCAAATAACAAGATGATCACGCCGAGTTCCGCCAAGACGGAAATCACCTCGCTAGTAGACTGAAATACTGAGTTGGTAGCTTCTGGGGTTAGACCAGCGGTAGTTTGGAGAAAGGTCATCATTACGGAATTGCTAGCCGCACTGCCCCCTTCTGGGAAAACTAGCAGATTTAGGGCAGAAACCCCGACAACTACACCACCGACCAATTCCCCTAATACCGGTGGTAAGTTAATCCGAGCACAAATTTCGCCTCCGAGTTTACTGGCGAAGTAGATCACCACTAGACTCAATAGCACTCCTGCAAGAACCAGTGACCCGTTTTCTGCTTCATTAGCAGTGGCTTCAGTTGCTGTTGCCAATAGGGATGGGAGAGGGTGTTCAGGGGGGAGGAATGGTATGGGGGTGAGGAGATTCACCCAGGCAGTTATATCAGCCATGTAGTTGCGAATAAATCATTCATTATACTTTACAAAAATTATGGCAACCCTTGAGCCTCTCAGGTCTAATCAGGGGCTCAAACTAAGCTAGTACTGTGTCAATTTAGTTTTGAGGGTTAGGTGTTAGGTGTTAGGTATTAGGTGACAAGTTAAACAAAAATGCCGTTTGTCAAGCCTTGATTAATAAATATTTATAAAACCTTGGCCAAAAGGCCACGCTACGCGAACAATTGCTTTCTGTAATTAGGATAGGGGTATTTAGCTCCATGGCGTAAGTATGAAGAACAGTTTTTGCCCTAGGTATTGATGATAATGCTTACGCTAGTCTAACTCATGGCTAAGGACCCTTCCCCCGGCAGTAGCGGATCGTCTCTGACAAATTAAGATTTGGAAGCGCTGTAGCATAGTGATCAACTGAAGAACACAGGGCAGGGGAAAAAGCTGATGGCACACTCACACGGGAGAATGCGGGAGCGTGGTAGCCCCGCGATTTTAATCCGGGTCAGAAGTTACAGCAGTCGAAGCCTAGTTTAGGACAGTCACTTTTCCTCAAACCTATCCGGGAGGAAACGCGACACGGCAGTGCGAGCAATCCCTCGCACTGCCGTGAAAAGTGTATAATAATGAAGTGAGTAAGGACAGACGCCTACGTGACGAAGCGACTCTAGTACCGGAGAAATACCGACCCTGGCCAAAAGGCCACGCTACGCGAACAAAGATGGCATTGCGTTAATCCTCAGGTGCGCTTTCCGTTCGCCGTAGGCGACGCTTTCGGCAAAGCCGACGCTGCGCGAACGCGAACGGCCAATTAAATTCGCCACGGGTCGCACCTCTTGGATCTTTCCATCCACGAATTCGTTCTTTCGATTCCCCACCAAGCTTTGACTGGTACAAACCCACTTTTACCTTCTTTTTCCTTCTGAGCTTTGGATGGTTTCGCCGAAAGCTTAAATCTAATTTTGGTCATAATCTGAGGATAAATTTTCTCTAATTCCTGTGTCAGCTTTTCATCGGTGATATCCGCCGGTCTTGTAAGATGGTAATCTTGGCAATATTGACGGGTTTAGATTTGAAGTAATCAATGTGGTTAGACAACATTTCAATTAATCCCACATCGTCAGACACCGAGGCTTTGGTACAGTGACTAAAAAAAGGGAAACCCAAGGTATCTACTGCTAGATGTCTTTCATTAGTAGCTTTGTAAAAACAAAATCCTTTGGAAGAGATGCTGGCATTGCAGGTGTTTTTCACTGCTTGGGAGTCGATAATCATCAGGGTTGTCCATTGCCCTTTTTTTTTACTTGCTCACGTACTCGACGATGTAGGATGTCCCTAATTTCTTCGATTACTCCTTGCGTACGCCACTGTTTGTAGTACCAAAACACTGTGGAATAGGGAGGTAAGTCTTTAGGTAAATCACACCAATTACAACCATTCTTGAGTTGGTACAAGATACCATCTAATATCTGCCTCTTACTCCACAATGGTTGTCTAGTTTGCTTCTTTTTGGGCAACAGAGGCTCGATTATTTCCCATTCAAGATCACCTCGACTAATTGAGTACGGCATTTTTTCCCTATTTTACTCCATTACTGAGATCTCAAATGGGTTCTATACAAAACCGATCACCCATAAAGGCGACCCTCTCTTACGGTAACTTCAAAGGCAGTAACTCTTGCTCAAATAGACTTCGATTTGTACAAACAGTCCCAGTGGTCTGGATTACAGACCATTGTAATGGTTATTCGCACCCGCCATCATAGGAACAAGACTACCCGTGAGGTGATGTTTTACCTCACTTCTTTACCACCCCTCAACACGTCGGGCTTAGCAATCCGACAACACTGGTCCATTGAAAACCAACTCCACGCTCGTATTAGATGTCACCTTTGGGGAGGATGCGACGCGGATTCGTACAGGGCATGCACCACAGAATATGGATTTACTCAAGCGCGCTTAGTCTCAATCTACTCAATCTTGAAACGAGTTATAAACGCAGTACTCGTCAAAAAGTCAAACGAGCCAGTATGGTACCAAGGTATATGCTTAAGGTTTTAAAAGCTTCAATTCCCCTACAGTCTAACTTATCTGAGGCATAATTTTTCGCCGCTGTACCCTGCAGCGTTTACCAATCAGAAGTGGTATCGCCAGAATTGGATGACAGTGGAATTTAGTTTGGTATATCGTTGGCACAGTGCCCTTCCCGAGACTCTGACCTATGACAGTAAGCAAATTCCGATGGTGGATAGCCTCTGGAATAATGAGATGCTGATCAATAAAGGCTTGGGACCATTGTTTGAGGAGACCTGTTCCCAACCAGGCACCAAAATTGGTTTGTTCAACACGGCAGAATTCCTGATACCTGTTGAATTGAAAAGTATCGACTTAGGTCGTCAAGCTCAACTGGCTAGCTACAATGATTACCGGGAAATGTGTCAGTTTCCTCGGGTGACTGATTTCGATCAGATCACAGCTGATGAAGATACTCAAAGGGAACTAAAACGGTTATACGGTGATGTCAACAAGATTGAATTCTATGTGGGACTCTATGCTGAGGATGTGCCACCAAATGCAGCAGTAGGTGCCCTGGTTACCCGAATGATAGCAATTGATGGGTTTTCCCAAGCATTGACCAATCCCCTGTTGGCAGAAAATATCTTCAACGAAGAAACCTTTTCCCCCGTCGGTTGGGAAGTAATACAAAACACAAATACTCTCTCAGATGTGGTAAACCGCAATACTCAACAGCCGGATAAAAGCTATAAAGTAACATTTGACAATCCGTAAGCAAGGCATCGGGTATTGTCAAAGAAAAATTAAAGTAAAAATTCCAGCTCTCTGATTGATAAATCACCATTTATTTCAGTAAAAGTTGAGTCTCAATCGCCAGCTATCTGCTCACTTAATTTGACAGTAACCGAATCAAATCTGCTGCTATACTAACGGAGTTTTTATCACCACAACTTACTGATTTTTTTCTCTAAAAAAATAACCATGAAGCTATTTACATAATATCCCGAAAAGGACGAACAAAACTATTACAACCTTGTAGCAGAGCAAGTCATGATTCAGATGGATAAGCTTTACAAGGATGAGGAACGGGCTTTGCGAGACACCCATGCCAAAACCCACGCCTCGGTGGAGGGAAACCTAGAAATTTTTGATTTTGATGAACAGAGCATTAAAAGCGAACTGGCGAAACGAACTCGGCTTACTCAAAAGCAACTCAATGGGATTTCCCTCAAGCAAGGACTTTTTGCGACACCAAAACAATATCCTGTTCAGCTGCGATTTGCTAATGGGCGAACAAATGTTGAAAACGACTATGTCTCAGACACACGCTCAATGTCTGTGAAAGTGATTGGTGTTGAAGGAGAAAGTTTAGAACAAAGCTACGAGCCAAACACTCAAGATATTATTGTTCAAAATGCTAAGATCTTTTTTATCAAAACCATCAAATATTATTAGGAATTTTTTGGCTCCATAGTTGAGTCAGAGCAAGCTGCCCAAAAGTGGCTCAGGACTCATCCCAGGCAATTGCTAGCCCTAGCTAAAGTAACAGCTCGAACCCCAAAGAGTTTATTAACGGAACGGTATTGGAGTGGTTCTGCTTATGCCCTTGGACTCAAATCAGATTTTGATCAGTCTCAACCGGGCCTAGTTCCTGTTGAGTATCCCGCTGTGATCAAATATGCGTTTACCCCTGTTTCATGCCAGCCTCCCCATCAAAGCATGCGATATCAGTCCCGACCAGGTATTCCTAAACTTCCCTTCATCAATCGCGCCAAGGCTCTGGGATTGGATGAAAGTAAACCGGACAATTACTATCGAGATGAGCTGATCGAACAACTATCAAAAACCGATGCTCTTTATTGCTGGGACTTTGGTATCCAATTCCAAACCAACCCGAAAATGTCCATCGATGATGTCACAATTCGTTGGAGTGAGAAGAAATCACCATTTTTTACCGTTGGTCGCCTCACCGTCAAGCATCAGATCATCGATTTTGACAAACAATACGACTTTGCTGAAAACCTGCGATTTTCCCCGTGGAATGGCTTAGTGGTTCATCGTCCTGTGGGAGCTCTCAACCGGCTCCGTAATGTAGTTTATCCGATTGTGGCTAAGTATCGTTATCAAAAACGGGGACTTAACTACTAGTCTTTTAACCTTGCTCTGATGCTACATAGTTCATCTGTTCTGCAACTTTGACCTGCTCCCTCTCCTTCTCTATACACCCATTCGTCACAAGTTAAGGTTGTGTATCATTTGTCAATGGCTTAGTTACAAAATGTTACTGGTTGTAAAAGTGGTTGCTAATTCATGCTTTTGAGATTTTCCTAGTTTTGGCGATCGTGTTTCTTGGCAAGGCGATCGCCAGATACCCGCTCCCCAAACACAAGTCATTCAATCATCTGTCCTCAAAGGGTATAAATCGTCAATGCCAATCACAGCAGGTGCGACCCGTGGCGAATTTAATAATTAGATGCGGAAAGCGCACCTAAAGAGATTGAAGGTAAGGTAAAGATTAATTAACAATACCTTGACAAAATCTATTCTACCTTAACTTTTTGGCCTCATAAGGGGTGTAATCTAAAAAAAACCTTAAAAAGCTTGATTGGGAGATCGCATTAATCTATAGTTATAGCGGTTGATTAGTAGAGGCAAAAGTAATGATTTGTGAAGCTACTAAAGAAGTTCCCAGTGGTTTTATGCTCTGCCGGGAATCGAAGGCTTACCCAAAACAAAAATTCCCAGTTTCCACAAGGTAGCTCAAGCCGTCCTGCTCGTTGCGCCGAGCATAATATAGCAGTGAGCAGCACTATTGGTTAATGTTTTTTAGGGGTGTACAGCTCAGAGTGTAGTTCACCAAGTCAGCATCTTTCATGTTCACCTGTTTTTTGGGAGTTGGATTGGTGAAAAGTTATATAGATATTTTGCCCAGGTACGAATCGAGGACTTTTTTCCCGAACCTCTATTGGCAGCATCTAGCGCCTTTGATATTCCTATTTTATCTTCCTATTATAGCGGATTTAACCGGGAGCATGTCACTTATGCAGAAACATTAGTACGCTTATCTGGGGAATGGGGAATGGGGAATGGGGAATGGGGAATGGGGAATGGGGAATGGGGAATAGGTAATAGGGGGAGCATGGGGAGCCGGTCAATTTGGTGAGAACGCTTGAACTACAGTGTTTTCAGGGTTTTAATAGCGTACATGAGTTATTTTAGTACATTTGTTCTACGAATTTGACATGCTCCCAGCTTATTGTATTCAAAAGCTATTCGTAAAGTAGCGTGCCCATAGCCCATAAGCTAATAGCTGATAGCACCTCAAGTAGCATCTCAAGTAGCGCTAATCGCTGTTCGCTGACAGCTGAATACTTACATTTGAGCTTCCCCTGTCGAGACAACATTCACGTTGCGAAGACGCAAGGCCGATATGCAGATCGCTATCCATGGTATCTTCATCTAAATAAAGGCGAATCTGTGTCATGTTTAGGGTTTGGTTGCCTGATAATGTTGTTTGGCCAGTTCTTCATAGGCGGTTTGTTCGGCTGCGATATCTTCGTCTATTTCCTGACGGTTAGCATGATAATAAGTTAATGCGGCATAAATTTGAGTGATTGTTAGGTGATGTAATCGTCTCGCTATTTCATAGCGCGTTGTTACCTTGATTATATAGGCCAGCAATTCGGCGCACAGAGGTTCGAGTTCCTGCAATGACTGGACGATTACTATTGGCATCAGTACTGATCAGGCAAGCCAATGTCGGTAAGGGCTGCCAAGGGGTTTCTCCAATTGATTTAAGTGGTTTTTCCCTTATTTTAAACTATAGGGCCACGCTACGCGATCGCATTCGGTAGGGTAGGGTGTGCAAATTATGATAGTTTGGCAATTTAATTAGGAATCATGTCTATTTGCCCACCCGACAAGAGGCGATCGCCCTATCAGCGATCGCCCTATCAGCGGTCAGCGGTCAGCTATCAGCTAATGCGCTACGCGCACGCTGCTTGAGGTGCTATCAGCTAATGCGCTACGCGCACGCTGCTTGAGGTGCTATCAGCTAAGTAGTCGGACAAAACTAAAATTAACTCTTTAAATAGGGAGCAGGGACTTCGGAGCAGGGAGCAGAGGGACTTTTGGCAACTTTACACAAATTAATACAGTTAGGTTTATTTTTGTCCAGGTACTTATCAGCTATCATCTATCAGTTTAATGCTTAAATTTTTATCGTTCGCGTAGCGTGCGCCTCGGCGCAAATGGGATAATTGAATAGGTTTCAATTTGGAGCTAGGATGAATAGAATTTTTGGAATTTGTAGGGTGCGTTAGGCGGTTTTGTTGAGACGATTATATGAGATAACCAAGGGTTGAAGCCGTAACGCACCATGGGATTGGTTAAGAATGGTTTGGGTTCAATTTGTATACCGATGGTGCGTTACATTTCATTAACGCACCCTACAAGAGCTTATTCACTCTATTTTTGTATTTATTTCAGTATTAATAGATCCAAAATGACAGGTGTTTACCCTGTTTATGAGGTTTGAGCTGAGGTTTATGAGGTTTGAGCTGAGGTTTTATATGAGGTTTTATATGAGGTTTATGAGTTGAAAAATACTTTTAATTAGAGTTAACCTTTATAGTCAAGGAAGTAAACTTTCCTTTCTTGAATACAATTACGAGTTGTGATTATGATCAAAAAAACGTAAGCATATGCGCTACGCGCACGCTGCGCGAACAGCAGTCAGCACTCAGCAGTCAGCTTTATGACATAGGCCACAAGTCCTGTGACAACACTGCAGCATTATTCCAATGCTTACCGATTTTATTCAAAAGCTGTTCGGTGTAGCTTGCCCTATGCTCATAAGCACATCAAGTAGTGTGGCACAGGCTTTGGCCTTTGGCCACGCTGTGCGACACTACTTGATGTGACTGATTAGCACCTCAAGTAGCGTGCGCATTAGCTGATAGCTGATAGCTGATAGCTGATAAGTACCTGGACAAAAATAAACCTAACTGTATTAATTTGTGTAAAGTTGCCAAAAGTCCCTCTGCTCCCTGCTCCGAAGTCCCTGCTCCCTATTTAAAGAGTTAATTTTAGTTTTGTCCGACTACTTAGCTGATAGCACCTCAAGCAGCGTGCGCGTAGCGCATTAGCTGATAGCTGAATACTTACAAAAAAACTCATGCCCAAGCATGTCTAGCACGTACTAACCAATCTGTTGCTGTGGGAACAGGTCAAAGTTGCTGAACAAATGAACTATCTACCATCAGAGCAAGCTTACACCCACGAGGGGGCATGAGATTTAGTTCAAATGTTCTGCAATTGTGACATGCTCCCGATTTAACCCAAGTGTCTTGCAGGTTACAGCAGTAAACGTTAGGGGTAAACAGGGAAAGGGAAGAGTAAGGAGGATAGCAGGAGAGTAGAAGTAAAGTAGGCAAAAGGGAAGAGATGGAAAAAGTGAATTGTACTTGACTTGGGGGAAGCTAGAGAAGCAAATGTTAGATCTAATTAACCGCTATGCTCATGGATTTGTGGCTATACCAGTTATTTGGGCATGTAGAGAACGAGGAATATTTGAGTTACTGGCTCAGAAACAGTCACTGTATTTAGAGGAGATAGTAGAGCATTTCCAGGCAAATAGCGGGCATCTGCAGGTAGCCCTTAGACTTCTACAGTCACTAAAAATCCTAGAAAAAAATGATGTGGGGGCTTACTCGTTTGGGGATAGAGGTCAAATTCATAAAAAAATACCTAACGATATGGTCAGCCTCTATAAATTCCCCTTTGATTTGTATTTGAAAGGAGAACATAAAAAGGGAATAGGAAGCTGGATTGAGCGTTCGGAACGACGATGGTATATTAATGATTCAAGGTTAAGTGATTTTCTAGATGGAGTATTAGTTGTTCCTATACTGTTAGCCTTGAAAAAAGAGAAGTTAATTGCGGGTAAGTCTGGTTCGCTGTTTTCGGATTTGAAGGATTCGGTAAAGCAAGAATTGACGACTCTGTTTGTTAATTTAGGATGGGCGATCGCGGAAAAGGAAGGTATAAATTTAACGAACGTCGGTCGTTTCATGTCACAGAGGTCTATGAACTTAGGGGTAACAGCATCCTATACTCCGATGTTGTTACAGATAGACGATCTGCTATTTGGGAATCCTCATAAGGTGTTTCAGAGAGATGATGGGGGACATGAAATACATGTCGATAGAACGTTAAACGTAGTGGGTAGTGGTTTTCAACACGAGAAATTTTTTGCGGATACAGAAGAAATTATTATATCTATATTTAATCAACGACCTTTTGAAGAGCAACCTAGCTATGTAGTTGACATGGGTTGCGGCGATGGAACGCTTCTCAAGCGAATTTACAATGTAATTATAGGGAAATCTGCTCGTGGGGAAGTATTAACAAAGTATCCAGTTTATATCGTGGGAGTAGATTACAATCAGGAATCATTGAATGTAACAGATAAAAATTTAGCTGAGATTCCTCATCGGGTTATTCAAGGAGATATTGGAAATCCCGAACGATTATTAGCAGACTTGAAGGCAGAGGGGATAGATCCAGAAAAGGTTTTACATGTCCGCTCATTTTTAGATCACGATCGCCCATTTATTCCTCCGACAGACACGGAAACGGCGGGATCGCGTTCCCGGTTGGATTATCAAGTTGTGGATGTAGACGAAGAGGGAAAACTGATAGCTCCTCACATTGCCGTACAAAGTTTAGTGGAGCATTTAGGAAGATGGTCGAACATTGTGACCAGACATGGATTATTGCTGTTAGAAGTTCACAGTTTAACTGCTTCAGTGGTACAAAAATTCCTAGATGAAAGCGAATCTCTACATTTCGATGCGTGTCAAGCTTTTTCAAAACAACATTTGGTAGAAGCAGATGTTTTTCTAATGGCAGCGGCTGAGGTAGGTCTATTTCCGAAAGCAAAATATTTGAGAAGATATCCAAAGATTTTACCATTTACCCGTATTTCCTTAAACTGCTTTGAGAAGAGAGCCTATAAAATTAGACATCCCTATGCTGAAGATATTGCAGCATTGGTAAATATTGAGAAAAAATGCTGGCCGGAGCATTTACAATTGTCGGTTGGCGAAATTCAGCAACGACTAGAAGAGGGATATAGTAACCATCTGGTCCTGGAAATAGACAGAGAAGTTGTCGGTGTAATTTACACCCAAAGAATAAAAAGCGTTGAAAGCTTAAAATCGGCAAATTTCAAAACTTTGCCAGAACTACACGTAAAGGATGGTCCAGTGCTTCAACTTCTGAGCTTGAATGTAAATCCAGAAAGGCAAGGCTTGGGGTTGGGGGATATGCTACGTCAATTCACCCTTCAATGGGCAGAGTTAAAGGAGGGGATTGAGTGCGTAGCAGGCGTGACTCGTTGCAAGGACTATGCAAATCATTCTCATATTTCAATCAGGGAATATATTGAAAAACGCAATGAAAGAGGTCAAATATTCGATCCAATACCTCGGTTCCATATAGAAGGTGGCGCAACAGTAGTTAGTATTGTCCCTAACTACCGCCCAGAGGATGTGGACAATCAAGGGTTTGGGGTACTGATCAAATACGAACTACAGGAGAAGCTAGAAGCTCCAAAGGCGGAGTGGACGGCAGTTGAGTCTCTGGATAAGCTTGACGATACCGAAAAGCTTGGGGATGTCACGGTTTTAATAGAGCGCTCTATTAAAACTGTGTTGGGGAAAAAACGGATGGAGGCTTTCTCATATAAGCGACCCCTCAGGGAGATGGGTCTCGACTCTTTGGATTTACTAGAGATAAAAAGTCTACTGGAGAAGAAGTTAGAAACTTCGTTGGATTCGACATTTTTCTTCGACTACGGCACGCCAGCAGCGATCGCGGGTTACTTCAACCAGTTAGGACGTGAGATTTCGTTGCCAGATGAAGTATTAACACCGACAAGACCTCGTGGAAGAGACGGGAAGGAAGAGGCGATTGGCCAAAAAGTCAAGACTGGGAGGAAATCGCAGAGGAAAAGCGGTGCTATTCTTCCAGAGGACGGTGTGGCAATAATTGGCATGGCTTGTAGGTTGCCTGGAGGGGTAAATAGTCCCGAGGATTATTGGCAGCTACTTCGGTTGGGCAAGGACGGGATATCGGAAGTGCCTCAAAGTCGGTGGGATGTTAACAGTTACTTTGACCCCGAACCGCAAAAACCAGGCAAAATGGTAAGTCGGTTTGGAGGTTTTATAGACCGGGTGGACTCTTTTGATGCGGGTTTCTTTCATATAGCACCGCGAGAAGCAACCTATACAGACCCACAACACCGTTGCTTGCTTGAGGAAAGTTGGCATGCGCTAGAGTATGCGGGAATAGCTCCCGAATCTCTGGTCGGTAAGCGAGTGGGGGTGTTTGTGGGAATAATGTCCCATGACTACGAACTGCTCTTTGTCAAGCAAACTCAACCTGCTGATTTTGGGGCATACTTTAGTACTGGCAACTCGGCATCGGTGGCAGCGGGTCGTATAGCTTATTTCTACGGACTGCAAGGAACGACTATGTCGGTGGATACGGCTTGCTCGTCTTCGTTAGTAGCGGTTCATCTGGCTTGTCAAAATCTGCTGCATAATGAGTGTCACCTGGCTTTGGCAGGGGGTGTTAATCTGCTGCTTTCTCCGGAATTGAGCATAACTTACTCCCAAGCCAGCATGCTTTCTCAAGATGGTCGTTGCAAAACTTTTGATGCTTCCGCAGATGGCTATGTCCGCAGTGAGGGCTGTGGGGTAGTGGTTCTCAAGCGCTTAAAACAAGCAATAAAAGATGGGGACAATATCTTAGCAATAGTGCGGGGTTCGGCTGTCAACCAGGATGGGGCAAGTAATGGTTTAACGGCACCTAACAGACAGGCTCAGGAAAGTCTGATCAAAAGGGCTTTGTCTGAAGCGCGGGTTTCACCCCACGAAGTGAGCTATGTCGAAGCTCATGGTACGGGAACTTCTTTAGGCGACCCGATCGAGGTCAAAGCTTTAGAAGGGGTTTTCGGCCAAGGGCGATCGCAAAATAACCCCCTAATGATTGGCTCGGTGAAGACGAATATCGGGCATGCAGAGGCAGCCGCAGGTATGGCTGGATTGATAAAAGTGGTTTTGTCACTCCAACACCAGCAGATACCCCCGCACTTGCACTTTAACAAGCTCAATCCCCATATCACGGGAGATGGGTTGCCTTTGGCGATACCTACTTCTCTCTTGGACTGGAAACAGATTGATCGAGAAAAGCCCCGCTTGGCAGGAGTCAGTTCCTTTGGATTTAGCGGCACTAATGCGCATGCGATCGTCCAAGAAGCACCAGTGTTAGCACCGAAGCAGGAGGCCAGACCCGATCGCCCTTGGCATATACTCACAGTTTCGGCAAAGGAAGAAACAGTCCTGGGAGAGTTGGCGGGCAAATATGCAACCTTCTTAGAGGAAAACCCGGAACTGGCTTTGTCGGACATTTGCTTTACCGCAAATACAGGTCGATCGCACCTAAAGCATCGCCTGGCTGTAGTGGGAGAATCATCGGCGGAAGTGATGGAACAGTTGCAGGACTTGCACTCGGAGACAGGGGCGATCGTAGGTCAAGCAGAGGAACGGGTTCCAAAAGTGGCGTTTCTGTTTACGGGACAGGGGTCCCAGTATGTTGGCATGGGACGGGAACTGTACGAAACAGCACCGGTATTCCGTCAGGAACTCGATCGCTGCGAGGTACTGTTGCGAGGCGAGTTGGAATGCCCGCTGCTGGAAGTATTAACCGATGATAGTCAGGATGAGTCGGTACTGCATCAAACTGCTTACACCCAACCAGCTTTGTTTGCCATTGAGTATGCCTTGGCTAAGTTATGGGAATCCTGGGGCATAAAACCGGATGTGGTGATGGGTCACAGTGTGGGAGAATATGTGGCAGCTTGTGTGGCAGGGGTTTTCAGTCTCGAAGATGGTCTGAAATTAATTGCGGCACGGGGCAGGTTGATGCAGCAGTTGCCTGGTGGAGGCGCGATGGTTTCCCTGATGGCTTCTGAGTCCAAGGTACGAGAGGCGATCGCGCCCTACGTAGAGCGAGTAGCGATCGCAGCCATCAACGGACCGAAAAGCATAGTAATTTCTGGGGAGTTGGAAGCAGTAAACCAGATCCTCAATACCCTAGAATCACAAGGAATCAAAAGCAAACAACTACAGGTGTCCCACGCTTTCCATTCCCCGATGATGGAACCAATGCTGGGTGAGTTTGAAGCCGCAGCTAAAGCAGTAACCTATAGCAAGCCTCAGATAAAACTGATATCTAATGTCAGCGGACGTCAAGTGGAAGATGAAATCACGGAAGCTGCATATTGGACCGGTCATGTTCGACAACCAGTACGGTTTGCTGACAGTATGCAAACTTTGCTGGAGCAAGGATATGAGTTATTCCTAGAAATAGGACCCAAACCCATTCTGTTGGGGATGGGGCGTCAGTGCTTGGGGGAAGATAAGGGAGTATGGTTGCCAACGCTGCGTCCCCCAAAAACAGAATGGCAGCAGATACTTGAAAGTTTGGGACAGCTATATGTGCAGGGATCCCAAATAGATTGGTTTGGGTTTGACACAGAGTACGGGCGTCGGAAAGTCGTAGTTCCTACTTATCCGTTCCAGAGGGAACGTTATTGGATAGAAAATTTAAATAAATCCTATAAAAAACGGTATGTGTCGAAAAAAAGCCACCCTCTGTTAGGTGAAAGATTAAATTGTGCAGGGGAACAACAAATTTTTGAATCGTACATCGAGGAAAACTCTCCAAGCTACCTGAGCCACCACAGAGTATTCAATAAAGCCCTATTTCCGACAACAGCCTACTTGGAAATGGCAGCGTCAGCAGCTCATTACCGATTTAAGACTCCCAGGGTCGTGGTAGAAGATCTAGTAATTGGACGTGGATTGAGTTGGTCTCAAGGGGAACAGTTTTCAGTTCAGACAATACTGACACCATTAGATCAAGAAACATACAAATGGCAAATATTCAGTCAGAAGTCAAGTGCAAGCAAAGAAGGGGAAGTATGGCCCCTCCACGGAACAGGGAAAATAAAACCCCTGCCGCCAGAGACAAGCAAAGCGAAAGTAGACATAGAAAAGTACTTGGCTGATTGTAACCAAGCCATAGAAGTAAAACAACATTATCAAAAATGTCGGGAAATAGGGCTTAACTACGGCAGCAGTTTCCAAGGCATTAAAAGTTTGAGTGCTGGCCCAAACCAAGTGCTAGCGCAGATAAAATTACCCGAAGAGCTAGAAGGAGAAGCAAGACAGTATCAGTTTCATCCGGCACTGTTAGATGCAGCGTTGCAGATAACCTATCACCTACTGCCTGAGACAAACAATGACAAAACTTACTTGCCAATAGGGATAGACAAGTTAGAAATACATACTCGTTCGGGAGTAGAGCTGTGGGCGATCGCGTCCCTAACGGAGTCTGAGGTCAAAAGTGCAGAAAGTATCAGCACGCAAGTGACCCTGGTCAGTCAAGAGGGAGAGATAGTTGCGAAAGTAGAAGGGTTGCGAGTAAAACAGGCAACCCCTCAAACGCTACTGGGAACAGAAGCGAAATCTATTGATGACTGTTTGTACGAAGTAGAATGGAGAGCAAAAGGGCGTTTGGGTAGACTGCTCCCAACCTCGGATATGCTGGAACCGTTAGAAATAGAGGAGCAGTTGAGTCAGAGTCTAATAGAATTAGTAGCAACAGTAGACCAGAAAAGATCCTCCCAAAGCGCTGCTAGTTTAGAAGAATTAAGTGTAGAGTACATAGTGCAAGCATTGCTGGAGCTGGACTGGCCGTACTCGGTAGGCGATTGCTTTTCTACAGAGGCAGTTAGCCAAAGGTTAGGTATAGTTCCCAGCCAAAGACGACTATTCAAGCGAATGCTAGAAATAATGGCTTCTGAGGGAATAGTGCGGTATTCCCAGCAGGAGTGGCAAATGCAACAGACCTTAGACCCAGTCCAGCTGGGAGAAAAAATTGAGACTCTAATCACTCAATATCCCGATGCAGTGGCAGAATTGACTCTACTGAATCGTTGTGCATCTCAACTAAGTGAGGTTTTGCGGGGAACGCAAGATCCAGTGCAGCTGGTATTCCCATCAGGAGATTTGACTACAGCAACACAACTGTATCAAGATACCCCCATAGCTAAAGTGATGAACGCGATCGTGCAGCAGGTGATCGTCAAGTCAATAGAGAAGATCCCGCAACAACGAGGGATAAGGTTGTTAGAAATAGGAGCGGGAACGGGAGGGACGACAAGCTATATATTGCCCCATCTAAATCCAAATCAAACAGAATATCTGTTTACGGATATAGGGAAATTATTTACAAGTAAGGCTCAAGAGAAATTCAAGGAATATCGATTCCTGCGCTATGCAGCATTAGATATTGAGGAGGATCCGACAACTCAAGGATTTGACGCTCATCAATACGACGTGATTATTGCAGCCAATGTTCTTCATGCAACCAGGAGTATGAAGCAGACATTAACAAACGTGCGGAAAATGCTGGCACCAGGGGGCATGTTGGTATTACTGGAAATAACAAGTTGTCAACGATGGCTGGATTTAGTATTCGGATTATTGGAAGGATGGTGGAGATTCCAAGATAGTGAATTGCGACCGGACTATCCGCTGTTGAGTAGAACTACATGGAAGCAATTACTTGGTGAAATGGGTTTTACTCAAGTAGTCACCATGCCGGAAATAGAGGGAATGCCGGAAATATTGTCTCAACAAACGGTGATAGTGGCTCAAGGGTCGAAAACCAGGTTTTCACAAACAGCATCAGAACGCAAAGGTTGGTTGCTGCTAGCAGATAAACAAGGGATAGCCCAAAAGTTAGCAAAGCAACTGCGAGCACAAGGAGACTCTTGTACGTTAGTATTTGCAGATGAGCAATACAAACAAATAACAGCAGAAGAATTTACCATTAACCCCAATAACCCAGAAGATATAGAGCAAGCCATTGCTCAGGTAACCGACAAAAACCCGTTCCTCTATGGAGTGGTTCAATGTTGGACAGCGGAAACGGGAATGGCAGAAAATATGAATGCTGAGGAATTGGCTAATTTATCCTTACTGGGGTGCGGCACCACCTTGTTTTTGGTTCAAGCATTGGTAAAAAGGAAATGGGTCCAAACACCACGGTTGTGGTTAACGACGTCAGGCTCTCAAACACTATCGGGAGATCGAGGGATAATCCCAGGAGTGAGCCAATCTTCAGTCTGGGGAATGGGGAAAGCGATCGGCTTGGAACACCCAGATTTACACTGCACGCTGATAGATTTAGACCCAAACCAGACAGTAGAGCATCAAGCAGATGTACTGTTCCATGAAATTTGGTCAGAGGATATAGAAAACCAGGTGGCATTACGAGGAGACAAACGTTACGTACCTCGGTTAGTTGCAAGTCATCATCGTCAAGCAGCAGCACGACAACTGAAAATTCCATCAGAACCTTTCAGACTGGTAATGTCAGAGAGGGGAAGTTTAGACAACTTAACTTTAGAGCCATTAACCAGGCGTGCTCCAGCAGCAGGGGAAGTAGAAATTAAAGTTAAGGTCACGGGGCTAAATTTCCGAGACGTGCTGATAGCTTTGAATATATATCCGGGAACTCCGATAATGGGCGGAGATTGTGCAGGGGAAATAGTAGCTGTGGGAGCAGGGGTAAAAGAGTTTAAGGTGGGAGACGCGGTGATGGCAATGGCTCTGGGAAGCTTTAGTCAATACATCACCGTTAAGGCGAGCTTAGTCGCCCTCAAACCAGAAAAAATCAGCTTTGCAGAAGCGGCATCGATTCCGGTTAATTTTTTAACAGCATATTATGCTTTGCATCATTTAGCTAAGATTTCAGCAGGTGATCGGGTTTTGATCCATGCCGCTGCAGGAGGAACTGGGATGGCTGCAGTGCAAATTGCCCAGAATGCAGGAGCGGAAGTATTTGCCACTGCTAGTCCACCCAAGTGGGAAACCCTACGACAAATGGGTGTCAAACATGTCATGAACTCTCGCACAGTAGAGTTTGCGGACAAAATAATAGAAAGCACTCAAGGAAAAGGAGTAAACATCGTACTAAACTCTTTGACATCAGGGGAATTTATTAGCAAAAGCCTCTCAGTATTAAGTTCCCAAGGTCGGTTTGTGGAACTGGCGGTTCGAGATATTTGGGAAGCAGAGCAAATGACACGGAATAAGTCAGACATTTCATACTTTCCAGTGGATCTCACCCAAATAGCTCGGGAACAACCAGAGTTAATCCAATCAATGTTCCAGCAGTTAATAGAAAAGTTCGAGCGAAGTTGGCTAAAACCACCACCATTAAAGTTATTCCCCATAGAGTCTGCCCTCGAAGCATTCCGTTACATGCAACAAGCCAAACATATTGGCAAGATTGTGGTAACTCAAACAGAACAACCAGGGGTAGACACCAAGGAAAAGCCTTTAACTTTCCGTGGAGATGCAAGCTACTTGATTACAGGAGGTATGGGCGGTTTAGGTTTACTGGTTTCCCGTTGGATGGTGTCCAAGGGAGCCAAGCATTTAGTATTGGTAGGACGCAGGACACCGGATGCTGCTGCGAGGAAGAAAATAACTGAGTTAGAAAAAGCAGGAGCATCGGTGGTAGTAGAAAAAGCAGACGTGTCAGATTTAGAATCTATGACAAGAGTGCTCTACAATATAGAGCAGTCAAAGATTCCTTTAGCAGGGGTGATCCATGCGCCAGGGATTTTATCAGATGGAGTTCTTCAAAACCAGACTTGGCAGAGTTTTGCTAAGGTGATGGCTCCGAAAGTGCAAGGGAGTTGGCATTTGCATAAATTGACCCAACACCAACCATTGGACTTTTTTGTACTATTTTCTTCTACAGCATCTCTTTTAGGTTCAACCGGTCAAGGAAATCATTCGGCAGCGAATTCGTTTCTAGATGGTTTAGCCCATTATCGTCGTAGTATGGGGTTACCGGGGTTGAGTATACATTGGGGTACGATTTCTCAAATAGGAAAAGCAGCAGAACGCGGTGCAGATATAAGTTTTCAGCAGCAAGGTATCCAACCAATCGCGCCACAACGGGTTCTAGAGTCACTAGAGTTACTAATGAGTGGTGCCAGTGTGGAAGTAGCGGTAGTGCAGATGGACTGGTCTGCTTGGCAAGACCGAATGGCACAATGGCCGTTTTTGGCAGATTGGAAACAAACAGCTATGACAACTGCCGAGACCGTGAAATTAGGGTTGATACAGCAGTTGAAAGAGGTGGTTTCCAGCCAACGAAGAGAGATGTTAGTAGAGCTTGTGCGCAGTCAAGTAGGCCGAGTGCTAGGAATAAAGCATCCAGAATCAATTTCATTAGAAAAAGGCTTTTTTAGTATGGGAATGGATTCATTGACATCGGTAGAGTTGAGGAATAGGTTGCAAACAAGTTTGGAATGTGGTCTGCCATCAACGCTATCTTTCGACTATCCGACAGTTAATAAGCTAGTAGATTATTTGCTTAAGCATGTACTGGTTGAAAGAGATCTGGGATTAGATGATGGCGAAGTCTCAGAGGAGGACAAGGGAGATTTGGTTATAAAATTGGAACAGACTGCTAAAAAATTGGCAGAACAATTAGGTGCAGATTGGGAGGATATGACATGAGCAATAACCAGGAACAAGGCTACGCCAAGCTAATGGAAATGGCCTCTAAGAAGATTGCTAAGTTAGAAGCCGAACTAGAGGCAGTAAAAGGTAGGGACAAAGCAGAACCGATCGCGATTGTTGGGATAGGTTGTCGCTTCCCCGGAGGTGCATCGACTCCAAAGAAATTCTGGGAACTATTGGAAAACGGAGTAGATGCCATCACTGAAGTGCCAAAAGACAGATGGAATGTTGACGATCTGTACGACCCGGATCCGACAACTCCTGGCAAAATATGTACTCGTTATGGAGGGTTTATCGATGGCGTGCAGGAGTTTGATGCTGATTTTTTTAGCCTGACTCCTAAGGAAACGATAAGTCTAGACCCTCAACAAAGAATATTATTAGAAGTAACTTGGGAAGCTATAGAAAATTATGGGAAAAATCCCGAAGAATTGAAGGGGAGCAAAGCGGGCGTATTTATTGGTATATGTAGTAATGAATACATGCAACGTGTAGTCAGTCAAGGTAAGGAAAAAATTGATGCCTATATGGGTACCGGGAATATCAACAGCGCAGCAGCTGGGCGAATTTCCTATACTTTAGACCTGGTTGGACCTTGTTTTGCCGTAAATACAGCTTGTTCATCTTCTTTGGTAGCCATTCATTTAGCCTGCGCTAGTTTGAGAAATAAAGAGTGCAATCTAGCATTGGCTGGGGGAGTGAATCAATTGGTTTCTCCAGAGTTGAGTATTAACTTTTCTAAGGCTCAGATGCTATCGCCAGATGGTCGGTCCAAGACTTTTGATGCTTCTGCCAATGGGTTCGTCCGTGGTGAAGGATGCGGGATGATTGTACTCAAACGTTTGTCAGAAGCAGTAGCTGATGATGATAATATCCTGGCGGTTATTCGCGGAACAGCTATTAATCAAGATGGTTATAGCAGTGGTTTGACGGTACCTAAAGGTCCTTCTCAGCAAGCAGTTATTCGTCAAGCTTTGGAAAATGGGGGAGTAGACCCGGGAAATGTCAGTTATATCGAAGCTCATGGTACAGGAACTTCCTTGGGAGACCCCATTGAAATAGGAGCGATCGGAACCGTATTTGAAAAAAACCACTCTCAAGAACGACCTTTGCTCGTCGGTGCAGTTAAGACGAACATTGGTCACTTGGAGGGGGCTGCAGGCGTAGCAGGTTTGATTAAAGTAGTCCTGCAATTACAACATCAAAAAATAGCGCCTTTACTGCATCTGAAAAAGCTGAATCCTTATATTAATTGGTCAGAATTACCAGTAAAAGTACCGATCCAGATCATGCCTTGGCAAACGAATGGAACTCGCATTGCCGGTGTTAGTTCCTTTGGTTTTAGCGGCACAAATGCTCATGTAGTCTTGGAAGAAGCACCGCTACTCGAAAGGCAAAAGTCAAAAGGCAAAAGTAGCGAAGACATAACAGAACGCTCTTTCCATCTATTAACGCTGTCGGGGAAAAAGTCAACAGCACTTCGGGAGTTAGTCCTTCGTTATCAAAAATATCTAGCAGAACGAAGCAATGCTGAGAAAGAAGAGTTGGATAACATTTGCTATACAGCGAACGCAGGACGCGCCCATTTCAACCACAGACTAGCAGTCATAGCCTCTAACGAACGAGAATTAGCGGCCAAACTGGGAGAGTACCAAAAGGGACAGGAAGTAGCGGGAATATCGTCGGGGGAATTTTCCGGCGAGGCAGCACCGAAAATAGCCTTTTTATTCACCGGTCAAGGTGCTCAATATGTCAACATGGGCAGGCAATTGTACGAGACGCAGCCGTTATTTAAAAAGACTGTAGACCAGTGTGCCGAAAAGCTTTCATCCTACATGGACAGACCAATATTGGAAGTTCTCTACGGATCGGAAACAGACGAGTCGGTTTTGGAACAGACGGCTTACACTCAACCAGCTCTATTTGTTATAGAATACGCTCTATGCAAACTATGGCAATCTTGGGGTATCGAACCGGATGCAGTCATGGGTCACAGCGTGGGTGAATATGTAGCTGCAACTGTGGCGGGAATTTGGAGTTTGGATGATGGTCTCAAACTCATTGCAACCAGGGGACGGTTGATGCAACAGTTGCCCCCAGGTGGCGTGATGGTTGCAGTCATGGCGTCAGAGTCCCAGGTGCGAGAAGCGATCGCATTTTGTAGTAAGCACTTTAGTGCTTCTGTTAGTGCTTCTGTTGGTAGTAAACACTTTAGTGTTTCAATCGCAGCGATCAACGGACCCCAAAGTGTGGTAATATCTGGGGAGGCAGAGAAAGTAAAGTATTTACTACAAACATTAGAAGCTGGAGGAATCCAAACAAAGCAACTGCAAGTATCCCACGCTTTTCATTCACCGTTAATGGAACCCATGTTGGCCGAGTTTGAAGCAGTGGCGAAGCAAATAACCTACAGTCAAGGGCGGATCCCAATAATATCTAACGTCACGGGAGGTAAAGCAGACAATAGCATTGCTACGAGTAAATATTGGGTAAATCACGTGCGCCAACCAGTCAGGTTTTCGCAAAGTATGGAAGCTTTGAGGCAAATGGATCTATTCCTGGAAATAGGACCCAAACCAATATTATTGGGTATGGGAAGGCGATGTTTGCCGGAAGGTGTAGGAGTGTGGTTGCCTTCATTGCGTCCGGGTATGGATGAATGGCAGCAGATGCTATCGAGTCTCGGTGAACTATACGTGCGAGGGGTGAAGGTTGATTGGTTTGGTTTTGACAAAGACTATCTAGGGCGGCGCAAAGTCTCTCTCCCCACCTATCCCTTCCAGCGACAACGCTACTGGGTAGATGAGACTCGCTTTGATAGACCACATCTGCTAGAGGAATCTAATAACGAATCTTCAGAAATAGAAATAGAGCAAATCATCACCCAACAGGAAGAATATAATAACGGATGTTCAGAAACAGAAATAGAGGAAATTATCATCCAGGATGAATATGATGATAACGGATGTCCAGAAACAGAAATAAAAAAAATTATCACCCAACAGATAGAGATTATGTATCAACATCTAGATTTATTGCACGCAGAATAAAGCCATTATTTGGGTTGGGAACTACAACCTATCTCAAAGGAAAAATTTTGCTCAACGAGTATCAGGTAATTTCATAAAATAAATAAATTTTATTTATTTATTTTAAATCGCCATACATACATAATAGTTAATAATAGTTAAAGCCATGTCAGAACAACATCTCAAAAGCGATATTCAGGCAATACTTAAGGAAATTTTTGCCCCCTTAATTGTGGGTAAAAGCGCAGAGGAATTAGACTCCCATGCCAACATTTTCCAGATGGGACTGGAGTCGATTGCCTTTGTAGAAATCGCAGGAGCAATTAAAGCAAAACTAGGAGTGAATATTTCACTTCGCTCGATGTTGGAGAATAATTCCACTATCAATGACTTGTCTGAGTACATCGCCGAAAAAATGCCCGAAGCCACGCGATTATCCTGGGCACGGACAAAACCCGAGTCTTTATCTTTAGAAAAACAAGAGAAGCCAAGTAAAAATGGCGGTGCTGCTAGCAGGGCTCTAGCGAAACAGATATCGGAGCCATTAACTTCTCACGGACCATTAACTTCTCAAACGGCGATCGAACGGGTTGTGAGCCAGCAGCTTCAGCTGATGTCCAAACACCTAGAATTGCTACGCAACGGTTCTTCGGGGAATACCCCAACTCAGGCACGACTGCCTTCCCAACCCTCTAGCAACAAACAAAAGAGCCTACAGAAGCAGAGCCTAGAGTTGGAAACGGGTCGTCCAGAGAGCATAAAACTGTCCCCAAAAACCGAGAAATCAGAAGGTGCAGGGTTAGTCGAAGCGCCTGACTTTATACCTAATCCAGCCTTTATAGCGACTCGCTTGCAACCCGAGGTGCAGGAACTGGTGGTGGAAAACAAAAAGTTACACCATTACATCACCCAACTGGTACCACAACTGGAACAGGTGAGTCTGACCTTTATAATCCAAGCACTAAGGAATCTGGGTTGGTCTTATCAGGTGGGAGAGTCTATTAGTTTAGCTACGGTGGCTCAACGGTTGGGAGTTGTGCCCCAACATCAGCGGTTGTTGGTTCGATTGCTACAGATTTTATCATCGGAAGGAATCCTCAAACCACATCAGGGTCAATGGCAGGTACTGCAACCGTTGCCGACGTGTGATGACCCTGCCCTACAGAATAGTCCTGCTCTGCAGCAGCTGCCAGAATGGCAGTTATTGTATCGCTGTGGCTCCCAGCTCAGTTCAGTGTTGCGAGGAGCAGTGGATCCGGTGAAATTGATGTTTCCTGCTTGGGACACGAGCACCGCTACCCAACTGTATCAAGATTCTCCAAGGGCTCAGGTGTTCAACAAGCTAGTGCAGCAGGTGGTAACCACGGCAGTGGCAGGGGCTCCCCAGCAAAGGGAACTGCGGATCTTGGAAATTGGTGCTGGGACAGGGGGCACCACCAGTTACCTCTTACCCCATCTGCCAGAGGATCGAACTCAATATTGTTTTACCGATGTGGGAGATCTGTTCACTGCATTGGCTCAGGAGCGTTTTGGGGACTATCGGTTTGTGGAGTATCAAGCTCTCGATATTGAACAAGACCCCAGCTTGCAGGGATTTGAGCCTCATTGCCAAGATGTGGTGATAGCAGCAAATGTGTTGCATGCCACGCAGAACATGAGGCAGACCTTGGCGAATGTGAGGCAGTTGTTAGCACCAGGGGGAGTCTTAGTGCTTTTAGAGGGAACCCATCGACAACGGTGGGTTGACCTAACATTTGGGTTGTTAAAGGGATGGTGGCGATTTGCGGATGTGGATCTGCGATCGGATCACCCCCTGATCGATAAAAGGCAATGGCTGCAGCTTTTGCAGGAGAGTGGTTTTAGTTCGGTAGCGATACTGCCAGATGTTGAAGCAGACGATAACCTGGGACAGGTGGTGATACTGGCTCAAGTAAGTGGGTCTAGTTCCTCCAAGCTGGTGTCTAAACAGGGAACCAAGAAATCAGAAGGTGCAGGCTTCACTGTCCAGCAGCAACAACATTTGGATGGCTTAATAGCTCGAGTAGTCCAACGCACCCAAGAATCAAAACAATTGACCCAAGCTGCTCGTAAAGTATTAGCTAATCCTAGGGCAGCCAAATGGTTCGATAGCTCTATCAAGGAGATGATATATCCCCTCCACATTCAGCGCGGAGCTGGTGCGAGAATCTGGGATGTTGATGGCAATGAGTATATAGACCTGACCATGGGGTTTGGTCCGCTCTTATTTGGTCATTCGCCACCTTTTGTTATCGAGGCTATCCAAGAGCACATTCAACGAGGGCTCCAAAATGGTCCGCAACCGCATCTTATAAGCAAAGTTGCCGAGTTAATGTGCGAGCTAACTGGTCAAGAGCGGGTTTGCTTTTGCAACTCAGGCACCGAAGCAGTGATGGGAGCAATCAGGATAGCCAGAGCCACTACAGGACGCACTAAAATTGCTTTTTTTGCTAATTCTTATCACGGACATTCAGACGAGCTGTTGGTCGGCAAAATAGATAATCAAGACGGAACATCCCGTACCATTCCAGCTTTTCTAGGAGTTCCAAAGCATAAGGCAGAACAAGTCATAATGCTTGACTACGGAAATCCCAAATCTCTGGATATTATCAAAGCTCATGCCCACGAGTTGGCAGCTGTTTTAGTAGAGCCAGTACAGAGTCGTAAGCCGGATTTACAACCCCGAGAGTTCCTGCACCAGCTCAGAGAATTAACCCTCTCAACGGGAGTTGCATTGATTATAGATGAGGTAATTACAGGTTTTCGGATGCACCCCGGCGGCATCCAGGCATTGTGGGGGATTAAAGCTGATATTACTGCCTATGGCAAGGCCTTGGGAGCTGGACTGCCCATTGGAGCAGTAGCTGGTAAGGCTAGTTTTATGGACGCATTGGACGGTGGATTTTGGAGTTATGGAGATCAGTCTTCTCCCTCCCCAGACGTCACGTTTTTTGCAGGCACCTTTTTCAAGAATCCCCTTGTAATGAGTGTTGTATGGGCAGTTCTCAACCACATCAAAGACCAAGGACCCCAACTGCAAGCGGAGTTAACAAAGAAAACCACGAAATTAGCCAACCATCTCAATGATTACTTCAGGGAAAAGCAGTTGCCAATTCAGGTAGTTCATTTCGGGTCATTGTTCCGGTTTACTTACCCGGAGCACCTCTGGATGAATTTGCTTTTTTATCATTTGCTGGAGCGAGGGATTTACGTGGCGGAAGTGCGCAACCTGCTTTTGTCTACGGCTCATACCGATGAAGATATCGAACAGATTATTCGGGCGGTAAAAGCAAGTATAGAAGATATGCAAGCAGGGGGATTTTTACCGAGTTCGCCATCTAAGCTAAGTAAGCCGAGTGATGAAGACAAAAAAGAGGTTCAGCTACCCCTTACAGAACCCCAAAAAGCAGTCTGGATGGCCTCTAAAATAGCAGAGGGAGCATCCAAAGCTTACAACGAATCGATGGTGATTCACTTGCGGGGCCAGTTGAATTTGGAGGTGATGGGCAAGGCAGTCAGGGAATTGGTCAATCGTCA
Organism: Moorena sp. SIO3I8; assembly: GCF_010692325.1. Taxonomy (GTDB): domain Bacteria; phylum Cyanobacteriota; class Cyanobacteriia; order Cyanobacteriales; family Coleofasciculaceae; genus Moorena. The sequence goes on along the minus strand of NZ_JAAHHW010000001.1, from coordinate 97,247 downwards.
CGAAGCCCTCAGAAGCACTTTTAGCCCAACGGGAGATTACCAGCGGATTGCTCCGAGCGGGGGCTTAGATATTCCTCTGGTGGACTTTTCTGGTTTAGATAATGACTTGCGCGATCCAGAAGTATCCCAGTTTTTGGTGCAAGAAGCCGGAAAAACTTTTGATTTTGAAGTCGGTCCTTTGTTCCGCCCTTTGGTTGTAAAGCTCTCGGAAGAACACCATATTTTGGTTCTAACTTTTCATCACCTGGTTGTTGATGGTTGGTCCATGGAAATTTTGTTTCGAGAACTGGGTGTAATTTATTCAGCGCAGTGCCAAGGGGTTTCCTACGATCTGCCGGAACCCATGCAATATAGCAAGTACGTTCGACGGATTGAGGCTCGGCGGCAAAGTCCGGAAATGGCCTCTGCGGAGGCTTATTGGTTGCAGCAATTTGCTGATTCCGTTCCTGTACTGGATTTGCCCACCGATCGCCAGAGACCATTGGTCAATCGATACAGGGGCGATCGCAAAACTCTGAAACTGGGTAAATCTCTGTGCGATCGCCTCAAAAGCCTGAGTGGGCAATGTCAATGCACCCTGTTTACAACGCTGCTAGCTGGATTTATCTTGTTGCTACATCGGTTGAGCGATCAGAACGACATTGTTGTAGGCATTCCCACAGCAGGACAACTGTCTGCAGGTTGTGAATATATGGTGGGTCACTGTGCCGATCTCTTGCCATTGCGCGTGAAGGTGGGTTCCGATCCGAAGTTTAAAGACTATGCTAGTACGGTCAAAAAGGTGTTTTTGAATGGTTACGACCATCAAATTTATCCTTTTATCGACTTAAGTCAAAAGTTACAGCTACCGCGCGTTCTGAGTCGAACTACCCTAATTGGAACTACATTTAATTTAAACAAAATTAGCGCCGATCCAGAATTTTGGGGTCTGGAAGTTGAATTGGCACCGAATCATGGGAAGGGAGCTAAGTTTGATCTGGTTTTCGATATTTTTCAGACAAACAGCGAGCTGATTGTGATGTGCGATTACAATAGCGATCTATTCGACTCCCAAACAATTCGGCTCTGGCTGGGTCATTTCCAAACTTTATTATTGGGCGCAGCCGCAAATCCAGAGGCACCACTGTCACAGTTGCCTCTCTCCACAGAACCAGAAGGTCGAGAATTGCTGAAGGAGTGGAATGACGCATATGCCGACTATGCCCAGGATATGTCCATCCACCAGTTGTTTGAGCACCAGGACAAGCGCACCCCCGAAGCAAATGGAGGTTACGTACCGTTAGACCCAGATTATCCCAGCAACCCTATCGGTAATATCTTAGAGGATTCACAGGCCGAAATGCTGTTAACTCAAGAGCCTCTAGCAACAAAACTGAACACTCCTGAACAGGAAATTCTTCAGGCGATCTGGTGCGAAGTGCTTGGGTTAGAGTCGGTCAGTTTGCATGAGGACTTCTTTGAAATCGGCGGGCACTCCCTCCGAGCAACCCAAGCTATCTTTCGTATTCGTAAAGTATTCTCGGTCGAACTGCAATTATCAGCTCTGTTTGAAGCTCGAACAATAGCACAACTGAGTGACCGGATCGCAGCTATGCGCCGTGCTCCTGCCGAGGTCCTACCCCAGATTTTTCCCGTTTCGCGAGAGGGCGATGTACCCCTCTCCTTTGCTCAAGGACGTCTTTGGTTTCTTAACAATTTCGCTCCGGGCAACCCAGCTTACAACATTCCGATCGCCTATCGCATTGAAGGATTCCTTAATGAGGAGATCTTAGCAAATGCCCTAAATACCATTGTTGAGCGTCAAGAATCGCTACGTACCAGTTTCCCTGTTGTCAATGGCTATCCAGTGCAAAGGATAGAGACATCGGTGGAAGTAGGGCTTAACATTATTGACCTCACAGGTATGGGGGATAGTGAGACCCAAACAAAAATTGTAGAGATAGCGAAGACCGAATATCTCTGGCATTTCGATCTCAACAACGGACCACTTTTTCGCTTTACACTGGTTCGACTCACAGATGAGGAACGCATTTTCTTCGTCAATCTGCATCATATCATAGCCGACGGGTGGTCGATTGGGGTGTTTAACCGCGAACTTGGTCAGTACTACCATGCAGCTACAACAGCAGAGGCGTTGCACCTTCCTGAACTGCCAATTCGTTACACTGATTTCACTGTAGGTCAGCAGGCCTGGCTACAGGGTAAGGTACGGGAGAGTCAGCTGGCTTACTGGAAAGACCAATTAGCAGGACTTGTTCCCTTACAATTGCCTAAAGATTATCCACGTCCAGCGGTTCAAAGCTTTGTTGGTAAAGCGGTGCAGTTTGGCCTTAAGCCCGAGATAACAACATCTCTCCAAAGGCTAAGTCGTGATCACGGTGTAACTCTCTTCATGACTTTGGTAGCGGCCTTTTTCCTTCTGCTCTATCGATACTCAGGTCAGGAAGACCTAGCCATTGCAACACCAATTGCCAACCGCAACCGCCGTGAAATCGAGCATCTCATTGGCTTCTTCGTCAACACGCTAATACTTCGTTGCCACGTTTCTGGAGACATGACTTTAACAGATTTGTTGCAACAGGTACGCCAGGTCTCGCTTTCAGCTTATGCACGCCAGGACTTTCCTTTTGAGCAAGTGGTTGAGGCTCTTGCCCCAGAAAGAGACAGCAGCCAAAATCCGCTAGTGCAAGTAATTTTTGCTCTTCAGAACGCGCCAATGGAGCCACCAATCTTGCCAGGTCTCAATGTCGCATTGGAAACCTTTGAAGAATACACTGCACGCTTTGATCTGGAGATACATTTGTTCCAGGTTGAAGATGGATTAACTGGCTATATAGTTTACAACACCGATCTGTTTAAGTCATCAACAATCGAGGGATTAACAAATAACTTTGTAACTCTGCTGCAATCTCTAAGCATCGATTCGAGTCAAAGTATTCAGCAGGTGCCAATCCTAGAGGCGTCTGAACAGATGGAACTGATAGGTGCGGGGCTTAACAATTTCCAGATTCCATACCCACGCGAGAAGACAGTCCACGAATTATTTGAAATCAAAGCTAAAGAAAAAGCAGAAGCAGTTGCACTAATATATGGCCAACAGATACTTTCCTACGAGGCACTGAACGTCAAGGCCAATCAGCTGGCTCGATATTTGAAAACCCTGGGTGTGAAACCAGAAATGCCGATCGGGATCTACCTTGAACGTGGAATCGACAGCATTATTGCCCAACTTGCAATTCTTAAGGCTGGTGCATGCTATGTTCCTCTCAACCCAGAAGATCCAGCAGCCCGAATCCGTTTTATCGTGCAAGATACAGAGCTTGAGATCATTATTACTGACAGTAAAACCTCGCAACTGCTGCCTGCAAAATTGAACAACGTGGCACCAGAGCTAGTTTGCCTCGACCGATCTCAAGCAATCATTATGGCTCAAGAGGAGGACTGAACTCTTGGAGTCAACAGCCATCCTCTCAGGCAACTTCCCAATTTTCCCTGACCCCGGAACAATTACCGATTTATCTCGGACCGACGGTTCTTGTGGATGACTCTCCTGGAATTGAGGTTTTCAGCGTCGGATGCCTTCCTCAGGACAGTGAAGAAGTCATCGGTCATATTCTGGCTCAGGCTTGGTGTGGAGGCAGTTCCATTGATTGGGCTGCTTTCCAGGGTGACGCAGCCCCAAGGCGAGTGCCTCTTCCCACCTATCCCTTCGATCGCCAACGCTATTGGGCTAAACCGGCTGGTCCGATTGTTGCTAAATCGGTTCCTACTCCCATAGCAAAACCGATTACCCCTTTCCCCCTATCCAAACAGCCTGATCTGGGAGGATGGTTCTATCGGCCTCACTGGGAGCAGAAGCTGCCCTTAGCCCCTGTTAGCCCTGCTACCATCGCCCAACGGGGAGAGTTCTGGTTGCTGTTTTTGGATGATTGCAGCATTGGAGAGGGTTTCGCCCGATATCTGCGGGAAGCTGAAATCGGGGTGGCTACGGTAAAACTTCAACCAGGTGCTGAATTTAAAGCCCTCTCAGATTGGGACTATTGCCTGAACCCCGATAGAGCCCAACACTATCGGGATCTGTTCCAAATTTTGGAGCAACGTCATAGCACCCCTCAACAGATTTGCCACTTTGGGTCTGTTACTGCTCCTGAAACAGAACCCAACCCAGAGGTTGTCTTTAACTCCCTCCTTTTTTTGGTACAAGCATTAGGTCCCCAAGCAACAGCAAATTTAACTATTATATCCACAAATCTTCATGGAATTGAACCAAGCGATCTACCTTGTCCAGCTAAAGCACTTCTTCTTGGTCCTGCCCTAGTCATTCCCCAAGAATATGCCAAAATCAACTGCCGCAGTCTTGATATAGAGCTACCAAAAAACCAACTTCAGAGACAAAACCTTCTCGATCGGATTTTGGCGGAAGCGGTTGCCCCTGAGGAGGATGCAGTCATTGCCTATCGGGAAGAAACTCGGTTGGCACGAACCTACAAATCGCTGCAGCTCCCAGAGAGCAGCAACGATCGAACCGAACCCCGACTGAGACAGGGTGGGGTTTACCTGATTGCAGGAGGACTAGGGGGAGTTGGACTTACCCTGGCTACCTTCCTGGCAAAGTACTACGCAGGGAAAATTGCTCTCCTCACCCGCTCGTCATTTCCTGATCGGGATTCCTGGGAAGGAATTTTGAAGCAGAAGCGGTTGCCGGATTTAAGTTCCTCGATTGAGGAATTGCGAAAGGTTGAAGCTAAGCTTTCTGATCAACTAGCTATTGCAGCAATCTCCGATTATCCAGGATTGACCGAAAAATTAACGGACTTGTGCTGCGCCCATGGGTTCAATTATGTAAAGACTGCCTTTGTACAAACCGATTCTTCCCAAAGTCTTTCGTATAAAGCTATTTTGGAAAGCCTAAGGGTTTTGCCGGAGTTAGAGGGATGCGTTCTTTATATCCTCGACTTACTAATGGCAGCAGAAATTATTAGCTATAAGGATGGTCTCTATTACCTCGGAGCTAAGGCAGATCGGGTCAAGGAACCCGAAGAGCTAAGTGCAAACCTGCGTCGTCATTATCCAGATTTTCGGGGTTTGGTTGAACTCTTAGACCATTGTGCGATCCATTACTCTGCTGCCTTGACTGGAAAGATTCCGGCTATTAGCGTGCTTTACCCTGAAGGACGCTCCGACTTTTTAGCCAAAACCATGGAAAACACCATTGAACACAGTAGGGAACCCATCTATCGTCAGGTGGCAGCAGAATTGGTAGCCAAGCTGGCTTCCCAGCAGCAAGGGCGTCCTCTACGCATTCTCGAAGTGGGTGCAGGCAATGGCTTGCTTACCGAGGTAGTAGCCTCAGCTTTGAAGCAGTTAGAGGGGGTTGAGTGCGAGTACTGGGCTACGGATATCAGTCCTACCTTCGTAGAACAGCTCAAACAACGCAGCCAAGAATGGGGATTTGATTTCATCGAAACTAAGGTGTTTGATATTTCTGACAATCCTCTGGATTGGGGCTTTAAATTAGGTCATTTTGACATAATTTTGGCCCTCAATGTGGTTCATGCAACCCCTCAGATTGAGAGTACCCTCTTCAATCTCCAGTCCCTCCTGGTTCCTAGTGGAACCCTCGTACTAGTGGAGGCCACTCACACCCCACCTTGGGTAGATATGGTTTGGGGTTTGTCCAAAGGCTGGTGGCAGTTTGAAGATCGGCATCTTCGTCAGCGTTCGCCTCTCTTAAGCCAATCCACTTGGGAAACTCTTTTGAGGGAGCAAGGATTCGCTCTGGTGGAAAGCTTACCTCAAGATTCCAAGAACCAAGCCGCAACGGATACAGCCCTGATTATAGCCCAGTTTCCGGCGCGAGCTGGGGAAGCTTGGGATAGGGAGGCAGATCCAGAAGAAATTACCCGCCATCGCATACGTCGCCTTCTGGAGATCGAGCAGCTTGGAGGCCAGGTGCAGGTTTTGACCGCCGATATCGGCGATCGCGATGCTCTCAAAACCCAAATTGCCGCAGTTGAAACTCACTTCGGTGCCATCAATGGAGTCATCAATTGCGCTATGGTTCTGGACGATGGCTTGATGCAGCTGGAAACCCCGGAAAAGACCCATCGGGTGTTTCAACCTAAGGTATGGGGAACTCAGTTTCTGTTTGAATTGACCGATAATCCCCAGCGAGATTTCTTCGTCATGAGTTCTTCTCTTGCTTCTACCATTGGGCTTTATGCGCAAGCAGACTACTGTGCAGCTAATGCTTTTCAGGATGTTTTTGCCCATCGAATGAACTCACAGAGCGATACTTTTGTTTGTTCTATAAACTGGGGGATTTGGAGCGAAGCGGGGGCTGCCATGCGCCTGCTGATGGATTCGAGCATTGCGGCACCTCGCCAAACCTGGGTTAACCATCCCCTCTTTGAATATTGCGTAGATGCTGGACCTGGGCGAAGAGTTTATCATGCTAGGCTTTCCACCCAACGCCATTGGATTGTGGCCGAACACCGATTGGGCGATCGCCCCCTAGTGCCGGGTACCGGTTTTCTGGAGCTTGCTCGGGCAGCTTATCAGGATTGGCAACCCTGCACCAGCGTGGAGCTGCGGGGGGTTTATTTCCTGGAACCCCTATTAGTTCCCGAATCTACCCACAAGGAAGTAAGAATTGTCCTTGAAGAAAGGGAAACGGCTTGCGACTTCACTATCTTTAGTTTGGAGCCCGAGACAGGTTGGTATGAAAATGCTCGGGGAAATCTGGTTACCCTATTGCCAGAGGATAACAAAACCATAGCATATAATCTGGAAGCTTTAAAGCGGTCTCTTACTCAGGAGCGGCCCAGAGAGATGGGAGTTGCGGCAAGCATAAAGGAACTAAAATGTTTTGGTGATGTTTGTGTGGGTCCGCGTTGGTACAAATCAATGTCGAATATCTTTGTTGGGCAGAACCAAGCCTTGACAGAAGTTATCTTGCCCGACGAATATAAAAAGGATTTGGAGCATTACCATCTCCATCCGGCCATGTTGGATTTGGCGACGAGCTTTGCTTCGACTCCTGAGGCTTTTTATTTGCCCTTTAGCTATAAGAAACTGCGACTCTATCACCCCCTGCCCCAGCAAATAACAGCCTATGCCCGTTATTTAGATAAGGGCCAATCGGGTGCGGCAACTCTCTCTGTGGACATTTTGTTGCTAGATTCTACGGGTGCGACTTGTGCCAGCATTGAAGGTTTTACCTTGAAGAAAGTGACCGCTGAAGTTTACGAGACTTCATCAAGTCCCGTTGCCCCTCCAGATCTTCATCCTGAGCTGCGTCAGGGGATGAGTGGAGTTGAAGGAGCTGAAGCCTTCCGACGCATCCTCAACCAATCCTTACCCCAGGTTCTAGTGTCTACCCAGGATTTTGCCGGGGTTCGGGCCCAGAACAAAGCGAAGACAATGGTGCGTTTCAAGGAAAGCGCTTTGCCTGAACTGCGGGAATTTACGGCAGCCCAATGGCAATCTCACAGAGTGGAGGGAACTGAGACGGTCCAAGGTTCGTTTGAATCCCAACAAGGGATTTCAGCGGATACCGGAGCAAAAGTGGTTGAGATATTTTGTCAAGTGCTTGGGGTGAAGAATATTGGACTTGAGGACGACTTCTTCGAACTCAATGGTGATTCTTTGCAAGCAATTATGGTGACGTCCCGCATTCGAGATATTTTTGGTGTCGATTTGGGTCCCGATGCTCTGTTTGACTATTCCACAGCCGCAGAATTAGCGAAGGCCATTCAAACCCAGAATAAGCCCGTAATTGATCAACCTCCAAACCAGAGCCAGGATGTTGAGGAAATGTTTCTGCGTCAGCAGGTTTACAACCTCAGCGATGAGGAAGTGGAAGCCATGCTCGGTCGGTTGAGTTAGGGGAAGCGGTGGTAAGCTGTCAGGCTACCAACGTAACCAGGGACAAATTCGGCCTAGGGAATGGCCTCTATCCCTGAGAGCTGGAAGCCTTGCACCATTGGCTGTCCCGGCTTAAGTTGGTAGCCTTCAATTTAGATGCGTGTTAGCTTAATTATGGATGATAAAAGAGAACGGTTGCTCAACTTATTGAAACGAGAACAGAAAAAATTTTTGCCCCTTACTCCGGCACAGGAAAGATTATGGCGGATGGAACAGGGCTGCAAGGGGCGACCTGTATATATTATCCCTGGGGCGATTCGATTTCGTGGTGAACTGAATCTTGTGGCTTTTCGCCGTTCTTTGGATTATCTGGTGGAGCGACAGGAAGTTCTGAGGATAACTTTTACTGTGGTACAGCAGCAGGTTTTGCAGGTGCTCACTTCTATGAAGGCGGCGCTGACCGTTCTGGACTTGGAATCTTTTCCGCCTTCACAGCGCCAATCTTTGTCCCAAAATTATTTGGTACAGGAACTGGAAACTCCTTTTGATTTGTCCTGCGGTCCGTTATTTCGGACGCTATTATTGCGGCTATCTTCCCATGACTGGATTGTTTTATTCAATCTACATAACATTATTGTTGATGGGTGGTCCATGGGAATTTTTTACGAGGAGTTAAGTCAAGTTTATGATGCATTTTGTAAGGGGCTTCCAGCTCCTTTATCGCCATTGGGGCTGCGCTATCAGGACTTTGTTCGGGAACTGACCTCTGAGTTCAAGGGTACTCGTCTGGCTGAAGCTACAGCTTATTGGCGGCGGACGTTTCAGAATCTGCCTGATTTGACCTTGCCTCCTGTGCGGAATCGAGACCTTAACAACAGTCATAATGGAGGTAGCCTTGATGTTCGCATTGATAGGACTCAAACAATCGCTCTCCAAACCTTCGCCCAAAGCCAACGGGTAACGCTATTTATGGTGCTGTTAGCAGTATTTAGCATTTGTCTTCATCGTTATTTTCAAGTTGAGAAGCTGGTAATTGCCACACCAACAGCCAATCGGGATCGGAGCGACCTGGAGGGCTTGATGGGACTTTTAGTAAACGTTCTTGTACTCCCCATTGATTTGCGAGGAAACCCAACCTACCGCACTATTTTGTCCCGAATTCGAGCGGTGACTGTTCAAGCCTATGCCCACCCCCAGGTTCCTTTTAACCAACTGCTCCCCGATCTGCCGTTTCCAGAACCCGATGCCCGCAATCCCCTTGCCCACTTCCTGCTGGCGTACCACGGATTTAGCCTCAAACCCCTCGCCTTCCCCAATTTAGAGATGGAGTCATTGAAGTACCCCATCAAAACCAGTCGCTACGAACTAGGACTGCACCTCTGGGAAAATACCAAAACCCATCTCTCCTCAACATCAGCGGAGCATGGGGGACTGAGTGGAACCTTTTTTTACGGCAGTGCGCGTTTTGATTCGGTGATGGTCGAACAAATCATCAGCAAATTCCAGCAGGTACTCCAACAAATGATTGCTCAGCCAGATGCTTGTTTATCAGAAAAGTGAGGATTCGGGGCACTGGAGAGCATCCAGTTCAATGGAAGCTCGAAAGCTTTACACCGTCAGTTTGATACGATGGGGTAAAAATCATTCAAGCCTTTAATTGGTAAGGGATTGAGCTGATTCAAGTTAATTAGGCTGAACCAGTAGCGGATTCGGGGGTGGGGATCGCATCGGGAAGTTCATCTTCAATAAACCGCAATCGCGGATACTGATAAGCGCCAATGGTTATCATCACAATCAAGATCCCCACCACAATAAAAATCAAGTCAATACCTCGGCCAGTTCCAGTACCTATAATTTTACCGAGGCTATTGGCTAATTGTCCATTAACCGCCATAAGGGGTTCAAAGACAAGTTCGTCTAAAGGACCTGCTATAAGGGCGGCCAGAGGAATACAGGAACGGGCTACCATACGTCTTAGCGCAAATACCCTTCCCTGGAGTTCAGGGGGAACCTTTTGTTGCCAAATGACCTGACTGCAACTAAAGATAATTGGCGCACAGAAATAAAGCGCAAAATTCGCGATCGCCAGCAAAAGAATTGAACTATGGCATCCCGTTACAATTACAGATAAAGCGAGCGCCAAAAATAGCACGAACATAGTATCGATATATCGTTTTGTTCCCGACCAGACAATCAATGTCAAACTACCTAACACCATTCCCATTCCCCCAATGGATTCGATCCAACCAAAGGCGACCGTTGAGAACAAGGATAAAACTAGAGGCGCAAACAAAACTGCAATAAAGCCAATCAAAAAATTACAGGTGGCAAAAAAAACAAGCAGGCTTAATAACCCTGGTCGCATGGCTATATAATTCCAGCCATTAAAAAATTACCCAAGCAAAGCTTTAATGCTAATATTTAAACTCAAATCGACGTTCTTGGGTTCTGGAAAGCGAACCAGCAGCAACGTTAGCAAAGCAAAACTAAACGTAATCAAGTCAATGGCAATAATCCCCTGTAGTCCAATACTAACCAGCAATACCGCAGCTAATACAGGGCAAAACAGCTGTCCGATCGCTTCTGCTACCTGGGTCATACCGCTGGCTCGACTGAGCTGATCGTGGGGAACCAAAAGAGTTGTGGCTGCCGCATAGGCAGGCCACTGAAATGTATTGAGTACACAGTTTATTGCTGTTAAAAGGTAAACATAATAAATGCTCAAGCTGTTGTTTACAAGCAGAATTGCAATTCCTAAGGTACAAATACAATTACCAGAATCGCTGAGAATCATCACCCAACGGCGGGGCCAGCGATCTACAAGAGAGCCTGCTAGAGGAGTAATTACAATCAACGGAAGTGTATTGCATAGAGTGATTAGGGTAAACAATGTGACAGACTGCGTACTTTGATAAACCCAGACTCCTAAGGCGAAGCGCGTTAGCCCAGAGCCTATTAGGGAAACTAATTGCCCGAGCCAAATCAAAATGAAATATCTCATGGTTTCCATCCTGTGTATGGATTGTATTTTAATCCAGAATTGTTGATTGTTATAACCCACATTACCCACTTCCATATGTAGTATTAAGATTTACATAAATTAAAATAAGAATCATGAGCAAAAAAAAATCAACCATGGTTGATTTTTCGACACAAACTTACTCTTGTCATTTTTGATGTCAAAAATCGTACCTGTGATTTCCACCCCTTGAGGTTTAACGACTTCTTCTAATCCGTCAATTTATTTCTCTGAAAGCGCTCAGTCCACTTTCGCTAAGGGTGATGGGGTAGGCTCTGTAGTTAGAGAAAGAGATAGTTATGGGATCACTGCGACGGTTATAAATGTTAGGGTAATCCCAGTGATTTGGTATAAATTGTACTTGACAAAACTAAGTTTTTACAATTGCAATTCGGACTATAAAATCTCTCCATAATGAAGGAAACTGCATAGAGAATAGGGCTTGTCTGCAAAGTAAATTCTCCAAGGTATTTGGGTAGCGATCTCCCAGAGAGCTCGTTTCGCAAATGGGCATGATTATAGGCATGATTACTGAGCGATCGCCAAATTCCAAATTCAATATCGAATCGATTAGATAAATACCATTGATTTTTCTGTATAGATTAAGACAGACAAGCCCTAAATCACAGCAATGCATTCAATCTCGACTAAAACATCCTTAGGTAGTCGGGAAACCTCAACACAGGCACGAGCTGGAGCCTCTTCCTCGTTAAAGTATTTGGCATAGATCTGATTTACTGTCGCAAAATCATTCATATCTGCCAGAAATACCGTGGTTTTGACTATGTCCGGGATTTTAGCTCCAGCAGCGACTAGGATAGCTTCAAGATTAGCCATTACCTGTTCTGTCTGCTTGGCGACATCATTACCACCAACAATCTCACCGGTGCTAGGGTCAAGGGGAATTTGACCAGCGACAAAAATCATTTGACCGCTGACTGCGATCGCTTGATTGTATGGTCCTACGGGTGCTGGGGCATTGGGGGTACGGATAATCTTTCGTGTCATAGTCTTCAGTCGTTCCAGGATGGACAAGTTGACACATTCCAAGATAGCAGTTTGAGCATTCCCATCTCAGCTTTATCCCTGACCGATACGTCTTGACCTTGGTAGTAAGGAGGTCAAGAATAGGGGGATGATGGGTAATAGTGGTATTAGTAGGATGAGGGGCAAGAAAGTGCTATGTCATCAATGCACCTCATTATCAGTAGTATCAGTAATCAGCACTAACGCACCAAGACCCTTCAAACCGGGTTTCTGGTTATAAATCAAAGGCTGAAATCGAGTAATTATATTAAGAAACCGGGTTTATGCTTAAGTCCTGTAACCATTAACTAGTAACAATAGTAACCATTAATTATTAATTATTCTATACTGAGTCTAGATTTTGGAGAGGATATTTGCTACTAGTTAAAAACCACAAAAACTAATAACTTAAAAAAAATTTTTAATGAAAAATAAAATCCTGAACACTATAGATGAACTAGGTATTCGATTTGTGCGTATCCTCTGGTGCGACAATGCTAACATCATCCGTGGTAAAGCAGTCCACTGGAAAACCTTACCAGACTACCTCAAGCACGGTGTGGGCATTTCAGCAGCCCAGCAAGCTCTACCGGTGATGTATGATGTCCCAGTCCCAGGCAGTGGCTTGGGACCCATCGGTGAAATCCGCTTAGTACCGGATTGGGAAACCTTAACCCCCTTACCCTATGCTCCTGGTCATGCCCGTGTGTTTGGGGATATGGTCAACAATGGTAGCCCATGGCCGTATTGTCCCCGAAACTTCCTCAAAAGGATGGTAGCAGAAGCGGAAAGTGAGGGCTTACAAGTAGTTGCTGCATTTGAAAATGAGTTTTACCTGCTGCAGCCAACCCCTGAGGGTATTCTACCGGTAGACAATACCGTATTTGCCTCGACGCTGGCAATGGATCAACATCAGCAGGTGATTGACCACATTGCTGAAGCCTTGGTCGAGCAAGGCATGCCCGTAGAGCAGTATTACCCAGAATGTGGTCCTGGTCAACAGGAAATTTCTATACTATACACCCAAGCCCTACCAGCGGCAGATCAACAAATAGCCTTTCGGGAGACAGTAAAAGCGATCGCATTTCAACATCACCTGGTTGCCTCATTTCTGCCCAAAATCCTAGCTGACCAAGCTGGTAATGGTTGTCACCTCCACCTCAGCCTATGGCGGGATGGCAAAAACCTGTTACTCAATCCAGAAGGGGATGGGGGACTTTCCAAAGTCGCCTGTCAGTTTATTGCTGGAATTTTACACCATTTACCTGCTTTAATGGCACTAACCACACCCAGTACTAATTCCTATCGACGGATTCGCCCTCATTGTTGGAGTGGCGCGTTCCGTTGTTGGGGAATCGATAACCGAGAGGCTGCGGTCAGGGTACCGAGTAACCCAGACGGTGAGAGTCCAACCAATTTTGAACTGAAAACTGTTGATGCTTCTTCTAATCCTTATCTAGCCTTGGGAGCAGTAATTGCGGCTGGCTTGGATGGAATTCGTAACAGTTTGGAATTGGGAGAAGCCGTAGCGGTAGATCCAGGACATTTGACAGAATTAGAACGTAGTCAGAGGGGTATTGAGTTATTGCCAACTAATTTAGGGGAAGCGATTGGTAACTTAAGTGCTGATCAAGTACTTTTGGATGCCTTAGGAGTAGAATTGGCTCAAGCCTATCTAGCGGTAAGGAAAGCCGAGTGGGAGGCAATGAAAGATTTTGAGTTGGAGGAGGAAGTCGAGCTTTTATTAGAGCGATATTGAATCAATTGATATTGGTAAGCATTCAGCCGTCAGCTAATGCGCTACGCGCACGCTACACCGAACAGCTAGCAGAAGCTTAAAGCTGATAGCTGAATGCTTAGGCATACTTGTTTATATTTTAAATTAGAAAGGGGACGTGATAGGATAAAAAATCCCACTTGATCGTAAGCATTCAGCTATCAGCCGTCAGCCGTCAGCTTATTTTATTCACAAGCACCATTAGTAGCCTAAGCTATGGGCATAAACTGTTCGCGTAGCGTGGCCACAGACCTTTAGCTGTTCGGTGTAGCGTGGGCGTAGCCCATTAGCTGATACGCGACACGCTGATAGCTGACGGCTGAATGCTTACACTTGATCTAATCGCAACCGTCCCTATCTTTAATTGGCAAGAGGGTAACGTTTCACTTTGTATGATGCCTGTTGTGTCCCCCTGATTCCGCTTATTCCTAACTCCAATTCACTCAGCTTTTTTTGTAAACCACAGTACTGAATTTCTGCAACACGTAGATTCTCGGCTGCAACTTGCTTTTTATCGTTTAATTGACGTAATTTTCCCTGAGATACATTTATTTTCTCTTCCAAACTGCGTATTTCTCCTCGAAGAGCAACGAAACGTTCTTGTGATGTCTGTACTTCAGTGCGGAAAGTGTTTCGTTGTTGTTGTAGGGTTTTGATTTCCCCTCGCACAGCCACTAGTTTCTGGTCTAAACCTCGTTGTTCACGGCGAGAGGCTTCTAGCCGTTCTTGGGAAGTTTTGATTTCCCCTCGCACAGCCACTAGTTTCTGGTCTAAACCTCGTTGTTCACGGCGAGAGGCTTCTAGCCGTTCTTGGGAAGTTTTGATTTCCCCTCCCACAGCCACTAGTTTCTGGTCTAAACCTCGTTGTTCACGGCGAGAGGCTTCTAGCCGTTCTTGGGAAGTTTTGATTGCCCCTCCCACAGCCACTAGTTTCTGGTCTAAGCTTCGTTGTTCACGGCGAGAGGCTTCTAGCCGTTCTTGGGAAGTTTTGATTGCCCCTCCCACAGCCACTAGTTTCTGGTCTAAGCCTCGTTGTTCACGGCGAGAGGCTTCTAGCCGTTCTTGGGAAGTTTTGATTTCCCCTCGCATACCCACTAGTTTCTGGTCTAAACTTTGGCGTTCTGCCTTGAAGGATTTAAACCGTTCTTGGGTAGTTTTAATTTCGCCTCTGAGAGCCACTAACTGTTGCTGAGATTGACGCACTTTTACTTGAGAGGATTCTAGTTGTGACTGTGCGGTTTTAATTTTGCCTCTGAAAGCGACTAACTGCTGCTGAGATTGACGCACTTGGGCTTGAGAAGATTCTAGTTGTGACTGTGCGGTTTTAATTTTGTCTCTGAGAGCCACTAACTGCTGCTGAGATTGACGCACTTGGGCTTGAGAAGATTCAAGCTGTGCTGTTGCTGCCTGGGTTTCACTGCTAAGGAGAAGGAGTTTTTCTTCAGCCGTGCTGATCTCAGTGCGAACCGCAACGAGTCTTTGCTGTGAGGTTTGTAACTCCCTTTGAGATTCTCCTGAAGTTTGTAAAACTGTCAGTAATCCAGCTACTTCCACATCGTCAGGCTCGTATTTTGCTGCTTTTTTAAAGGAAGCGATCGCATGTTCGTAGTGACCGATGCGATAGAGGGCAAATCCTCGCTGTTTCCAAGCCAAAGAGTTTCGAGCATCAAGTTGAATCGCCTTGTCAAAATCCGTGATTGCTTTTTCATATCGACCAAGTTTGTAAAAAGCCGTGCCTCGGTCAATCCAAATTGAAGCAGCCTTGGCATCCAGTTCCAGTACTTGGTTGTAGAATGCGATCGCCTCAGAATACCGTTTTAAATCATAAAGCAGCACACTGGCAATTTTTTTAGGAATAATTGTCTGTACCAACTGCTGTTCAAATTCTGATGTGGCTTGAATTGAAAGTGCTTGCTTCCAGGCAGTAATCACCGCATCGTATCGTTTGAGTTCATGGTTTGCCTTGCCTTTCTCAAACCACGCTAAAAGGTAATTGGGCTTAATTTTAATCGCTTGATCATAGGAAGCGATCGCGGCTTCGTACTTGCCCAAGCTACTCAACGTATCCCCTCGCCAATACCAAGCTAAGAAAGAGTCTGGCTGAAGTTTTACAATCTGCGACCGTATCGTTATCTCTTCACTATACTTACCAATTCCTCGTAACTGACTGGCTTGTTGCCACAACTCATTGATTATTCTCCCTTGTGCCACAAGTTTCTCTGTCGAGGCGTTACGGCGGTCAAAATCCATCTGAGCAACGACACTTTGAGCATTACCACTAGCCATACTTGTCGTGAGCAAAGTAGCTAGGGATACTACTACTTTAAACGGGAAATTTTTCATCTTTGGTGGTTAAGCAGTATTCTAGTTGAATTAAAATTAGGGATTACTGTCATAATATTACCAGCAATCTTAGCAAAGACACAGTTACCAAATACACAGTTAGAGGTATCACCATCCAAATGGTTTACCCCACCAACAACTAAAGCGATCGCTACCAATCCTCCAAACAGACCCTAGGGGTCTTCGGGTACTTCCTGCCTTCGTAGTTCAATAAACTTTTTTTTACGTTAACTACCAGACAATTATCTCTAGCATCTAATAATGTGAAATTATTAAGCTGTGGACTATCACCGCTATTGACCAACACGCTCACAACCTGCTAACTCCTGAAGCTGCTGCGAATTATTCCTATCCTGCCTTCTTCAGTGAAGCCTATGACCCTGATATCATTAATCATCATGCCCGTCACCGCCTTTTCTACAAACGAAGCCTTCGGGATATTTCCCAACTCTTAGACTGTGAACCAGAGGAAGAGGCAATTCTTGAACGTCGCCAGAAATTGGGCTTGAAAAAAATCACCCAGGAGTGTTTTAAATCATCTCAACTAGAAGCAATTTTCTTAGATGATGGTTTTCTGCCAAATGAGATTATTCCTAGAGAATGGCATGAATAATTTGTGCCAGTAAAGCAGATCCTTCGTTTGGAATATCTAGCAGAAAATCTAATCCGTGAGATAGATGACTTTGCTACCTTCCTAGAAACTTTCCGCTACAACATTGACCCACCCCTACCAGAAGTGGTAGGCTTCAAGAGTGTTGCTGCCTATCGTACAGGTTTGGATATCCAACTGATACCACAGGAGGTAGCTCAGGAATGTTTTGATGCCTTCAAGCAAGAAGTCTTGAGGGGAAAACCCTTGCGGCTGGTAGATAAGCCTTTAATTGATTTTTTGATTACCCAAGCGCTAGAAATTGCAGCTAAACATGGAATACCTGTGCAGTTTCATACAGGGTTTGGTGACCCAGATTTAGACTTACCGCTGGCTAATCCAGTTTATATGCGTTCGCTTTTGGAAGACCAACGCTTCCGTAACGCTCCGATTGTCCTACTGCATGGCTCTTATCCCTATACCCAAGAAGCCGGTTATCTAGCAGCCGTCTATCCTCAAGTATATTTAGATTTCGGGTTAGCGGTGCCTTTTTTAAGTGTAGCTGGGATGCGTAGCGTGGCGCAGCAGTTATTGGAATTTGTGCCAACCAGTAAACTGATGTATTCTTCTGATGCTCACAATATCCCGGAATTATATTACTTGGGAGCCAAGTGGGCACGGATAGTATTGGCACAGGTTTTGGAGGGAGCGATTCAGGATGGGGATTTGACTGCTAAGGAGGCGGAGTCAGTTGCTATGGGGATTTTGTGTGATAATGCTCGTGTGCTTTATGGGGCTAATGGTTCTTGATGAAACTGCAAAAGCCCATAGACGCGCTAGCGCTTCGGTGCAGGGTAGGACGGGAATAGGAAAAGGACTATTTGAGTTTCTGTTTTCCGGATACAGTGGCAGAAATGGTGGAGTTAAAAGAAGTAGATGAAATTTAATTACCACCCTGAGCCGTTCCTTCGGGCTTAGGGTTTTTTTGCTGCACTTTCTGCCAACATCCAAAAATTCCCCAAATCTTAAAATAGCTCAGCTAAAGTTATTAGCAACTTATTTTGATTCCTGCGCTTAAAGTCTTAGGGGTTTTGTTATTGTTAGGTGGTAATATTAGAAATGAACAATAAATAGTTAGCGATAGACTAACTAAACATTAATTGCTAGTCAGTAGCTAACATAAGGCTAAAAATAAACCTGTTTTTATTTTCCCTCTCCTCCTATCCGTTACATCCGTTACCCATCAGTTGCAGTATTTATCCTATATTGGTACTTTTAGCTTACCTTAACCCAACACAATTTTAAGATGACCCGTGTAATTGGCTTAATGAGCGGTACATCTGTAGATGGCATCGATGCTGCACTAGTAGAGATTTCTGGCTCAGACTTAGATTTAAAGATTGAGCTACTGGCTGGTGCTACCTATGGCTACCCCACTGAACTCAGGGAGAAAATTCTAGCTGTCTGTACTGGCACTCCCCTATCCATGGCCGAATTGGCAGCATTGGATGATGCGATCGCATTTCAATTTGCCCAAGCAGCATTGGCAATTGGGACTGGGTTACCCCCCGCTGAGTTAATTGGTTCCCATGGTCAAACAGTATACCATCGACCATTAGGGGTCAAGGGTGTTCGCGTAGCGTGGCCTTTTGGCCAAGGTTTTTCCGAGTTGAAAGTTGACAGGTTGAATGTTGAAAGTTCTTCCGAGTTGAAAGTTGGCCGGTTGAATGTTGTTCGCGTTCGCGCAGCGGAGGCCGAAGGCCACGCTACGCGAACGGCTTTGCCGAAAGCGTGGCCTTTTGGCCAAGGTTTTCCAGACAACCTGCAACCTGATAACCTTCAAGCTGGTAACCTACCCTTCTCGAACGCCAAAGGCGAACAACCTGCAACGGAAACTAACCTTGGCCAAAAGGCCACGCTACGCGAACAACCTGATAACCTTCAACCTGCTAACCTTCAACCTGCTAACCTTCAACCTGCTAACCTACCCTACGGGAACGCCAAAGGCGAACAACCTGCTAACCTTCAACCTACTAACCTACCCTACGGGAACGCCAAAGGCGAACAACCAGCTAACCTTCAACCTGTAACGACTCTGGGATATAGCCTTCAACTGGGACGGGGAGAGGTGATTGCTGAGATTACCGGTATCAAGACCATCAGCAATTTCCGTGTGGCTGACATTGCTGCTGGGGGAGAAGGTGCGCCTCTGGTTCCTAAGATAGATGCCTGTTTGCTCCGGTCATCTACCCATAACCGATGTATCCAAAATATTGGTGGTATTGGTAATGTTACTTACTTGCCAGTTAGTGAAGGGAACTGGTTGGAACAGGTATATGGCTGGGATACTGGTCCGGGGAATGCCCTGTTAGATCTGGCTGTCGAGTATTTTACCAACGGTAGAAAAACCTATGATTACAATGGAGAGTGGGCAGCAAGTGGCACTCCCTGTGAGGCTCTCGTCGAACAGTGGCTTGCTCAAGAGTTCTTCAATATACCGCCCCCAAAATCTACCGGACGAGAGTTGTATGGTATAGATTACCTCAAGCAGTGTTTGGTAGAAAGTGAAGCCTATAACCTTGCTCCTGCTGATTTCCTGGCAACACTCACAGAACTCACTGTTGCCTCTATTGTTGAGAGCTATCGCAACTTCTTGCCTCAAATGCCAGATCAAGTACTATTGTGTGGTGGAGGGGCAAGCAATTTATACTTGAAGCAACGGTTGCAAATTAGACTAGATTCGGTGCCAGTATTAACCACTGACCAGGTTGGGTTAAGTCGGGATTTTAAAGAAGCGATCGCATTTGCTGTTTTGGCTCATTGGCGTAACCTGGGTATTCCCGGCAATCTCCCTCAAGTAACCGGTGCTTCAGAGGCTGTATGTCTAGGAAACCTGTATTCTCCGAGATCGCAACACCACTCATCCTAAAACTGGGTATTTTAGGGTTCCTATGCGTTGTCAAATGCAGTTAATAAGCTGCTCTTGCCATATCAGCTTAGAATCCCCGTTGGCTGAGACTGTGGGAGAGTTCAACTAGTTTGTCTGTTACTCCGTAGGAGTCGGGCTACTCCCGGAAGTTTGCCAATGGTATAACCTGAGGGGGTAAACCCCACAACCTTAAGGATAGCAGCTAAAATGAGTGGGGAACGATCAGAGGGTAATATTCAGTAACAGATAAAGAGTAACACCGTGGCTCACACCTTTTTATTGGAGGCAGGATGCTGGAGACTTCGGGGCAATTGGCTGGAACGCAATGGAAAATTAATTGTAGTCAGAGGTGGGACGATGGTTACCTGGAGTCGGGAAAACTGGTTTACCATGGTCACAAGACTGGTTTTTCCCAATCGTGAACGGGAGGATATCTCTTGCCAGTATCTAGGGCGTCTCGATACTGGCGACCAGAAGTATACCTTTGTCTTACAGCATAGCCTCCTAGGTCGTGTCGAGGGAGAAGGCTGGGTGGCTCGAGAATCCATTGTGCAACGGTATTGGGTATTAGGGGATCCCCAACGACGCAGTGGTTTTGAAACCCGGTATCAACGTAATGAAAATATATACTACCTCTCCAGTAGCATTATGGCAGGTCATTATCTCAGTAGCACAATGGAAGCAACTTTGGAACGTCAGCCACAATAGAAGTATTCTGGAATTAAGGGAGTTTTAATAGCAGTACACCTGTGACCGTTGCTATTTAGTTCATCTTCCTTAGTCCTTAGTCAGTTTAGTCCTTAGTCTTTAGTCCTTAGTTTTTTGTGATCCACATTAAGTCTGCTGGTATTTACAAAAGACCAATGACCAATGACCAATGACCAATGACCAATGAGCGATGACTAGAGACTAATGATTCATGAACACGTTATTTTCCAGATTTCACCAAGGAACTTATGATCACAGACCCTAACAAAGGTCGTCTACTCGCCAATCGCTATCAACTGGTCAAGTTGATCGGCAAAGGTGCTATGGGTCAAGTGTATCAAGCCAAAGATATGCTCCTCGGAGGTGTAACCGTTGCTGTCAAGTTTCTCTCCCATACATTATTGAACCAAAAAATGCGCGATCGCTTTGAGCGGGAAGCAACGATTTGCGCTTTGCTTGGTGAGAAAAGCAATCACATCGTGCGAGTTAGGGACTATGGCATAGATGAAAACGATATTTCCTTCTACGTCATGGAATACTTGGCAGGGGGAAATTTAAGCGCAATAATTCACACTAAAACCCTATCCTTACCCCGATTTTTGCATATTGCCCGTCAAATTTGTCTGGGATTACAATGTGCTCACCAAGGCATTGTATTTAAAGGCACACTCACTCCAATTGTGCATCGTGATATTAAACCCAGTAACATTATCGTTGTCGAAGATTCCTCCTTCGGTGAACTGATCAAAATCCTTGACTTTGGCATTGCTAAGCTTCTTCAGTTTGATGGTGCTCAAACCCATTCTTTTATGGGTACCCTAGCCTATTGTTCACCGGAACAAATGGAGGGAAAGGAACTGGATAAACGCTCTGATATCTATAGTCTAGGGGTGATGATGTTTGAGATGTTAACTGGTCACATGCCCATTCTTCCAGAAGATCATTCCTTTGGTAGTTGGTACAAAGCTCATCACTTCAGCCCACCTAAATCATTTGCATCGATTAACCCCAAGCTAAAGCTGCCGAAGTCCCTAGAGAAGCTAATCATGACCTGTATAGCGAAAGAGGTATCTGATCGTCCTCAAAATGTCGGGATTATCCTACGAACATTGGATTCATTAAACGAAGGTCATGATCGCGGTCGCTATCTGGGTCATCGGATTCAAACAATACTATCCGAGAAGCCTCTGAGTAAGGTAACACAAATACTTCCCGTATCAGGGAATGATATTTGTCGGCAAACCTCCTGGCCCGATGACAAGCCTAAAGCATCTATTGTCTTTTCTAAGATAATTCGTACCACAAGCCAAACCTTTCCTACCCTCTGGGTGATGCTGACTAAAGAAGAGATTGAGAACCGTCAGGTTAGTACACGCTACAACCAATTCTTGTATCTTATTCTACCTCATCCAATGGTGCTATGGATTACCGCAGTGCATAATCGCTACCACGGTGCTTGTTGGCTTCCTTGCTACTTAGACCTCAAAACAAATCAGGGTCAGAACATAATCAGACTTTTGGGAGATACTGGATATTACAGTATTTTGTTTTTTGATCAATCAAAACCAGAAAAGTGTGCTAATGTCATGACCTCAACCATTGCTCCTGCCCAACGCCAGCTATTCATTGATTGGGCGAATTCGTCTAAGACAATAAACTCAACTAATCAAGCAATGTTGAGCAAACGCATACTTAAGCAAGAGTTTCAAAAGCTGAAGCCAAAGATTTTGATGAAGTTAGAAGCTGCTCATACAGATTACCCTACTGATATTTCAGGTTAAAACAAGTTACATGCAACCAGTTACTGGTAACTGGTTACTTGATAAGAGATTTATTTTTTTTATTGGTTCTTCAGTACCTTTTATGCTAAAGTTCCAGTTAAAAAAACTCATAAAGCTTACTGTACAAGGAAAATTATGCTATTCAACTAACAAAAGTTACTGAATACAGCCTCTTACCACTGTTCCCTATTCCCTGTTCCCTGTTCCCTATTACAGACTGTTTATTTAGCATAACAATTACGGAAGAGCATTCTTATTTTCGATTTTCCCTATTAAACCCTTAGCCAAAACTAATATAGGGATAGCATCAACTCCCGCTGATACTTTTTCGTCAGGGGATGGTCATTACCCAGCACATCAAACACCGCAATCATGGATTTTCTTGCACCATCATCTCTATAGTTACGATGTTTACTGACAATTTCTAAAAAGATTTTCAGGGCTGCTTCATAGTCTCCCTCTACAACTAACCGAGATGCCTGAGCAAATAACTGATCTAATTCACTTTCCCCAATAGGATTCGCCTGCTGCTTAAATTGAATCAATGCTCTGATTGCCTGAGCTCTGGGGAAATATTCTCGATCATTGTATTGAATGGTTTCTAAGAGTATGGTTGCCTCTTCTGGCTCATTAATGTGAACCAAAAAATTGGCCACTTCAATGACTAAACTTTGATTCTCTGGATACTTGGCAATTAGCTGTTCAAACAGCTGTTTGGCTCGGGATATATCCTCAGTTGCCATGGCAACCCGAGCTTCTTCTAGTCCAATGTCTAGCTCAGACTTCAGATTTAACCTAGCTAACATTTCCCGCAACTGAATTTCTGGTAAAACCCCCACAAAACCAGGAATCATATCACCATTGGTGACAATTCGGACATCGGGTACTCCCTCAATTTGAAAGTTATTTGCTAAATCTTGGTTGCGGTCAATATCAACTTTGGCTAAAACAAAGTCGTATTCTTTAGCTAGTTTTTCTAAGGTTGGTTTTAGGAGTTGACAAGGGCCACACCACGTAGCAAAGAAGTCTACTAATACAGGCTTCTCAAAAGACTTTTCTAAAACTTCAGTGGCGTAGTTGCTGCTAGTAACGTCTACAGAAAAACCCATATCAATTATTTCCGTTATCTTGCTGTTGAAATCAAAGATAAAATGTAAGCATATGCGCTACGCGCAGGCTACGCCAACAGCTAATGCTTACGAAGATAGGGAAGAGGAAGAAGAAGGAGGAGAGAATCGCAGGGAATTTTTACCATAAAATATCCCCTTTCCACACTCCTACCTTCCGCCACACTCGACATCAAGTCAAGGTTTGAGCCTTAACGAGGGTGTCATTCCCCTCTAACCCTTACTCAGCCCGCAGAGGATGTAGCTAAGACTTTTCCTGAGCTAGATGCTGCACTGTCCCGGCTAGATTCTACGAGCTTGCCTAGGATAGCGCTAACGTTAGTCTTGGCATCACCGAAGAGCATATTGGTGTTTTCTTTGAAGAACAGGGGATTGCCAACGCCAGCATAGCCACTGGACATTCCCCGTTTCATCACCACAACTGTACCAGCTTTCCAAACCTCTAAGACTGGCATCCCAGCAATTGGGCTACTGGGGTCTTCCATGGCACTAGGGTTAACGGTATCATTAGCACCAATCACGAGTACTACATCGGTTTCTGGGAAGTCCTCGTTAATCTCATCCATTTCTAGAACGATATCATAAGGCACATTTGCCTCAGCTAGCAGCACGTTCATGTGTCCTGGTAGTCGTCCAGCAACTGGATGAATGCCAAAGCGAACATTGATACCAGCATTCCTCAAAATCTTGGTAATATCGGACACCGGATGCTGAGCCTGAGCTACTGCCATGCCGTAACCGGGAACAATCATAACACTCTTGGCCCCTTGTAGCAGCTCTACGGTATCTTCTACTGTGGTCTCGGTGACTTGACCTTCCGGCTGATCACCACCTTTAGCTTTAGCTGTAGTTCCTGCACCTTCGCCGAAGCCTCCTAAAATCACGCTGATGAAGGAGCGGTTCATGGCTCGGCACATGATGTAACTGAGGATAGCACCACTACTACCTACTAGGGCACCAGTGATAATTAACAGGTCATTGGACAGCATAAAGCCTGCTGCTGCAGCGGCCCATCCGGAATAACTATTGAGCATGGAGATGACCACTGGCATATCAGCACCCCCAATAGCAGCTACCAGGTGGATGCCTAACACTGATGCGATCGCAGCCATAATCAACAGGGGTTGCAGACCAGCCGTCCCCTCTGCTGTCATGAACTGGTAACCCAGCCCGATTACAGCCCCAAGCATAGCCAGATTGAGTAGGTGGCGTGCTGGTAACATTAGGGGTTTGCTGCTGATGATAGCTCGTAGTTTACCAAAGGCTATCACTGAACCGGTGAAGGTAATTGCCGCAATGAACACACCAATATAAATTTCTAACTGGTGAATAGTTACTTCTGCACCCGTTAGGGATTCCCCCCCTTGCAGGTAATTGGCAATACCCACCAGTACAGCTGCAAGACCGACAAAACTATGGAGAATTGCTACCAGTTCTGGCATGGAGGTCATGGCTACCCGAGATGCCACGATCGCACCAATGATCACTCCTGGTAGAATCATCCCTCCCAGAGTGAGGTATGCCGTTACATTGCTACTTAGGGCAGTCGCAACAAAAGCAATCAGCATCCCAAGAATCCCGTAAATATTACCTTTACGGGCGCTTTCCTGGTTAGATAATCCCCCCAGGCTGAGAATGAATAAAGCACTAGCTGCAATATAGGCAACTGTCAACAGATTATTTGACATAGTCTCCTTAGTTTTATGGTGTTCAACTTGAATGTTGTTCGCGTAGCGTGGCCAATAGGCCAAGGTTAGTTGGTTGAATGTTGAATGTTGAATGTTGAATGTTGAATGTTGAATGTTGAATGTTGAATGTTGAATGTTGAATGTTGAATGTTGAATGTTGAATGTTGAATGTTCGCGTAGCGTGGCCAATAGGCCAAGGTTAGTTGGTTGTTGGCCTTTGGCGTTCGGTGTAGGGTAGGTGGTTTGGTTGTTGGCCTTTGGCCTTCGGTGAAGGGTAGGTTCATAAGATAACCTGTAACCTTCAAACCTTCAAACCTTCAACCTTCAACCTGTAACCTTCAACCTGTAACCTTCAACCTTCAAACCTTCAACCTTCAACCTTCAACCTTCAAACCTTCAACCTTCAAACCTTCAACCTTCAAACCTTGGCCTTTGGCCACGCTTCGCGAACAACCTTCAACCTTCAAACCTTCAACCTTCAAACCTTCAACCTTCAAACCTTCAACCTCAAAACCTTCAACCTTCAAACCTTCAAGGGTCTAACCTATTTCTGAAACATCTTGAGCATGCGTTGGGTTACGAGGAAGCCACCGGAGATGTTGATGGTTCCAACTAAAATTGCGATCGCACCCAGAATAGTAGTAGGTGAGGTGGCTGCGCCGGAAATTTGCAGCATTCCACCAATGATGATGATGCCGCTAATGGCATTAGTAACACTCATCAACGGAGTGTGCAGGGCTGGTTTTACGTTCCAGATCACTTGCCAGCCTACGAAGCAGGCCAGGATAAATACCGTGAAGTGGGAGAGGAAAGAAGGTGGTGCTCCGATTCCCAAGCCAACTAAGGCGAGTCCCACTAACACTGGCCAGAGCAAGCCCATGATACCCTTTGATTTCTTAGTCTCTGGCACAGACTCCTCTTTAGTTACCGCAGTCTGGGGTTCCGGTGCCGGTTTGGGAGGTGCTGGCGGTGTGGGCCGCTTGGGTGGGGGCCAGGTTACATCCCCAGCGTTTAGCACTAAGGCTCCCCGAACCACTTCATCCTCCATATCGACACGGTAATTTTCACTACCACCCATGTCCTTGAGGAGATGACAAAGGTTGGTGCCATAGAGTTGGCTAGATTGATTAGCCATACGGCTGGGTAGGTCAGTCAAACCAATGATGGTTACACCTTTGTATTTGTAGACCTCATTGGCTTTGCTAACTTCACAGTTACCCCCTTGCTCAGCTGCCATATCGACAACCACTGAGCCTTCTTTCATACTCGCTACCATTTCCTCGGTGATCAGTAGCGGTGCTTTTTTACCAGGGATCAGGGCAGTGGTGATGATGATGTCCACTTCTTTAGCCTGTGCAGCAAACAATGCCATCTCCGCCTCGATGAACTCTTTACTCATCACCTTGGCATAGCCCCCAGATCCCGTACCGTCTTCTTTGAAGTCCAGTTCCAGGAACTCTCCCCCCATGCTTTCCACTTGTTCCTTAACCACGGGGCGGGTATCGAAGGCGCGCACAACAGCACCCAGACCTTTAGCGGTACCAATAGCAGCTAGTCCAGCTACCCCAGCACCAATCACCAACACTTTAGCTGGGGGAACTTTCCCCGCTGCAGTAATTTGCCCAGTAAAGAAGCGACCAAAGTTATTGGCTGCCTCAATCACAGCCCGGTAACCAGCAATATTGGCCATAGAACTGAGGGCATCCATCTTTTGCGCCCTCGTGATGCGGGGTACCGCATCCATAGCCAACACGGTAGCCTTACGGGTTGAGAGTTGTTCCAGCAGTTCTTGGTTTTGGGCTGGCCAGATAAAGCTGATTAAAGTGCCATTTTCCGATAGCAACTCAGACTCATGCTTGTTTAGAGTTGGATGCATCTCAGGGGGACGCACTTTTAAGACAATATCTGCCTCTGACCAAAGGCTGTTCGCATCAGGAATGATTTGGCATTCTGCTTGTTCGTAAGCATTGTCAGGAAAATTTGCTGCCTCTCCTGCTCCCGATTCAATCAGCACATCAAAGCCAAGTTTCTGGAGCACCTTCGCTGTATCCGGTGTAGCAGCTACCCGGCATTCACCTGGGTAAATTTCTTTCGGGATACCAACCTTCATGCGAGTTTTGGTTGGCTGTAAATCTAACGTTTCAGCCTCTTTGGGAATGGCTAGGGTCATTGACTCTCCTTCAGTTGTCTAAATGGAATAAGGACGGAAAATTCATTGATCACTACAGTGGGTCTAGAGGCATCAGGCAAAGGATGTCCAGACCAGCCACTTTCAGGGGCTAAGGCCACCGTATTTCCTAACATAGCTTTTAGTCATGGGTGACACATACTCCTTAGGTGAGGACAACAAGAATCAGGAAAACTGGCAATAATAACTGTTTTCCGTAACTATTTTCGGTAAATAGAATCAAGTAACAACTTCTTATCGAAATGTTGTCCCTTGATGACAATCTCTCGTTCTATTTCTTTTGATTTCGAGTGGTTTTTAGCAACTGGTAGCTTCTTGCTGCTGGGGGATGTTCACCCTGTTTAGAGGATTCCCAAGTTCAACTAGAACGGGATCAGTTTGCCCCCTGATACCGCCAACGCTCTTAAGCCTGGGCGATTAACTCACTTATGATCAGCTGACTGGCTTCCCATCTGTGCTACTTGTCCTTGTATGCTACTTGTCGTGGTATCCAACACCAGGCATCGCCTCTTGCTGAATTTGAACTGCTGGCATCAATTTCTCTATATAAATTTCCCTGACTGTTCAAATACATGTTTCCCCATAACCGGATCTCTTTTTGGATCCTATGGTGATCTGCCAAAAGAGAGGATTATTTTTAACTTGTTTTAGGAATTGTGCTGTTGCACTCAGTTGTCGTAGGTAATCTTTACTAGTCAGATCGATTTATAGGTGATGGGGTAATAGGGTGTAGTGAGTGATTAAGGTGTAGCGATAGGGTTTGAAATTGGTATTAGGGATATTTTGTGTATAGCTTGTGTATATATATATAAGTAGTACAGTAAAAAAACAAATAACTGTTAACTGTCAGCTCAAGTCAGCAGCATTAGATTTATGCTATCCACACAATCTTCCATCAAACGTCTGATTTCCGCGATCGCATTAGCTGGTTGTGTCTTGACCGGGCTATCGGTTCGGAGCTTAGCCCAGAGTAATCCCGGATTGGTACTCTGGAGTGGTGTTAAGCGGGAAAATATCCTGAGATATCACCTAGATTTTAACGGTGCCCCCAATTACTGGGATCGTTACCGCTTGAAGATTCCCAAGAAGAAACTGGAATTGGGAGTTGCTCAGTTTTCTATTTCTTATCCAGATTACTACGATGGTAAGTTCGACGTGAACAAAATTGAAGTGCGCGTTGACGGTAAATCCCTCCCGGTCTCTGAAGTAGTCTGGGACAAAGAGAATTATAGCCTTCAGATTTACATGGAAGAGCCAGTTCCAGCCAATGAAAATGTGGAATTAGTATTTTCCAATGTCAAAAACCCTGATGGGGGTACTTATTACTTCGTTTGTTATGTCTTAGCTGCTGGTGATATTCCACTACCCACTTATGTCGGTACCTGGATTGTGAGTATTGGTCGTTAATCTATTGTAGTTCTGAATTGGGTCAGGTAACTCGTCCTAGGTTTTAGGGAGCAGGGAGCAGGGAGTAGGGAGTAGGGGAAACAGTGTGGGTTTTCCGGTGTAGGGTAACCGTCACCCCGTCATAGCCTCTGCCCATCTCCCCAAAGCGCCCCGATTCAGAATTTAAATCGCTAACAGCTTATTCCCACTCCCCTCCTCACTACACCTGCCATACCCCCTTGTTGATTAGACCTCCCAGAAAAACTAGGGAAGTCTATTGATCGCTTGTCCTAATTTGATTTGTTTTTGATTTGTTTGTGATTTCCCTTTTGTCTACATCAGTCATGATTTCGAGTTCCTTGGGAGTAGCCTTTAGGTGAAAAAGGTAGCGACCGTTGATCATATAGACTGTAGTGATAGCTCCTATAGCAAAGATCAGGACTCCACAGAGCGGTAAAGTAATCTGCCAAACTGGGAAGTTGTGGTTACTTGGTTTTTTCTGGTGATTCTTTGACATAGTAATTGAGCAATCCAAGACGAGTGTTAAAATAGCGACGATTTCCTGTTGAGTACCTGCCTAGACGCTACAAACTATCCAGCAGGTTTTAACTCAGAGTAGAATTCCTACCCCAAAGAATTTTTGCGCAAAATTAGTACGCATGTTCTTTCAGCGCCTACTAGCAGCTTTAGAGTCTGATCGCCAGGCTATATATTAATGTGCCTTTTCAAGGATTCTGTGACATTGACTGGGTCATTCTTCTAGAGGTGCTGCTATTCAAGATTCAAGCACCCTGTTTTTTTGGAAATTTTCCCGAGAGGGTGTCACACTTTCTGACAGTTCTGCACATATATATAGAAGAGGCAATGTGATGATTTGCGTAGCAGCATATTCTGCTAAGCATAAAAAATATTTCGTCTCTTGAACTCACAGATAGTGCTAGGGGTTACTTCAGTCAGACCTTACGCAATAAACTACTTGTAGTTTTAACAAACCCGTTAACCTATACAAGTAGTGTTTTGAAGCTGAATGTGTGAAGCTCTGATTTACCACAATAAGCACAAGAGGATTGTTCAAACAGGAGGTGGTGTTCCATGTCACCATAGACACAAGATGATTCAGTGATGATTGTTAAAACAGGAGGTAGTATTCCAGGGTGCATCTCACTTTTGTAAATGTTCGTAGTGGACCGACACATCTAAAATGGTGCAATAACCCTTTGTTGGGTTGAAGAATGAAACCCAACACCAGTAACCCTTTGTTGGGTTTCCCTACCGCTCTAACCAACCTACATTTTTAGGTGTGCCACGCCAGTAGGGTGCGTTAGGGACGGGGGAGCCATTATTGTATTGGTAGCCAGTGTTAGGACAATCCGTCCCGTAACGCACCATCTGGTCAAACGGCAAAAATGAGATGCACCCGTATTCCATGTCACCCTAGGAGACCTAATTGGTTAGAAAACCCAATAAAACAGGAGGTAGTATTCCATGTCACCCTAGGAAACCTAATTAATAAATCGTGAGTTCCACAATAGGCACAATATGATTTTTCGAAAAATCATTTCGAAGATGCAACAATAGGTATAAAAAATAAGTTCCAGTGTGTGCCTAAATAAAAATGATTATTCAAACAGGAGGTAGTGTTTAATGTCACCATAGGAAACCTAATATATGACCCCTCGTCAAAAGTTTGAATCAGCGGTTAAACATTTAGTTAGCCAAACTTTTTTAGAAACTAAGGAAGCAACATATTATGCTGCATTATTTAACGGAATAAAGAAAAAAATACGGCAATTTAATTTTCCGGATTATCAAATATACGAGGTAATTAATGAAACCTATTTACGGGGAATAAAACTCATAGAATCAGGGCAAGAAATTGAAAACCCTGGAGCATGGATCAGGGTTACTTCCTTCAATGTCATCCGTGAAATGAGCCGGGAACAAAAAAAAGAGCAATTATGGGACTCTAATTTAATCGAGGATCAACTAGGACTAGAAGACAGCCATAGCCTTTCCTCCTCAAACTCTGAGGATGAAGACTTAAGGCTGCTGGAGCTAGCCCTTAAAAAGTTAGACCCAAAGGACTCCAAACTAATCGTCTTACGGGAAATAGAAGGCTTGTCTTGGAGACAAGTAGTAAACCATCTGGCTTCTAAGGGAGAATATATTACTGAGGCGTCTGCCAGACAGCGAGGTAATCGTGCCCTAAAGCGTTTACGTAATAGGTTTTTTGAGCTTAAGGCTGATCATCAATAAAGACAATTTTCTGATTAGCTATAGCTAATCAGGGTGCGGAAACCGCTTGGGGGCATTCCTGATCTGATTGCCCCCACTTTTATTTAATCATTAAGTAAATTTTAGATAGTTTTTATGAAATGATTCAAATAATATAATAACAAACTATGTTTAAGGATGAAAATCCTAACAAACAAATGTCAACCAAAAATAATAATCCTCAAAAAGTTAAATTATCAGAAGAGTATCGCCAGCTAATAGCTCTTCCGATTTTGTCTGAATTAGAGGCAAATCGGATGGCGGAAATCCTAGAGCTAGCTAATCTTGATGAATCCCTTAACTGCTTAATTGAAGAAATTGAAATGAGCGACTATTTAAAACTAGAAAAGTGGAATCAAGGTCTTCGGAAGTTACTGAAGGTGGTTTCAACAGAAGAGCCATCCCCTACTACACCATGGCAGGACTAAACTATCTGAGGGTATGTAAGCAGTCAGTGGTCAGTGGTCAGTGGTCAGCCTTGTGGCACAGGCTTCTAGCCTGTGAAATAACCCATAAGCTGATAACTGATAGCTGATCGCTGATAACTGATAACTGATCGCTTGGCTTGATAGATCACCCCTTGACATGGTATGATCAACAATCAGCTATAGTTGGCAATCAATCCTTCATAGTATTCGTTAATAGTATTCCTCCAGCAAACCCATGACTCAACGCACTCTAGGCGGAACCAACCGTAAGCAAAAAAGAAAATCCGGTTTTCGTGCCCGGATGCGCACCAAAGATGGTCGCAATGTGATTAGAGCTCGCAGAAGCAAGGGACGGCGTCGTCTCTCGGTCTAGTCATCTAAGCATTGATGCCGACCTGCTGCAAGTGAAAGGTAAAAGGTTAAGAAACAGCCATTTCCCGTGGCTCTTCTGCCTTTATCCTGCTCAAGGAATTGATATTAATCAAGGATTACAGTTAAGCATTGGGATTGCCTCAAGCCAATCGACTTAAGCACTGGCGAGATTTTAAAACAGTCTATCGCTCAGGTATTCGTCGTTCAGGGCGTTACCTAACATTACGGGGTTTACAACAGAGTACTATTTACCCGATTGCCAAAGAAACCATTGTACCAGAAAAATCCCTACCAGAAAAATCCCTACCAGAGGATCACCCTCCCTCCCGTATTGGCATCTCCATCAGCCAAAAAGTCAGTAAGAAAGCAGTTGTTAGAAATCGGATTAAGCGGCAACTTCGAGCCGCCCTCAGGCAGTTATTACCACGCCTATCCCCCGGTTGGAAGCTAGTCGTAATAGTAAAACCAGAAGCCAGAGAGTGCGAATATGCACAACTTTTGAGAGAATTAGAAAAGTTGTTGGTAAAAGCAGAGGTGTTGGATGGGCATTAGAGAAGATGTATTTTATGAGGGTGGCCCCCACCGGGGAGATCTGATCATTAGCATATTGTTGGCATTTACGATTATATTCATACCTCTAACCGTAGCTGCTATTGTCAGGGCTCTATGGCTACGGTATCGGATTACCAGCCGCCGCATATCAATAACTGGGGGTTGGCGGGGACGCGATCGCTCAGATGTGATCTATTCCGAAATTTCAAAGATTGCCACAGTTCCCCGTGGTATAGGAACTTGGGGAGATATTGTCGTTACCCTAAAAGATGGTAGCCGTTTGGAAATGCGGGCAATACCCCGGTTTAGAGAAATTTACGACTACATTGCCGAACGAGCAGCAGACAAAACAGGCAAAGCCGTTAGTGCCATCAAAATGATGTAGACAGAACATTGCCAAGAAAACCTTGACATCGGTCACTTGCCCTGATCTAGTCTTCCCTTTCCTACATCTGGCCACCAAAATCGGTTCAACTCCTTGATGTCAGTAGATATACCTGATAAAAGTCGGAAACCCGAACCGCATAGGGACGGAGATTAGTTACATTAGACACAGAAAACTTTACAATAGCGCCTAGGTTAACGTCAAACGAATGGACTTTGGTATCGGATTTATCTCCAACAACATCATGCTGCCAATCCTGGATTTCTTTTACGGGATTGTGCCTAGCTATGGTTTAGCCATAATAGCCTTGACCCTGGTGATTCGCTTTGCCCTCTTCCCTCTTAATGCTGGCTCCATTCGCAACATGAGGCGCATGAAAGTCACCCAACCCTTGATGAAGAAGCGGCAAGACGAAATAAAAGAGCGCTACAAGGATGACCCGGCTAAACAGCAGGAAGAAATGAGTAAGCTGTTTCAAGAGTTTGGCAACCCCCTAGCCGGTTGTTTGCCACTGTTGGTACAAATGCCGGTTCTGTTTGCCCTATTTGCCACCTTGCGGGGATCACCCTTTGCAAACATTAACTACGACGTCAACTTACAAATTTTTCCCCAAGAACAGCTGGAATATATCCAGCCTAAAGTCTTTACCACCAAACCCCAAAATATTTACATTACCGATGGCTTACATGAACCAGTCATCGCCCTACTTCCGGCAGGAAATAAGCTGGTAGTTGGGGAAAAAACCAAAGTAGAGTTTCAAACTGTTGAAGGTCAACCCTTAAATCAACTAATTGCTCAGCATCCAGAAACCGATATCACTCCCACTTGGCAAATAGTCAACGGAGAAGACCGCTTACGTATTCTTGAAGATGGGACACTAGAAGCCCTGATGCCTGGAGAGGTAAAGCTTCAGGGAACCTTAACGGGAATAGCTGCTAACAAAGGCTTTCTATTTATAGATGCTTTAGGAAGAGTGGGTGCTTTTGATGACGATGGCACTATCCACTGGGATATCGTAGGTATGATTCTCTTCTTTGGGATCAGTTTGTACGTCAACCAGCTGTTGTCTGGTTCAGGTGCAGGTGCAGGGCAAGCCGGTGACCAGCAAAAGGTAGTTAATCAGATTACTCCAGTATTGTTTTCTGGCATGTTCTTATTCTTTCCCCTGCCAGCTGGGGTATTGATGTATATTGTTGTAGCTAATATATTTCAAACTATCCAGACTTTCATTCTATCGAGAGAACCTCTGCCAGAGAATTTGCAAGAAATAGTTGAGCAGCAGGAAAAAGAGGCAAAAAGACAAGCAGCTAAGTCTGGAGAGGGTCGAGAGGCATTGCCTTTTGAGCCCAAGCGTTCAAAGAAAAAAGCATCAAGTTAGTATGGTAAATCAACATCAGGAGCGTGGGAAAGAGTGGTTAGAAGAACTCCTGCGATTATCTCGATTGCCCGCCAGTATAGAGGTAGCTGATGGTGACGCTCCCCTAGGAGAGCGACCCAGCTACTGGTTGACAATCGATAATAGTCAACTGACCTCGAAAGACACTCAAACTTTAATTGGTCGGGAAGGGGAAGTTATCGATTCTATCCAGTACTTAGCAAATTCCCTCCTTAACTTGGGTCATGATGAGGAGGAACAAGCCGTTTACGTTATCGATATCGATAGCTATCGAGCCAGACGGCAAGTGGAACTTCAAGCGATCGCTGAACACGCTGCTATGAAAGTCCGTCAGACCGGGAAAGAATTTGAATTGAAATCCCTATCGGCAGCAGAGCGGCGTCAAGTCCATACCCTATTCAAGGCTTTTGAGGATTTAGAAACTCTTAGTCGAGGGCAAGAGCCAGACCGACGACTGGTGGTGCGTCGCAGGTATTGACAGATTAAGAGTTTTTATTCTATCACTGCTGATTGCACTTGGGATTCTTCCCATCACCTGGCTAACATAATGCATTAACTCTATATAACTATTTAAGTCTATAAATGGTCGCTTTTTGCTGAGTGTTTGAGAAGCTCAAGGTTAACCATCAACGCTTAACAGTCAACTGCAAAGGATAAGCTAAGCATTATGGAGGCTATCTATATTCCTGAGTTGCTCAAATTACCAGAGCAAACAGAAGTAACTCCGGTCAATCAATTCTTGGTGGATTTACAGACACTGACCCCAGTTCGAGGTCAAGTGCAAGTGGCTCATCAAGGAAATTACCTGGAGGTCTGTGCTCAAGCAGAAACGATCATTACCTTGACTTGTCACCGCTGCTTAAAACAGTACAACCACCGCCTAAGCATCGATACATCCGAATTAGTTTGGTTAGCTTCCTCAGCTGACCAACTGTCGGATGAATCCCTAGAGCAGGAGATAACTTGGGATGATTTACAAGAAACCCTTCCAGCTCAGGGGTATTTTTATCCAGACACTTGGTTATACGAACAACTATGTCTGGCAATTCCGCCACGGCAGCTGTGTGACCAAGAATGTATAGGTATCCAGATTAAGAATAACAGTGAAGCAGAGTTACGGGATCAACTACGGGATCAACGTTGGGGGGCTCTAGAATCCCTGAAGAGAAAACTTCCTGGATAGTGAGTTGCCTGGTAGTATAATGCTGAAGGGGAAATTGGTCAGGGAGTTACTAGCAGCAGAGCCTTTATCCAAGTTTATTGGAAATAAAAAATGCTATGTTTAAGGTTTAAATATTTATTTATAGCATTAACTTTTTGAGTAATTGGCTCCTATATAGGAATTCTATATCCCATAAGGTATAAATTGATCCCCCTAAATCCCCCTTAATAAGGGGGACTTTGAGGTTGCAAAGCTTACCTCATAACTGCGAGAAACGCTATATAAAAATCCATGTAGGAATTGTCATAATTTTTGATGGCATATTCCCGTCTTAATGCAGTCGCTCATGGGGGAAACCACGGCAAAGCACGACTGGGGGAAACCCCCTTTGGCCGCTTAGGTGCGCTTGACCCGTAATTTAATTCGCCACGGGTTCCTACTCCCTGCTCCCTACTCCCTGCTCCCTACTCCCTGTTCCCTATTCCCTGTTCCCTGTTCCCTTTGCTATATGAATTTCAATGACGAGTTTGAGCTTCTGCTACGTGCTCGCTACCCTTTGTTATATATTCCCACTCTAGAAGAAGAGCGAGTAGAAACAGCGATCAAGCAATCCGCTAAACGTTTGGGTAATCGTGGTGTCTATATCTGGGATTTTGTGGATGGTTACCAAGGAAATCCTAATGATATCGGCTTTGGACGCCGCAATCCCTTACAAGCTTTAGAATTTGTAGATAAAATTGGCGAAAGTGTTGCTGCCATCTTTGTATTAAGAGATTTTCACCGATTCTTAGAAGATGTATCAGTTGCTCGTAAACTCAGAAATCTGGCACGTACCCTCAAATCCCAGCCTAAGAATATAGTTATCGTTACCCCCCAACTGTCCGTCCCCTCGGATTTAACCGAAGTCCTGACAGTGCTGGAATTCCCTTTACCAACAGCATCGGAAATTAAAGCTGAGGTGAAACGTTTGTTGGGGGCAACGGGTCAAAATCTGACTGAGAAAATCATTGATGAGCTGGTGCGCTCGGCTCTTGGTCTTTCCTTAGAAAGAATTCGTCGGGTCCTAGCTCGTGGGATTGCCTCTAATAATGCCATCCAACCTTCAGATGTAGAACTGATTTTAGAAGAAAAGCGCCAATCCATTAGGCAAACCCAGATCCTAGAGTTCTACCCAACCCAAGAAAAAATTTCCGACATCGGTGGCTTAGACAACCTCAAAGACTGGCTACTGCGACGGGGTGGAGCATTTACAGAACAGGCGCGACAATACGGGTTACCTCATCCTCGTGGTTTACTCTTAGTGGGGATTCAAGGAACTGGGAAATCGTTAACTGCAAAAGCGATCGCAAACCACTGGCATCTACCCCTGCTACGTTTAGATGTCGGTCGTCTATTTGGTGGCTTAGTAGGGGAATCAGAATCCCGTACTCGGCAGATGATTCAGCTAGCCGAAGCTCTTGCTCCCTGCATCCTCTGGATTGATGAAATTGACAAAGCCTTCTCAGGTCTATCCTCTAAAGGGGATGCAGGCACAACCAGTCGTGTCTTTGGTACCTTTATTAGCTGGTTAGCTGAGAAGAAATCCCCAGTATTTGTGGTAGCTACTGCCAACAATATCCAAGCCTTACCCCCAGAAATGCTTCGCAAGGGTCGATTTGACGAAATCTTTTTTGTTGGTTTGCCCAACCAGGAAGAACGTCGTGCTATTTTCGATCTACACCTATCCCGGCTGCGACCTCATAATCTTAAGAGTTACGCTTTAGACCGATTAGCCTACGAAACCCCTGATTTTTCCGGAGCAGAAATTGAGCAGACCCTGATCGAAGCCATGCACATCGGCTTTAGCCAAAACCGAGACTTTACCACAGATGATATTCTCGAAGCCGCTAGCCAAATTATCCCCTTAGCACGGACAGCCCAAGAGCAAATCCAATTCTTACAGGATTGGGCAGCTGCCGGAAAAGCTCGTATGGCTTCTCGCAATACTCCCTTAAATGATCGCATTCAGCGCCAACTCCAGTAATTAATTATATATAGCAGTTCTCAATTGGGTCAGAGACTTCATCCTGGGTTAATTGGAGTCGGGAGTAGGGAGTAGGGAGTAGGGAGTAGGGAGTAGGGAGTAGGGAGTAGGGAGTAGGGCTAATAAAATTGACTTGACCTGATAAGTATGATCGACGCTATCGATTAATGTCAACTAGATTAATTGAGAATTTTATCATTAACTGTTGCTAGAACAATCTGTTAACCTTGGCCAATAGGCCACGCAATCGCGTTCAACCTGTTAACCTTGGCCAAAAGGCCACGCAATCGCGTTCAACCTGTTAACCTTGGCCAAAAGGCCACGCAATCGCGTTCAACCTTTCAACCTTCAACCTAACCACCTCCAACCTTAAACTTTTCAACCTTTCAACTTTCAACCTTTATCTTTAATAGCTTCCCATGAGTCTGTCCAAGATAGCTCAGTTTATCATTGGTTTTATTCTCGGCATTGCCATCTTAACAGGTGCTGCTGTTGGTACAGTGTATTACTTCTTTACTAAACTAGCAGCTGAGCCTGAAAAACCTGTCTTTGCTGAGGAGCGACCCAAGACCTCACCATCACCAAAAGCTCAGCCCACCAGTTCATCTGGGGAGTCTAAACCAGCAACTACTCCCAAACCCATTCCTAGTCCTAGTCCTTTACCAAAACTAGAACCGGGTGCTTATCGAGCCAGTGTTACCTGGCCACAGGGGTTGATTCTGAGGGACTCCCCTAGCCTGAACGCTCAACGCATTGGTGGTATTGGCTACAATCAGACCCTGATCATCCTCGGATACAGTGATGATAAGCGATGGCAGAGAGTACGCTTGCCTGGTAGTGACCAAAAAGGTTGGGTTAAAGCAGGTAATGTCAAAAAAATAGACTAATCAATAGATTAATAGTTTGGAGCAACAGTCCACACTTAACAAGTCTGGTTATTGTTAAGAAAATTAGCTAAATATTAATCTTGATTGCGATATTGCCGATCTAGCTTTAACGCCAGAATCCAGAATGATAAGGTTATGAAACTAACTTTTAACACCACCAAAAAAGTTAAATTTCTACCTAACTGAATTTCTGGCTAACAGGTTTATGTACAATAAAAATACAAATAAAGATCTTTTGGGTGCTGCTGTGACTGCTGCTTTGGGTGCAGGGATTGTCACTTCCTTTGCTGTCAGCCAAGGTCAACACCCAATGATTGCTATAGGAATTACTGCTATGGCTGGCTTAGTTGGTGCCTTGTTACATCAGGCTGACTTGGTATAAATAAAAGTC
Organism: Moorena sp. SIO3I8; assembly: GCF_010692325.1. Taxonomy (GTDB): domain Bacteria; phylum Cyanobacteriota; class Cyanobacteriia; order Cyanobacteriales; family Coleofasciculaceae; genus Moorena. The sequence goes on along the minus strand of NZ_JAAHHW010000001.1, from coordinate 58,950 downwards.
CTATAATAAGTAATTAACAACTTGCTAATTCAGTAGTGGGCTAATTGGAACAAACCACAAGATTCTGATCACCGTTACGAGGAAACCCGTTAGACATCCATCCATTAACAGGATAAGTTATTCTTGCCCACTCGCGCCCTTGGGAGTCCTGGAAAAATTGCTCTTGAGGGGAACGGTTGATCAGTGTTACTTTCACGCCATTGGAAACAAGACCCCGTCGGGAAGAGTTAATATTCGGTCTGCTACGGACAGCTATACCTCCAGAACCATCATATACAACTTGGCGGCAGAGATATGATGGTGTTTGAGTAGAGGATAATCTTTGTATGCCCTGACAGGACTTGAGATCTTTAGCTCGGACAAATCCAGGAATGGGGGAGTTGATCGCTATCCAACCATTTTTCCTAACGTTGTTTCCAGCCAGAATAACTTCTTCATTAGGCTCTAAGGCTCTGATTGGTTCGATTGATGGCTGTTTGTAGATAAACATTGACTCAGCAGCTTGGCGGCAGAGAGATTGTGTTTGAGTAGGGCGTACTCCTCCTGTCCCCGGACAGAACTTCAGATCTTGGGCTTGGACAAATCCATTAATGGGGAATTTGATCGCGATCCAACCATCTTTGCTAACCTTGTTTTCGGCCAGAATAACTTGTTCATTAAGGTCTAAGGTTCTAATTGGGTTAGAGGTTGATCGCTGTTTGTAGATAAACATTGACTCAGCAGCGGCGCGACATTCACCCATCAATTCCTGAGCCAGTTGAAATTTCCCTTGAGTCTGGGCTTGGGTTGGTGTTGCCGATGGTATGGTGTTGGCGGAATTGGTGCTGGGAATTACGGTAGCCCTAGCGTCTACTCCCCCTAAACTGCTCAAAACTAAAGCTAGCAGGGGGAAAAACGTACTCCAGTGACGAATAGTGGTCATGAGTTAAAACTATTGCGTTATGGTAAAAGAGGAGAATTGCTCTGTTTTGGTAAGAGTCTTGCTCTATAACTACATGCTTTACTATCGGATTACGTAAAATTTCTGAGATTCTCTTGTCCGAAACATTACCAATGGTCTACTGTGATTTGTTAGACTAACGGTAAAAGTTTCCTTGGAATAATCATGGAGACCCTTGCCTATCTTCATCTTGCTTTAAGCGCAGAAGAACTAGCTTATACTCCTGCAGTTTTGACGGAGTCGATTGAAGAATTGTTTCAGTGGCTCAAGGAGTATAAGCTAGTTGCTTACCATCGGATTTATTTACTGTTACTAGTTGCCACACTTAGCATTGTGGGCATCGCAGAAGAAGCCCTAGCCCAAAGGAACCTGCGGGAAGGTCGTAGGGGAGCTGATGTAACAGAAGTTCAGGGTCGTTTGCGAGAACTTGGGTATTTCAATCGGCAACCAACTGGCTATTTTGGTTCAATTACTAAAAATGCTGTGATTCGGTTCCAACGAGACAAGGGGCTTCCTGCTGATGGGGAAGTCGGACCACGAACCAGAGCAACACTCTTTCCATCGCAAACCAGAGTAGCACCATCCCGTAGGAATCTTAATCAATCTGGACTCAGACGAGGGTCTCGTGGATCAGCTGTTACTAAACTTCAGCAACAGTTGGCAGATCTGGGGTATTTCAATGCCAACCCAACCGGCTACTTTGGTCTGGCCACAGAAAAATCAGTGATTCGATTTCAAAGATACTATGGTCTCAGGGCGGATGGGATTGTGGGATCACAAACTAGAACAGCACTATCTAATGCATTATTTACTCAACAAGAATCGTTTGGAGTCCTGCCTGATCAGATCCCTCTTTTTCCTCCTGCTGACTTTAGCTATCAAGAACCGATAGCATGTGGTACTCCGATTCGTAGCAATATACTACGACGAAAGAAACTACAACTAGGCGATCGCGGTCCAGAGGTTAGACGGCTTCAGGAAGCGTTGAGATTTGAAGGGTTGGAGCCCGGTCGGATTGATGATAGCTATGGCAGAAACACTGAGTCTGAGGTGCGTCGATTTCAGAGACGTAATAATCTACCTGATACCGGGGTAGCTGATTTAGAAACCCTGCAAGCATTGGGACTTATTGATCTAATTTCTGAAGCTGAAAAGAATCGCTATGTGGTTGTGATCCCCATTCCTAATGATAAAGTGCTAAATCAGATCGAGCGGACTCGTGGTATTATATTAGACGATGATATTATATCTGAGGACGATCGAGGCCGTTATTTTAATGCTGGAGCCTTTTCTAGCCGTGGTGAAGCGGAAAGTTGTTCCTATGAATTGCGATCGCAAGGATTTGATGCCCGGGTAGCCTATTTTTAAGTCAGCTCAAGTCCACTAACAAAGAAATAGATCGGGGTGCTCCCTCAGGTATTTAACCTCAGGTATTTATAAATTCAATAAATTTTCAATAACTAGAACTCTAGGACAAGGGATAGCTAGGGTGATAGCTAGGATAGGATTGGCAAGAAGCCCACACTTCCCTAATAGGTAAGTTAATAGGTAAGTGTGGGAATATGTCACCAAGGGATTAGCTCAAAGCTTCCAGATAATCCCGAACTCGGTTACGGCGCTTGGGTTGCCGCAACTTTTGTAAAGCCTTAGCTTCAATTTGGCGTACCCGCTCCCGAGATAAATCCAAAGCGCGACCAATCTCAGCTAGAGAGTAAGGTTGGTTATCTCCCAAGCCGAACCGCATCCGAATCACATCCCGTTCACGGTTGGTTAGATCCGCTAGGAGTTGCTGTAAATCCCGTTGTAAGGCTTCTCGCATCAACACTTCTTCTGGAGAGGTTTCCTCAGTTTCGAGTAAATCTCCCAGTTCGGTGTCTCGTTCCTTACCAACTTTAATTTCCAAAGAAACAGAGCGAGGTACTCGTAGTAATACTTCTCGTACCTGAGCCGGAGTCATCTCTAATTCCACAGCAATATCATCAATGGTTGCTGTGCGGCCACGTTCCTGGGAAATCTTCCGTTGGGCTTTTTTGATTTTATTGAGCTTTTCAGTAATGTGAACTGGCAGGCGAATAGTACGGCTTTGAGTAGCGATCGCTCTGGTGATTCCTTGACGGATCCACCAGTAAGCATAGGTGCTAAATCGGTAGCCTTTGGTCGGGTCAAATTTCTCAACCGCTCGCTCTAATCCCAGAGTTCCTTCCTGAATTAAGTCTAGAAGTTCCAAGCCACGGTTTTGATACTTTTTCGCTACTGACACTACCAGACGTAGGTTAGCTTTGATCATGTGTTCCTTAGCTTGGAGCCCTTCAGCTTGTACCTGCTCTAGCTCTTTGAATGTCAGTTCGGCTAACTCTGCCCAACGCAGTTTTCCAGCTGACATACTCGGCTTAAGTTGAGAAACGTCAATTCCTGCAGCCGTTGCCCACCGTTCCAAGGAAGGACGGTGACCTAACTGGGACGCTAGACGATCATGGGTTTCAATCAGGTGGACAAAGCGCTCCATGACTTTATCTTCGGATATAGCCGACTTATTGCGCAGCCGTAGTAGTTTCATGTAGCGCTGAACTTTTTGAGCTTCCGAGACTTCCTCATCTCGCCTCAGTAGACGAACCCGACCAATTTCCTGGAGATATAACCGAACTAGGTCGGTGGTGCGACGGGTGCTATTTTTAGTTAAGCTAGCCGCGTCTGCACCCTCAATCTCCACATCAACTAAGTCATCCACTGATCCTTCCCCATCGTCCCTTGGGCCATTAAGCTCAAAGCTATAGGCAGAAGTCTCGTGATCTAATTCTGTGTCGGCATAGAAAGGAGTGGCTGGCATAATGATCTCTCGATTACAACCAGTGACAACACGGAATTGTGTTTGTCACACTTAGTACTAGAATTCCCACCCATGATGACCGGAGAAACAGTTACTAAAATAAATTTTTTCCGGCAAGACTTACCGGTTATCCCTGGTAGCCCTTATTAGTATCCGTAGCTAACGGTTCACCCGATGTCTCCACCCAACCTTGCCCGTAAGGGCTGAAGGTTTATAGATGGCAAAAGGAACGGGATTTCCTGATTTAAGCTATTGATTTGAGCTATTTTAGAAGTAACTCTATAGGTAAATAGAGACCTTGGTCAAAAGCTGTATTAATCTACAGTGGGCATCATGGCGATTCCAGAAATATTCTCGCTAATTCAAGAAAAAATTTTATTTATGGGTATCAGGGACTAAGCAGTAGGCAAGCTACTTGCGGATATCCTCTGCTGGAATGGGTTTGAAGAAACAACGAACTTATGAATAAGTGCATACACATAGTTCAAAATTGCCAAATTATTGCCGAATTACCAGAGTTATGAAATATTATTGCCACCCAGCTATGTGGCCAGATTGGTAATGATATTACAAAACTTTATAAAACCTTACAAAAGATTACAATCTATTGATCCAGTCGCTTCAGCTCAAGCAGTGGCATGTCTCTAAAGATTCTATATTTTCAGGATGCCTAATAGACAACAGCAAAATGTCTCAATTTTTGTCTCAGTTTTTTGTCATAGACAACAGCAAAATGTCGCAGTTTTTTGTCTGAGTTTTCCTGTCTGAGTTTTAAAGCAGGCGAGCTTCCGGAGCAGGAGAGCTTTCGCAGTCAGGGAGCAAGGGTAATATCAAGTCAGGTTGAATACCCATAATTAGAGGGAGGGTGGGGAGATGGGGAGATGGGGAGATGGGGAGATGGGGAGATGGGGATATTTTTATTAAGGGTAATTATCCCGACATGATATAACAACTCAGTCAGGTTCCTTACTCTGGCTTAGTATCTCGTAGCATTAGAGCTTCAACAGCAGCTTGGGGGGTAATCTCCCCTTGGAGCAATCGATGGACTTGATAAGTAATGGGTACTGAAATTCTTTTGAGCTTAGCTCGTTCCATCACAACCTTTGTAGTGTTGACCCCTTCTGCTGTTCCCTCCAAGTTGGCGAGAATATCTGCAAGTTTCTGACCCTGAGCGAGCTGATAACCAACTTGATAATTGCGACTGAGGCTACTACTACAGGTTGCCAGTAAATCTCCTAGTCCCGACAAACCGTAAAATGTTTCTACCTTAGCACCCCAATCTTCACCAATACGGATCATTTCTGTAAGTCCACGGGTTAGTAAAGCTGCTTTGGCATTTGTTCCTAGTTGTAAACCATCACAGGTTCCAGATGCGATCGCCATCACATTTTTCAGGGTACCCCCTAGTTCTACACCGAGGGGGTCTCGATTGGTGTAAACTCTGAAATTTGGCGAAGAAAACGCCTGTTGTAGTATCTGAGTTGCTTTTACATCTGTGCTAGCTACTACTGTAGCGGCTGGGAGTCCTTGTTTAATTTCTTTGGAGAGATTAGGACCTGATAGCACGACTACAGGATTGTTGGGAAATTCAGCTTGCCAGATTTGGGAGGGAGTACGGGTGGTTTGCAAATCTAACCCCTTAGTCGCTGTGACCAATATCACCTCAGGAGATACTGATAACCCCTTTAGCTGTTGCGCTACAGAATTTACCCCCGACATGGAAACAGCAGAAAGGATAATACTGCTAGATTCTATGGCATCTGCTAATTTTGTCTGACTCCGACGGGACCACAAACAAACCTGATGACCGTTTTGAGAGGCTAGGCTATTGAGGGCTGTACCCCAAACACCAGCTCCGATTATAGTTATTTTGGTCATTTGTTATTTGTTATTGCAGTTCTCAATTAGGTGAGGTGCTTTCGCCCTGGGGAGTAGGGAGTAGGGAGTAGGGAGTAGGGGTAAGAACATTGAATTTACCTGATCAGTATAAGAAACGCTTTCTTGGTTAGTTGTTAGTTTCAATTGTTTTGCAACCATGAAAGCGTTCATCGGGGATACCGCTGCATTAATTCTCGAACTTGCTCGGCATGATAGGAACTGCGGGTGAGGGGAGAGGAAACAACTTGCAGGAAACCGAGGGATTCACCATACTCTTTCCAGGTATCAAATTGTTTAGGGGTTATGAATTCAGCAATTTTTAGGTGTTTTTGAGTGGGTTGAAGATACTGACCAATAGTTAAGATGTCGCAGTCTACTTGCCTTAAATCCGCCATGACTTGCCGGACTTCGGCATCAGTTTCTCCTAAACCTACCATTATACCAGATTTGCTGTAAACCGATGGAGCCAAGTTTCGCGTCCGCATCAGTAATTCGAGGGAACGCTGATAATCCCCTTGAGGCCGTACTTTCCGATAGAGTCGGGGTACTGTTTCTGTATTATGATTGAGGACTTCCGGTTTAGCTTGAAGAATTGTTTCGAGGGCATCCCAGTTCCCGCACAAGTCTGGGATTAAAACCTCAATAGTGGTATGAGGTGAGACCAGGCGAATGGCTTCAATGCACTGTACAAACTGGGAAGCTCCACCATCGGGTAAATCATCCCGGTTGACAGAGGTAATAACTACATGATTTAAACCCATGCGCTGCACGGCTTCTGCTAGCCGTGTGGGTTCAGTGGAGTCAAGGGCTTTGGGTTTTTTCTCAAAGTCAATATCGCAGTAGGGACAAGCACGGGTACAGGCTGGTCCCATAATTAAAAAGGTGGCAGTACCAGCATTGAAGCACTCTCCGATATTGGGACAAGAGGCTTCTTCACAGACAGTATTGAGATCCAAATCTCTTAAGGTTTCTTTAATATTGCCGACACGCTGCCATTGGGGCGCTTTGACTCGCAACCATTCTGGTTTAACTACCACTCTTGGTTATACTCCAACTATATATATATATAAATTTAAGTTACGTTACTTTAATCTTGATCCTAGCAAGCTAGGGGCCGATTGCCCCTAAGGCATGATAAAATAGACTAAATCTTAAATTATGACTTTATCGGGATGTAGCGCAGTTTGGTAGCGCACTTCGTTCGGGACGAAGGGGTCGCAGGTTCAAATCCTGTCATCCCGATTGTACTTGTGCAATAACTTTAAAAGTTAGCAGGTTAGAGGTTAGCAGGTTACAGGTTAGCAGGTTCTTCAACCTTGGCCTTTCGGCCACGCGATCGCGTTCAACCTTCAACCTCTTAAACCTTCAACCTCTTAAACCTTCAACCTCTTAAACCTTCAACCTCTTAAACCTTCAACCTCTTAAACCTCTGAATAAAGTTCCATCACCTTAGTGATAGGCATTCGCGATCGCACCCCCAAAGTTAAAGGGGAAGTATGTCCTTGATTTAAATGGTCAGTTGCGGCACAGCCAATCATTGCGCCATTATCGGTACAAAACTTCAGGGGAGGGAAAATAACTCGCAAATTATGCTCAGTTGCTGCAGCTTGCAACTGTTGTCTCAATCCACTATTGGCAGCCACCCCACCCCCAACCACAATCGTGTCGAGACCATAGTCGAGAGCACAAGCAATGGTACGCTTGGTAAGCGATCGCACTACGGTTTCCTGAAAGCTGGCAGCAATGTCGGTCACTGGAATTTCTGAGTGTTCCTGCTCGAATTTTTGCACCAACCTTAGCACCGCTGTCTTCAAGCCGCTAAAACTGGAGTCATAGGGATGATAACCACCAGTAGGAAGGGAAATCTTACCTTCTGGCAAGGGAAAGGCTTTGGGGTTGCCCTCTCGTGCTAACTTATCTATAGCTGGTCCTCCGGGATAGCCTAACTTTAATAATCGTGCTACCTTATCAAAGGCTTCACCGGCAGCATCATCACGGGTTGCACCCAGTATTTCATAGCTACCACAGGTTTTGACATAAATTAAGCTAGTGTGACCGCCAGACACCAAGAGACTCAAAAATGGTGGTTCTAGGTCTGGCTGACTGAGATAGGTGGCGTAAATATGACCTTCTAGATGATGGACACCTACAAAGGGCTTGTGGTGGACAATGGCCAGAGTTTTGGCAGCTGTGACCCCCACTAGTAGAGAGCCCACTAAGCCGGGAGCGCAGGTAGCAGCAATTCCATCAATTGCGCCCCAGTCCAGTTGAGCTGCTTCTAGGGCTTGCGCGATCGCATTATTGATGGTTTCTAGATGGCTACGGGATGCTACCTCTGGCACCACACCGCCATACTGCCGATGCATAGGAATTTGGGAAGTAACGATATTGCTACAACATTTACGATTTTTAACAATCGCCACAGCTGTTTCATCACAACTGGTTTCTATTGCTAAAACACAAGCCATTCACCAATGACCTTTATTGAAACACTACTTTTAGTTAATTAAACTTTACTAGATACACGGCTCAGAGTAAGATTGCCTGAGTGTACAAATAATTTGATCTTTTGGTTTGTACAAAAAACTTTTTGTTTCTTAACAAAAGGAGACACTTTCTATGCGACGATTGTTAGCTTTAATTTTTGCCGTCTGTGTGTGGTTTTGCGCCATCAGCCCAGCCTCTGCTTCTTTGGATCATCTCACCCCTTGTAGTGAGTCTGCTGCATTCCAAGCCCGGAAGGCTGAGTTCCTAAACACTACAGCTAACCCCAATTCCGGTGCGAACCGATTTGAGCGGTATTCTCAAGCACTTTGTGGTGATGAGGGATATCCTCACTTGATTGTGGATGGTCGTTTCTCCCATATGGGTGACTTCCTCATTCCTAGCTTACTCTTCCTCTATATCACTGGCTGGATTGGCTGGGCAGGTCGCAGCTATCTACAAGCGATTCAAAAGGGTAAGAACCCAGAAGACAAAGAAGTCATCATTGATGTCCCCTTGGCAGTTAGTAAGATGCTAATGGCTGCCTCATGGCCTTTGTTAGCATTCAAAGAAATCACCACTGGTGAAATGTTTGCTAAAGATGATGAGATTCCTGTCTCACCACGCTAGCAATCATACTTAGACTCGCTCGCGGGAACGCTTTTAGCACTGAAAAGTTAGCTAAAAACTACTGCCGTTCTCGCTAATCAAATTTTCGCGCTTTATAGACAGGGCATTATCTTGATGTGCCAAGATGTCTTGAAATAGTTATCGATTTTAGGAGAATGTTCCATGCAGGATTTAGTTAAGTATTTGTCCCTAGCACCAGTGTTATTGGCTCTTTGGATGACCGTTACGGCTGGAATTTTGATTGAATTTAACCGCTTTTTCCCTGATCTACTTTTCCATCCGTTGTAATTAGGAAGAATGGGTAAAAGATGGAAATAATTCATTCGGTATTGGTAGGTAAGCTAATTAAATATAAGTACCTACTTAGTTCGCTGAATTATTGAAATTTACCCTAAAAAACCTCTTGACAATTTAAAAAAAAATTCAGAGTGCAGAATCCAGAATCCAGAAGTAAGGTGGAATATTTCTGAACTATTTCTGAATTATTAAGTTGCTGAATCCTGAATTTAGCAACTAATAATTCTGCATTCTGAATTGATAATTCAGAATTCGGTTGACTTTTTGTAAAATTGTTTGAAATGGCAAATCTGGCACTGCTGAGTGTATCTGACAAAACTGGACTAATCGACTTTGCCCGTCAGCTAGTAGAAGAATTGGAATTTGATTTAATCAGCAGTGGCGGAACGGCTAAAGCCTTGCAATCAGAAGGTTTGCCGGTAACGAAAGTGTCTGATTACACTGGCTTTCCAGAAATTTTAGGTGGCAGGGTCAAAACCCTACATCCACGAATTCATGGCGGAATTTTGGGAAGGCGAGATTTGCCCGAAGATGTGGCAGAAATGGAGACAAACCAGATTCGTCCCATTGATTTGGTGGTGGTGAATCTCTATCCATTTGAAGAGACTGTTGCTAAACCGGACGTGAGTTTAGCAGAAGCAATTGAAACTATCGATATCGGTGGTCCAACACTGCTGAGGGCAGCTGCGAAAAACTATGCTCACCTGACAGTGCTGTGTAATCCCAGTCAGTATCAGGATTACTTAGAGGAGTTGCGCCAGAATGGAAATCAACCATCAATCGAATTCCGTCAGGCTTGCGCTATAGAGGTTTTTGGTCATACTGCTGCCTATGACCATGCGATCGCATCCTACCTGATCGGGTACGAAGATCCAGTGTCCCTACCAAAACGATTTACCTTATCTGGACAACAGCGCCAATCTCTACGCTATGGCGAGAATCCCCATCAACCGGCATCGTGGTATCAATCCGGAACAGTTGCCACTGGTTGGGCTGCAGCCACTAAACTTCAGGGTAAAGAACTCAGTTACAACAACCTAGTGGATTTAGAAGCTGCACGGCGGATCATTAATGAATTTACTGACACTCCAGCCGCAGCAATTCTCAAGCACACCAATCCTTGTGGGGTAGCCTTGGCAGAAACCCTATCGCAAGCCTATCAGAAGGCATTCAATGCTGACTCTATTTCTGCCTTCGGTGGAATCGTGGCATTAAATCAACCCATTGATGCTGCTACAGCTGTGGCGTTAAAGAAAACTTTCTTAGAATGTGTAGTCGCACCAGGGTGTGAACCAGAAGCTCAAGAAATTCTCAGTGCTAAGTCGAAGCTAAGGGTGTTGCTATTACCAGACTTACAGACCGGATCAAAGCAAACTGTGAAAGCTATTGCAGGGGGGTTTCTGGTACAAGCTGCGGATGATGCCATGGATAATCCTGAGAATTGGCAAGTGGTAAGCCAAAAGCAACCTACTCCTGACCAAATGGCAGAATTATTATTTGCTTGGAAGGTGTGTAAGCATGTTAAGTCTAATGCCATTGTCGTGACGCGCGATCGCACAACTTTAGGTGTGGGTGCCGGTCAAATGAATCGGGTAGGTGCAGTCAATATAGCTTTAGAACAGGCTGGGGAAAATAGCAAAAACGCTATCCTTGCTAGTGATGGATTCTTCCCCTTCGATGACTCAGTGCGGACAGCTGCTAAAGCGGGGATTGAGGCAATTGTGCAACCGGGTGGTAGTTTACGAGATCAAGACTCGATTCAGGCAGCAGATGAACTGGGATTAATCATGGTGATCACCGGTATGCGCCACTTTTTACATTAGTTATGAGTTTTAGTTATTTTCACATGAGTCATTAGTCATTAGTAAATCTGATCGAAAGCAGTTTCGATCAGATTTACTAATAGATAAAAGGGGGTTAGTAGGTCAGCCCTTAGGGTTTAACTGCAGGATTTTTGGTAAAGGCTAACTGACCATAGCGCTTCCGATATCGAGTAGAACACAAATCAACTTTAGGGGCGCACGGTGTGCGCCCTATTGCTTATGGTCGATTACATCAGACCTAGTTGTTGCAGAATTCCGTTACCAGTCAGCAACTCGGTAGCCAAGCCAATGGCGAAACCAAGCATTGCCAAACGGCCATTCCAGGTTTCAGCAAAGTTGGTGAAACCGAACTTAGATTCTTGCTCTTGAGTCATTTTTATAGATCTCCTAGGGTTTTGTTAGCTTCTGTAATATAAGTTAACCTATTTTGGGGATACTTGCAACATTTATTTATATTTTGCTAACCAAAATATGGTATATAATGATACGCTTTGCCTGAAGTACGGATAACTGGAGGCGATGGGGAGATAGGGTTGTTCGCGTAGCGTGGCTGAAAGGTCAAGGTTAACCGGTTGTTCGCTTGTGGCGTTCGGTGTAGGGTGGGTTGTTCCCGTAGCGTGGCCTTTTGGCCAAGGTTCTAAGCAGCAACCGGCAACACCTACTAAGCTGATGTGCATTTAAATTAGTTTTTCCCTGTTCCCTGTTCCCTTTGACCAATTTGGGTATCCCAATCTAAATGCTGAACAGCTTAGCAGATGACCTAGACTGACAAAACTCCTCAAACCCTTGATTTTACGTAGGTTGGGTTGAACATAGTGAAACCCAACCTACAAAGCAAGATTTGTCAGTCAACCAGGGGTTAAGGCTTTTGTAATAAGGCTCCACTCTCTAAGGTTTCGTCTCTTCGATGCCCTCTTTATTTGTATTTACCATTGTTTTTTTCTATGGTATAATAAGAGTATGTTGACAATTAACTACACATACAGGATTTACCCAAGTCAAAATCAAGAACAGATCATGAAAGAATGGCTTGAGACTTGTAGACGAGTCTATAACTATTCGCTAAGAGAGTTAAAAGACTGGATTGCAAGCCGTAAATGTCCTGTGGATAGGTGTTCTTTGCAAAGTGAGTACATTATTCCTGCCGATACACCGTTTCCTAGTTATCACCGTCAACAAAATAATCTACCATTAGCCAAGAAAACCAACCCATTTCTAGCTAAAGTGCATTCCCAGGTGTTACAGACAACCGTTAGAAGGTTGCATGATTCATGGGAAGCAATGCGTAAGCGCGGATTTGGTTTTCCAAGATTTAAGAAAAAGGGTCAATACAAGTCGTTTTTATTCCCGCAATTCAAGTCAAATCCAGTAGGAAACGAACATATCAAGCTTCCTAAAATTGGCCTAGTTCCTATTCGACTCCATCGAAAAATTCCTGTTGGATTCCAAGTCAAACAGGTTAGAGTTCTGGCTAAGGCTAGACAAACAGAATGGTATGTTGTGATATCAATTGCAATGGAAGTTGATATCCCAGATCATCCTGCCGTTGGCCGAGCAATAGGGATAGACCTTGGGTTAGAAAAGTTTCTGACAACTTCAGATGGTTTCACAGTTGAGCGTCCTAAGTTTTTCAAGCAACTGCAAGGTAAGCTGAAATTGCTACAACGTAGAGCAGCTAAAAAACAGAAGCGTTCTAACAACTGGGAAAAAGCACAACTGAAGGTGGCCAGATTGCATCACAAGATTGCCAACGCTCGTAAAGACTTCCATCTAAAAACAGCACATTTGCTCTGTGACCAGGCTGAGACAATCTTTGCTGAAGATCTAAACACAATAGGACTGAATCGAGGAATGCTAAGAAAAGACTGCATTGATGCATCTTTTGGTCAATTCTTAGATCTCCTCAAATGGGTAGCTTGGAAGCGTGGGTGTGCGCGACGTGAAAGCGTCAAGTTGAACCAAAGCCTGAAATGGCTTTCTGGAGAGTGCATCCTCCAGCCTGCCGAGATGAGGGGGGAAGAGTAATCGGAACCTGAGTGCAGATTCTCGATAAAGTCCTGTAGAAATACAGGAAGTAGCACCCAAGGTCGGAATCACACCGCCGCAAGTGCTAGCAGGAAGATACCCAATGGTTAACGAAAGTGAACATCTATAAAAGCTTCGTAACGCTTGAACAGTGAAACGTGATTGAAACACTGTAGCCAAAAGGGCACCGAGTTCGATAATAAGTGATTGGGGATTGTGTCCTTCTCAATCTGATGCAACGAAGAACTCCGGAGCAAAGGATGAACCTAAAGGGATATCGAAAACTTCACTTGATGAACACGGTAACCCCTGAAATTTCAACCGCCAATAAATGGCAAAGCGGATTGCAAAAGAAGCCCAGGGTTGACAGGGAGTAGGAGACCTGAAAAAGCAAATGATGTCACGACGAAAGTCAACGGGAAATCATAACCGGACATATAGATTCCTATGAATCATACCGAGAGGTAGCAGACGTCAGGTTGGTCTAATCAGAATGTTCCAAGAATTGAGGAATAGAGACTCACCCCGATGAAAAGTAGAACCAATACTGGTACTGGAGTCTGGGACTGGACTGAGATAGACTGGAAAGTCATCAATAAACAGGTTCTCAAACTTCAAAGAAGAATATTCAGGGCAACCAAAGAAGCTCAACTAAAAGGCAGCGGATGGGATAAGGTGAAAAATCTGATGAAACTAATTATAAATAGCAAGTCAGCATTAGCCTTAGCAATACAGACAGTTACGGTTAAAAACAAAGGAAGGAACACTCCAGGAATAGACGGTTATGTAGCCATCAAAACCAAAGAGAAAAACCGACTAATGAAAAACTGGAACTGGAATGAAGTAAGCCCCACCAAGAGAGTCTATATACCTAAATCAAATGGGAAGAAAAGACCCTTAGGAATACCAACCATAAAAGACCGAATAGGTCAAGCCATAATAAAAATGGCATATGAACCAGTATTCGAGGTAAGCTTTGAACCCAATAGTTACGGATTCAGACCTGGAAGAAGCTGTCACGACGCCATCCAAGAAGTGTTCACTGGCCTCAAAAAGGGTAGCTCACACCACTGGGTTCTTGATGCAGATATTAAAGGAGCATTTGACAATATATCTCATGGCTTCATCATGGATAAATTGGAAGGACTACCGAAAAGAAGTCTAATCAAGAAATGGCTAAAATGTGGATACGTGGATAACAGGATATTCCATCCAACCAACTCAGGAACACCCCAAGGCGGAATCATCAGCCCACAAAAGCGCAAATATAGCCCTCGATGGACTCCAAGAAGTCATATCCGAAAAATGTAAGATAGATTACACAACTCGAAGTAGAGGGAAAACCATAAATAAGAAAAAGGAGGTAGATAAATACAGATTTGCTAGATACGCAGATGACTTCGTAATCACCAGCCAAACAAAATAAAACCTGGAAGAAATAATCCCCAGAGTAGAAAAATGGCTAAGAAAAAGGGGGCTGGAACTCAACAGAGAAAAGACCAAAATCAGAAACATAATAGAAGAAGGTTTTTCCTTCCTGGGGTTCCAGATTCAACAAAGAAAGACAAAAACCCTGAGATTAGATAGCAAGAGGTACAAGAATAAAGCACGAAAAATGCTTAAAAATCTAAAACCAAATGCTATAAGAATCCCGACCCCAAACGCCAAAATCAGGGAGGAAATATGCTATTCATGTATAATAACACCTGACAAGGAAGAAGTTAAGAGATTCTTAAAGGAAATTCGTAGCATACTCAAGAATGAAGCTAGGGCACTAAATACAGAAGATGTAATCAAAAAGCTAAATCCGAAGATTAGAGGATGGCTAAACTATTACAGATTCGTATGCTCCAAGAAAACATTCAACAATGTAAGGTATAAAATTCTCAATTCCATATACAGGTATCTAAAGAGACAACATCCAAAGAAAGCCTGGAAGTGGATTAAGAGGAAATACTTCAAAACCATTGACAAAGATACCTTGAACTTCTTCACCATATCAAGTGGAAAAAGAAAGAAAGAGGAAATCCTAGTCAACGCAGCCAAAGATGTACCTATTATCAGATTTGAAAAGGTAAAAGGAAACTCATCCCCCTTTGACCCTGACCTAAAAGAATATTGGAAGAAAAGGAAGACTAAATGGGGGAAGTCCAAATTTACCAAAGGTAGCAAATACGAAAAGGTATATATTCACCAAAAAGGGATATGTCCTATTTGCAATCTACCTATCGAACTCGATGATAACTTCGAGGTACATCATACCATACCTATCAAGCGAGGCGGAAACAGTGAAACTAAGAATCTACAGATTCTACATAGTCACTGTCACAAAGCCAAACATAAGAAGCTTCACCAGGATACCTGATTAGGCTTGAGCCGGATGAGTATGAAAGTCTCAAGTCCGGTTCTTAGGGGAGGGAGAGATGGTAACATTTCTCACCTTACCCGACTACTTTAAACGAGTAGACCCCCGTGGAACTAGTCAGACTTGCCCTGAGTGTCAGGCCACAGTGAAGAAAGATTTGAGCGTTAGAGAGCATAAATGTCCTGAATGCGGCTACACAGCCCACAGAGATCATGCAGCTGCTCAGGTGATTAGATGGCGAGGATTGGAATTAGTACCCGTGGACAATTCGGGAAATGGAAACCGCCTGTCAAATAGTCGATCTGTCGGGGGAGAAATCCTAGATAAGTGGCTTTGGGCAGGAATACCCGTTTGTGAAGATGGGAAGCCTACACTATACGCGAAGCGTTAGTGTAGGAGGATGTCACGATCAATCCCAAATCACCCTTTGGTCCTGACCATGAATTTCCCACGTTTCCTGATCCTGCAACTGCTGATGACTACGGTAGTAGCCTGTGCTTCAACCAGCACCTCAACTCAAGCACCTGCTGCACCGATTTTACAAAAGTCCTCGTCTGAGGAATCTCCCCAAATTGCTCAGGCACCTACACAAACAAATGCTTTATTGACAAAAACCCTAATCGATACCAAACCTCTGACACCCCAACCGATTAAAATTACCCTGAAGGATTTACCCCAACCCTTTGCTACTACTAGCGCCTCTCGACCTCCAAATGTGGTAGCAGTGCCATCCAACCCAAGCCTAAAAGTACCAGCGGGTTTCCAAGTGAACGTATTTGCTGATGGATTAGACCGTCCCCGCTGGCTAGCACTTACTCCCACTGGGGATATCTTGGTCACAGAAACTCGGGCAAATCGTATTCGTTTATTGCGCGACAGCAATGGTGATGGAGTTGCTGATGTCAAAAAAACCTTTGCTAGTGCTAGTAATGGGTTAAATATTCCCTTTGGCATGGCCTTTGCTGATCAATACTTCTTCTTGGGCAACACTAATGCTGTACTCCGCTTTCCCTACACAAAAGGTCAAGAGCAACTTACTGGCAAAGGTCAAAAAATTGCTGACCTTCCTGGTGGTGGCTACAACCAGCATTGGACCCGCAATGTGGTAGTATCTCCCAACCTAAACAAAATCTACGTCTCGATTGGTTCACGGTCTAATGTCGATAGGGAACCCCTACCCCGAGCATCGGTACAGGTGATGAACCTGGACGGCTCAAACCAACAGACCTTTGCCTATGGCTTACGTAATCCTGTCGGCCTAGACTTTCACCCAATTACTGGTGAACTTTACACTACTGTCAATGAACGAGATCTGATCGGAGATGACCTAGTTCCTGATTACTTCACCCGTATTCGCCAAGGGGAATTCTATGGTTGGCCCTATGCCTATTTAGCCCCCCATCTGATCGATCCCCGTCAAACCACCAATGGTCAAAGCATTAAACCTGAACTGGTTGCCCAAACCCGAACTCCCGATGTTTTATTCCAATCGCACTCAGCAGCACTAGGATTACAATTTTATGATGGACAGACCTTTCCAGAAAAGTATCGTAACGGTGCCTTTGTAGCGTTTCGTGGCTCTTGGAATCGTAACCGAGGCACCGGTTACAAGGTTGTCTTTGTTCCCTTTAAAACTGATAGACGACCATTAGGCTACTATGAAGATTTTCTGACTGGTTTTCTAATCGATTCCTCAGGACCAACCACTTGGGGACGTCCAGTTGGGTTGCTGGTGCTAAAAGATGGCAGTCTGTTAGTTACAGAAGAAGCCAACAACCGCATTTACCGGATCCAATACCGCAATAGTAACCCGTGAAGTACCTTCGACTAAGCCGGAATATCTTATTGATTACAACTTGATTAGAACAAAAATTTTTTGCCTGGAAATTCATCCCCTACTAACCGGACTTAGTGTAGATTGGGGAATGTTTACCGAATCTTATTAAACCTGGCTTGGTACTAATAACTAATGACTAATGACAAGTCTTTGTAAAGATATTTAGGAAAACTTAATATCAAACAAAAAACAGTAATGTGCCATGCTAAGGTGTTGTTCGGGAAACCAACCTAATCCCTTTCACGTTTATGCAATCGCCAAATTCCCTACGTCGGACAAAGATTGTTGCCACAATTGGCCCTGCGAGCAATAGCCCAGATGTTCTCAAGGCACTAATTCAAGCTGGTGCCACCACTTTACGACTTAACTTTTCCCATGGCACCCACGAAGACCATCAGCGCAATATTCGCCTGATTCGCCAGACGGCCTTTGAACTCAATCAGCCTGTAGCGATCCTGCAAGACTTGCAAGGACCGAAAATTCGCTTGGGGCGGTTTGAAAACGGTTCCATTGTTGTCAACAATGGCGATCGCTTCACCTTAACCAGCAAATCCATGGTTGGTAAACAGGAAATCAGTTCAGTTACCTACGAACCCCTAGCGGACGAAGTGCCTGCGGGAGCCACCATCCTATTAGATGATGGCAAAGTTGAGATGCGGGTAGATGAGGTAGACCGAGAGCAACGAGCCTTGCACTGTACCGTTACCGTCGGTGGACCCCTCTCAAATAACAAGGGAGTTAACTTCCCTGGTGTCTACCTATCCATCAAAGCTCTAACCGATAAAGACCGACGAGATTTAATGTTTGGTTTGGATCAAGGTGTGGATTGGGTAGCACTCTCCTTTGTTCGTAATCCTCAGGACATATTAGAAATCAAAGAACTGATTAACAGTGCTGGCAAGCAGGTACCCGTCGTTGCCAAAATTGAAAAGCATGAAGCCATTGAGCAAATGGAGGCAATTATCTCCCTGTGCGATGGGGTGATGGTTGCTAGGGGTGACTTAGGGGTAGAACTGCCAGCAGAGGATGTACCAATCTTACAAAAGCGACTGATTGCCTCAGCCAATCGACGGGGAATCCCAGTCATCACTGCCACTCAAATGTTGGACAGTATGGTTCACTCACCCCGACCAACTCGTGCAGAGGTTTCTGACGTAGCTAATGCTATCCTTGATGGCACTGATGCAGTCATGCTCTCTAACGAAACAGCTGTTGGTAAATACCCAGTAGAAGCTGTAAAGACCATGGGCACGGTTGCGGTGCGCATTGAGCAAGAACAGATTATCGGTAATGCTCGTGACACCAGCCGTTCCATTCCCAATGCTATATCCCAGGCAGTTGGTCACATTGCGGAGCAGTTAGACGCAGCAGCCATCATGACTCTGACCAAAACTGGTGCTACAGCACGGAATGTTTCTAAATTCCGACCCCAGACTCCCATATTAGCAGTAACACCCCATGTAGATGTGGCTCGACAACTCCAGCTAGTTTGGGGGGTCAGACCTTTGTTAGTCCTGGATTTACCCTCAACTGGTCAGACCTTCCAAGCCGCAATCAGCGTGGCTCAGGAAAAACAGCTTCTAACAGAAAGAGATTTGGTGGTCATGACGGCGGGGACAATCCAAGGTGTGGCTGGGTCAACAGACTTAATTAAAGTAGAGTTAGTCAAAGCAGTTTTGGGTCAGGGAGTTGGTATTGGTCAGGGATCAGTAAGTGGTGTTGCTCGGGTGGCTGACACTGATGGTGATCTACCTAACTTCAACCACGGAGAAATCCTAGTCGCTCCTTCCACCAATGCCAAATTTGTGGAAGTTATTCGCAAGGCAGCAGGAATTATCACTGAGGAAGATAGTATAACTAGCCATGCAGCAGTGATTGGCTTACGCTTGGGTGTGCCAGTAATTGTGGGGGTAAAGAATGCGACCCAATTGATTCGGGATGGGGCAATTTTGACTCTGGACACACAGCGGGGTTTAGTTTATTCTGGTACCCTTGGGGCTAGCCCCACTGACGGGTTACTAATGACTTGAATAAATTATACCCATCACCTATACCCATCACCATTGTGTATTTTGTCTTGGCTATTGCCTGGTTTTTCTGTGTATGCTCAAGGGTCACTTAACTATCAAATGTGTTGTGGTACTATTCGGCTACTAAATTAACCTGGTAGAGTCAATAATTAGAAATTAGTAAGTGGTAAGATTAAGTCCGGTTAATCACTTATAAAATGGTTGATCCTATGCCCATGACTTGTTAATTGTTAATTGTTAATTGTTAATTGTTGATTGACCATTTTCAATTTTCAATTTTCAATTAACTAAAACCCCAGAATGATAAGTAGTCAACCGGACACGATATTACTCATGACCGTCACTGTCCTGCTTTAAGCTTGTAGAGTGATCAAAATTTATCATCAACACATCTTGGTTTTTACATCTTTAGTGCTTCAATTTCAGTGAGTAGGGATTGAGTTTCAAGATGCTTCTGTCTCAGTTTCCCTGCCAAGATACTTTTTTGCTGCTTTAGTTGTTGTTTTTCCATAGTCAGGCATTGATTTTCTGCCCTCTCCAATTCAAGTTGCTTTTCTAAGCATGCTTTATCCCATGCCAATTGTTTGTTTTGTCTTAGGAGTGATTTAACTTCCGTCTTGACTTGGTTTAGCTCCACAATTATTCCTTTGGTTTTCTGTACCATCAACTCCCAGGCTTGATAATCCCAATTTGAAGTTTCTACTCCCCCATCAAGCTCTTCAAGAAAAGCCTGCTTTTCCAGCTCCAGCTGTTCAACCCTCTCTTGGAGTGAGACATTTTTTTTATGCAACCTCCTTAAGGAGTTATTAACTACAATAAACTTATTGATTATCCCGATGATTTGCTGATGACTTTCTTTAAGTTCATAGTCCAGCCACTTGATTTTATCATTAGCCAAATTTAGATCTTGTTCAATGGCTTCATAGTTATTGAAAATAAAAAAAAACAATAAATTAATAAATTTTGGATTTGATGGCTATCTTTGATAGTATTGTTTTTGGTTGGATAATCATAAATTGCCAATAAAAACCAGCTGAATAACCAAAAAATAATACTTGAATTCATGAGACTTTCCTTGTTAAGTGATTACATCAATTTTAGGATCAACTTGACCTAGCACGACAACCGTGTAAATACATAATTGAGCTAACTGAGCTAACTCATTCCAAAACTGATCTTACGAGGAATTTCACCGAAGTCGTGTATTTTGAAAAGCTCATCTTGATCAAACAAAAATTTTTTACTGCTGCCCTTTTAGTAGGGATTGGTTAGTTAGCCCATCAACTAATATCAACTCTGCTTGAATACCCATAATTAAGGAGAGCGTTGGAAGGGTGGGGAGGGTGGGAACCCACCCCTAACCCCTCCCAGGAGGGGAAGATGGGGAGATGGGGAGATGGGAACCCACCCCTAACCCCTCCCAGGAGGGGAAGATGGGGAGATAGGGGAGATTTTTATTAAGGGTAATTATCCTGAAATGATATAGTACCAATTCTTCAAAGTAGGACTACAGATGCAGATGGTCAGATGGTCAGATAGTCAGATCCAATGAATGTGTAGTCGTGTGAGCACTAAGAATTGGTATAACTTAAGAATTGGTATAATTATGTATTCAGTATTCATACCGATACTGTCGGCGCGATGGCTGCGATCGCAACTCCGTCAAACCCAAAGGAAGGCTTGATAAATCAGCTTCCCGCTAATCACGGCTTTTTGTAAAGTTTTGTTTGATTAGCTTGACAAAAATACAAAAAAACTTCAAATTTACAAGATCGACCATCGTGAATTAACAGGGTTAGCTCGGATGCCAGAAACTCAAATTCCAAGGGACGATGTTGAAATTATGTCCATGAAGCTCTAAAGTTTGGCTGGGTCAAGTCTCGGAAGGCAACGGTCATGTGAGGAGAAAAGGAGCGGTTTTTTGAGGTTTGGTGTACAATTCCTAAGGATGTCTCTTGGGTTACCATCAAATGTTGTGGAAACTAAGCAGTTCTGGGGTCTTGAGCAAATTAATATAGATGACACGGGGGACAAAGGCACCAAAGCCGAGGATTAAGGGAAGTGGGGTCAGGCTCTGAAGCCTTATTACCTACCTACAAGATGAGACCTCTTTCGGATAAGATCAGAAAACCCATAAAATCAGTAAGTAGTACTTGAGAGGTTCTAGCTAAAAAGGCTGAGGAATATTTATATGAGCGACATTTTCGAGAAAGTTCAGGGAATCGTTTCAGAACAGTTGGACGTTGAGGCGAGCGAGGTTACCCCAGAAGCCAACTTTGCCAACGATCTGGGCGCTGACTCCCTAGACACAGTTGAACTGGTGATGGCGTTAGAAGAAGCTTTCGACATCGAAATCCCTGATGAAGCGGCGGAAAAGATCGACACTGTTCAAAAGGCTGTGGATTACATTGGGGAAAAAGCAGGAGCAGGAGCAGAAACTCCAGCTTAATCAGCCTGATTTATTACCGCAAGTTCTGCGTTCACGGTCGATAAGCCTAGTTTTAATGGCATGATGACAAACTTTGATAAAAAACGGGTCGTTGTTACAGGTCTCGGTGCAATTACGCCAATAGGCAACACGGTGGCTGAGTACTGGGGAGGGTTGTTAAACGGACGCAATGGTATTGGTTTAATTTCCTTATTTGATGCCTCCAAGCACGCTTGTCGTATTGCTGGTGAGGTTAAGGGCTTTGATCCCCATGACTACATGAAGAGTAAGGAAGCAAAGCGTATGGACCGCTTTGCTCAATTGGCGGTTTCTGCCAGTAAGCAAGCATTAGCTGATGCCCAGTTTGAGATCAATGACCTGAACGCAGAACAGGTCGGTGTAATGATTGGCACTGGTATCGGTGGTCTCAAGGTACTGGAAGACCAGGAAACAGTTCTTATTAAACGTGGACCTGACCGCTGTAGTCCTTTTATGATCCCGATGATGATTGCTAACATGGCAGCTGGTCAGACAGGAATTCATACGGGAGCGAAGGGACCCAATAGTTGCCCAGTTACTGCTTGTGCCGCAGGGTCTAATGCCGTAGGTGATGCGTTTCGCTTAATCCAGCGAGGCTATGCCCAAGCCATGATTTGTGGCGGTGCTGAAGCGGCGGTGACTCCCCTAGCAATGGCGGGTTTTGCATCAGCACGAGCTTTATCTACTCGTAACGATACTCCTGAGTCAGCTTGCTGTCCTTTTGATATCGCTCGCAATGGCTTCGTGATGGGAGAAGGTTCTGGGATTCTGATCCTAGAGGAACTAGAACACGCCCTCAGTCGTGGAGCAAAAATTTATGCCGAAATCGTTGGCTATGCCATGACCTGTGATGCCCATCACATCACATCCCCTGTACCAGGTGGCGAAGGAGCAGCCAGGGCTATAGCACTGACGATGAAGGATGCTGGTTTGACGGCCGAACAGGTTAGCTACATCAATGCCCACGGGACTAGTACAGTTGCCAATGATAAAACTGAAACAGCAGCGATTAAAAAAGCTTTAGGAGACCATGCCTATAAAGTAGCAATTAGCTCCACCAAATCCATGACAGGTCATTTGTTGGGAGGGTCTGGTGGCATTGAAGCAGTGGCTTCAGTGATGGCAATTGCCCATGACCAGATTCCACCAACGATAAATTTGAACAACCCAGACCCTGAATGTGATTTGGATTACGTACCCAATTATAGTCGCCAGCAGATGGTAGAAGTAGTGCTATCCAATTCCTTTGGGTTCGGCGGTCATAATGTAACCCTAGCCTTCAAAAAATACCGGGAAAGTGGGAATAAAGTTTGAACCGTTAACGGCTTACTCCGTAGGAGAACCAAAAGGGTAGCCTTGAGCTTATGGTGGGCATTGGGTGAAGGTAGGTCAAGGAAAAAACTACTAGTTCCAACTACTAGTTAATGATAGTTACTGAGTAACCCATATTCCCAGGCTTTATGGATTGTTTTCATCCTTGATGCTTCATCCTACCCTACAAGGGAAGCTATCCGGCGAACATCCTTCATGCTGAGCCAATCCCTATCTCTTGCTGATTGATCCCGGTAATGGGATTATGAGAAAGTACCTTTGGGTCAACCGAGAGCCACCCTTGTTTGAACTCAGACAAATTCTTGTTAGACCATAGTACACACATATCCATTAAACAGAAATTATGGCCGTTGCAACCCAGTCTCTCGAAGAACTTTGCATCAATTCCATCCGCTTCTTGGCGATTGATGCTGTAGAAAAGGCCAAGTCTGGTCATCCTGGGCTGCCCATGGGGGCGGCTCCTATGGCATTCGTGCTTTGGGACCGTTTTATGCGGTATAACCCCAAAAATCCCAATTGGTTCAACCGCGATCGCTTCGTCTTGTCGGCTGGTCATGGCTGTATGTTGCAATACGCCTTACTTTACCTAACTGGCTATGATGGTGTAACCATAGACGATCTTCAGCAGTTCCGCCAGTGGGAATCGGTCACACCTGGACACCCAGAAAACTTTGAAACCGATGGGGTTGAAGTAACTACTGGTCCATTGGGACAGGGAATTGCCAATGGTGTGGGTTTGGCAATGGCAGAAGCTCACTTAGCTGCTAGGTTCAACAAACCGGATGCTACGATTGTCGATCATTACACCTACGTCATCCTTGGTGATGGTTGCAACATGGAAGGGGTGTCTGGTGAAGCCTGTTCTTTAGCGGGTCACCTAGGACTTGGTAAACTCATCGCCCTCTACGATGACAACCATATTTCCATCGACGGCTCTACTGACTTAGCCTTTACTGAAGATGTGGGTAAGCGCTTTGAAGCCTATGGCTGGCACGTCAAACATGTAGAGAGTGGTAACACTGACCTCGAAGCTATCAATGATGCCATAGCAGCAGCCAAAGCCGTAACAGATAAGCCGTCTTTGATTAAGGTAACCACCACCATTGGCTATGGTTCTCCTAACAAAGCCAATTCACATGCTGTCCATGGTGCAGCTTTAGGTGGGGATGAAGTGGAGGCCACTCGCAAACACCTGGGATGGGAATATGAACCCTTTGTAGTTCCAGATGATGCTCTCAATCATTTCCGCAAAGCAGTGGAACGCGGTACGGAAGCGGAAGCTGCCTGGAATCAAACCCTAGAAGATTACAAAGCAAAGTATCCTGAACAAGCAGCAGAATTTGAGCAAATTACCAGTGGCCAACTCCCGGAAGGATGGGAAAAAGCCCTTCCCACCTACACGCCGGAAGACAAGGGAGTAGCAACCCGTAAACATTCTCAAGCCACTCTCAATGCACTTGCTCCCGTACTGCCTCAATTGATTGGTGGTTCCGCTGACCTCGCTCCCTCCAATCTCACTTTATTGAACATATCTGGGGATTTCCAGAAAGGGCAATATGAAAACCGGAACCTACGCTTTGGCGTCCGGGAACATGGTATGGGAGCGATTTGCAATGGCATTGCCCTTCACAACTCTGGCTTGATTCCCTATGGAGCCACCTTCCTGATTTTCACCGACTATATGCGGGCAGCAATTCGCCTGTCGGCTCTATCAGAAGCTGGGGTAATTTGGGTAATGACCCACGACTCGGTAGCCTTAGGTGAAGATGGTCCGACACACCAACCGGTTGAAACCATTGCTTCCCTAAGGACTATACCAAATCTGGTAGTCCTTCGACCTGCTGATGGCAACGAAACCTCTGGGGCTTATAAGGTAGCTATTGAGCGTCGTAATGCTCCAACTCTCCTCGCCTTTACCCGACAAGGTTTACCTAACCTAGCTGGTAGTTCCATTGAAGCCGCGACCAAAGGGGCTTACGTCCTCTCTGACAGCGATGGCACTCCTGACATTATCCTGATTGGTACTGGTAGCGAAGTGTCACTGTGTGTCCAAGGGGCTGAGCAGTTGCGAGAGGAAGGGAAGAAAGTCCGTGTTGTCTCCATGCCAAGCTGGGAACTTTTTGAAGCCCAGGATGAAGCCTATCGGGAATCCGTCTTGCCCAAAGCAGTTACCAAGCGCCTCGCGGTCGAAGCTGGTGTCAGCTTTGGTTGGTGCCGTTACTTGGGTAGCGAGGGTGATATGATTAGCATTGATCGCTTTGGTGTTTCTGCTCCCGGTGGCGTCGCTATGGCGAAGTTTGGTTACACGGTTGAGAATGTAGTCGCTAAAGCCAAAGCCTTGTTGGGATAATTAACCCAATATAATCCCTAATTCTACCTAACTCAGCTAGGGTAAACATTTCCCTGGTCATGGGAAGGCCAGAATAATGCTTGTTCTAGTGGCAGAGGGAAAAAGGGAGAGGAGAAACTCTCCCTTACCTCGACCACCACCAGGGCTGTTGGGTTTACCGTTCCCCCCCCAGATCAGCAATTCTAGGGCTTGATCAACTTGATCAAAAAAGTTGGCTTGGGTTAC
The DNA here is from genome assembly GCF_010692325.1 of Moorena sp. SIO3I8. Classification (GTDB taxonomy): domain Bacteria; phylum Cyanobacteriota; class Cyanobacteriia; order Cyanobacteriales; family Coleofasciculaceae; genus Moorena. The sequence continues at coordinate 33,440 of NZ_JAAHHW010000001.1, read as the reverse complement.
TCCCTCAGGCCTTAGCCAAGCAAGCAGGCTTTGACACTCCCCGGTCTTTAGACGCGGGGATTCTTAGTTCAACGAGCTGCCTTAAACCGCTATATCTTAATCATTGACGCCGCCAAAAATTAAGCAGTACCTGAACCAAAAACCCGTCAAGACTAAGAGTTCAGTTCAGTTTATAGCAGACCCAGCGGGCAATTCTCCCTAAGCGCTTGGCTACTTATTAGGAGTGCCTTAAGAAGTCCGTTTCCTCCCTTTTCGCCTGGTTTCGGTGTGCCGGAGACCAAACCTGATCAGAGGGTCGCCTTAATAAAAAAGTTTTAACCCTTTTATGCATAGCCTGTAACCCTTAAAGGCGACCCTCTGATTACGGTAACTTCTAACCCCACCGTACCGTGTTTTTTATCAAAATGTGCAATGCTCGGGTTCACACACCAACGGTTAATTGATGATTGGGTTTTTAAAGAGGACTTTCCCAGAGACGAAACCTTAGTAGAGGGTCGCCTTACTACAAAACCTTTTCCCTATGCTGCATAACCTGCCGACTATAAAGGCGACCCTCTACTTACGGTAACTTCAAGCCCTCCGGGCATTACTACTTTTAGGTCATGCAGTGACGGGTCTGGGACCCGGTTGCGTCAAGGCCAAAGGCCACGCGGGGCGCGTTCGGTTTTTCAGCCTGTACCCTATACTTTAATGGTACTATAGCGCTATACAACTGTCAACACTTTTAGGTTCGAGATTCTTTACGGGCGGCTTTAGCCGCTATTCGCTTTCATCCCGGAGACGAAACCTGATCAGAGGGTCGCCTTACTACAAAGTTTTAAACCTTTTCTGCATAGCCCACTCACCCATAAAGGCGACCCTCTGATTGGGGTAACTTCTGACCCGCTCGCTTTGTGACGGGGTTTTCAGCGTTTAGATGCTGATAAAATTTGTGGACTTGGTTTGTGTAGCCCAAGACTAAATGCCCCCTTAGGCCATTAGCCAAAAGGGGGAAAGCCTGACTTGACCTTTTTGGCAACGTCAGTCCTGATGACGGCAACCTTGTATATTGGAGTATCGCTAAGATATACTTAGATCTACTTGATCATTAGCCCGTAGACCATGACCTGTCAAAATCTCATAGCCAAACAGATAAACACAGACAGTGGTCAGAACTATTTGCGTCTATCTGTTTTTGGGACAACTCAAAATCTATTTAGACAATCTGGTACTCATTGCGCCAGGTTTCAAGACTCTTCCTACCCAAGCAGATGAATAGGCCATGGGTTATGCTCGAGGAGATTCACTTTGAGACCTTTGAGACCATCCCTTAACCTGGTTGACCTCGGATGCCGACTCAGTTGGCACACGAGTAGCCAAGGCATTTTTAATGGGATTAGCAAAGTACCTTGGAGAACTTTGAACACGCTGGGCTAGTGTTAACAGCACATAGATGGTGATTAAGTAGCCAGTAGCTAGCAGGGGGATCATTAACGACATATCAATGTATAACATAAGAGTGAACAAGAGACAGATAGATGCAACGTTCTATAGAAATCTGCTGCAAAGCCATCCTAAAACCCTATAGTTCTAGGATATGGTTGCGGATAAAAGGTATGGGATACAGGTGTTTAATTCAGTTGACCGTAACCACCCTCGCCTAGCTAACTCCTGATCTTAAGGTGAGAATCATCTCAACTCAGGCTCCCGATTAGGCAACTTTTGGTGGTTATGTCTGGTTGACAAGTTTACTCAGTATCTATACTGAGATATAGACGGGATAGAAAGGCTTGTCTTGCCTAAGCCAACTTCTGTGCTATGGTGGGATCACCGAATTTAACTCTCCCCTTACCACATTTGGAATTCAGTATGTTAAATCTTTCAAACCCTCAATTATCAGGATAGCACAAAAATCCTGGGTAGCCATGCCGAGATCGCTACAGACTTAACAAGTCTATACAATTCCTCAGATTTCCTTCCAGTTCTGCCATAAACTCAACAAAATTTTCCTATCGGGTACGGTTAGCTTAGAATTAAGAAAGAAATATGTAAACTTTCGTAACTAACTTCTGAGTCGGCTGATCCATGACCTCAGTGACCTCCCTTTTTGCTTCCGTAGAAGCAGATCTGTATCTATTGAGTGAAAACTTAAAAAACCTGATTGGTGCCAGTCACCCAATCTTATACGCTGCAGCTGAACACTTATTCGGAGCTGGGGGAAAGCGGTTACGACCAGCCATTGTATTGTTGGTCTCACGGGCAACGATAACCAACTGCAAGATTACCCCACGTCATCGACGTCTAGCAGAAATTACTGAGATGATTCACACCGCTTCTCTGGTCCATGATGACGTGATAGATGAGTCAGAGGTACGCCGCACCGTACCCACTGTTAATAGCTTGTTCAATAACCGAATCGCTGTGCTAGCTGGTGACTTTCTGTTTGGTCAATCGGCTTGGTATCTGGCTAATCTCGATAACTTAGAGGTAGTTAAGCTGCTCTCTGAAGTGATTAAAGATATGGCAGAGGGAGAAATCCAACAAGGACTGAGTCGATTTGACACCACGACAACTATAGAAGGCTACTTGGCAAAGACTTATAACAAAACAGCTTCACTGATGGCTAATAGTGCTAAAGCAGCAGGATGCCTAAGTGGTGTTTCAGATCAGGTAGCCGACAATTTATATCACTATGGACGTAATTTGGGGTTGGCGTTTCAGATTGTAGATGATATTCTAGACTTTACAGCTTCCACAGATGTGTTAGGTAAGCCCGCAGGGTCAGATTTAGTTAGTGGAAACCTCACAGCACCAGTTTTATTTGCCCTCGAAGAAAAACCCTACCTAGAGGTGCTCATAGAGCGAGAGTTTGCCCAGCCGGAGGATAAAGAACAAGCCTTGGCACTGGTCAGGGATAGTAAAGGAATTAAGCGATCGCGGGAAATGGCTGCCAAATATGCTAAGGCAGCAGTTAAGAATATATCAGTGTTGAAACCCTCAGAATCGAAGCAAGCTCTGATTGATCTGAGCGACTATGTCTTGAGTCGCTTATACTAGAACCTTGGGTATACTAGAACCTTGGGGATTGTACTCTAAGCATGGCTTGGCATAGGTAATCGGTAATGGATAATCGGTAATGGCTCAGGAGTAATGACAATTACCAATTATCTTTTTCCTGAATACTAATGCTGAAAATACTGATGCTGTGTAGGTACGCACTTTTAGTGCTGAAGTCCAGATAAACCTGATTTATGCAATCAGTAACAATCACTAAGATAGCGCACGATCGCACTGGTGTTCCCCCGATTACACTACCACTGGCTCCACCTTATAGGCAATACCGTCCCCCTGTGTAGCTTTTGCGAACGCGCCCCGCGTGGCCATTCGCGCAGCGTGGCCCAAAGGCCAAGGCCAATCCCATGGCATTACAGTTGCGAACGCGCCCCGCGTGGCCATTCGCGCAGCGTGGCCCAAAGGCCAAGGCCAATCCCATGATGGTTGATTGATAGTCAACTTAACCTTGACTTGATAACTCGGCACCATTACTGGATGCAAGATTGGCTTGTTTCACCTCATCTATCGCTTTTCGTCGTGCTTCGATAATTTGACCGATTTCACGGGCGAGACTTGGTGTGCTTTCTATCATCTGATTAACCAGATCTGAATAAAGCGCAATAGTTTGTAAATCTTCCACAACGGTAACGGATACGGAGCTTGGTTTGCCGCTAAACAGTGCCATTTCCCCAAAAAACTCACCACTTGACAGAGTCATCATCTCCTGTTGTTCACCATAACTATCTTTGACGGTGATTACAGCTTTCCCAGCAATAATAATGTACAAAGCATGACCAGGATCCCCTTGACGAATCACTGTTTCTCCCACACCGAAATGTTGTAGGACTGCTCCTTTCGAGAAATTCTCCAAGTTCTTTTGCTGTTTAGCTACAGGAACAAAGACAGGTATTGACTTCAGGCTCTCGGTAAACTTCGTCAAAGTGCTATCTGCCTGATTAGGTTCACTATCGAGTTTACGGAGTCTATAGATCGGAATGGTAGGTCCAAGATTGTTGCGTTGGGCTGCATACCAGATACGGGTCATCAACTGTTCACGGATTTTGGGGGCATCCTGATAGTCTTCGATACAAAACCTAACCTCATAGTTACCGCGATAGTCGTTATATTCCATGGTGCGGATCTCTGGGGAAGGATCACTCAATATCCCTTCTGTGGCCAGTGCTGTTTCTTTTAGTACTTGCTTAATTAGGTTGGGTGGATCATCACTGTCGAAGTCAATCCTAAAGGTTTCTACATGAATCCGTTTCGGTTTGCTGTAATTGAGGACTATTTCTCCCCCAAGTACCCGATGGGGAATAATAATCATGTCCCCTGTGCGGGTTAACAGGTGAACAGCTCGCCAATTCATATCAATGACCTGACCAACTTTGTCTCCCATCTGCAACCAATCACCGACTTCAAAGGGACGAGCGAACAGTAGGGTAATGCCAGAAAAGATGCTGCCCAGAGAGTCCTGAAGTGCCAAGCCGATAACAATAGAACCCACACCCAAGGCAGTAGCTAGACCAGCGAGGTCGGCTCCCCACACTCTCGATAGCACAATGGCACCACCAAGGGCTACCAAAAAAAATCTTGACAAATCTAGGAGTAGTTTTGGGATCCGTCCTCGCCATGTATTTTCCCCAGCGGCTTCAAACAAAACCGAATTGATTAGAGACAGAGAGGCGTCTATAACAAAGAACCACACCAGGGTCTCGACAAGCTTGACAAGATTGTTATCCAGGTCTAACTCAAGCACATTCTGGATAAATAGCAGGAATACTAAGACCGGTAGGACACGGTTACGAACTAGAAAGAGTGTAGCTGCTAGAGGCTGACCGCGTCTTTGTAAACGATGAGTAATTTCTGTGAGAATAATTACCAGGAACGGAAACCCTATCCCTAAGGCTATTGCCCAGATAAACCAATCGTTTTACCATATTACTTTGCTCATCAAAACAATCTCCTTGTCCCGTTCTTTTACGATCCCTTGAACAAGAGGGTTAACCCTCTGAAAAAGTTTTCATCCCCCACGGGATAATGCTCGCGTGGGGGTTCTTAATTTCGTGTATTATGGTAATCTGGAAATAATGTAATCAAGTATAGTTTTATCAATTACCAATTCCCCAGTACCAATTCCCGATTACCCTTGGATTTTTCACAATTGGGCAAAACTGGGCAAAGCCGATGTCTACACTGTTGAAGCTACTAATTCCTGTGCAGTTCTTAACAACCAAGCTTTCGGCTGATTTTTACCATTAGTTGTGATGTCCTCAGCCTGCTCAAAGTCGTAAATATCATGGAGACTGTTGTAGACATTTTGAGACACTAATATAGCTCCCCGTGGGCAGTAAAACATTAGCTTATTGGCAACATTTACTGTATCGCCCCAAACGTCGTATACCACTTTTTCTCGACCTACAATGCCAGCAACAATATCTCCGGAATGGATACCGATTTCAAGGTCTATATCAAATCCTCGCTCATGACTGAATCGGTGGGTCAATGCTAGTATTTCTAAGCCAAAATCTACTGCCCGTTTTTGATGGTCTAGATGTAAGATTGATAATCCACAGACTGCCATGTAATTGTCCCCAATGGTTTTAATCTTCTCTATTCCGTATTTGGCGGTGGCTTGATCGAACAGACTTACTATATCATTAAGAATGGCAATGATTTCATGGGTATCCATAGACCTAGAGAGCTTGCAGAATCCAGCAATGTCGCAGAACAAAACCGTAACATTGGAAACACTATCAGCAATGTTTGTCTCTCCCCGTTTGAGACGTTTGGCTACGGAGTCTGGAAATACACTTGTCAGTAACTTTTCATTTTCGCGATTTTTCTCCTCGACCAGTTTAGTTTGAGTGCGTAAGCTGCCAACCATTTGATTAAATGACTCAGCTAACTCCCCAAATTCGTCTTCCGAGTCTAGATTCACAACCGCATCAACTTGTCCATCCCTGACTTTTCGGGCGCTAGCAATTAAAGTTCTTACTGGTTGGACAAACACATGGGCGAGCCCCATAGCAACTAGGGTGATCAGCAGTATGAGCAAAGCAGCTGAAACCAAAACTCTCTTTTGAAAAGCGTAAACTGGGGCATAGGCTTCGGTAAGAGCCATCTGGGAGACGATCACCCACTCCAATCCGTCGATGTTTAAGGGAGCGTAGGAACTCAAAACTTCAATACCCCGATAATCATCCATAATCTGGGTGCCTTCTTGCCCAGCTAAGGCTGCTTTTACAGCTTCTGTCTTGACTGGCTGTTGAAGAATTGATGTACCGAACTGCTCGATTCGCTTCAGGATCTGTTCCTTTACACCATGTTCTCGCAAGTCTTTACTATATTTTGTCGGGTCTTGAATTAGGAAACGGGAAACTGATCGCATCAGATAATCTTCTCCGACTAGATAGATCTCTCCTGTATCCCCCAGACCATTACTCTTCCATTTACGGTAACCTGTCATGACATTGTTAATCTGATTAACCGGAAGCTGGAATGCCAAAACACCTATAAATTGGGAGCCGTCATAGATGGGAGCAGCAATAAATGCTACTGGGGCTCCAAAAGAAGGACGGTAGGAATCAAAATCAAAGATCTGCACATAATCCTTTCCCTTGGCTTTTCGGAGGTCGCCTAAGGCGAAAGCCAAGTTACTATCACTGTAAGGTCCAGTAGTGAGACTGGTGCCAAAGTCAGTTTCTTTAAAAACTGAGTAGACAATCTCACCGGTTTTAGGATCAATCAGCAACATATCCCGGTAACCAAACTTTTCAACAATATTGCGTAAAATCGGGTGGTAGCGGGCGTGAATACTACTGTACTCACTTTTGTCTTCTGGATCATCGAGGAGATGTTTCTCGCCAGCTGGGTTGGGGTTAGTAGCGATGTAATAGTACTGGAGGTAACGAGCCGCAGAGGTTTCTGGTAAGTAAGATTCTAATACAGGTTTGCCGTCACTAGTTTCCGCTAGTTTGGTCAAAAATTCCTTACGGTAGTATTTCTTGAGGGTGTCCTCTAAATTAGTTGGTGTATCATTTGGTGTCCTAGATTGCTGCAGTTGGTTGTAGGCTGTCTTAAATTCCTGCATCGCCTCGACCACCATTAAGTTTTCACTTAGGGTCTGGGTTTGATAACGAATATCTTCAAAGTATGATTCTATTTGATCTGCTTTGGAAGCTCGTAGACTGGTTAACTGGTTTGATACTGTTTTGCTCAGATGAGACTGACCACTCCGATAACCGATATAAGCAGTCACGAACAGCGAGCAAGTGCTCAGAGCCAGCAACATAAATATAAGTTTTGACCTGATACTGAAATTGTTGAGAAATCCCATGAACAGCCTTCCTAAACCCGAATTGTGAATGGTGATACGTGTTACCTTGTGTTATCGTCAATTGCCTCACTCCACACCTGAGAGGCTATGGAATTTGATCTACTTTCTTCCTGCTCAGGAGTAGGTAAAGACTTCGATAACAAAACCCTTAGAATGTACGCAGTTGGAATCTTGGGTTGATATTAAGCTATGAATCGATATTATCTATGGGGGGTTAAACCCCGTAAACTGGCGAGAATTGACCATAACTTGAATAGGACTTACGCAAAACTGGCCTCTAAACGCGCTTATGGTGTAGCGTTATTAACGCACCCTACAGGGATATAATGCTTTAGTTTATTTATACGTAATAACTTCAGTTGAAAAAAGTTCGCGGCAAGCACCAGCGAACTCTCGGTCAACTAAGTATTTTTACTCGGATTATATTAGAGAATTTGCGATCGCCTTTGGCGCGGCTTCGCCGATCGCACTCGATAGTTCTTTTGTGCTACAAAATGAAGTGCGGAAAGTGGGTTTATATCAGGATGAGCAATAGCTGACTATTGGACATGGACGATCAACTTGGTCAGCTCAATGCTTACTATGGAGTAATTTTCAAATGCAATTTTGGATCTTGTGCTGCCCAACCCCCAGGGGAATTCAAACGAACCTCAAAATGTAGATGGGGTTGGTTAATGTCAGGATTTCCTGTAGTACCCACTGTCCCTAATAACTGTCCAACATTAATCTGCTGACCTGGACTGACAGTAGTACGGTTTAAGTGAGCATAGCGGGTTTGGCGTCCTCCCTCATGATTAATCACCACCAAATTGCCATAAGTATCTTGTGATCCAGCATAGGCAACGATACCGCTATCACTGGCAAAAACCTGAGTACCTTCCTGTGCCAGTAAATCTACACCAGCGTGAAACTTCTTTTCATCCTCACCAGCATCTTGCCGCCAGCCGTAATCCAGTCCTATCCGTGCCACAGTTGGTAAGGGATAATTAGTCAATCCAGTGTAGTTATCTACAGTCTGAGTTTCCCCTGTTGTTGTGGGAATACTTCTGTTAAGGGAATTCAACCCTGGGATAAAGGCTTGCTTAGAGGGTTTTTGACAACCATTTAACTCAAATAAAACGGCAGCACGGACACCGTAGGCGTCTGCTAAGTCTTGCCAAGTGGCATTCAATGGCACATTCACCAAGATGCCATTGAATGGCGGAATCAGAATCTCTTGACCCACTGGCATTGACTGCCGGTTTAAGGCTGGATTGAATCGAAGTAGTGTAGCCTCCTCAAGGTTGTATTGGTTGGCAATACTCTCGACGGTTTCACCTGCAACCACTTGGTGGCGAGTTAAGCGGGAGAGCACTGGCGCTGGACAGATATCCTGTATTGTTGTGTTTTGAGTTACTGTGTTTTGTGACTGTTGTACTGTTTGTACTGTCAGGGTTGTTCGCGTAGCGTGGCCTTTTGGCCAAGGTTGCAGGTTGCCTGGTTGAAGTGTGGAATTTGTGAAATTTAACTGGCTTTGCGTTCGCTGAAAGCGGGACGAAGTCCATCGCCAACCATCATCTACAGATAAAGAACCAGGATAGGAATCAGTTGTTCCCAAGTTTGAAGTAGCAACAGTTGGGGTCACTAGCCAAAAAATTGTGGAAACAATTGGGAGCCAGCGCACTAGATTCATTGTTAATGATTGAGTCATAGATCAAGACTAGGGCAGAGGTAAACGGTTTCAACTTTTAGACTTCAACCAAACAACCTAGCTTTCGGGAATGGCTATGGTTTGAACTTTCCCGGAAGGACTTTCCTCAACCCTCTAAAAGATTAAACCTTCAACTATTAAACCTTCAACTATTAAACCTTCACAGCACTCTTAAAATGCTAGGAATACTATCAACTGCGTCTAGAGTCTGAATTTCATCTAGAGCCTGTCGGAAGTTCCCTTCACGCACATCATGAGTGACGACCACAATCTCTGCTAAGTTTCCTTGGAAACCAATTTGCACCACAGATTCTAAACTGACATGATGTTTGCCAAAACTGGTGCCTAAATGCCCAATTACACCAGGATGGTCTTGACTAAGGAACCGCGCATAAAAGCGGGTGACCAGGTCTGAAATAGGAGCAACAGTACAATAGTGCTGATGAGCACAACTAAGTAGAGGATGTAGTTGCTTGGCTTCCCGATCGCTTTTGAGGACAGCAGCAATGTTTAAGATATCCGACACTACCGCACTGGCTGTCGGACCAGAACCTGCACCAGGACCAGAGAAAATCACTTGTCCAATCGGTTCCCCTTCTACCACAATCCCGTTGTAAACATCATTAATACTGGCAAGGGGGTGAGTTTTGGCGACAAGGGTAGGATGTACCCTCAGCTGAATAGTTTCAGACTTTGGGTTATCCCCAGTTGCCATGGGGTCTCGCTTGGCTACAGCTAAGAGTTTAATTACAAACCCCAGTTTCTCAGCATAAACAATATCTGCTGCACTGACCTGACGAATCCCTTCACAGTGGACATCAGATAAATTAATCCGTCCTGCAAAAGCAATAGAAGCTAAAATCGCAATCTTGTCAGCGGCATCTAATCCATCCACATCAGCAGTGGGGTCAGCCTCAGCATATCCCAACCGTTGGGCATCAGCCAGAATATCGGCAAATTCTCCCCCTTCCCGTTGCATCCGGGTCAGGATGTAATTGGTAGTACCGTTAACAATGCCAGTAATACTATGAATACGGTTCACTCCCAATGCCTGTTTTAGGGGTTGAATTACTGGGATACCCCCCCCAACTGCTGCTTCTAACATGACGTAGACTCCTGCCTCTTCCGCCGCCGCAAAAATTTCATCTCCATAGCGGGAAATAACGGCTTTATTGGCAGTGACAATATGTTTACCTTGGGCAATCGCTTTGAGCATAAGCGATCGCGCTGGTTCTAATCCTCCCAGTAGCTCTACTACAATATCTATCTCTGGGTTGGTGACAATTTCTTCTAGGTCAGTTGTCATCAACTCCAGTGGTAGTTGCACTTCTCTGGGCTTATCAAGCGATCGCACTCCCACCTTGGCAATTTCTATCCCTTGCAGTAGTGGGTTACGTCCAGCTGTGTCGAGTAAAATCTTTGCTGTTCCTGTACCAACCGTCCCTAATCCTAATAAAGCAATCTTAAAAACCACAGTATTTATCCTGAATCTATTGCTTGCCAAACATGCGTTCGCTGAAAGCGGGACGCAGTCCATCGCTTAAAGCGTGCAGATCGCGAATCTTTTTATTTTCTAGCCTACTTTGCGGTTGAACGCGCACGCGTGGCCTTTTGGCCAAGGTTAATCCGTTGAAGGTTAAAGGTTGTTTCCTGCAACCTGCCAACCGGGTAACCTGACAACCGGCTAACCCAGGTATAATGGTTTCAGGGTATTTATTTATTTATTTTTATTCAAACTGGTGTTATTTATTTTTTTAGTGGATAAAGGTTTCATAATTTAGATGCATTTGCCCTACCTTTATAGGTCAACAAACTAGATTCAAATTCCTTTTGTTTGAGGATCACATCTTTGGTAAACTGTTGTGTATTAAAAATACATAACAGCTTAACTGCTTACCTCACCATTGCCATTGGCATCTTTGCCGATATCCCAGCAGATTAGGTTTTGTTGGGTGCATCTCAATGGATGAAATTAAGCAAAAATTCGCGCGAGAATTCCCACAATCCCCACAATCCCCACACTTCCCACACTTTCCACACTTCCCTTTTTTTTGGAAATATGAGATACACCCGGTTTTGTTGACCTCTTTAATCTCCTCTGTGCTTGAGGCTCAAGCTGATTTCTTGTCCCGTCTTACTTCCTAGAAGACGGGGATAGCCGCGTTCGGGTTATTATTTATTTTGGTTAACTCTTACTTTACTAAACACTTAATATAATAAATGACCTCAACTCCATCAATCAAAGATAATAATCGCGTCTCCCTGACCGATATAGACATGCCTCCGACGCTGTTACTCGGACCAGGGCCATCTAATGCCCATCCCTCCATATTAACAGCCTTGGGACTGCCCCCAGTTGGTCACCTGGATCCCCGTTTCATCGCACTGATGAACGAAGTGCAAACCTTACTCCGCTACGCTTGGCAAACTGATAACCCGATGACCATTCCCATGAGTGGGACAGGTAGTGCGGCCATGGAAGCTACTCTAGCCAATGCAGTAGAACCAGGTGATGTGGTTTTAGTTGGGGTTAAGGGTTACTTTGGACACCGACTCGTGGATATGGCTGGTCGTTATGGTGCTGATGTCCGTAAACTAATCAAGCCTTGGGGGCAAGTCTTTACCCTTGATGAACTCCGAGAAGGCTTGGAAACCCATCGTCCTGCTGTCTTGGCTTTGGTTCATGCTGAAACTTCAACCGGTGCCCGTCAGCCTCTGGAGGGTGTGGCTGAGTTGTGCCGAAATTTCAATTGCTTGCTGCTGGTTGACACAGTCACCAGTTTAGGTGGGGTGCCACTGTTTATTGATGAATGGGGCATTGATCTTGCCTATAGTTGCTCCCAAAAAGGGCTTAGCTGTCCACCAGGCATTTCCCCTTTCACCATGGGAGCTCGTGCCCTCGAAAAACTCCACCAGCGTCGTACCCAAGTTGCTAATTGGTATTTGGATATATCGATGTTGAGCAAATATTGGGGCGACGAGCGCACCTACCACCACACAGCTCCAATTAATATGAATTACGCCTTGCGCGAAGCTTTGCGATTGGTTGCTCAAGAGGGACTAACCGCTTGTTGGGAAAGGCATCAAGCTAATGCTGAATTGCTTTGGGAAGGTTTGGCTGATTTGGGTCTAGAATGTCACGTGGAGCAAGAATTTCGTTTGCCTACCTTGACCACGGTTCGGATACCAGAGGGGGTAGATGGCAAGGCAGTTACCCGCAAACTGCTGGATGATTACAACATGGAAATTGGTGGCGGCTTGGGTGAATTAGCAGGTAAAGTCTGGCGCATTGGTTTAATGGGTTATAACTCTCGGCGAGAGAATGTGGAGCAAGTGTTACATGCTTTAAAGGAGGTTTTAGGGGATTCTAAATAAAACTTAATGGCAAGGGATTGGTAAGGGATGTAATGGTGGTGGTGATCCTATTTGTGCAGAAATATGCTCTTTAGCTTATAACTGACTGCTGATAGCTGAATCATTACCCTTGCCAAGCCTAACAATGCCACAAAGGGTGAAATGTTAAAAATTTCATAAGAACCAGAGCGAGAGGATAAAACGTTGCTCGGATTATGGAGTTTAACGATTCATGAATTAAAAAATAGGTCAATAGTCAACAAAACTATACTTTTTGACTATTTACTCGTCAAATCATGCTGAAAAAGGATTCAGGATTTAATTCAGGATTTAAAATGCTATAATTTAAGATTAAATTTTTGATAGTGGCGAGTTCAAGCAACCCAAAATGATCTATGCTATACAGGTTATTCAGTAATAGTTAAAGGAGAATTGCTAATTGTCTCGTCGCTATTTATTTACGTCTGAATCGGTTACCGAAGGTCATCCTGACAAAGTCTGTGATCAGATTTCTGACACTATCCTAGATGCTATGCTCGCTCAAGATCACCAAAGCCGTGTTGCGGCTGAAGTGGTCGTTAACACCGGTTTGGTCTTGATTACTGGTGAAATTACCTCCCAAGCCCAGGTCAATTTGATTGATTTGGCGCGGAAGAAAATTGCTGAAATCGGTTACACTGATGCCGACAATGGTTTTTCTGCCAACAGTTGCTCTGTTTTAGTTGCTCTTGATGAGCAATCTCCTGATATTTCCCAAGGGGTGACTACTGCCCAGGAAAGCCGGCAGGAAATGAGTGACGATGAACTAGATGCCATTGGTGCAGGGGACCAAGGTCTGATGTTTGGCTTTGCCTGCAACGAAACTCCAGAACTGATGCCCATGCCCATCAGCCTGGCTCATCGGGTTTCTCGCCGTCTGGCAGCTGTACGTAAAACCGGTGATTTAGCTTACCTGCGTCCTGATGGCAAAACCCAGGTCAGTGTGGTTTATGAAGATGGCAAACCGGTTGGGATTGACACGATTCTGGTTTCTACCCAACATGATGCCACTATTGGTGATATTACCGATGAGGTAGCTGTCCAGGCAAAAATTAAAGATGACTTGTGGTCAGCAGTGGTGGAACCCTGTTTCCAAGATATCGAGATTAAGCCGGATCATAAAACACGCTTCCTGGTGAACCCAACAGGGAAATTTGTGGTTGGTGGTCCCCAAGGTGACGCCGGTTTAACTGGTCGCAAAATTATTGTAGACACCTATGGTGGTTACTCACGGCATGGTGGTGGTGCCTTCTCTGGCAAAGACCCCACTAAGGTAGACCGTTCCGCTGCCTATGCTTGTCGCTATGTAGCTAAGAACATTGTGGCAGCAGGTTTAGCAGAAAAATGCGAAGTCCAGCTGAGTTACGCGATTGGGGTGGCTAGACCCGTCAGTATCCTTGTAGAAACCTTTGGCACTGGTAAAGTGGACGAGGAGATTTTGCTGGAATTGGTCAACAAGCATTTTGAACTGCGTCCTGCTGGAATTATCCAAACTTTCAATCTGCGCCGATTACCCGCAGAACGGGGTGGTCGTTTCTATCAAGACACAGCAGCTTATGGTCATTTCGGGCGTAGCGATTTGATTTTGCCTTGGGAAGAAACTGATAAAGCAGAAATCCTTAAGGAAGCTGCTAGTAAATTTGGTGCTGTATCGATGGCATAAACTACGACTTGGTTAATTTACTTTTGAGGGTTAATTCAAGGTGTTAAGTGTTAGGCATTAGGCTTTAGGGATGAGTTAAAGCCTAATGCCTAGTGCTATTAAGCTATCAGCTATCAGCTGATAGCTGATAGCTGATAGCTTAATAGCGTCTTTACGGCTTTTGCTGATTATCTCCCTTCTTAGTTTCAGCAGCTTTACTGGGTTGAGACTGTTTTTTCAACTGAACAAAAAGTTTAAAGCGGGTACGATTGGGGTCGATTGTAGCAACCGTTAAGCCGATGGTATTAATTGCCTTTGCTAAGATTTCTTGCTGGCTTGATAGTTGGGCGAGATTGAGATTACTGCTGTTGAGGGTACGCTCAACATCAAGGAAAAATTGACCAGTGTTGGGATTAGGTTTGGTTGGTACGGTGTTTTGAAACAGAGGTGCTTGAAGTAGTGTCTTTTGGGGTTGAGGGACCAGTTCACTAGCAATGGGGGCTCCTAGGGTGAAGAAGACTACATTCCCTTCTAACCAGCCGTGGGTAGCATTCACCCCTCCTAAAGTAGCTGTCCAGGTCACCATTGGTTGACCGTTCACCTGAGTTTCTACCACCGGTAACTGATAACTATTAGTGATTAAGTCATCCAATTGCTGTAGGGTTGCTTGAGCACGAGAGCGATCGCTTACTTTTACCATCAATGCTATCCCAGCTCCTAAGGGAGCAGAGTAAGGGTTATCCTGAAGCGCCAGTTGTTCGGGAGACATTGGTATTAAGGCTAGGGCAAACTCCCCTTCCATCCAAGACAGTAAATCCTTTTCCCAATCCAACCCTAAGGTGGTTTTCAATCCAGCTTGGAAATTGTCTGGGGAAATGGGGATTAGAGAATTTAATGCTCCTTGTTCGGTATAGTATTGCCAAAATTGTCTGATGTTACCCCCAGATATAATGGCTAGGGTACTCGCTGGCATCCGTCTAGGCAAAAAAGAACCGCTATTTTGGTTACTGACCTTAACAGCGCTTCTGGGTTTGAGCCAGGAAATCCCTTCAAAACTTATCCCCTTTGGTGCTAGGGTTACTGTTGTGACTATGTCTTGCTTTAAGGGTTTAGCTGCTGTTGTTTCAGGCTGCTCCTGGGCATCAGAGGCTACTGCGGCTAAAAAAGCTGGTAGATTAATATACAACTGAGCAAAGGACTGATCAGTTTTAATCTGAGCGATCGCATCTTGGTAACCAGCTTTACTAGCTACCGAGATAGCTCCTTTGTAGGTGTCAATCACCTGATCAATAATTTTGGGGTTTTCACTCACCACTAGAAAACGCCCCAGCACTGCTACTGAGTACTTTTGGGAGTTACTCTTGTTCGTTTCGTAAACCTGAATACCTCTGTAGGTTCTCTCAACCCACTGTTTCCCTGATTGAGACTTGGCTTTTTTGAACAGCTCCATTGCTTGGGTTAGTTTGTCAATGGGTAGTACAATCAAACTGGGAAAAACTGATTGATCGTTTGATAAGACTGCTGGTGATAACTCTCTAGGGCTAAAGTATGCTAAGGTAACGTCTTGACCCAACCAAGGTTTGATATCTTCCTGATAGTTGTAGCCGTTAGCAGTTAGTAAATTTTCCTGCAACTGAGCAAGCTGTTTTTCCAAAACTTGTCGAGATTCAGTTGTGCCATAGTTTAGCAACTGCTGCCATTGTTTGGAATCTGTAGAAATTGATGCAGTAAAGAAGGCATTTTGCGGAACTAACTGGGTACTTACCTGAATATTTGGTTGGAAAATCTGCCGCCGCACTAGCAACCAGTAAGCGGTTACTCCACCGCCTACTACCAAGACGGCTGCTGCAAAAATTAGCAGTAGAGAAGATTTCTTTTTTTTTGTCATGGATTTGATTGCTAGGGACATCAATATAAGGGCTTATATCTCTGTGTGACCGTTGAATCTGATTAAAATTGGTTGTTCGTAAATTAATAATTAATAATTAATAATTATCAATTACCAATTATTAATTAACAGGTATGGTATCAACCAGATTAGAAGTGATTAACTGGACTTGATCTTAGCTGTAGATCGTATCTCGTTGCTGATAGGGACGCCCAAGGGATTGAATGGCTGCTTGTAATGTTTCTACTTCCATACAGGTACCCCCCATAGCTCCGGCCATGGTGGTGATATGCTCCTCCATTAATGTGCCACCAATATCATTACAACCCCATTTAAGGGCATCTGTCGCCCCAGCAAGACCGAGTTTTACCCAACTGGGTTGGTGATTTTGAATCCAGTTTCCTAGGAAAATCCGAGCTACAGCTGTGAGTAACAGAGCATCTTTCAAGACTGGTTGATCCCGTCCAACACGATGACGTAATGGTTTGGGAGCTTCCTGTCCGACAAAGGGCAGTAAGATAAATTCAGTGATTAAGCCAGGGTATCCCTGGTTACGGGCTGTTTGTTGAAGCGATCGCAATTTTTCCAAGTGTGCCATTTGTTGTTGGGGTGTCTCAATATGACCCGAGAGCATGGTACTGGTTGTGGGCATTCCCAGTCGATGAGCTGTTGACACAATCTCTAGCCAAGTGGCGGTATTGGTCTTTTCTGGACAGAGAATACGTCGGACATCATCATCTAAAATCTCGGCTGCTGTTCCTGGCATTGAACCAACACCAGCCTCTTGTAGTTGAGCAATTACCTGAGCATAGCTAAGTCCATCTTGCTCAGCAATAAATTGCACTTCCTGGGGAGAGAAAGCATGGAGATGCAGCTGAGGAAAGTCTTGCTTAATGGTTTTTACCAACCCTAGGTAATAGGGCAAGGTTGACCCATTCATCTTTGCCTTGGGGTTGAGTCCGCCCTGCATGCAAATTTCTGTAGCATTCCGCCGCACCGCATCCGCTGCCTTTTCATGAATTTGCTGCCAATCGAGCCAATAAGCACCCTCGTCAGAGGCATCCCGCCGAAAAGCACAGAAACTACAGTGCTGGGTACAGATATTTGTAAAGTTGATATTACGGTTGATAACATAGGTAACGGTATCCCCGACTTGTCTATAGCGCAACCGATCCGCAGTTTCTTGAATTGACGCTACGGCCTGAGGTTCAGTTTGCTTCAAAAGCACAACCCCTTCATCGGGTGATATATCAATACCCCCTAAGGCACGGTTGAGAATAGTATCAACACTAGTGGTAATCACAGGCATATTCAGTAAACCTACACTCAGTAAATCTACAATGATCGCAGTGATCGCAGTTGAACATCTCCATGGTGTAGCCGGAAGGTGAAAATAACTTAGGGGCTAAAACCCCCTGATTCGATATATTTTGTCTGTCATCTATATGAAGCTCCACCACCTGGCAAGCCGTTCGCGTAGCGTCGGGCTTCGCCCGAGGTGGTGGTGTCCTATGCTAACTTAGGATTACCGCTAACCCACAAGTCACACAGGCAGACCCAGCTTCTAGGTGGTCGTCCAGATCTTTTGCTGGAACGACCCTCGTTGTCATTTCTGCAAACGAGCTTAAACACACCTCTAGCACCGATATTGTAAGCGCCATTTAAATCTGCATTAAAGCGTTTACCTGAGGTGAAGGTTGCTAAAGAGTATTTTTTTGAATTCCTCTTGACCACGCCGGAACCATCATAGGCCAACTTTGAAGTATAAGCTGCCACAACTTCTACAACTCTTCCGCCTAATTCCGCCCATTTCATTTCGGTGAAATCTCGGATTTTAGATTTGAGCCATCCATGGAATTTTTGCCGCAGGTTCGATCGCTTTTTGCCACCCTTTGGCCTCCAGCCTTTAAGATTCTCAAACACTATAGCTGAAGAATTGAACTTTTTGGCAATCTCGACAATCCGCTTTGAAACAATATGGCCGATCTGATGATTGATTCTTCGGCATTTATCGTAGGTTTTAGAGCAGAAACCTTTATGGAGTTTCCCGCCTTTACCCATGGTCAATGATGCCCGTGTAGATACGGACTTTAGTCTTTTATCTCGGCGGTCTATGTCTCTTCCAGGATGAACGAATTCAGCATGGATTACAGTTCCGCTGTGAGTTACGACTGCTATTGTGGCTGTTGTGTTGATTCCTAGATCGACTGCTGTAACATTTGCCTCTGGTTTTCTTTTTTCTGGCTTACAGGTAAATGGAACTGACAGGTAATACCCCCGATTGTTTATTACTATAGAAGGAGACATCATCTTGTTAGATGCTACCAAGTGACGCTCTCTTAAACCGGTGATATGAACATCAGTCCAGATCCAATCAGAGCCATTAAAGACCTTAACTTCTACTGTATTGAAACCATGTAGTTTATAGCACTGCCCTTTGTAGAGGGATGGATAACAACCGGTACTTGCATTCAGTCTTGGAGGCTTGGCGTCCTTTCTTTTTCTACTTCCTGATTGCCAATCCCGATAACGAGTAACAAAACTACTAACCTGACCAGCGGAAAATGCGATTGCAGCCCGACGTAAGTAACTAGGGAATTTATAGAAGGTTTTATTGAATTGGGGATATTTGATATTAGGACGCTTAGCAGTCTTGTGCATCAATTTCTCAACGGCAGGGGTCAATTGATCTGCCGTTAAATCCCCAAGTTCCCCCCAGTGAGTATAGATGATGCCAACCAAGTACCGACAAGCACGACGGTAGACCTCGACCGTCTCACTAAGCAGTACACGCTGCTCGGTGGTCGGGTTGAGTCTCCATTTATCGGTGCGGATAACTTTGGCTGGCGTTTTCATCTGTTTCTTTGCTACTCTATTTTTAGTAAATACGGCTATTCTAGATAGGTCAAGCACAAGGCAAAAGAAAACTCAAAAAAGGATGAGAGGAATCCCGGTTTATTATGATGAACTAAAAAAAAACACACCATAATGCTGACCGATACGGCATGGAATAGATTGCGAGCTTCTGCCAAAGAAACAAATATCAGCGTTGGAGAACTAATAGAGCGCTGGGCTAGAGATAACTGATTACTCCTTAACCCCCACCTGGCAAGCCGTTCGCGTAGCGTGGCCATAGGCCAGGTGGGGGAATGCGTCGTATCATTGTTCAATTCCATTGGCAAGTGTGCTCCTTTGCTGATTGAGGTTACTATTTTTGAAAACTTTCCTGAGAAGTCTCTGGTTTCAGCCCCTGTTGCTATTATTTTGGATTACTATTGGCAGTGTTTTACGCTTCACTAACCTCACCCTGAAGTCCCCCTGGACCGATGAATTTGCCACAATCGTGTTCAGCTTGGGCAATAGTTATCAAACCTTACCCCTAGACCAAGCCATTTCCCTATCTACCCTGTTACAACCACTGGCATTTAATCCAGAATCGGGAGCATCAGCAGTTATTCATCATTTATTTACTGAGGATCACCACCCTCCCCTATATTTTGTCCTGGCGAACTGGTGGATGAGGCTATTTTCCTTCGGTGTACAGGCGTTCGATGGAACATCGTTACAGCATAGCGACTTAGTAATTTGGGGGATGCGATCGCTTCCCGCCCTGTTCGGTATAGTATCAATTCCAGTAATCTATGGACTGAGCTGGGTAGGGTTTCGTTCCCGGTTAGTGGCTCAACTAGCAGCAGCAATTATGGCTGTGTCTCCCTACGGTGTCTTTCTAGCCCAGGAAGCCCGTCATTACACCTTAGCTATTTTGTGGGTAATGGCATCCCTGTGCTGCTTAGTTATTGCTGTACAACATCTTCAACGCCAGACTGTTCTACCGATTTGGATATCCCTGTCTTGGGTAGTGGTTAATTGTTTAGGTATAGCAACCCACTATTTTTTTCTCCTGACCCTGTGTGCTGAGGCCATGGTTTTATTAGGACTTTGGGGATTAGCCAAAATTTCTCCTTCTCGACCCTATCCAATCCGGCGCATTGGTGCAGTTGCTGTAGGTAGTGCTATGGGAGGATTAGTTTGGTTACCGGTGTGGCTATCGAGTTACGATGCTCAGATGACTGAATGGATTATCAGTAGCACTGAAGGGAGTTGGGCTTGGAGCAAGCCAATTTTTCAAGCTTTCGCTGCTTGGATCACCATGTTATCGCTATTGCCGGTAGAGTCATCTTCCCTGATCGTGGTCATTGCTTCGGGTTTGGTGATGTTAGTGTTTCTAATCTGGTTGCTCCCGATTCTCTATCGCTATCTAAAAATACAACTAAATCACCCTCAGACTGGTTTGGTCACAGGGGTTTTAGGGAGTTTCTTGATTAGTGCGATCGCATTATTTTTTGGTATTACTTACTGCCTTGGTACTGACCTCACCCGTGGTGCTCGGTATAGTTTCGTTTACTTCCCTGCTGTGATTGTCTTAGTAGCAGCCGCCCTAGCCGTGAGTAACCCTCGCGCCTCAACCACAAATTCCACTGACAATAGTAGCCCTAGTAGACCAAAAACCATAGCGCTAGTTTTGATAATGGGGTTTTTGAGTAGTATTACCGTAGTCAGCAATCTAGGCTATCAAAAATACTATCGTCCAGATTTATTGGTACCCATAATTGAACAACAGTCATCAGTACCGATACTAATTGCTACTACTCACAACACCTTGGTACAGACTGGTGAAATGATGGGGCTGGCTTGGGAATTCCAACAGAAGGCTGATCAAAAACTATCCTCAGTTAATCCCCAATTTATATTGGCACATCAAGACCAAATTCAGTGCCAGCAGAGCAATTGTCCGGCTGCTCTCACTCTTAAACAAACTGTCGCTGATTTGTCAAGTACCATAGATTTATGGTTGGTGAATTTTAACGCAACAGTTGAAGAGTTACCTAATTGTTCTGCTGAGAATTCTGTTAATAATTTAATAACCGTGGATGGTTACCAAGCTCAGGTTTATCACTGTCTTAGTCCTAAGGATTCAGCTGTCAGCTATCAGCCGTTAGCCGTCAGCCGTCAGCCGTGAGCTAAAAGCTCACGCTACGCGAACAGCTTATTTTATTCAATAGCTGATAGCTGATAGCTGATAGCTGATAGCTGATAGCTTACACAAAATATGCGATAGTATCTTTTGTAACAAACTTTAATTAAACCCACCCCCATGAGTATCGCCCCCCTAAGCTGGCAAGAACTAGAAGCTCTGACGGATTTTAAAATAGATACCGTTAATGGAGCTACTAACGCTCAATCTTGTTTGCGCCTATTTGGTTTTAGTGAATCTGATATTCGGGTTACCCTATACCGGGATAACCACGCTTGGTGCCCTTACTGCCAGAAAATTTGGCTATGGTTGGAAGAAAAACAAATTCCTTATCGTATCCAAAAAATTACCATGTTTTGTTATGGTAAGAAAGAACGTTGGTACAAGCAGAAAGTGCCATCCGGAATGCTACCAGCCCTAGAGCTAGATGGTAACTTTATCACCGAAAGTGATGACATTTTAATCGGATTAGAGCGGGTTTTTAAACCCTTAGAGCAAAGCATGAAAGACCCGGCTGTCATAAAGCTAAGGCAGTTGGAGAGACTTCTGTTTAGAGCTTGGTGTACTTGGCTGTGCTATCCTACACGTTCATCTAAAGAAGAGCAACATCACCAAGACCAATTTATTCAAGTGGTGGAGATGGTGGAAAATGCCCTAAGCTCCACTCCAGGTCCTTACTTTCTGGATCAGTTCGGTACTGTTGATGTGATTTTCATGCCTTATGTCGAACGCATGAATGCCAGTCTTTATTACTACAAAGGCTATTCTATAAGGGAAGAAAATCCTCGATTGGCAGCTTGGTTTGAAGCCATGGAAACCCGACCTACCTATCGTGGCACACAGAGCGACTTCCACACCCATGTCCATGATTTGCCTCCCCAGATGGGGGGTTGCTGGCCAAACGATAAACCCCAGACGTTAGTCAATCAGGCACGGGTGGACAATGGTCCTTGGGAAGGGCTACCGGATGTAACTTACCCAGAACCGGAGACTTCCCGTACTGAAGCTCTCCAACGAGTGCTTAAACACCGCACTAATATCATTCGAGTTAACCCCGCCGACGAGACCTTGTTTGATCCAGCCCTCCGTTGTGCCTTGACACACATGATTACCGGGGAAACCTTTATGCCACCGTTGGGTTCAGATCCTGCTCTGCGATATTTGCGCGACAGAATTAGTGTTCCTCGGGATATGTCTATATATGCTGCTAAGAGGCTCAGAGAGTCTCTGGAAAAAACTGCCTCTTTAGTAGGAAATGCTCAAGGTTCTCCTATTCCCATCCGTCACCGACGTGACCAAGATCCAGCTAATTTTGCCAAGGCGATCTAGAGTTGCGATTAGCCCGAAGGGCTACGCTACGCGAACGCACCAACTTTATCCAGCACATTAATCGTAGGGTGGGCAGTGCCTAGCAATCCTATGACCAGCTTGGTGAATCTGCCTGATCCACTGCCCACCGTAGATCTCAGGAGTTAGAAGCTTGGAGTCATAATAAATTATAGCCATTGGCCAAGGGCTATCAATAAGACCTAATTAAATTAATAAATTAACAATGACTAACAACGGCTCGAACAGATTAGATCGAATTGAAGTAACATTAGAACAGATGCTAGCTGTTCAACGTGAACTACAAGAAACACAATTAAAGTTTCAAGAAACACAATTAAAGTTTCAAGAGAACCAACAACGACAAGAGACAATATTAGAACAGATGCTAGCTGTTCAAGCTGAACTACAAGCTGGTCAACTTGAACTACAAGCTGGTCAACTTGAACTACAAGAAAGACAATTAAGGTCTCAAGACAACCAACAACGACAAGAAAGGATATTAGAACAATTGATTGGATATAGCATCACCCAAGAATCTGATAAATTAGATTTAGAGGAAAGAATGAATGCCTTAGAGCAACGAGTTAGAGGATTAGAAAATCGGTGAATTCCCTCTTAGCTCAATTAATGCTTGGTTTTAGGCAAAGGGCAAATCCTAAAGTGGGCAGTGCCTAGCAAACCGATGGCTAGCTTGGTGAATCTGCCTGATCCACTGCCCACCCTACATCAAGCTCAATACAAATACAGGGTTGTATAGCAATGAAAACTAAATCTATGAATGGGGATAAGTCCCAACGGGCGAGCAAAAAGAAGCATCTACTAGCAGCAGATAGTAAAAAGAAAGATAATAAAAAATTAAATAAGGAAAAATTAAATAAGAAAAAACTCAAGAAACAAAAGAAGGCCAATCTCCCCAATTCAGAACGAAGAGTGTTCTACCACATTTCTGAGGCAGAAGGCAGCTCTAAACTTCCCAGGAAAATTTATGAAAAGGAGCTTGCCCGTCTGCAATTGGAACTGGTGAAAATGCAATACTGGACTAAGCATACTGGGACCCGGATTGTGATTGTGTTTGAAGGACGTGATGCAGCGGGTAAGGGAGGGACTATTAAACGGATTACCGAACCCCTAAATCCACGTGGCTGCCGAATTGTGGCATTGGGTACACCCAGTGATCGGGAAAAGACCCAATGGTATTTCCAGCGCTATGTAGCTCATCTGCCCGCAGCCGGTGAAATTGTCTGTTTTGACCGCAGTTGGTACAATCGAGCTGGGGTGGAGCATGTGATGGGTTTTTGTACCGATGCACAGTATCAGGAATTCATGCAAACCTGCCCAGAATTTGAGCAGATGTTGGTCAGATCCGGCATAATTTTGCTGAAGTATTGGTTTTCAGTAAGCGATGAGGAGCAAGAGCGACGGTTCCAATCTCGCACCACCGATCCCGCTCGTCGCTGGAAGCTCAGCCCGATGGATCTAGAATCTCGCGATCGCTGGGTGGAATATTCTCAAGCAAAAGACAACATGTTGGCTCACACCAATATTCCAGAAGCCCCCTGGTTCACGGTGGAAGCTGATGACAAAAAGCGTGCTCGGCTTAATTGCATCAGTCATATTCTCAGCAAGATTCCCTACGTTGATATGACACCGGAACCTCTAGAATTACCCCCACGCAAGAAGGCTCCCAATAATTATGTGCGCCCACCTCTGTATGAGCAATTCTTTGTGCCCCAGTTGTATTGAAATTTGGGAACGTCCTAAAATTCAGGACTTAGGGGTTTATTCCTGTATATTATTTCATTATCCTTTGGCTGATCAAAGAACTGATAACCATTCCGATAAGCTGCTCTAGGGTCAAGTAAATACTGAATCTTTTGTGATGTTTCTTCAATAGCATGTATAATCCTGCCAAGGATATCAGTTTGCTTAGCTTTAACTAGCAACAAACACTGATTAGGATAAAAAACAACAATCAGCAAAGTATCTCTAGATTCAATGAATATTTTTTCGTTGTTTACCAGACTAGGTAAGCGGTTAATAGATTTGTGAAACTCGATTATTTTATCTGCTATTTTTAGAGTTTCAGTTTTATTTAATTCACCTATATATTCAGTAATAGGTAACTGTTTATAGAGGATAACTGCACCTACAATGTCATCATTATCAGCTACTAACTCCCTAACAATTAGATCGTAATATTGTGGTTGTTTTGACATCATCTTGATTCTGGTCATGGGATTATTTTTGATTAAACTACTCTAGAACAGGGAACAGGTAATATCATGTCCGGTTGAGTACTTATACTAAGCGCCTTCTGCCTTCTGCCTTCTGCCTTACTTTAGCCAAAGTGTAAGTATTCAACTGGACATGATATTAATTATGTCTTTGCTGATCTCTCAGCGATGATTGCTTGACATCTGCCTTAAGCAAAAAGCCACTGTAGGCAGTCATACGGTGTTCGTGGAAATCTAGACCTTCAATTTCTG
Source organism: Moorena sp. SIO3I8 (assembly GCF_010692325.1). Taxonomy (GTDB): domain Bacteria; phylum Cyanobacteriota; class Cyanobacteriia; order Cyanobacteriales; family Coleofasciculaceae; genus Moorena. The sequence continues at coordinate 8,605 of NZ_JAAHHW010000001.1, read as the reverse complement.
CTTTTTCTGTAACTCTCAGACTTGAGGAAAGTATGCTTTTAACAAATAACCAAGCCAGCCAGCTCATGACAACCGTTGACAGACCTACTGCAACAATGCCGAGTAGTTGAATAAAAAGCTGCCGGATACTATCTATCCCGCCACCACAGAATAGTCCGGCTACTGGACCGTTACCAATACTATACAAATCACCAGGTCCTTCACTGAAAAGAGCTAAAGCCAGTGTTCCCCAGACTCCACTGACAAGATGGACAGAAATAGCACCTACTGGATCATCAATTTTCATCCTGTCCCAGAAGTCCACTGAAAAGACCACAATTATTCCTGCCAGCAGACCTATAGCAATAGCTTTACCAATCGTAACGAATGCACAGGATGCAGTAATAGCTACTAAACCCGACAGTACTCCGTTAATAATCATAGTGGGGTCAGGCTTACTGTCAGGATCCCTTGGGTCAAACCAGGTAGTTATAGCTGCGGCAATACCCCCTGCACAAGCTGCTATATTCGTCGTGAGGACAATATGGCTAATGGAGTTGGGATCTAAATTCGTTGTTCCGGGATTAAAAATGCTTGAGCCGGGATTAAAACCAAACCAGCCCAGCCATAAAATCGAGCAACCTAGAATCGCCAGGCTGAGATTGTGTCCGGGCAGCCCATAGGAGACGCCATCTATATATTTGCCCTTGCGTGGTCCGAGAAGGTAAGCACCTACTAAGGCAGAGCCACCGCCTACGCAGTGAACTACGGTTGAACCAGCAAAGTCCCAAAATTTCAGCCATTCTAGCCAGCCTCCTCCTAGCCAGCCTCCTCCCCAAATCCAGTGACCCGTGATTGGGTAAATTATGCCCACAAGTAGAACGCTGAACAGACAAAACGCCGAAAATTTGATGCGCTCGGCCACTGCTCCAGAGACAATAGTGGCAGCAGTTCCAGCAAAAACCAGTTGAAAAAAGAACTTGGCGTTGAGGGGTATACCAATATCTTTTAGTGAATAGAAGACACCGTTGTAGGCTTCTCCTATGGCTGGACTATTATCTAATCCTGAAAGGAAAAAGCCATTGAAACCTAAAACAGGGTTTCCATCACCAAACATCACAGCAAAGCCAACTGCCCAGTAAGCTACTGTAGACAGGGCAAACACAATCAGGTTTTTAGTCAAAATGTTGGCGGCGTTCTTTTGGCGGCAAAGACCAACTTCCAACATCCCAAAGCCCGCGTTCATGAAGAATACTAAACAACCAGTGAATATCACCCAGATAGTATCCACGGCAATTTGGAGAGATTCAAGGGTAGTCTTAAAAGGTGGATTCTGGGCTACTGCTACCTCGGCACACAACAGGATGATTATTGCGATCGCGGGCAAGCAAACTTTCCAGCTTTGCAGCCTCCAACCGCTGGTACACCTTGACCTTTTGCGGTTTTGTTTAGACATTAGTAATCAAAGGTTTAGTGCTTAGAATAAAAATCAATACTTGTAAGCATTCAGCCGTCAGCTTTCAGCCGTCAGCTTTCAGCTTTCAGCGTAGACCCCTGAATTAATTAATTTTTTTTGGCCTTAGGCTACTAGTGAAAACTCTTTTAGCGTAGATAAAATTTTGGCGTAGATAACACCCTAATCTTAAATCAGCCTAAGTCATGAGTGACCATTGACTTGGCTTATCCTTACACTAGTTCCCTTGATTCTATGAGTAACTGAATCTATTTGTTACCTGGGCACTTGACAGTGTTGTTCCAGGAAGCAGTTAAGCTCTATCTTACTCTTATAGTAGAGGATATTGTCAATGTTGTATGCTAACCTTAGCCTTTTTCTTTTTTTATTCGTCGAAATATATTCCTGTTTTTTTACTATCGTAAAATTTAATTATTCAGCAGTCAGCAGTCAGCAGTCAGCGGTCAGCCGTGAGCTAAAAGCTCACGCTACTTGAGGTGCCGTCAGCCGTCAGCTAGCGTGCCCATCGCCCATAAGCTGATAACTGTTCGCGTAGCGTGCCCGTAGTGCATAAGCTGAATGCTTACTGAGATGTAGCCAGCGAGGATTGATGATCGTGATTTTTTTTTGCATCATGGAAGTAACTCCTTTTTAGGAGGGAGGAAAGCCGCGCTGGTCGTGGTTAACAGTTGTAACCAGCGCGGCTATTAGTATCGGTCGTCACTTTCTATAGTATACATAACTCCTCGAAAAAATGCAAGGGGTATTTTTTTTTTTACATTTATTTACAAATAAAAGTTTTAGGGATTTGTCTACTCACTTATGTTGAATTTGTACAGTATTTTTCATTGGCTTATATTTTGATATACCACGGAATATGGAACAGGTAACAGGGAACAGTGAATATATAAAAAATCGGTTTAGATGATAGAATAGCTAAGCTTTTTTACCTTGAAATTTGATACTACTCAGTTATCACAAAAAACTCAAACCCTATCTCCCTGCGACTGCATCAAGACACAGGTAAATATTAATAAACTTGGTGGAATATCTGAGTTGAGGCCAAGGGCAAAATGCCCCCCGTTATTAAGGGTTCAGTTGAATACCCATAATCAAGACGATTGATCGGGAGATGCCTTTGCCCTGGAAGTGGAGCAACTGACTAAGATTCAGGACTTTCCGGTTTGTTCCTGTATCTTTTTTCATTATTATTTTGCCTAACACTGGGCTGATCACCATTGCCAGAAGCTGGATTAGGGTCAACTAAAGACTGAATCTTTTCTGAGGTATTTTTAATAGTCTTTCTAAGGCTCCCAAGTCTATTAGTTTTTTTAGCTTTAACTAGCAATAAATAATCCTTAGCGTTAAAAACAACAATTAGATCAAAATCTTGATATTCAAACCAAATTCGGTTGGGTCGTTTAATACTAGCAACATTGATTATTGCCTCTGCTATTTCGATAATTTCATCTTCAGATAATTCGCCTATATAATCAGTTTCTGGTAGCCCTTCGTCGGAGATAATAACTGCACCTATAATGTCATCATGAGCATCTACTAACTCCCTAATGATTTTGTCGTAATTTTGTTTATCGTTTAGAATTTATATTATTTCTTGATTATTGATATTTTGAAGGCGATTTGATAAAAAAACGTCTTTGATTTGTTCAAGTTTTTTTGGAGAATTAACTCTAATTTTTCGATATTTATTAAATTCTTCCCTAAATGTTTCTTCAATAAAATCCTTGACTTCCTGGTTACTCTCAGAACCACCAAAATGCCTTTTAGATAATTTATCACAAACGGACGTATACGTGAGTCCCATAATTACTATATAGGTAGCAGCTACTCCTCCCGCAGCTGCCTCTGCTGCCAGAAAACTAGGAGGAAACAAGCCGACCAAAAAAGTTGCTGAGATGTTTAAAGTCCCAACTGCTGCAATAGTAAGTACTGTCGTGCCTGTTTGACCAGTAATTGGGTCTATTATTTTGATAATCTTATCGGAATTATATAATTTCGCTATTTCTTTTAGAAGATTAACTTGAGAGGAAATCATGGCTATGACCGCTGAAAGCGGAATAGGAACAAGCCCAGATACAAAGCAAGTTGTAGCAGCAGCAGCAATGTATTTCCAGGCTACCTTCTTTTTGTCTCCAATCTTGACTATTTGGTTGGCAATAATGGCATCTGAATATATAGTTGGTAATAACTCAATGGTTTTATCTACCAGTTCTTTAAGTCCAAAAGATTCAATTTTTTTATTATTACTATTTAAAGGTTTAGCAGCTACCTCAAGAATGTGATAAGCTTTCTCAAAATTACATTTCTTAATCACATTTGTAAGCTTATTAATATCTTCATTGCTGACAATATCGCACTGAGACAAGACTATGATCACAGGAATTTTTAATCGATTTATTTCGTTAATGATATCCGCATCGAAGTCTTCAAATCTTTTTGAAGCCGCATTTATAACATACCAAATCAAGTGTATTTGTGATGGTAATCCTTCAGATTGTTTGGTATTTAGAAAATTAAACAGATTTTCTTTAAATTCCTGTTCTTTATTCGCTTCATAACCGGCTGAATCGTATAAATTCATGGGTTTACGTGTATCGACAGAACTATGTTCTGGAGTGTAAAAATTGAAGGATTTAGTTACAGGCCATCCCGCATTTGTTTCGGCTTTTTCTATACCAAATACCTTATTGATAAGAGTACTTTTTCCCGTACCAGTCTTACCAATTATGGCTATATTGGGAGCTTTCATTTCTTCAAGGATGTTCTTCAGCTCATCGTTAATTTTTTCAACGGTTTTATTGAGATTATCGTCCATAATCGCCATGATTACTCTCCTAACTCTTTAGTTTGCTAATTCTTTAGTTTGTTAATTCTTTCTTGGGGGATCCTTGAGCGCTGATTCCTTGACATCTGCCTTAAACAAAAAGCCACTGTAGGCGCTCATACGGTGTTCGTGGAAATCTAGACCCTCACGTTCTGCTTTTTCTGTAACCCTCAGACTTGAGGAAAGTATGCTTTTAACGAATAACCAAGCCAGCAAGCTCAGGACAACCGTTGACAGACCTACTGCAACAATGCCAAGTAGTTGAATAGAAAGCTGCCGGATACTATCTATCCCGCCACCACGGAATAGTCCTGCTACTGGACCATCACTATACAAAGCACCAGCTCCTTCACTTCCTTCACTGAAAAGGCCTAAAGCCAGGGTTCCCCAGACTCCACCGACAAGATGGACAGAAATAGCACCTACTGGATCATCAATTTCCATCCTGTCCCAAAATTCCACTGAGAAGACCACAATTATTCCTGCCAGCAGACCTATAGCGATAGCGCTATCAATGGTAACGAATCGACAGGATGCGGTAATGGCTACCAAACCCGACAGTACTCCGTTAATAATCATAGTGGGGTCAGGCTTACTGTTAAGATCCCATGGGTTCAACCAGGTAGCTATAGCTGCGGCAATACCCCCTGCACATGCTGCTGTATTCGTCGTCAGGACAATATGGCTAATTGCCTTGGGATCTAATTCCATCGTTGAGCCCGGGTTAAAACCAAACCAGCCTAGCCATAAAATAAAGCAACCTAGAATCGCGAGGCTGAGATTGTGTCCGGACAGCCCATAGGACACGCCATCTATATATTTACCCTTGCGTGGTCCGAGAAGGTAAACACCCACTAAGGCAGAGCCACCGCCTACGGAGTGAACTACGGTTGAACCAGCAAAGTCCCAAAATTTCAGCCATTCTAGCCAGCCTCCTCCTAGCCAGCCTCCTCCCCAAATCCAGTGACCCGTGATGGGGTAAATGATTGCCACCAGGAGAAGGCTGAACAGACAAAACGCCGCAAATTTGATGCGTTCAGCCACTGCTCCAGAGACAATAGTGGCAGCAGTTCCAGCCAAAACCAGTTGAAAAAAGAACTTGGCGTTGAGGGGTATACCAATATCTTTTAGTGAATCGAAGACATCGTTACTTTTAAGGTAAAAGCCACTCAAACCTATAAAAGGGTTCCCATTGCCAAACATGAAAGCAAAGCCAACTGCCCAGTAAGCGGCTGTAGACAGGGCAAACACAATCAGGTTTTTAGTCAAAATGTTGGCGGCGTTCTTTTGGCGGCAAAGACCAGCCTCCAACATCCCAAAGCCCGCGTTCATAAAGAACACTAAACAACCAGTGAATATCACCCAGATAGTATCCAGGGCGATTTCGAGAAATTTAACCTGGTTTTGGAGAGATTTAAGCTGGTTTTGGAGAGATGTAAGCTCAGAAGGTGGATTCTGGGCTACTGCTACCTCGGCACACAACAAAATGATGATTGCGATCGCGGGCAAGCAAACTTTCCAGCTTTGCAGCCTCCAACCGCTGCTGCACCTTGACCTTTTGCGCTTTTGTCGAGACATTAGTAATAATTAGAATAAGAATAAATACTTTCCCACTAGCAGCTGTGGCAATCCACAGTGGTATGGGAATCATGGCCAAGGAATTGATTCCAAGACCTGTCGATGGATACCTACAATCTCGGTTATCTGTGCTCATTAGGAATTAGCACAAAAAACCTAGCAGGTTCATAAATTAATTAAATTTTTTGGCCTTGGGCTAAGAGTTAATAGGCCTTTCGGCATCAGGGTAAGCGCAAGAATCAATAAGTTGTGGCTCATTGATAAAAAGACGGCACAATTATCAATAACTTAACTCTATTGCGAGTACAGTTCTACGAGATGATAGGGGTTTTGAGCCACGAGCAACCGATATCCAGCCAATGCACATTATGAGCCATTTTTTCTTGCGCTTACCCTGCTTTCGACGTAGATTAAGCCCTGAGCTTAAATGAGTCTAACCCCTATGTGAAATTGACCTGGCTTATCGTTACACTAACTCCCTTGAGCCTATCAGGAAGTGGAGCTATTCGCTCTCTTGCCACTTAGCCGTATTTTTCCAGGAATTAGTTAACCATTATTTTACTCTTATACTAGACCATCTTGTCAAGATTGTGTGCTAACCTTAGCCTTTGTATTTTTTTTGTATTCGAATAAATAAAATTTACAAATAGCTCGTGAACTATAAGGCTGATTTAGAATAACCCCAAAAAATCATTGTATTTCTTTTATAATAGTGCTTGTTGTCTATTTTAGATTCCCTTGTTTCCTCAATCCTCTGTTTACATCTCAAATGGAAAAGCTATATCTCAGGGGAATTTAATATTTTTTTGTATAAAATGTACTTGACAAATATTCAGGTAAGTTATATATTAGTTTGGTCACTGTTGAGGCTACCTCCCAGCAGCCCAACGGGTTAACCTGAAGATCAGCAAAAGTTTTTATTTCGCGATCGCTGATCATGTCAAAGGGCTTATGGCTTGCTTGTGCTGACATCTCAGCAGCTAGAGCCCCGTGTGGAAAGAACCCAGCGTCACAAGGGTCTCGATTGAACCAATTTGGGCAGCTTAAAACAGACTCTCGCCGCCTACAAAGCTCGAAAGTGTCAGGGTGCATCTCATTAAAGCTGTTTGACCCGGTGGGTGGAATGGGCATCTTGCCCGTTATCCCTCTTCTGTCACTCTCCGAAATCTTTTGTCTTTTCTAAATTCTAGAACTTTTGTAGTTCAAGGGATTACCAGATTTTTTTCTAGCAACAAATACAGTATCCAATTTTTTCTAATAGAATAGCTTGTATTGATTGACTGATAATACTTCTGAAGATTGGTGTCCCGGAGACTGACAAAAGAGGGATAGCTAGTCTAACCCGTCCCAATTTTATTAAAGCTCTTCCTCAATTAGCTCCTTTAATCATCAAGTTTGGGGGTATTGAAGCCCTAAGAGAAACGGTGGCAGCGGTTGATGATGTTAGTCGATGGTGGAGGTAGGGAAAAGGGAGTAGGGAGTAGGGAGTAGGGAGTAGGGAAGAGTTAATCAAGGATAGAGGAATTATGATTAGCTTTACTGGGTGTGAAGTGAACCAGTGTTAGGATTCAGTTGATGCCTGTGCCATGGGGAAGAATTGCGCTAAGCTAATGTTAGCTTAATCATGGGCAAGTTTCGTTTTGCTAACTCACCTAGACTATAGGTAAGCTCAATCAATAATAATCAACACTCTCATCCAAACAATACTATCCATGGAAAACGTCAATCAAATCACTTTAAGTTTACCCACAGATTTGCTGAAAACTACAGAAGAACTAATTCAGACAGGACTAGTAAAGAATCTTGAGGAATTAGTTGTATTAGCCTTGCATCATGAAATTGTAAAAATTAAACAGTTACAGCAAAACAATCAACAGCTACAAGAAAATAGCAATAGTGTAGATGATCCCATTTGGGGACTTGGAGACAATCCAGTTGTGGGTGGAGTCAGTTTAGAATGAAGAATGAAGAATGAAGAATGAAGAATGAAGAATGAAGAATTTAGAATTCGGTAGCAAGTATTGGGACAGTCTGTCCCGTAAAGCCAAATGACTGAGGATGAATTCAAACTTGAAATTGCGCTGATGCTGTATAATCAAGAAAAAATCAGCAGTGGCAAAGTCGGTTTTTGTAATCTTTAATTAAACGGTTATTTTTGAATAATTTAATAAAGGTAACTCTTGACCTCTAGCTTGGTAATCTTCTACCAAAAGCTCTAACACTTCTTTAGCATTTTTGAGAGCCTCTTCGTAGCTGCTGCCATGGGTATGAGCATAAGGACCAAATTCTGGTAAACTAGCAATGTAGGTTTGGTCTTGCTCTGACCATTGAATTAAGATACTATAGTGGTTTTTCATCTGTATTTATTTCTGTAAATTATCTAAGTCTCTACTCCCCTCTGATTCCCGATTCCCGATTCCCGATTCCCGATTCCCGATTCCCGATTCCCTAATTAAAAACCACTATAATTAATTAACCGTTTCAATTCATAATCCCGACTAAAATTTCCAGCAACTCGGTTAGCTCTTCTGGGACGATGTAGCGCTTGGGGTCTTGTTGTATAGAACGTTCTTGGCGATTAAAAGTACCGAAACGCCAGTCTTCTCCGGTGGTAACAATGCCGTACAAAATTCTCTGGTCAGACTGGAGCCACTGATCAAGGGCAACCAACTCCACCGCCAGTTGAGTGAAGCCCCTTACCAGATCAGATTGTTTGGCTTCGATCACAATCACGTTATGGTTGGCAATGT